>DASQZT010000123.1:0-10508 GCA_035638575.1 Bryobacteraceae bacterium
CACGAACGGTTGCTGCCGGCGCGGACTGGCAGCGTGAATTGCCTGTGCCACCACTTCCTTCCCGGTGCCTGTCTCCCCGCGAACGAGGACGGCGCTATCCACCGGCGCCACCATGTTGATTTCCTCAAGTAGAGCCCGGAATTTAGGGCTGGAACCAATCAAATCGGACATAGCCATTGTTTTCTCCTTGCTGAACAGCTCGGGAGCCACCCCAGGTCAATCCTCTGGTGGCGTACTCAGGACGAACTCGATTGTGCCCAACAAATCCGCGGCGTCGAACGGCTTATACAGGAATCCGGCGGCGCCTTGACTAAGGGCTCGTTGTCGAGTCTCATTGTCATAGTGGGCGGTTATAAAGATCACGGGTAACCGGGGATATTTGAGCCTGACGCGACGCTGCAACTCGAGTCCGTCAATACCCGGCATCTTCACATCCGTAATCAGGCAGACCGCCGACTCGGGCGCTCCCGATTGCAGAAACTCTTCCGCGGAAGCGAACACCAGGGGTGTGTGTCCGGCCGAAGCCACGAGGCTCTCGATGGACTCGCGAACTCTAAAATCATCGTCGACCGCCGCGACGATGTGCCTTGCAGAACCTGCATTCGAACTGGAATCTTCAACCACGATTCGATCATAACCGCAGGTGCAGGAAGCCCGCCATTATATGTTTATTCAGGACTGTCCCGCTCCGCGCGAAAGAGCCAGTTTGTCGGCCATGCGGACGAGTTCAGCGAGCGACCGCGCACCCATCTTCCGCATAATCTGCCCGCGATGAACTCCGATGGTGATCTCGCTGGTTCCGAGTTCCGCGGCGGTCTGCTTATTCGCCAACCCCGAGACCACGAAGGGCAGCACTTCCCGTTCGCGAGGAGTGAGCAGCGCGTAGTGCTTCTGCAACTCGGCTAACTCAGCTCTCTGTTGCCGCCCTTTGCGATCGAGCGCCAGGGCTGCGTCGATCGCCTGCAGCAGTTCCTGATCGCCGAAGGGTTTGGGGAGAAACTCGATTGCCCCCGCCTTCATGGCGCGGACCGAAGACGGAATATCTCCGTGACCCGTAATGAAGATGATCGGCGGTCCGCTGCCGTCGGCCAGTTCGCGTTGCAGCTCCAGGCCGCTCGCCCCCGGGAGTTGCAGATCCAGCACCAGGCAGGCGGGCGCGTCCGGCTTTTCGGCCTCCAGAAACTCCGCCGCCGAACCATACGCGGTCACGCGAAGCCCCACCGAAGCGATCAGGCTGGACAGAGCTTCGCGTATGCGATAGTCATCATCCACAACGAAGACAATGGGATTGTCGGAAGTCGTGACACCGGACTCAATTGAAGGGGGAGAGTGAAGCAGAACGTGGCGCCTGGTCCTTCTCCGGATGCCGCCCAAAGGCGCCCGTTGTGCGCTTGGACAATGGAGCGGCAAATCGCCAGGCCCATGCCCATGCCGTTCTCCTTGGTTGTGAAGAAGGCTTCGAAGACCGTGTCCGGATCTTTCAATCCTACCCCGGAGTCCCTTATTTCCACGAGGACGGTATCGTCAGGTTCCTGAGTGGAGCGAATGAACAGTCGTTTGGGGTGATCGGTCACCGGATCCATGGCCTCGATCCCGTTCAGGAGCAGGTTGAGTATCAGTTGCTGCAATTGTAGGCGATCGCCTGTTACCGGCGGCAGGTTCTGCCCCAGGTCGGTCTGTACGATGACGCGCCTCTTTGCGGTCTCGCCGCGCAGGAGGCCGAGTACTTCGCCGATCACTTCGTTCAAGTCGAGCGAAACTTCCTCATGGGCGGCCCTTTTGAAAAGCGCACGGATGCGGCGCACCACTTCTCCCGCGTCTTTCCCGTCGCGGACAATTCGTTGGGCGGCTTCCACAGCCTTGGCGAGGTTCGGCGGTTGGGCGGAAAGCCAGCGCAGGCACGCATTGCCGTTCGAAACCACGGCGGTGAGCGGCTGGTTCACTTCGTGTGCGATAGAAGCCGACAATTCGCCCACGGTCGCAACCTGCGACGCAATGGAAAGGCGCTCCTGAGTGTATCGCAGCGCTTCCTCCGTCCGCTTACGGTCCTCCACGTCGATGCAAATTCCGTACCACTGCACGACTCGCCCCTCGATGTCACGCAATGGCTCACCACGCACGTCGAACCAGCGATATGTGCCATCCGCGCGGCGAAGCCGGTAAGCGACCCGGTGAGAATGCCCGGTCTGGATGTTCTGCCGCCACAGGCGTATGGTGGAATCGACATCGTCGGGATGGAGAAGCTGCAGCCATCCGTCTTTTCCGAAGTGTTCGAGCGGCTTGCCGGTGTATTCCAGAACGCGCCGATTGACGTAGTCGATCTCGCCGTCCGGCGTGGTGCGCCACACCAGGGCGGGAATCGTTTCAGTGATCAGGCGGAGATGGTGCTCGCTGGACCGAAGGGCTTCCTCGGTACGCTTGCGACCTTCGATGTCCGTGAGTACGCAATACCAGCGGACCACCTGGCCGTGGGTGTCGCGCAGGGGCAGTCCGCGCACGTGGAACCAGCGATACGCGCCATCGGCGCGGCGCATATGGTGCTCCACGTCATATTCACATCCGGTTTCCACCGACTGTTTCCATTTGGCGGTCACAAGCGGCAACTCCTCTTCCGGCACAAGTCCGGTGGCCCACCAATCCTTGAGCGCGTCAAACGCCAACCCTGTATAGTCCAGGACGGGCTGATTGACGAGTTCCAGGTCGCCCTGCGGTGTCATGGTGGCGACCAGGCCGGGAATGCTGTGGACGATCATACGAAATTGAAGCTCGCTGGCGCGTACGGCGTCCGCCGCCGTTTTTCGGTCTTCAATGTCGATACATGTGCCATACCACTTCACGACCTTTCCCGAGTCGTCCCGCAAAGGACTGACGCGGAACAGGAACCAGCGATATGTGCCGTCGAAACGGCGCAGACGCGCTTCCAACTCACGATCCTCGTGAGAAGCCAGAACCGATCGCCAGTACTCCATCGTCCGATCGAGGTCGTCCGGATGACACACAACCTTCCAGCCCCAGCCCAGCGCTTGTTCAGGCGCAATGCCGGTGTAGTCGAGCCAGCGTTGATTGACAAAATCGGTGGCGCCGTCTGCTCGACTGGACCATGCCGGCACGGGAATCGAGTTGATCATGAGGCGCAACTGAGCTTCAGACTTTTGGGCCTGAGCGAGAGCGTCATCCGAAACCTGCCGGTATTTGGCGTCAATTTGGCGACTGGCTTCTTCCGCCCTCCGTTTCGCCTCGATCAACACCGAGACTACCAGAACGGCTCCCAGGAACGCCGTAAATTGCAGGGATGAAAATGGCTGCATCGTAAAACTGTATTTCGGCGGCAGGAAGAAATAATCGAAGGCGAGGGAGGATAGCAGCACCGAGAGGACGCCCGGTCCCTTCCCGCCGTAAAGGCTGCTCACCATGACGGCGAGGAAGAAACACGAGGACGGAGAATCCAAGGGGATGGCCAGGGCCAGCGCAAGACCGCACGAAACTACCGCAAGCCCATAACGCCAAACTTTGGAGAGAACCCTCATGTGCCACCAGTTCGCGGCCAAAGGGCTCCAGTCAAAAGGCCGCACAGAACAGTATCCTTTCCAATATAGCGCCAGATTCTGTTCCGATTCGCGCCTAAAGGTTTATTCAGATGTGGCTCCCGGCCAGTAGTCGCCAGTGGGGCGCTTGTGCCATGGCGCCCTCGGCGGGACCATCCACAGGCGAGGCGCTTCCACTCGAGCGCAGTTCCCTGAACGGTAGACGATTCATGGTCTGCTCCCGCCGAAACCGATGGCCTGAAAAATCCAATCGGCGGATTGTCCGGGGCCTGGCTGAAGGACGCCGCCGGGAGAGAAACCCGTGATGAGCAGGAATGCATCGATGCCGCCGGCCTGGTCGTTTTCGCGGCCCAGGAGCAGAACGGAGTCGCCTTCCTGCATGTCTCCAACGGTAGCTGGGTACAGGCGGCGATCCCGGGCGCCGGGCACCGTATTCTTTCCCACCACGTAGATCGACACGAAATTAAAGCGGACTGGCCGAGTGCGTCCAGAGCGAAAATCGCGAAGCTGGAGCACACTGGTGAGAGGTTCCATGGATTCTACGGAGCCGACGAAACTGCGGAACCCGCCGGAGACGATCAGTCTCGCTCGCATGGTTGGCATTCCCGTTACGGGTTCGCCGCGGACGTAAATGGCGTCTCCGGGGGCGAGGGAGTCCCAACCACCGCGGACGGTGTCGGCCGGGTCATCGGCAGCGGTCGGCAGTATCCAGAACGTAACGGATCCTGCGGCGTCGACCGAAACGTCAGAGGAAGCGGAAACATGCACTGTAATTCTGTGGTTGGCCTGGTCCAACGCCTTCACGGCACCAAAAAGCTCTTCGCTCTGCCAGCGGATCAATTCGCGCCTGTCTCGGGCGTCAATATCGCCCCGCAACGTAACCCGTACGCGATCGGCGGTCTCGTTGCTGTCCGCGCGAAACGCTTCTACACACAGGCGGTCGTCAATGTTCAGCGCTTCGAGAATCCCCGTTTCGTCGGGCCGGAATGTAGCACCGGCGGACGTGAAGGTCGTCGAATCGTCATAGCGGAAGTCGGAGTAGTCACCGGAATCGCTCTTGAGACTGAGGGTATGCTCCAGGATGTCCCATCCGGCAACCTGGCCGGCGGCCTGGCACGCCGCGACGGGCGGGGTGGTGGTCTGCCATGCCTGCGCGAAAAGAGGCATCGCCAGGAGGCAGAGCACGGCGCGGCAATCTGGTAGACACGCCAGGGAATTTGGGATGTCTTTCCGAGAACGAACGACAGTCAACGCATTCATATATGTTCTTCTCTACTGATGTTCGATTCCTACTTCGCCAGTGGTGAGTGCAACCACGTTGCCAACTCGGCGATTTCGACCTGTGTTGAAACGTCGAGACTTGTTCCGTTGATGATCGAATGTGAAAGTCTGATCGGCGACACAAATGACTTCGGCTCGACACATTCGGGAATAGGTTCTTATGATTGCGCGAGAAGATGGCGGGTTTACAAATCTGGCCCTTCGGCTGCAGCGGTTGCAAAGATGACCAAGGATGTCACGCCCAATCGGATGCGCCACGCTCTCCGCCGTGCCTGGGGCAGGGTTCGCTGGAGGATCGCGGCAATTATTGTCTTCACGGGGACATCTACAATTCTGATCGTCTGCCTGGCAGTGGCAGCCTTGAACGTGGTGGTCCGGCGCGAAAGTGCGAACGTCGTGGAGAAGCAGATTCAGGTGCTGGTTCAGGCGAGCCGGTCCGTTGCTCCCGCAATTTTGGATTATGCCGGCGCTTGCACGGCGCCACCGGAGAATTCCGTCGGGCTCAAGCCACTACTGGCGTACACGGACGAGGCGTTTCCCCAAGCTGAGGCTTTCCTAGTTGTAGAGAGCCCCCGTGGTGTGCAGTCTGTGCTGCCGGGGTCAACGCGCGTCTTCGGCAAACATCCGGAGTGGTTGCCGGACACCGATTTCGCGGGACTGGTGGTCGATCGGGGACAGCTTGAAATCCGCAACGTTTTGACGAGACAGCGGGGCAGTTGCAAGGCGACGGCGACCTTCACCTTGCCGCTGGGGTCCGAATTGGCCAAGCGGCTCTCTTCGGCAGCCAGCATGGCGGTGACGAGTGTCTCCCCCAGGCCGTTTCGTGTGCACTCGCCGAATCAGCGGGTGTTCAGAACTATAGAAGGCAATTTCCTGCCTGGCATGACCCGGCCGGCTGCCGTTGTGCTGACCGTTCGCAACTGGGAAACCGGGGCACCGGAAGACTGGATCGCATACAGCGTTCGACCAAGTTACTCAAGTACCTTCGAAGATATGGCACGCCTGGGCAGCCACCTGGCGAACTGGGTATGGCTTTTGGCCGCGCTTCTATTTCTGGTCGTACTTGTAAATGCTGCGGGTGTGTGGATGCGCATCCGCCTCGGCAGCAGTATCGCGACCGCGATTGACGACCTCAGTCGCGCGGCACGCCAGATTGCGGGCGGCAACTTCGCCTGGAGGACGCCGGTGCGCAGCAAGGATCAGCTGGGCGACCTGAGCTGCAACTTCAACGAGATGGCCATTTCCTTGGAGCGTCTGAAAAAAGAAGAGGCCGCCGCTCTAAGGGTTGAGAGCGAACTTCAAGTTGCACGGAGCGTTCAGGAATACTTGTACCCGCGCGTGGTGCCCGTGCTGCGTGGCGCCACCGTGGCAGGACAAACGCTCGCGGCGCGCACGGTCGGGGGCGATCTCTACGACTTTCTCGATCTCGGCCGGGAGCGAATTGGGATCCTCTGTGCGGATGTGAGCGGAAAAGGAATCCCGGCTGCCCTAATGATGGCGAACCTTCAGGCTGTCGCGCGAGCGCACCTCCGCGAAGGAGGCGGCGGCGCGGGTGCACCGGCCGGCTGTCTCGTTGAAAAACTCAATCAGGAAATCGCCGGCCGCTTCGGAGACAATCGCTACGCGACTCTGTTTTGGGCGGCGTACGACGCCGAAAAAGCCGTCCTGACCTATGTCAACGCGGGCAATCCGTCGCCGATTTTGATCAGCGCAGGCGGCGAGATGGAAAGGCTGAATTCGGATGGTTTTCCGATCGGAATGTTCGCGAATGCGCGATACACGGCGAATGATATCCGGATGCAGCCGGGAAGCCGGCTGGTTATCTTCAGCGATGGTCTTACCGACGCGCAAAACGCAGCCGGGGAAGACTTCGGAGACGAACGTTTGATCGACTGTTGCAGAACCATCGCGCCGGTGATTGATGCGGAAGGTGTGGCCGAAAGACTGATGCAGGCAGTCGCGGAATGGTCAACCGGGACCGAGCAGTTCGACGACACGACGGTCGTTGTAGTTAATGTGGCCGCGTGATGAGCGAGGGAGTCCGCCGAAAGGTCAATCGACGGCCTGGTGTAGTGTCCACGAAATGGCTGGACAATCGTCTCTGGAGAGAAAGCCGCCTGAAAGGCGGCTGCAGCCAAGATTGGCTGCCCCACAGTCTGCCCGGTTATTTGCCGGACACTACACTAGCCGTTTGAATCGATCGTGAACGTGCTGGTTTTCTGCGTGGAACGGACCGCGCCTCACCGGCACGCATCTGGGCTGAACCGGCCTTTGCACCCGCGCTGCGATAAGCGCGGGCAGTGCGGTGCCCGCGTTCGGGAAGACGTCAGAAGCGCTTTGCACCAAAGTACAGATACCAAAGATCCCCAGAGGGCTGTATTCTGGCTTCACCGATGGATGAGATCAAGCAGGCCGAGGAAAAGGCGGCATCGCAAGGCGGAGGGGTGGTCATGAGTGAAGAGTCTGGCGTCCCCGTTATCGCCGTCGTCGACGACGACGAATCGGTACGGCAGTCGCTGGCGGGGTTCATTGAGTCGGTTGGTTATGAGGTCGCTCTATTCTCGTCCGCCGAAGAATTCGCCAGATCCGGCTGTCACCGCGACGACCTGCGGTGCCTGATTCTCGACGTGCGTTTGCCAGGCATGTCGGGCTTCGAGTTATATTCGCAACTAACCCTGAGCGGCCGGTCCATCCCGGCGATTTTCATCACGGCGCACAAAGACCCGTCCGTCGCTGCCTGGGCCACGAAGCCCGGCGTTGTGAAGTTGCTGTACAAACCGTTTCAGCCTGGAATCCTGTTGGAAGCCGTTCGAAGCGCGCTAGCCTTGCCTCAGTGATATCTGAGGTTGGGAATTCAACGTTCGAGTTGGAGGTTATATATGTCTACTGCCGTTATCGTGCCCGTTCATCCCGAAGATGCGCGGAGCCAGACGATGTTCAACCCGATGCGGCTCGGTTCGCGTACCGATTGCGCGGAGAACCAAAACAGGATTGTAGGATCATGCCCGGCGCTGCAATATACATTGCAACAGGCGCGGATAGTGGCGCCCACCGATTCGACTATCGTTATTTATGGGGAAACCGGTACGGGAAAAGAGCTTTTTGCGGGTCTCATTCACGAGCTCAGCCGCCGTTCCGGCGGACCGTTCATCCGGTTGAACTGCGCCGCGATTCCCGAAGGTTTGCTGGAGAGCGAACTCTTCGGCCACGAAAAGGGCGCCTTTACCAGCGCCATCGCGCAGCGCGTGGGCCGCTTTGAGGCAGCCAACCACGGAACGCTTTTCCTGGACGAAATCGGCGATATTCCGTTTAACCTGCAGGCAAAACTTCTGCGCGTCTTACAGGAACAGGAATTCGAACGGCTCGGAAGCGCTCGCACCATCCGAGTCGACGTCCGCGTGATCGCCGCGACCAACAGAGATCTAACCAGACTGGTGGAGGAAAAGACGTTCCGGATGGATCTCTTCTATCGCCTCAATGTCTTCCCCATCACCTTGCCACCTTTGCGTGGACGGCGCGAAGATATTCCTTGCCTGGCGCAGCATTTTATCGTCGACGCGGCACAACGAATGCAGAGGCCCATTCGAACGATTCCTCCCGAGGCGATGCAAGCTCTGATGGACCACTCCTGGCCGGGCAATGTGCGCGAACTTCAAAACTGCATCGAGCGCGCTGTGATTCTCTCCCAAGACGGCGTCCTTCGTGTTCCGCCGTTCCAGCCCAGGCGCAATGTCTCTGGAATGCCGTGCGGCGGCACGCTGGAAGATGTGGAACGCGATCACATTCTACAAGTCCTGGGCGAAACGGGGTGGGTGTTAGGCGGATCGGCCGGCGCCGCCCGGCGCCTGGGTCTGCCACGCACGACGCTGATCTCCAAGATGAAAAAACTCGGCCTCCGCGGGGCCCGGCTCAGCGGAGATGAGCAAGTTTCTCAGCCTGCTTCACCAAATCGGCCAGCGATGGCGCTCCCATCTTACGCATGACTTGTCCCCGGTACAGCTTGATGGTTCGCTCGCTGATGCCCAGTTCAAATGCGATTTGCTTGTTCAGGCGTCCCGATACCACCAGGCTCATGACTTGGCGCTCGCGCGGCGCCAGCGAATCGAAGCGCTGACGAAGTTCTTGGATCTCGGCGCGCTCCGGGCGCGATTTGCGATCCACCTCCAACGCTTGCCGGATCGCATCCATGAGCTCGGCTTCCCGCACCGGCTTGGTAAGGAAATGAACGGCGCCGGCCTTGAGAGCCTGTACCGTCATGGGTATGTCGCCGCAGCCCGTGAGGAAGATCACCGGCATACGAATGCCGGAGACATTCATTTCCCGCTGCAACTCCAGGCCATTCATGCCCGGCATGTTGACGTCCAGAACCACACACCCGGCCACCGTGCCCGGGTTGCTGTTCATGAACTCGGTGGCAGATGAAAAGGCTTGCACAGGCAGACCGATCGATTCAATCAGCGCGCCCAGCCCGTCGCGGACCGAAACATCGTCGTCTATCAAAAAGATGGTCTCGTTCGTGTGCCCTCCGATCGTCGCCCGAACGTCACGCTGTCGCTATTTCGACGCGATCGGGCTCCTCCTTCGCCACGGGCAGCTTGAATTCAAATGTTGCGCCGCCGTCCGGGTTATTGGCGCCTGCCAGCTCGCCGCCGTGCGCCGAAATGATGTTCCGGCAGATCGAGAGTCCCATGCCCATCCCCTGCGGCTTGGTGGTAAAGAATGGGTCAAACAGACGCTTCGCCCCTTGGGGATCGAGTCCGACACCGGAGTCCCGCACTGCGATTGCCGCTCTTTCCGGCGCCTGGAGACGTTCGGACCGTATCGCCAGCACACGTGGTCTGTCAGTAATAGCACTCATGGCCTCGATGGCGTTCATGATCAGATTCAAGAGCACTTGCTGTAGCTGTACGCGATCGCCCACCACGCCGGGAAGGTCCACCGCCAGCTCGGTTTGCGCCTCGACTTGATTCCGCGCCATCTCATGGCCGGCCAATATGAGCGTCCTGCCGATCAAATCGTTGAGATCTATTGGCTCCTGGCGGGCAGGCGCCTTCTTTACCAGAGCGCGGATGTCATTAATCACGTCGCTCGCCCGATCGCTGTCGCGTATGATCCGCTCGACTGACTCCCGCGCCTTCTCAATCTTCGGTGGAGTGCCGGCAAGCCAATGCAAACACGCGTTTCCGTTGGTTACGATACCGGTCAGCGGTTGTGTGACTTCATGGGCGATGGAAGCCGCCAGTTCACCCATGGCTGTCACCCGCGTGACATGGAACAGTTCGGCCTGGGCCGCCCGAAGCGCCTCCTCAGCTCGCTGCCGTTCGCTCATTTGGCGCCGCAGTTCTGCGTTAACGGTTGTTAACTCGCTGGTCCGTTGCAGGACGCGGCGCTCCAGATCGTTGTTGAGCCTCTGGATTTCCGCCTTCGCGTGCTTGAGTTCGGCAGTCTCCATGACCTCCCATTCTTTATTCCGGCGCGCGAGGGCAAATTGGTGCGTGTGCATCACGTCGAGGATCTCCGCCGCGCCGGCTCCCGGAAGCGGATATGTACAAAGGGCGAGCATCGGGGTATCGCCGATGGACTCGTTCACCTCCTTTTCATATTCGCAGAACTCCTTCCAGTCACGCCTCTCCAGCCACGCCGTATCAGCGCTGAGTCTGAAGCCGGCGTATCCGCCATTGA
>DASQZT010000124.1:0-17261 GCA_035638575.1 Bryobacteraceae bacterium
GTCAGCACGGCTGTGAACGCAAACCCGGGACTGCGCCGCAGCCCGCGAAGCCCGTAGCGGATATCCTGCAGGAGGGCGTCGAATACAGGCAGACCCCGTTGATCGCGATACGCCTCTTTAGTGGCTTCCACACCACCCAACGTGATCATTGCCTGCCGCCGGGCTTCCCCGGCACTCATTCCCGCGCGGAGGTTGTCGGCGATATGCAGCTCGAGATTACTTTCGATCTCCTCCGCCAGTTCGCGGTCGCGCCGATCTTGGCGGAACAGCCCGGGAAGGCGACGAAAGAAAACGCGTAGATGCCTCATGCTAGAACTCCTGGTTACGCATGCTCTTTGCCAAGAGACAGGAACCTCGCCACGACCGCCGTCGTTTCCTGCCATTCACTGGCCTCTCTTTCGAGTTGCTTGCGACCGGAGCGAGTCAGGCGGTAGTACTTCGCCCGGCGGTTGTTCTCGGATGATGTCCATTCCGACGCCACATGCCCCTCCTGCTCCAGTTTCAGAAGCAGGGGGTAGATCGTGCCGTACTGAACCGCAAGCGTGTCGCCGCTGATCTGCTCAATGCGGCGTGCGATGCCATAGGCGTGAAGCGAGCCCATGGTCTCTAGCGTCTTGAGAATCATCAGCGCCAAAGTTCCCTGCCAAATATCCTTCTTTTCAGACATCGCTACTCCTATTGGCTACCTATACAAATCATGACACGACTCATATTGGATGGCAATAGCTCAGCTTCGTTGCCCGGCCCCGTTTGGGAATCTTCCGCACATTCGGTGCTCTTGAACGGCGCCGAAGCACAGGCCGAAATGTAAGGAGATAACCGCGGGCGGATTTCCCCTATCTCCGAGCAAACTGTCACAGAGCTATAATGTTTTCGGCCGCGCTCCCGTTGCCGGACGTACGGGGCGTTTGCGCGATGGCCCGAACTTTGGCCCGGTACGCATTGAAACCACGCCGCAAGCTCACGACCAGGCTGCTGAGGGAACTCCGCATGGTAGCGTTCTCGGTCGCCGCTCTCGCCGTGAACGCCACGGCCCAGCAAGCGCCCACTGCGAGTTGGACCAACCTCGGCCAACTGGCACCCGGAACGGAGGTCCGGGTTCTCCTGTCCGACGGGAAGACGGTGCGCGGTTTTCTACAGAAGGCGACATCCGACTCGCTCGCGATCAACGCGACTACCAGCCAGGAGACGCTGTCGCGCCAGGACGTGAAACGAGTTCTGTTGAAGCGCCAAGGGCACCGCGGGCGAAACACGCTGATCGGACTCGCCGCAGGCGCCGGGGGCGGACTGGCCCTCGGCGCGGCCGTGGATCACGGCTCCAGTGGTTGGTTTCGCAACTTCGGCAAAGCCGTTTTCACGCCACTGGGAGCGATCGTTGGAACGGTCGTGGGAGTGGCGATCCCTACTGGCGGATGGCACGAAATCTACCGGGCGCCTTGAGGGGTGGACATGCCCCCGGGCCGCAACGGAGGACGCAAAGAAGAGCGTCCCGATGAGCGGAGGGCGATCCATGCTGGGATCGTCTCTGGCGCCAGAAACGTTGCGCGACGGCGCGAACGGGCGAGCTTCCGCTCGCCGGGCGGGTTGACAACCTGCCCCACAACTTACTCCACCACCTCCACCCGCGTGACGATCTCCTCGCGCGGAATCAGCGCCGACCAGTAAGCCACGATCTCGCGCACGGGCGGGCGGCCTTCGCCGAAACCGGTGGCGCCGGGCGGGCCGTTCAATAGCAGCGGGATCAGCTCGCGCGTGAAGCGGTCGACCGCCTTGCGATCGGCGCCGCGCACGCCGATGCGCAACTGCACTTCGGGCGGATCGGGATTGGGGGGAGCGGCGGGACCGTGGCAGGCGTTCACGCCGAAATATTCGGTGTGGATCTCGTCGAACGCCAGGCCGAGCTGGCGCAGCCTCTCGCGCACGATCCCGTCGGCCGCGCGCGCCTTCTCCAGCGCATCGGGCCAGGAGTAGACCAGCGTGCCGATGGCCTTCCAACCGTTGGCGAAGCTGATGGAGAGCTTCAGGGACGGCGGACGCAGGCCTCCGCGAATTCCGGTGACGCGCACGCAGTCGGGCCCCGCGTCTTCCAGGCGAACGGTGGTGAAGTCGGCGATGCAATCCGGGGTGATGTAGTTCTTCGGGTCGCCCAGCTCGTAGAGCAGTTGCTCCTTGATGGTGTGAAGGCTGACGCGACCGCCGGCGGATGGGTGCTTCGTCACGCTGAACGTGCCGTCGGGCTCGGCTTCGACTATGGGGTAGCCGATGCCGGCCATGTCGGGAATGCTGGTCCAATCCACCTGGCAGTTGCCGCCGGTCGACTGCGCGCCGCATTCGATGATGTGGCCGGCGATGGCGCCCGCGGCCAGCTTGTCGTACTCATCGGGCCGCCAGCCGTAGCGGTGGACCATGGGCGCAAGCGTGAGGGCCGTGTCGGTGGAGCGGCCGGCCACCACCACATCGGCGCCGGTGGCGAGCGCCTCGGCCAGGGGGAACGCGCCGATGTAGGCGTTGGCGCTGAGGATGCGGGCGCGAATGGCCGCCAGGGGCTCGCCGGTATCCATGTCGCGCATCGCGTAGCCCTTGGCCAGGAATTCGTCGAGGCGCGCGAGCACGTCGTCGCCGAGCACCACCGCCACCTTGAGGCCCGGCGCCAGCCGCACCACTTCGCGCGCGCAGGCCAACGGATTCACACCGCCGGCATTGGCGATCACGGTGATGCCGCGCTCGCGGATGCGGGGCGCGATGCGGGCCACCAGCGGCGGGAAGTCGCGCGCGTAGCCGAGGGCGGGGTCGTCCTGCTTCTGCTTCTGGAGGATCGACATGGTGACCTCGGCCAGGTAGTCGAGCGCGAGGTAGTCGATGGGGCCCTGCTCCACCAGGCGGACGGGAGCTTCCAGCCAGTCGCCCCAGAAGCCCTGGCCGTTGGCAATGCGGATCACTGGCAAGCCTCCAGGGCGAAGGCCACGAGCTTGCGCGTATCGAGCGGATCGATGATGGCGTCGCAGTGGCCGCGGGCGGCGGCGTATTTGGCGTCGAGCCAGCGTTCGTAGTCGGCGCGCGTCTTTTCGACGGCTTCGCGCAGGTCTTCGGGAAGCGGGCCGCCCTTGAATTTTTCGAACTCGGCGGAGTACAGGGCGACCACCGCGGATTCACCCTCCATCACGCCGATGCGCGCGGTGGGCCAACTGAAGGTGAAGGCAGGATCGAAGCCCTGTCCCGCCATGGCGTAGTAGCCGGCGCCGCTGGCGTGGTTCAGGGTCACCACGATCTTGGGCACGGTGGCGCAGGACATGGTCTCGACCATTTCGGCTCCGGCGCGGATGATGCCTTCGCGCTCGGCCTCGGGTCCCACCATGAAGCCGGACACGTCCTGGAGGTAGATCAGCGGATGGCCCAGGCGCTCGCTGGTCTCGACGAAATAGGCCACCTTGCGCGCGGATTCGGTGTAGACGATGCCACCGATTCGCGGCCGGCCCTGCGCTTTCAGAAAACCGCGGCGGTTGGCGATGATGGCGGCGGTGCGGCCGCAGAGGTTGGCGTTGGCGCAGAGCATTTCGGGGGCGTACTCGGGTTGAAACTCGGCGTAGTCGCCCTGGTCGAAGATGCGGAAGACGATCTCTTCCACGTCGTAGGGCAGGCGATGGTCGGCGGGAAGGGCGCCGTAAAGCTCCTCGGGATCGCGCGCGGGCGGCCTGGCGGGACCGGCCTCGCGGCCTTTCCTGGGAGGCAACTCGCGGAAGCGCTGGCGGATGCGCGCCAGGCAATCGGCGTCGTCCTTGGCCATGTAGTGCGCCACGCCGCTGATGGCGGTATGCAGATGCGCGCCGCCGAGCGGTTCGGAATCGATGACCTGGCCGGTGGCGCCCTTCACCAGGTTGGGCCCGCCGAGCCCCATGAAGCTGGTGCCCTCGACCATGATGATGACGTCGCTGAGCGCCGGCAGGTACGCCCCGCCGGCGATGCACGGGCCCATCACAGCGGCGATCTGCGGGATGCGGAGCTTGCGGCGCATCAGCGAGTTGTAATAGAAGATACGGCCCGCGCCGTACTGGCCGGGAAAAATGCCGTCCTGATAGGGCAGGTTGACGCCAGCGGAATCCACCAGGTAGACGATGGGCAGGTGGTTGCGCATGGCGATTTCCTGCGCGCGCAGAATTTTGGTGATGGTCTCGGGCCACCACGCGCCGGCCTTCACGGTGGCATCGTTGGCCACCACCACGGCGGGCCGGCCTTCGATCTTGCCGAGACCGGTGACGACGCCGGCGGCGGGCGCCTGCCCGTCGTAGCGGTCGTAGGCGATGAGGAGCCCGACTTCGAGGAAGCACTCACCCGGATCGAGCAGCGCGGCGATGCGCTCGCGGGCGGTCATCTTGCCGGCGTGGTGCTGGCGCTCGATGCGCGCCGCGCCTCCGCCCTGCCGCAGGCGGTCTTCCAGTTTGCGAAGCTGTTCCATCAGCAGGCGCAGGTGGGCCTGGCGGGCGGGGTCCACGGCTATTTCAGCTTGGAGAAATCGGCCGGATCCATGAAGACCGACTCGACCTTCTGCACGATCTTACCGTTAGCCTCGGAATCCGCCGAGACCTTCTTCCATTCCGGATCGTCGCGGAAGGCGGCCCAGTTTTTGGTAGCGGCGTCGCGGCTGGGATGGGCCAGGATGTAGATCAGGGTGGTTTTGGATTTTTCGGGGTCCGACGGAATCCAATAACCGATGCTCTCCATTCCGTAGCGGTTGAAGATCGTGATGGTGTGATCGCGGAAGCGGGCCTTCAGCGCCTCCAGCTTCCCTTCGAAGCAGGTATAGGTGCGAAGTTCGTAGACGCGGTTCTGGGCGAAGGCAAAACCGGCGAACAGCAATGCGCAAAGGAGCAGTTTACGGGCCATGGGTAGATTCTAGCGCGCCGCCCCGGCCGGCGGCGGCAATTGCCGGGCGGCGAACGGCTGTGGTAGATTCGCCGGATATGAAAATTTTCGCTCTCGGCCTGCTGGTTGCGCTCGGCGCTTTCGCCCAGAAGATCGACATGGAGGCCGATCAGTCCGTGAATTTCGCCAAATTCAGGACCTTCGCCATCCGCGAGCGCCGCCTGAACAGCAGGAACCCGTCGCTGAACAGCGACCTGGTTCGCAAGCGGCTGGACGCCGACATCCAGAAGTACCTGGGGGCGAAGGGCCTCGTCTTCGTGCCATCCGGCCAATCCGATCTCAACGTCGTATATACGCTTGGCTCGGTGAGGAAGAGCGAACTCGAAGCCTATCCGGCGGGTTGGCGCGGTTGGGGTACGCGGGTGGTGAGAGTGCCTTACACCGAGGGCACGCTGGTGATCGACCTGCGCGATCCCACGACGCGCTCACTGGTGTGGCGGGCGATCGCGCGGCAAGACAAGGGCGACGCGTTCAAAATCGAGGGCAAGCTCGACGACATGGTCAGGAAGTCGTTCGACAAGTACCCGCCTAAGATGAAGTAGGGAGGGGGAAATCCGCTGGCCGGGGGTGGGGGGCTGGTTGCCGCCAGGGTCCGCGAGTTCCGGCTGCCGCGGCCTCCAGATCGTCCAGCGCCGGCTCGGTCCACGCTATTCTCCGAGCCATTTGGAGAGACGCCGATCAACTTGCTCTTCGGTCAAGACGCGATCTTCTTCGACGGCCCTCCGCCCGCGCTCAATCTTCTGGCGAACATAAATGTGGTATTGGATATCTTCAAAAGAAGAATCGTCCGGCATGGCGTCTAACAACCTGCGGACTTCTTCTTTGGCACTCGACATCACAACCTCCGCCGTTTCAAGACCAGTAGATCACAATCCTGGCGTGGAGCGGGAGTCCGCGCGGCAACGGCTACTTGCGACCCTTGCTCCTGGCTTCGAGCACGGCATTCAGCGCCAGTTTGGCGGATTCGTCATTCGGATTGATGCGCACCGCCTGCCGCAGTTCCTCGATGGCCTCGTCCAGGTGGCCGGGCAAGCGGCTCAAGGTGATGCCGATGTTCGCGTGCAGGTTCGCGTTTGCCGGTTCGATCCGGCTGGCTTTGCGCAGCGCGGCCAGGGCCTCCTCGGTCTGTTGGGATTGCAGGAGCGCAAACGCCAGGTTGTTGAAGGCGCCGGCGGATTGCGGGGTGATTTCGGTGAGCGTGCGAAACTCCGAGGCCGCTTCAGAGAAACGGCGCAGGACGACGAGGGTGGTTCCCAGGGCGCTGTGGATCCTGGCTTCGCCCGGCGCCAACCTGGCTGCTTTTGCCAGGGGCTCGACGGCCGGTTGCGCCAGGCCGCGGGTGACGAGCTCGTATCCCATCTCCGACCAGGCCCGATAGACCGGGTTTGACGCAGGCTCCAGCTTGGAATCGGACCACAGTTTGACCACCCGGTCCAGCGTGCCCTTGTCCAAACCGCCGATTCCCGTGCGGAAGTCCACGGAACGCGTCAGGCGAAGACAGGCGAGAGCATTCGAATCGAAATCGTTGCCGGGCGGCAGGTGGGTCAGGGATTTGGCGTCCGCCGAGTGCCAGGCCCCGAACACATGCGCCAGCTCATGCGCGAGGTTGGATACGTTCACCTGTTCGCTTTTTTCCGGGAAATCGAAGACCAGGACCCGGGCATCGAACGGCACCGCCGAACCGGGCTCGTCCGCATGATCGGGAGGGGCCGTGAAGCCCACGAAAATCGAATCGCCGTCGCTCTGAGTCCCTTCCAACTCGCGGCGTTTCTTGTCCACCGTGGCCGCCGGATCGGGCGACCATTCCACAGTTCCGCTGACTTCGCAGCGGATGGCGGCGGCGCGCTCGAAAACGCGGGAGACGGCAACGACCCGGGAGCCGATCACTTCCTGCCAGTTCGGGCGCCGCCGAAAAGCGGCGTCCGCGGCAGCCCGGATGTGGAGCAGCCGTGGCGGAGGCACGGCCGAGCGTTGGCAACCGGCGAGCGCCAGCGCGCCCAGGACAAACAGGTACCGCACGGCGGGGATTGTAACACGCGGTGGGGCGGCGCCGGCGCGTTTCTTACCGGGGCGCGACAAGCAAGGCACACGCTCCGCGGCGCTTGCCCTGCGGCCTCGCGCCCTTGCTATAATGGCCGCGACAAGGAGATCTTCGTGTCTGATTCCACCACCCGCAGGTTCTTTCTGGGCGCGGCGACTGCCGCTGCCGCAACGCGCGTCTGGGGCGCGAACGATAAGATCAACGTGGCCATCATCGGAGTTGGCGGCCGCGGCACCAACCATTTGAATATCTATCCCCGGCTGCCCGACGGGCGAGTCGCTGGAATCTGTGACATCGATCAGGCGGCCCGGGAAAGGGCTCAGGCGACGCTCCAGAAGGGCGGTTTCGAGAAGGCCAAAGAGTTCGAAGACATGCGCGAAGCCTTCGCCAACCCCGGAATCGATGCCGTCTCCGTGGCCACGCCCAACCATTGGCACGCCCTGGCGACCATCTGGGCGTGCAAGGCCGGCAAAGACGTGTACTGCGAAAAACCGGCCTGCTACAACATCCACGAGGGGCAAACGATGCTCCAGGTGGCGCGCGAGACCAAGCGCATGGTACAGATCGGCTCGCAGCACCGCAGCACGCCGTTCAAGATGAAGGCATTTCAGGCGCTGCAACAGGGCATCATCGGCAAGATCTACCTGGCCAAAGGACTATGCTTCAAGCGCCGCGCATCCATCGGGCACAAGCCGGACAGCCCCACGCCGGCCGGCGTCAATTGGGACCTGTTCCTGGGACCCGCCCCGCTGCGCCCGTTCAACGAGCTGCGCTTCAAGTACAACTGGCACTGGTTCTGGGACACCGGCAACGGCGACATCGGCAACCAGGGCGTGCACGAGATCGGCATCTGCCGTTGGGGCCTGGGCGATCCCGAGTGGCCCAAGTCGGCGGTTGCCATGGGCGGCAAATACGCGTACGACGACGACCAGGAGACCCCCAACACGCTCCTGGCCAGCTACGATTACGGCGGGCGCGAAATCGTGTTCGAGGTTCGCGGCGTCCTCACCGGCGGCGAAGGAACACCGGTGCAGCGGCGCGCGCCGGGCCCCCCCGTGGCGAATGCGAATGCTCCCGCCGCCGCAGCCGGCGCCGGTGCCCGCCCCGCCGGCCCGTCCGGTCCGATCAACGTCCAGATCGGCAACCTGTTCTACGGATCGGAGGGCTGGGCGTCGATGAGCGATCAGGGCGTCCAGTTCTACAAAGGCGAAGGCAGCGAACTGATCCAGGAAGAGCGCCCCGAGCGCGGTCCCGGCGGCGATGCCACGGGACTGCACATGGAGAACTTCCTGGCCGCGGTCAAATCCCGGAACTACAAGGACCTGCACGACGAGATCGGCAACGCCTACCTCAGCGCTTCGTTGTGCCACCTGGCCAACATCAGCTACCGCACGGGCCACAAGCTGACCCTGGAGGCCGGTCCGAAATTCACCGGCGACGCGGCAGCCAACAAGATGTTGACGCGCGACTACCGCAAGCCGTACGTCGTCTGAGGGCCGGCCCTCACTTAAAGATTTCCGCCACGCGTTTCCGGTCCTGCTCGGAGAGGCCCGCGTGCGTGCGGATGTCGGCACGCGAAGACAACTGCCGGCGGTAGCGCCCAAAGTAAGCGGGAATATCGCCGCCGTATCCGAAGCTGTACATGATGTCGGCGAAGTCGGCGGTGTGCGCGAGTCCCAAGGCGTGCCCGGTCTCGTGCAGGCAGGTGAGGTAGACTATGGCCTCGCGCAGGAGCGCGTCGGTCTCGGTGGGCGGCACGACGGCCGGCTGCACATACACCTCCGCGCCGGGCACGCCGTCCACCAGGATCGGCCGGGCTTCTCCGTACATCCCTTCCGCGCCCCTGGCCCAATAGACGCGAACGTGGGCGCGCTCCATGCGCGTGGTCTTCTCCAGCGCGAGCCGTCCCGCGGAGGCCGACTGCCAAGCTTCCAGCGCCCACTGCGCCAGTTCCGCATCCGACGGGCGGCATCCGGTGGCGCCCTTCGAACACGGCTCGATCCAATACCGCAGGGTCGTCGCGCCGAAGCCTGTCGCAGAGAGCATGAGCAGCCACACTACCCTCCAAACCGGTGCCATCCCCGCAGTATACTGATTCCAGACCAGGAATGTTGACAGGAGGGGAAGTGTGGCACTCGTCCGATTTACTCTGAACGGAAAGCCTCAATCCGTCGACGTGGTTCCGCAGATGCCGCTGCTCTGGCTGTTGCGCGACACGCTCGGCATGACCGGCACCAAGTTCGGCTGCGGCATGGCGCTGTGCGGCGCCTGCACGGTCCACATCAACGGGCAGCCGATGCGTTCGTGCGCGACGCCGGCCGGGAGCGTGGCCGGCAAGAACGTCACCACTATCGAAGGGCTCTCGCCGGACGGCTCTCATCCGGTGCAACGGGCCTGGGTGGAAGAGGACGTTCCGCAGTGCGGGTACTGCCAATCGGGGCAGATCATGACGGCGGCCGCGCTGCTGTCGAAGACGGCGCAGCCAACCGACGCCGACATCGACGAAGCCATGCGCAACAGCATCTGCCGCTGCGGGACCTACCAGGCGATCCGCCGCGCGGTCCATCTGGCGGCCCAGTATCAGCGGGCTGCCTTGAAAGGCGGCGCCCGATGAGCACCGTGGTCAAGATGAACCGCCGCAACTTTTTGAAGATCGGCGCCGGCGTCACTGGCGGACTGCTGCTGGGATTCCGGCTCCCGGGCCAGGCTGCCGGCGCTTCCGCCAAACTCAACGCCTGGGTCCACGTAGGCTCGGACGAAAGCGTCACGCTGTTCATCCACAAGGCGGAGATGGGGCAAGGCACGGTGACCTCGCTCTCCATGCTGCTGGCCGAGGAACTGGAGTGCGACTGGAAGAAGATCCGCCCGGAGTTTCCAGGCATCGATTCGGAATATGGCGTCAGCCAAGGGGTAGTCGGGAGTATGAGCATCCGTTCCTCCTGGGAGCCGCTGCGGCGCGCCGGGGCCTCCGCGCGCGAGATGCTGATCGAGGCCGCGGCGCAACAGTGGGGCGCCGACAAATCCAAGTGCCGCGCCGAAAACAGCACCGTGGTCAACACGGCCACCGACACGCGCCTGAGCTACGGCGCGCTGGCCGAGGCCGCGGCGAAGGTTGCGGTGCCGCGCAACGTGGCGCTCAAGGACCCGCGCGACTTCCGCATCATCGGCAAGCCGCGCAAGCGGCTCGACACGCCGGAAAAAGTGGACGGCCGCGCGGTCTTCGGAATCGACGTGCGGCTTCCAGGGATGCTGCACGCGGTGGTGGCGCGCTGCCCGGTGTTCGGCGGGAAGGTGGCCGGCTTCGATGGCAGCGCCGCGAAGTCGGTGCCCGGAGTCAAGCACGTGGTGCAGATCTCCGCGGGCGTGGCGGTGGTGGCGGATAACACCTGGTCCGCCGCCGAGGGCCGGCGCGCGCTCCAGATCCAGTGGAACGAAGGCGCCACCGCGTCGGCGAGCACCGCGGGCATCCGCAGCCGCTTTGCCGAGTTGGCGCAGAACGCAGGCGCGGTCGCGCGGCAGGAGGGCGATGCCGCCGCCGCGATGGCCGGCGCAGCGCGGAAGATCGAGGCGGTTTACGAAGTGCCGTACCTGGCCCACGCGCCGATGGAGCCGCTGAACTGCGTGGCGGACGTGCGGGCCGATGGGTGCGAGGTATGGGCCTCCACGCAAGGGCAGACCGCGGCGTTGCAGGCGGCGGCCGGCATCACCGGGCTTGCGCCGCAGAAGGTGCAGGTACACACGAAGTTCATGGGCGGCGGTTTCGGACGGCGCGCCCGCGCGGATTACATCGGCGAAGCGGTGGAGGTCTCGAAGGCCCTCGGCGCTCCCGTGCAAGTCACGTGGATGCGGGAGGACGATCTTCAGCAGGACTGGTACCGGCCCGCCTCCTACGCCCGTTTCGCCGCGGCGCTGGATGCGGACGGATGGCCGGTCGCGCTGACCAGCCGGGTGGTGTGCCCGCCCTTCGGCGGCCTGCGCAACGGCGTGGCGCGCACCGGAGTCGAGGGCATCATCGACATGCAGTACGCCATTCCCAATATGCTGGTGGACTATCACGCGGAGGACCCCGGGATCCCGGTGAGCTACTGGCGGTCGGTGGGATATTCGCAGAACACCTTTTTCACGGAGGGCTTCATCGACGAGTTAGCCGTGGCCGGCGGGAAGGATCCGCTGGAGTTCCGCCGCAAGCTGCTCGCGAAATCGCCGCGCCTCGCGGCGGTGCTGGATCTCGCCGCGGAGAAAGCGGGCTGGGGCAAGCCGCTGCCGTCCGGAAGATTTCGCGGCGTCGCGGTGGCCAACAACGTGGGCAGCTTCAACGCGCAGATCGCCGAGGTGTCGGTGACCAAGGGCAAGCTGCGCGTCCATCGGGTGGTGTGCGCGGTGGACTGCGGGCAGGTGGTGAATCCCGCGGGGGTCGAGCAGCAGATCCAGAGCGGAATCGTGTTCGGGCTGACCGCGGCGCTCAAAGGCGAGATCACCATCGACCGGGGCCGCGTCCAGCAACAGAACTTCCACCACTACGACATGCTGCGCATCGAAGAGATGCCGGAGGTGGAGGTGTACCTCGTGCCGAGCCAGAACGCGCCCGGCGGGATCGGCGAAGCCAGCGTGCCTCCGATCGCGCCGGCCGTCGCCAACGCGGTCTTTCAGGCGACGGGCAAGCGGATCCGCCGGCTGCCCATCCGCCCGGAGGACCTGGCCTGAGACGGAAACCGGTCGCCGGAAAAGACCACACTGTCGTTGTTGCACAGTGTTGAGCATTCCAATATCCTGAATGTTCCAGTATGACCACGAAAACTCCTATTACAGTCGCCCACGGCGACGGCATCGGCCCGGAAATCATGGACGCCACGCTCCAGATCCTGGAGGCGGCCGGCGCGGCTCTCGAGATCGAGACCATCGAAATCGGCGAAAAGGTTTACCTGCGCGGCAATACCGCCGGCATCGACCCCAACTCCTGGGAGTCGCTGAAGCGAACCAAGGTCTTCCTGAAGGCCCCGATCACTACCCCACAAGGGGGCGGTTTTAAAAGCCTGAACGTCACCACCCGCAAGACGCTGGGGCTGTATGCCAACGTGCGGCCCTGCGTGTCGTACCACCCGTTCGTAGACACGAAGCACCCCAATATGGACGTGGTGATCGTGCGCGAGAACGAGGAGGATCTGTACGCGGGCATCGAGTACCAACTGACTCCGGACGTAACGTCGTGCGTCAAGCTGATCTCGCGGCCGGGCAGCGAGAAGATCGTCCGCTACGCCTTCGAGTACGCGCGGCGGCACAATCGCAAGAAGGTCACCTGCTTCATGAAAGACAACATCATGAAGATGACCGACGGGCTGTTCCACAAGGTGTTCGACGCGGTCGGCGCGGAGTACGCGGATGTCCAGAAAGAGGTCTGGATCGTGGACATCGGGGCGGCCAAGCTGGCGGACACGCCGGAGGTGTTCGACGTGATCGTCATGCCGAATCTGTACGGCGACATTCTCTCGGACGTGGCCGCGCAGATCGCGGGGTCGGTGGGGCTGGCGGGCTCGGCCAACATCGGCGACAAGTGCGCCATGTTCGAAGCGATTCACGGATCGGCGCCGCGCCGTGCCCGGCAGAACCTGGCGAATCCGTCGGGGCTGCTGCTGGGAGCGGTGCTCATGCTGGTGCACATCGACCAGCCGGAGATTGCCGAGCGTGTGCAGAACGCCTGGCTGCGCACGCTGGAGGACGGCGTCCACACCTACGACATTTTCGAGGAAGGCGTCAGCACGGAGAAAGTGGGTACCAAGGAGTTTGCCTGCGCGGTGATCAAGAGGCTGGGCCAGAAGCCTACCCGGCTCAAGGAAGTGTCGTATGCCAGGAGGCCCGCCGCGGCGGCGAGGGCGGCGGCCGGCGACGCCCCGGAATCCGCCGTCATGGAATTGAAGGGCATGGACGCGTTCGTCTACTGGCCGTCGCGGGACGTCAACGGCCTGGCGGCGGTGGCCGGCAAGGCCGCGGGAGACGGGCTGAAGTTGCAGATGATCGACAATCGCGGGGTGAAGGTCTGGCCGGGCGGATCGAGCGAGACGTTCTGCGTGGACAGCTTCCGCTGCCGTTTCATGAGCGACGCTGCCACCGATATGGGCAAGCTGGGCGGCCTGTTGGCGCGGTTGTCCGACGCGGGGCTGGAGATCGCGGTGGTCCAATACCTGCGCACGTTCAACGGGCAGGCGGGATTCAGCCTGGCACAGGGGCAATAGCTGATGGCGGACGCCAATCCCCTGGTGGCCGTCCTGATGGGGAGCAGGTCGGACTGGGAAGTCATGCGGCAGGCATCCGAGACGCTGGCCCATTTCGACGTGCCGCACGAATGCCGCGTGCTTTCGGCCCACCGCACCCCGGTTCAGACGGCGGAGTACGTCAGTCAGGCGGAGGCGGGCGGCGTCGAGGTAGTCATAGCGGCGGCGGGCGGGGCGGCGCACCTGGCGGGAGTGTGCGCGGCCCACACGCTGTTGCCAGTGCTGGGAGTGCCGATGGAAAGCGCGTCGCTGAAGGGGCTGGATTCGCTGCTGTCCACGGTGCAGATGCCAGCGGGCATCCCGGTGGGGACGCTGGCGATCGGGCCGGCGGGCGCGCGGAATGCGGCGCTCCTGGCGGTTGCCATCCTGGCCAATTCGCGGCCGGAATTGCGCGAAAAACTGCGCCGCTTCCGGGCGGAGCAGAGCGAGAAGGTGCTGCGGGAGAAGCTGCCCTGACGTCCCGCTACAGGGCGCCGGACTTCCTCAAACGCTCCACGGCATCCCGCAGGACAGCCTGTACCGCAGCCATCTCGGATTCGTCGCGGTATTTGCCGCGCGGCCAGAAGAATCCCTTCAACCCGTCCTTTTTCCGGCGGGGCACGATGTGCACGTGCAGGTGGGGGACGCTCTGGCTGATGCGGTTGTTGACGGCCAGGAAGGAGCCCTCGGCTCCGAGTCCCTCTTCGACGGCGCGGCAGAGGATGCGGGCGTTGGAAAACAGCGGCTGGATCATGGCGGAGGGGAGATCGGCGAGGGTCTCGCAGTGTTCCCGGGGGACCAGCAGGCAGTGGCCCGGGAACAAGGGGCGATGATCCAGGAAAGCCACCGAATGTTCATCCTCCAGGACAACCGGGGCGGCCAAGTCTCCGGCGACGATCTTGCAGAACAGGCAGCCCGGGGTCATGATACCCATGATGCACCCGCGGGCCCCCCCGGGGGACGGCCTTGCGGACGCCGTTCGAAATGGGCGCCGGGACCCGCGAATACCGCGTGTTATGATGGGGTAGATCCCAAGATGGAGGAGATCTCATGTTCGGCACGCTAGGCACGCAGGAGATCGTGGTTATCTTCATCCTGGCGCTACTCCTCTTCGGCCCGAAGAAGTTGCCGGAGCTGGGGCGGACCATAGCCAAAACAATTGGCGAATTCCGCCGTGCGTCAAGTGACCTGAAGGCCACGTTCGACCGTGAAATGAAAAGCCTGGAGCAGGAGACACAGTCGCTCAAAGAAGTCACCAACCAGTATCAGTACGACAACTACAACTACGATTATTCTTCGTACGAGACCACCGATGGCTCGTACGGGTCTGAGACCAACGACTCCACTGCTGCCAATCCATCCACTGAAAGCGCATCCGCAACTGAGGGCGCCGAATCACCATCAGCCGTCGCACCGGAGGGCACCGTTGCCCTCGGCGAAGAAACGGCCGCTGTACCCGAGTCGAGCGAGCTTCCTCCGGATGCCTCCGCCGCCACCGGGAATGCGGAACCGCTGACCACTTCGGTTGAACATAACGCATAGCTAATGGCTGCATCTGACGAAGAAAAGGGAGCGGGCGCTCTCCAACGGGGTTCTGCGTCTTCCAAAGAGTTGAGCACGCTCGACAAGATCCGGCAGCGCATGGGCGGCGGCCAGGTTCCTCCTCCGCCGCCTCCGCCCCCCGGCGAGGGCGACGAGGAAGACGGCATGCTGCGCATGTCGTTCCTGGAGCACCTGGAAGAACTGCGCTCCCGCATTTTCAAGGCAATGGCCGGCGTAGGGGTGGCGTTCGTCTTGAGCCTCAGCTTCAGCAGCCAGCTCTGGGATTTCGTGTCCCAGCCGGCCGTGGGCGCGTTGACGCTGCTCGGGATCAATCCACCGAATCTCGCGCAGATCGAACCCATGGAAGCCTTCAACATTATTTGGTTCAAGCTGCCGGTCATTAGCGCCATTTTTCTCGGATCGCCCTGGATTCTGTACCAGGTGTGGGCATTCATTTCCCCGGGCTTGTACCGCCGGGAAAGGCGATGGGCTGTCCCCTTCATCCTTTTCTCAGCGGGGCTGTTCATTACCGGCGGGGTGTTCGCGTATTTCGTGATTTTCCGCTACGGTCTCACATTCCTCCTGGGCATCGCCCTGGGGCACCACGTGACACAGATCATTTCGATGACGAACTACTTCGACTTGTTCGTCAATGTGATTCTGGGCGTGGGATTGGTTTTCGAACTTCCGGTCCTGATTTTCTTCCTGACGTTACTTAGAATTGCCAGCCCAGCCTTTCTGTTCCGGCACAGTCGTTACGCCATCCTGGCCATCTTTATAATCGCCGCGATCGTGACTCCCACGCCGGACGTGGTCAACCTGATGCTGTTTGCCACGCCCATGTGCGCCCTGTTTTATATAGGAATTTTCGCCAGTTATCTAGTCGTACTCCGGCGAGAAAATCGGCGGTTTCCGTGGCAAAGAGCGATCACTATTACACTAGTGGTAATACTGCTAGTATCCTTGGTGCTATACCTGGCTATAACTAGATTTGGATACAGGGTGGTACCACACTTCCCATTTCTGACGCATTAATCCGATTCTGAGTAGCATCGCGTCTCTTTACCGTTGTAACATTCATGTGTGGGTGGTGCACCGACACACTTCGGTAACGAGTCTGAGACGCGATGGACTTATACAAAGCGATACAGGAACTCTACGCAGAGAAAGAAAAACTGGAGCGAGTGATTGCCTCCCTGGAGGAATTACAGCGAACCGCCGGCGGCGGTGTTCCGGTTCTGCCCAAGGCCGGGAAACGCCGCGGGCGCAAATCGATGAGTTCGAAGGAACGGCGTGAAGTCTCCGAAAGAATGAAAAAGTATTGGGCCAGCCGGCGGCAGGAAGGCGCCGGGGGGAAGGCCTGAACTTCCGGCGTTCAAGAAATCTCGCGTTCCTTGAAGAACCAGAGCCAGTAGTATTGCCCGCCCGCGCCCTCGTGGAAGCGCATCTCAAAGCCGCAGCGCCGGGCCATCTCGCGTGCTTCCCGCTCCGTAAAAGGCACTCCGACCCAACTGTCCCCGGAGCGGATTTCGACTGCGGAAGAGCCCTGCACCTGGAACTTGAACAGTCCTCCGGGCGGCAGCAGGCGGTTGACTTCCCTCACGTAGTTCTCGATGATCTCGCGGCTGGGGATGTGCTGGAAGACGATATAGGAAAAGACAAAGTCCACCTTCAAGACCTCGCGGCGGACGACGCGGCTCCACCAGTCCGGCCGCACCACTCTTAGGTCCTTGCCGCTGTTGCGGAACACGCGGGCATTGGGAAACTCGCGGAGCGCGCGGCGGGCGCGGCGGACCATCTCGCGGCTGATATCGACGGCGTACACCCGTCCGAACAGGCAGGCCAGGGCTCGCGTAATTCGCCCGGCGCCGCAGCCGATTTCGAGAACGGTCATGTCTTTGGGATCTTTGCCCTGGCAGATGTTGTCGAGATCATTCAGGATGTGCTGTTCCACATGGATCTCGCCGGACCGGTAGAATTCCTCCTCGGACCAGTCCTCGTTGCCGGTAGCGACGTAGTAGTGGGCGTTTTCGCGGGCGCGGCGGTCCCAGTCGCGCCGCATTCCGACGAGCTGCCTGTTGATCTTCCGGCTGGCCATTCTGTTATATTGTAGTTACTATCAGTCCCGTGGGCGAGTAGCTCAGCTGGGAGAGCACGGCGTTCGCAACGCCGGGGTCGTGGGTTCGAATCCCATCTCGTCCACCAGATTTTCCCGAGTATCCCACCGACAATCCGGGCTTGTGCCGCCCCGCGCGGGAATTGAGAATCAGCGCCAGGCGTCGAGGCAAGGGGGACGGTCCCGAAGGACAGAGGACTGAGCGCCCTTACGAGGCCGTCTCTGGCGCCAGAAACGTCGCGTGACGGCGCGGGGGCGGGTTGACAACCCGCCGCAGGATGCCATCCTGTCGCCATGAGCCTGGGGCTCACCAAAAGTGATGAAAACCCAAGCGGCTGGCGGGTTGAATCCTGGTTGCATCTAATTAAGTAGCGCACGTCCGGTCCAGGTCGCT
>DASQZT010000125.1:0-16466 GCA_035638575.1 Bryobacteraceae bacterium
GGAACTGCACCATTGGCCGCGAAACCGGCTTGTGGGCAGTCCAGAAGTCCGATCTGGAAGGTTGAACCGGATTCCTCTTCGGTAGCGCCGCTTTCCGACCCGACTCGCGCGCTGCTTTGGGGTGATCCGCGCGCATTTCACGAACTGCCCGCGGCGGCCGATGACGGCGAAGCAGGTGCGTGAGGAATTCGCAGGGTGAAGCCCCCTCCCGTTTTCGCGTTGTCCGCGACTGGAACAATACATGAATCTGACGCAGGATAGTTTGCCTGCACCAGGATGGGGTTCGACGAACTGTGATAGGCCGCATGCTGGCACTCCGCATGCTCTCGATCGGATGAAGGCCCTTCGATGCCAGACCAGCCGAAGCTTAACAGCGACCGCTCGCGCAGGCTTGCGTGGAAGGTTCGTGACCTGGCCTCCGTCGAATCCTTCCCAGCGTTTTTCTCCTGATGTCGCTGCTGGGTCTCCTTCTGTATGTGAGGTTAGCCTGGATCATCGATCAGCGGCTTGCGGAAGGGCCGTTTTCCGCCTCCGCAGACATCCTTGCCGCGCCCGGGATGTTGGCGGTCGGAGAAACTATAGCGCCGACAGATTTGTTGCAGAGTTTGCGGCGGAGCGGCTACACAACGTCGCAGGTCAATCCGGCGGGCTGGTTTGAGGAGTCTCCCAGAGCCATCGAGATTTTTCCCGGTGCGATTCCACTGGAGACGTCGGGCCGGTAAGGGTGGAGTTCGCCGACGGGCGGATTTCAGCGATCGTCTCGCTAGTAGACCATACGGCGCGCCAGGAGTACCCGCTCGACCCGCAATTGATGGCCACTCTTTCGCGAACTCGTGAAATTCGGCGGCTGGTGCGCTTTTCCGACATTCCGCCCACTCTTGTGCAGGCAGTGGTTTCGGTCGAGGACAAGCATTTCTTTCATCATGGAGGCTTTGACGTCGCAAGGACGCTCAAGGCGGCATACATCGACGTCAAGGACGGGCGGAAGCGGGAGGGAGCGTCGACTTTGACCATGCAACTGGCGCGCAGCCTGTGGCTGGACCGCGGCAAGAGCTGGCGGCGCAAGGTCGAGGAGATCCTCATTACGGTGCACCTGGAACATAAGTTGACCAAGCAGCAGATCTTTGAGTATTACGCGAACCAGATCTATCTCGGCCAGCGCGGGACATTCAGCATCAACGGCTTCGGTGAAGGGGCACGGATGTTCTTCGGTAAGGATCTCCCGCAAATCGACACCGCGGAAGCGGCCCTCCTATCGGGCCTGGTGCGGCGGCCCACCTACTACAATCCGGTGCAGTATCCCGAGAGGGCGCGCGAACGACGCAACCTGGTGCTGTCACTGATGCGCCACAACGGCTACCTCAGCGAGAGAGAGTATCGGGACGCCTCCGCATCCCCGGTGCGAATCACGCCGGAGCCCGCCGGCGAATCGGCGAACTCGTACTTCATAGCGCTGCTGAATGGCGAGCTGCGAGCGAAGTTCGGCGAGAAGCGCGGGCGCAACCGTTGCGTTTACACGACACTCGATCCGGACCTGCAACAGGCGGCCGGAGCGTCGGTTCGCATCGGCATGGAGAATGTCGACCAGCAGCTTCGCAAGCAAGGCCGGGGAGCGGACATTCCTCCCGGCCAACCGCAAGTCGCCATGGTCGCGATGGACCCGCGAACCGGAGAGATCAAGGCACTGGTCGGTGGCCGCAACTACGGCGCAAGCCAGCTCAACCACGTTCTGGCGATGCGTCAACCCGGTTCGGTTTTCAAACCGTTTGTTTATGCTGCCGCGATGGCGACAGCCGTGGAGGGTGGGCCCAGGATATTCACCCCGGCCAGCTTGGTACACGACGAGGCGACGACATTCTACTTCGGAGCGGATGCCTACCAACCGCGAGATTTTGCGGGCGATTTCATGGGCGATGTCACGCTGCGTACAGCGCTGGCCCGTTCGCTGAATGTGGCGACGGTTAGCCTGGCACAGCAGGTGGGGTATAAGAAAGTGGTGGCCATGGCGCGCCGTGCAGGGCTGAACGACAGCATCCTGCCAACGCCGTCGGTCGCCCTGGGAGCCTACGAGGCTACGCCTCTGGAGATTGCCGGCGCCTATACGATGTTTGCCAACCAGGGCCTGCGGGTCCGTCCCACGACAGTCGCCGCGGTGCGCGCACGGGATGGAACCGAGCTGTACCGGAATGAGCCGGATGTGCGCCCCGTGCTCGACCCCAGGGTGGCTTACCTGATGGTCAACATGATGCAAGAAGTTTTGCGAAGTGGAACCGGCGCAGGCGTGAGATCGCGGGGATTCACGCTGCCCGCCGCGGCAAGACCGGCACATCCCATGATGGCTGGTTCGCCGGGTTCACCAGCGAGCTCTTGTGTGTGGTGTGGGTAGGCTTCGACGATAACCGCAACCTCAATCTGGAAGGCGCCCGCCCAGCGCTGCCGATCTGGGCTGACTTCATGAAGCGAGCCTCTCAGCTCCGGCCATATCAGTCTGCCCATGACTTCAAGCGGCCGAGGGGCGTCACTTCAGTCGAAATCTGCACCGAGACGGGAGAACTCGCCGGCGCCAACTGTCCCAGCGTTCGCCCCGGAGTTTTCATCGCAGGCACCGAGCCCGTTGTGGAATGTGACCTACATGGGCACTATCCGGCGGGCGACGGAGCCCGAGACAGGCCATGACCGCGCGTATTGCTTTCTTGATGGCGCTTTTGTTGGGATTCAGCCTGAGTGGAACCGCACAGCCAACTTCCACCGCTCCGGCGGCGCTTGCCGTTTCCCCGAAGTCCCAGGACCCGTTGCGCCGTGACTCTCCGCGGAGTTCCGTCTATTCCTTCCTGGAGACTTGCCACGCGCGAAACTACGAACAAGCCTGGCGATACATCGACCTTCGCAACGCCCCGGCGCAGCAGCGGTCGAAAGACGGTCCTCAGCTCGCGCAACAGTTGGAGCGTATACTGGACCGCGACGTCCGGTTCGACGTTGCGTCGCTCAGCGGAAGCGTGGAACGCGACCGGGCGGACGGCCTTGCACCAAACCAGGAACGCGTCGACACGTTCCAGTTGAACGGCCAGGAAGTTGAATTGGACCTGGAGCGCATTACTCTGCACTCGGGGCTTTCTGTATGGTTGTTTTCCTCCGCCAGCATCGGGCTGATACCTCAACTCGCCAAGCTGGCGAGTGACTCGCCCATTGAGCGGATCTGGCGCAACCATTGGTGGATTGGAAGCTGATCGATACTCCGATCTGGCGCTGGATCGCGCTGGCGGTGTTGGCAGCGGTTCTGGGTTCACTCTCCGGGCTGGTCTCCGGCCCCACGCTTCTGTTGGCCGAGGCGCTCTCCAAGCGTATTGCTCCCCATATGGATCGAAGCGCGCTTCGGGCGTTTGCCGGCCCGCTTCGGTTGCTGCTGTGCATTTCCGTATTCCGGGCGGGAATCGAGTGGGTCGGCCCCGCGGCGCTGCTACGGCTGTACCTGGCGCGGGCTGTCACGCTAGTGTTCTTCTTCGCGTTAGCACGGCTCTTTATGGCGCTCGTAGACTTATTCATGAAGCGTCTCCTCACCGTTCTCGAATCCAGGCGCCAGGCCTTTTCGTATTCGGTATTGCCGCTTGCCTCCCGCCTTTTGAAGATCGCGATCCTGCTTCTCGCAATCGCGGCCGTCCTCGGCAGTTGGGGGTACAACACCACCACCATTTTGGCGGGGCTCGGGGTTGGGGGCCTGGCGATCGCGCTCGCGGCTCAAAAGACCATCGAGAACCTCTTTGGAGGCGTGGCCGTGATCACGGACCGGCCAGTTGCAGTCGGCGATTTTTGCAGGTTCGGGGATCTTGTTGGGACGGTTGAAGACGTTGGCCTGCGTTCCACGCGCATTCGGACGCTGAACCGGACCATAGTCACCGTCCCTAACGCCGAGTTTTCCGCAATGACACTCGAAAACTTCTCCAAGCGGGACAAAATGTGGTTTCACTTCACGCTGAATCTGCGGCGCGATACTCGGCCTGGACAAGTCCGGAGTTTGCTACAGTCGATCACGCGGGCGTTGAAGGAGCATCCCAAAGTCGAGATCGGCGCATTGCCGGTTCGATTCGTTGGTGTGGGCACTTACTCACTGGACCTGGAAGTGTTCGCATATTCTGACGCGGGACTATGACGAGTTTCTCCAGATTCAAGAGGAGTTGCTGTTGTGGATTCTTGACGCGGTCGAATCGGCCGGGACGGCCCTCGCGGTACCCACGCAAGCTTACCTCTCGTTAGGCGGCGCTGCGCCGAACCACAGGGACGTGTCCGCCGTGCCGGAACTGACGCCGATTGCCCGGTGAATGCGCGGGCTCGGAGTGGCGACTGCGTGGGGTGAAGTGGAACTCACACTTGGGCGCATTCGACCCCGGAATTGGCGAGGGTACAATAACGGGAGCATGTCTGCCAGCCAAAGCAATCCCACCCCTGGGGAACGCCTGTTTACGGGCGAGGAGGTAGGCGAGTTTCTCTTGCGTGCATGCCATGACTTCAGGACCGCGCTTCGCGCCATCCGCGCGCACGCGGAACTGCTTGTCAAAAACAGTGACTTTTCCCCGACTTCCGGCGGCGAGCCGCGCCTTGGCTTCATTGTTGAAGGCGCCAGGAAAATGGACCAGTTGGTGGATGACCTCTCCAGTTATTCCCTGGCCCTGCGAATTGGTCCAGGATCGTTTGCGTTAACTCCGCTCGGTGTTCTGCTTAGAACCGTTTTGGCAAAGCTGGACAAGGAACTCAACGACAACCATGCTGAGGTGACATACGGCGAGATGCCGCGCGTCTCGGGCGACCCGGACCGGCTCATGCAACTGTTCGAGAACCTGCTCCAGAATGCGCTACAACACCGGGGACAGATGTCTCCGCGAATCCAGGAAAGACCTCACGGATAGCGTCAACTTCATGGCCGGCAACCTGACTGGCCAGGTACGCAACATCGCGGAAGTCACCACGGCGGTAGCCAACGGGGACTTGTCGCGCAAGATCACCGTAGCCGTGCGAGGCTAGATCCTGGAGTTGAAGAACACGATCAATACCATGGTCGACCAGCTCAGCTCCTTCGCTTCGGAGGTGACTCGCGTAGCCCGCGAAGTGGGAACCGAAGGCAAGTTGGGTGGCCAGGCTGACGTGCGCGGCGTTGCGGGCACCTGGAAGGACCTCACCGACAGCGTCAATTCCATGGCCGGCAACCTGACGGCTCAAGTCCGCAACATCGCCGAAGTGACCACCGCGGTAGCCCGTGGCGACTTGAGCCGCAAAATCACGGTGGACGTCCGCGGCGAAATCCTGGAGTTGAAAAACACCATCAACACCATGGTCGACCAGCTCAACGCGTTCGCCGGTGAAGTTACCCGTGTGGCGCGCGAAGTCGGTACCGAGGGCAAACTGGGCGGCCAGGCCGATGTCAAGGGTGTCGGCGGCACATGGAAGGACTTGACCGACAGCGTCAACTCCATGGCCGGCAACCTGACGGCCCAGGTCCGAAACATCGCCGAGGTTACCACCGCGGTGGCCAGGGGCACGACCTGCGAAGCAAAATCACGGTGGACGTGCGGGGCGAGATCCTGGAGCTGAAGAACACCATCAACACCATGGTCGATCAGCTCAACGCGTTCGCCGGTGAAGTCACCCGCGTGGCCCGCGAAGTCGGAACCGAAGGCAAGCTGGGCGGCCAGGCCGATGTGCGCGGAGTTGCCGGCACCTGGAAGGACCTGACTGACTCCGTGAACTCGATGGCCAGCAACCTGACCAATCAGGTGCGCAACATCGCGGGCGTCACCACCGCGGTGGCCAAGGGCGATTTGACTACCAAGATTACCGTGGATGCGGGCGAAATCCTGGAGCTGAAGAACACCATCAACATCATGGTGGACCAGCTCAGCTCGTTCGCCTCGGAAGTGACACGCGTGGCGCGCGAAGTGGGAACCGAAGGCAAGCTGGGTGGCCAGGCGGACGTGAAGGGCGTGGCGGGCACCTGGAAGGATCTCACCGACAGCGTGAATTCCATGGCGGCCAACCTGACCACGCAGGTTCGCAACATCGCGGAAGTAACCACCGCCGTCGCAAAGGGAGACCTTTCGCGCAAGATCACTGTGGACGTGCGGGGTGAAATCCTGGAAGTCAAGAATACCGTCAACACCATGGTGGATCAGCTCAGTTCCTTCGCGGCTGAGGTGACTCGCGTGGCGCGCGAAGTGGGGACCGAAGGCAAACTCGGCGGCCAGGCCGAGGTCCGCGGCGTGGCCGGAACCTGGAAAAATCTCACGGACAGCGTGAACTCCATGGCCGGCAACCTCACCGCTCAGGTCCGCAACATTGCTCAGGTCACCACCGCGGTGGCCAACGGAGACTTGAGCCGCAAGATCACCGTGGATGTGCGCGGCGAGATCCTCGAGCTGAAGAACACCATCAACACCATGGTGGATCAGCTCAACAGCTTTGCCTCGGAGGTCACGCGCGTGGCCCGCGAAGTCGGAACCGAAGGCAAGCTGGGAGGCCAGGCCGAAGTGCGCGGCGTGGCGGGCACCTGGAAAGATCTGACAGACAACGTGAACTCCATGGCCGCCAATCTCACCACCCAGGTCCGCGGTATCGCCAAAGTCGTCACCGACGTGGCCAACGGCAATCTGAAACGGAAACTGGTGCTGGAGACCAAAGGCGAAATCGCGGAGCTGGCCGACACCATCAACGGAATGATCGATACCCTGGCGGTCTTCGCCGACCAGGTCAGCAACGTGGCCCGCGAAGTCGGTATCGAAGGCAAATTGGGCGGCCAGGCGCTGGTGCCCGGCGCGGCCGGTATCTGGCGCGACCTTACGGACAACGTCAACCAGCTCGCCGCCAACCTCACCACCCAGGTCCGCGCCATCGCCGATGTGGCCACCGCCGTAACCAAGGGCGACTTGACGCGGTCCATCGCGGTCGAAGCCTTGGGCGAAGTCGCGGCGCTCAAGGACAACATCAACGAGATGATCGTCAACCTGGCCGAGACCACGCGCAAGAACACCGACCAGGACTGGCTAAAGACCAACATCGCCAAGTTCACCGGCATGATGCAGGGCCAGCGCGATCTGTTGACCGTGACCCGATTGCTCCTGTCTGAACTGACGCCCCTGGTCGGCGCGCAGCACGGAACGTTCTATGTCGCCGACGCCAGCGATGGGTCGGAGTCACTCAAGCTCCTTGCGGCCTATGGCTCGAACGACCGGGTCTCGAAGGAATTTCGCATGGGACAAGGCCTGGTCGGCCAGTGCGGGCTGGAAAAACGCCGCATCCTGGTGACCGACGTCCCCGCGGACTACATCAAGATCACCTCGAGCCTCGGCGAAGGCACGCCGCTCAGTATTGTGGTTCTGCCCGTTCTTTTTGAAGGCGAGGCAAGGGCGGTAATCGAGCTGGCTTCGTTCCGCCATTTTACCGACGTCAACCTGGCTTTTCTCGATCAATTGACCCAGGGTATCGGCATCGTATTGAACACCATCGCGGCCACCATGCGCACGGAGCAACTGCTCAAGCAGAGCCAGGCGCTGGCCGAGCAGCTCCAGAAGACCAACGCCGAGCTGGAAGAAAAAGCGCACCTGTTGGCCGAGCAAAAGAACGAAGTGGAAACCAAGAACCGCGAGGTGGAACAGGCGAAAGCCGCGCTCGAAGACAAGGCCGAACAGTTATCCCTCACTTCGAAGTACAAAAGCGAGTTCCTGGCCAACATGAGCCACGAGCTGCGCACGCCACTCAACAATCTGCTCATCCTTGCGCAGATGCTGGCGGAGAACACCGAAAGCACTTTGACGCCGAAGCAGGTCAAGTACGCCGAGACCATTCATTCTTCCGGCACGGACCTGCTGGCCCTGATCAACGATATTCTCGACCTCAGCAAAATCGAGTCCGGGAAAATGGATGTGGAAGTGGGAAGCGTCCGTTTCAGCGAGCTCCGGGACCTTTGCTCGCGCACATTCCGTCACGTCGCCGATGGCAAGGGACTCGAGTTTTCCATCGAGCTGGGCGACAGCCTGCCGGCGGACACCATCATCACCGACGCCAAACGGCTGCAGCAGGTGCTCAAGAACCTGCTGTCGAACGCCCTCAAGTTCACCGAACATGGCGCGGTGCGGCTGCGGATGGAACGGGCCACATCCGGCTGGAGCCCGAATCATTCGGTCCTCAATCGCGTGAAATCGGTCATCGCTTTCTCCGTGTCCGACACCGGCATTGGGATTCCACAAGACAAACAACGAATCATCTTCGAAGCGTTCCAACAGGCGGACGGCACCACCAGCCGCAAGTACGGCGGCACCGGACTGGGCCTCTCTATCAGCCGTGAGCTGACCCGCCTGCTGGGCGGCGAGATCCGGCTGCAGAGCGCGCCGGGAGTGGGCAGCACGTTCACCCTGTACCTTCCACAGACCTATGTCGCGTTGGTATCCACGGCGAAGCCGGAGCCCTGGGTGGTGTCGGCCGACAGCGCCCGCACGGCCGCGATTCCGGCCGATGGGACAGGCGTGCCGGACGATGCTACCCTCGACATCATCCTGCCGCCGCCAAACGCGACAACCACCGCCGTGGTGCACGATATTGAAATCGACGATGACCGCAATCTGATCCAACCCGGCGATGCGGTGTTGTTGATCGTCGAGGACGATGTCACCTTCGCCCGCATTCTCGTGGACCTGGCGCACAATCGCGGCATCAAGGCCCTGGTCGCGCTGCGTGGGGCCACTGCGCTCTGGCTGGCGCGCGAATTCAGCCCCGGCGCCATCACCCTGGACATCACTCTGCCGGATATGGCCGGCTGGACTATACTGGACCGGTTGAAGCACGATCCCGTAACCCGCTATATTCCAGTCCACGTCATTACCGGCGATGAGAACCGGCGCCGCGGCCTCGCCTTGGGCGCCATGACCTATCTCGAAAAATCCGTGACCAAGGACAACTTGAACGCCGCCTTCGATACGATTCATTATTCCCTCGAGCGGCGCGCCAAAAAGTTGCTGATCGTGGCGGAGGATGAAGCCCGCCGCTCGAATTGGTGGGAGTTCCTCGGCGGCAGCGATCTGGAGATTCTCGCCGTGGCCTCCGGCGGGGAAGCCATGGCTGTAGCCAGACAGAAATACCTGGACGGCATCGTGCTCGACCTGCGTATCTCCGACATTCCAGCCATGCAGCTGGTGGAAGAGATCCAGGCCGGGAGCAGTCCCCAAACGCCGCCCATCGTGGTCTGCGGAGCCTTTAACTCGGGCGCCGACGTGGAGAGCGACATCCGGCGTCTCGCCAGGCAGAGCGTTGTCCGCTACGCCGAGTCGCCCGACCGCCTGCTGGAAGAGACGGTATTGCTCCTCCACCGGGCGGAAGCCTACCTTTCGGACTCGCAGCGCGAGATTCTGAGTTCCATCCGCCGCAGCGACTCCACGCTGGCCGGCAGGAAAGTTCTGGTGGTGGATGACGACGTGCGCAATATCTTTGCGCTTACCACCGTCCTGGAGCAGCACAACCTGCAGGTGGTCCACGCGGAGAATGGACGCGCCGGCATCGAGATGCTGCTGAAGACGCCGGGCATCGACGGCGTGCTGATGGACATCATGATGCCCGAGATGGATGGCTACGAAACCACCAGGGCGATCCGGCAAATCTCGGAATTTCGGAATCTTCCCATCATCGCGGTGACTGCCAAGGCGATGAAAGGGGACCGCGCCAAGTGCATTGAAGCGGGAGCGTCGGACTATATCACCAAGCCGGTTGACCTGGACCAGCTTTTCTCCGTGCTGCGCGTGTGGCTGGCCCGCAGCCACGATTCTTCGCAGACGGCCATGACTGCCGCGAGTTGAGGAATGTTATGGCAGCCGCCCCGAATCCAGTGAAGAACGTCCCAGAGCCCGCCGCGGAGTGCAGGATGAAGATCCTGCTGGTCGACGATACCCCGGAGAATCTCGTCTCGCTGGAAGCCGCTCTGAGCGGCTTGGGTGAAGACCTCGTGCTGGCGAACTCCGGGAAGGAGGCGCTCCGCCACCTGTTGAACGACGATTTCGCAGCCATCCTGCTTGACGTGAGAATGCCCGAAATGGACGGCTTCGAAACCGCCGAGCTGATTCGAAGCCGTCCGCGCTCCCGGCAGATTCCCATCCTCTTCCTCACCGGGTATAGGAACGAAGAGCACTTGTTTCGGGGCTACGATCTGGGGGCTGTGGACTTCCTGTTCAAGCCCATCGTCCCCGAGGTCTTACGTTCCAAGGTGGCGGCGTTCGTGGAACTCAGCCGCAGCAACGCCAAATTGAAAGAACAGGCTGACACTCTGCGCAAACAGGCGGAGGTGCTGCAAAAGGCCGAGCAGCAATTGCGATCCCTGCTGGAAGCCGCTCCGGACGCGATGGTCATGTGCCGCGCCGATGGCGAAATCATCATGGTCAATTCGCAGACCGAGGTGCTCTTCGACTGCCGGCGCGACAAGCTGATCTCCCGGAACATCCGCGCCCTGGTGCCAGGCTGGAGCGCGAGGTTTCGTCCCGGCTCGGACCAGGAGTCCGGTGCCTCCAAAGTCCTGCCCGTGGAGCGGGGTGTGGAACTCTACGCGTTCCGTGAGAACGGCGCCACCTTCCCGGTGGAAATCAGCTTCAGCCTTTTGCAGACCGAGGAAGGCGTGGTCATCACCAGCGCCATTCGCGACATCAGTGAGCGCAGGAAGGCCGAGGAACAGATCCGGCAACTGAATACCTCCCTCGAAGAACGCGTCCTGGAGCGGACCGAGGAGCTCATGCGATCCAATGAGGAGTTGCAGCAGTTCGCCTATATCGCCAGCCACGACCTCCAGGAGCCGTTGCGCACGGTGTCGATTTACGCCCAACTCCTGGCCAAACGCTACCAGGGCCAGCTTCGGGGCGACGCCGACCAGTTCATCGCCTACATCGTGGAGAACGCTCACCGCATCGAGAAGCTGATACACGATCTGCTGGATTTTTCGAGAGTCGACGCCCGGGGCACCGACTTCTTTACGCGGACCAGTTGTGAGAGCGTCTTGAATGACGCCATTCAGAACGTTCGGTCGCTGGTCGAAGAAAGCGGGGCCGTGGTCACCCGTGAGTTGTTGCCTCAAGTGATGGGAGATCCCACCCAATTGACACGCTTGTTCCAGAATCTGCTGGTCAACTCGATGAAGTACCGGAGCGAAGAGGCTCCCCGCATACACATTGCCGCTGAAGCCCACGGCTGCGAGTGGCTGTTTTCAGTGAAAGATAACGGAATCGGTATCGAACCGCAGTGTGCCGAAAAAGTGTTTGGCATTTTCAAGTGTTTGCAGCCGCGCGATAAGAGCACCGGCACCGGCATGGGCCTGGCGATTTGCCGCAAAATCGTAACTCGCCACGAGGGCCGCATCTGGGTTGAATCGGCCCTCGGTAAAGGAACCACTTTCTACTCCACTCTGCCGAGGGACCGTTAATCGAGGCTCTTCAGCACATTCCTCCTGGTAGCAGCAGGCGAGCGGGAGGCCCGGCCTGGGCTTCAACACCGTCCTGGTAGCAGACTAGTCCTGGATCGCCATCCGGAAATTGTTCCGACGTTCGCCGTCGCCGCGCAAATCGCAAACGAACCCGCCGGCGCGGTAGTCGATTCCGTCGCCTTTCGGGGCTCCGACGGGGGCGCGTCGTAACGAAACCGCGACCGCCGGCCGCAACTCCCGCCTGCGCCAGCCGGGCGGGCTCTTCCCGGGCCGAGAGCGCGTTCGACGTAGGCGCGGCGGAAGGCGCCGCAGTCGAAATTCCGCGTTCAGCGGACTCGGATGAAAAGCCCGGGCCGCGTTGCCCGATGTTGCGGCTCACGAGCCTTCAGCGCGCTCACGCCGGCCAATCGCGCGACCCTTGCGGCAGACGGCGACGGAAGCGACCGCCGCGCTGGCTGCGCAGCCGATAACCGCGAGCCGCGGCCGGCATCCGCGATTTCGGTTCGGCGCGCCCCAGCCGCGGGCGCTTCCCGGCGCCGAGAGCGCGGCGGGCCGGAGCGCGATCGCGCGGAGGAAGACGCCGGAGGCGAGGTTCCGGTTTTTGGAGGACGCGGATGAGAAACCCGAACGGTTCGGGTCGGGCATCGCCCGATGTTGCGGGTCACGAGCTTATTCGGCGGCAGTTGTCGCGGGAAGTCGCGGGAGGTGACAGACGAAAATATTCTCGAAATCACGATTCTCGACGTACTGGGTCAGGAGACCCGTCAGTGGCAGGGGTCAGCATTGCGCAAGAGCGGCAACCAACGTAAATCCGCTAAACCGCAAAGTATCTTGCATTTCTCCAAATCTCTCCGTATACTTCTCGAAGCTGCGGGAACTATGGTCAGGGCACGCGCGAAGTTTCGCTGCTCCGCAATCGAAATGGCGATCTCTGCTTCGATTCATGCAGCGGGCATAATCGCTTTAATTGCCGGAATCGTCCCGAATGCGCCGGCACAGACGCCTCCCGCCTGTATCCATACGGCACTCGTGACGAACTGCGATCACTGGGACCGGTTTGTCCGCTCTCTCGTCAGTGTAGGAACGGTCGCAAGCCCCGCAGCCACTACCGTGTTCTCGCAAGTGTTTACTTCGCACGACGGGTTCGATGGCGATGCAGCCGGCTACGGTAAGCATTATGGCGTGGACCTGCTCGGCAATATTAGCGGCAAATTCTTCGGCAAGCTTGTCCTCCCCGTGGCATTTCATCAGGATGACGTATACGTTCCAACGCAATCGGGGGCCTCCTTCGGCACTCGCGTGGCTCACGTCTCCAAACATCTGCTGATCACGGCCTCGGCCGATCATTCCCGGAGCGTGTTCAACGTAGCGGCGATGCCAAACTCGCTCCTATGCGCGGCTGTTTCCAACGTGTACCAACCCGCCCTACAACGTACCGCGGGTGCCAGCGCGACACGCTTCGCATACAACGTTCTCGGATTCTGGGTGGGCGACGCCTACGAAGAATTCAGACCCGAAATCGGCAAGATAGAAGCCGTGCTGATCAAACTGTTGCCATGGCATAAGAGGACTCCATGATCCGGATGAACTCGAAGACGCTCGCGTTCCTGGCACTTCTGCTGTCCGCTGTCTCGTGCTCACGCATCTGCCACACGCCGCCGGCTTCTCCTACAAGCCTCAATCTGCCGTTTTCTGTGCTGGACACGCGCCAGGCCGGCCTATTCGAAAGATATCCCAACGTGCAGCCCGCGGACGCCGCGATTTTCTGGGCCAATTCCCTGGACCAATCGCAGCGCGTGGAATACGCCGGCGGCACCCGGGTAGTGATAAAGGTAGAGACCGATCACAAATGGCAGGCGGTTGGGGCGGTCACTGCGATCCACGGCAACGAGCCGGACGCATCCTCCGCCCAACAATTCAATACGCAAGTGGTGTGGTCCAAGGACGCCGCCTCGCACTTTCGTAAGCTGCGCCATTGGAGCGAGCATTGGGCGCTGCTGCATCCGGGACAATACGGCTACCAGGAGAATCGAGATGGGAACCCATTCTTGGGAATGGTGGTCCTCTTCAATGAGTCTCCGAAGGACCCGGATAATGTGGACGGACAGTTTCACATCGGATTTCGCTCCTTGTTCGGGCACTACGAGGCTGAAAATGGCGATATCGGAGACAAGAGCAATTATCAACTCTATAAGTGTTGGTACGGACCGATCCCTGGCTTCGAGCCTTAAGACGAGGAATCCGCGACACCTGACATATCACATGCCAATTGTGGCTTTGGCCATCTGGGCGTCGCTGCAGGCTCTCCAGGCGCAGGCGGATATTCAAACGACCGTCCGTGCCTTCCTGCAGGCGTGGTACGTGGACAAGAAGCTCGACGACCTGAAGAGCTTTGTTGCCAAGGACAACGGTTTCAGTTTACAGCAGACTCCGTCTTCCAATCGCCCGTCTACGAGCCGGGCGGCTGATCCCCTGAACACACTGTTCAGGGGCGCCTTTCCGCCGCCCAAAGTGGGAGAGCGATCCGCGTCTCCGCCGAAGAGCCTGAACGAAGCCATCGAGTATCCGCCCGCCAAGAACCCGAGCGCACGCGCGGCCCCGGGCGTCATCGTCACCAATGAGTTCGCTATTTACCCGGCCGAGGCGCTGCCGAAAGGAAGCTACCTTCCCATCAAGAAACCTGCCGGCAACGACCCGGTCGCAGATTTCTTGTACCACCTGACACAAGCCTACAAGGGGAAGTTATACGTCGTGCTTTATACGGTCAAAGGTGCCGGCATGTTGCAGGAGACGGCGGTAACCTACTGGATTCAGGAGAACGGGGCCTGGAAGCTGGCTGCCTTTATGGGAACCAATTGGTGACTGAAGGCGATGCGAGGAGAATGCGTTCGTGGCGGATATTGAGATTGCGGTAATTAACGCAAGTAATACGGTGAGCGCGAGGAGTTTTAGGGCTGGTCTGTCGTGGCCCTTGCCGTCTGAGGAGCTGTGTCTGGCGGTGTGACGGCTGACGGCGCCCCAAACGTGTCTCCCGCTTGCGTGGTTTCGCAAAATCGGGGAGGGGCCCCGCGCTACCGCGCGCGCTGATTTTCGCCGCGAACCGCTCCGCGGCGCGGCGCCAGCCATTTGAAACAGAGCCGGTCGCCGTCCGCGGTCGGAGCCGGTGAAATCATGCGCGATCTTCGCGCCCGCCTCGCGCCCGCGGGCCAAATCGCGCGATCGTCCGGTGGAAGGTGACGCAATCGACCGGCGCGCGGACGACGCGGCCCAGAGCCGCCGCCTGCCGCCGCGGTTTCGGTACGGCGCGCCGCAGCCGCGGGCGCTTGCCGACACCGACAGCGCGTTTGACGTCGGCGATGCGCGGCCGGCCCGTCGCGCGATCACGCTGAGGAACGCGCCGGAGGCGAAATTCCGCGTTAGCGGACTCGTGAGAGAAGCCCGGCCGCGTCGCCCGATGTTTGCCGGGTCACGAGCTTATGTCGCGCCTGCGGGCCAATCGCGCGATCGCGGACGGAAGCCGACGCAATGGACCGCCGTATCGGCAGCGCTGCCGGGAGCTGCGGCGGCAGTCGCGGCAGCGATTCGGCTCGGTCCAGTCATCGGGAGCGGCGCATTTCGGCACGGCGGCGGCGCTCTCGGCGGACGGAGAAACGGCCTTCGTGGGCGGCGCCCAAGACGCGGATGGCGCGGGCGCGATCTGGCAGTTCGCCCGGTTGCCGGCGCCGACAGGGCGTTTGGAGTCGGCGAGGCGGACCCCTCCCGGGCCGCGTCACCCGATGTTGCGGGTCGCGAGCTTATGGCGCGCCCGTGGACATGGATCAGGCCGGCCCAATGAAGCACGGCAAATCCTGGGCTTCCAGCTCGCATACGTGTTCTTGAGATGGAAGCGGCCTCGCGCGGAAGACGCGGAAGGCCGCCTACCCTACGTCACGAACTGGGGGTGAAGACGACTTTGTAGGCCTGCTTGGGAGTGCTGAGCAGCAAATCAAAGGCCCGCTTGTGCTCAGTCAGCGGCACGCAGTGCGTAATCATCGGGCCGGCCTGGACCTGCCGTGAAAAGATGAGGTCGTACGCCTCACGCACGTCATCGTAGAACGCGTTCGAAGACGACGTGATCGTTCTCTCGGATCCCAACAGCGTGGCATCGAAAGGCAGTGACGTGGCATGTACAGCGAGGCCCACGTACGCTCCCGAAGGCGCAAGCAGGGGAAGGGCTTCGGCCATGGTTTCATTACTTCCGACCGAATCGTAGACAACCGCGACTTCCGGACGGCCCGGATGGGCTGCCAGTGCTTTTCGAATCGATCCTGGATCGATCACGGTAACGTCAAACTGCGCCAGGATACGTTGGGCGAGAGAGGATGTTTCCGCAACCAGGACCCTTCCCGCGCCCCGCACCCTCGCTACCTGCGCAATGCTCAGCCCTACCGGGCCGCCTCCAATGCATAAGACGGCGGCGCCCTGCGGAATCTTCGCCCTTCCGGCTGCGTGGACCGCGACGCCGAAAATGTCCGCCATGGCGGCCTCCGGGAAGGAAACGTCGTCGGGAATCGGGTACACCAGATCCCCCCATGCCAGGCAGTATTCGGCGTAGGCGCCGGGGTAGAACTCCATTTCACCCCAGCCCTGCGCGTGGCCCATGTGAATCGTCTCCGTGCACAGGTTGTGGCGGCCGGAGCGGCAGGACCGGCATTCGCCACACACCCGGTATGGCTGCACGCCGACGCGGCGGCCCAGCAGAGATTCATATCGCGCGGAGTTCACCTGCACGACCACGCCCGCGTATTCATGCCCCAGGATGATGTTCGGCGGATTGTCGACGTGATGGCCGAGGGTGTGCAGCGCCCAGGGGTTCTCGCCTTTCCAATAGCGGAGGTCGCTGCCGCAGATCCCGCACGCCTTCACCTCGATGAGCACATCATCCGCCCGCGCCAGCTTCGGCGTGGGTACTTCCATGTACTCCAATAATCCCGGACTCCTCAGCACCACCGCCTTCATGCATTGCCCCGAGCAACCAGAATTCACAATT
>DASQZT010000126.1:0-8650 GCA_035638575.1 Bryobacteraceae bacterium
CACAAGCGGCGGGCTGCGTGCGACGGGGATTATGCCACAGCCTGGGCTTCCCCAACCCGCGCTTCGGTCCACAACCGGACGTACGGCTCCAGGTCGCGCATCATCTGGCGGAAGCCGGGCAGCGTGAGCGACTGGGCGCCATCGCTCACCGCTTTTTCGGGGCACGGATGCACCTCCAGGATCAGGCCGTCCGCGCCGACCGCCACTCCCGCGCGCGACAACGCCGGCACCAGGCTCCGCTTGCCGGTGGCGTGGCTCGGATCCAGAATCACGGGAAGGTGGGTCAGCTCGTTCAACACCGGGATAGCCGAAATGTCACACGTGTTGCGGGTGGCGGTTTCGAAAGTGCGGATGCCGCGCTCGCACAGGATCACGTTGGGGTTGCCGTGGGCCACCACGTACTCTGCCGACATCAGCAGCTCCTTGATGGTGGAACTCATGCCGCGCTTGAGCAGAACCGGCCGGCCGCAGCCGCCCAGCGACTTCAACAGGGCGAAGTTCTGCATGTTGCGCGCGCCCACCTGCATGCAGTCGGCGTACTCCGCCACCAGGTCCACGTCGCGATCGCTCATGATTTCGGTGATGATGCCCAGGCCGGTGGCCTGCCTGGCTTTGCGCAGGAGCTTGAGCCCCTCCAGCTCCAGGCCCTGGAAATCGTAAGGCGACGTGCGGGGCTTGAAGGCTCCCCCGCGCAGCATGCGGGCGCCCGCCTGGGCCACGCCCTCGGCCGTCTCCATGATCTGCCTTTCGCTTTCGACCGAACAGGGCCCCGCGATCACGATGAACTCCGCCCCGCCGATCTCCATGCCGTTCACCTTGATGGCCGAGTGGTCCTTCTTGAACTCGCGGCTGACGAATTTGTACGGCGCCGAGATGCGGACGGCCTTCTCCACCCCGGGCGTGGCCTCCAGCGATTCCAGGCACGCGGTGACGTCGCCGACTCCCACCACCCCGATCACCACGCGCTCCTCGCCTTCGATGGAGTGCACCTTGTAGTTGAACTCGCGAATCCGTTCGCAGACGTGCTCGATCTCTTCGCGTGTGGCATGCGGCCGCATTGAAATGATCACTTTCCAACCCCCTTCCAAAACAAAAAACCCACCCTTTCGAGTGGGCTGGTGAAAACGAAAAGATATGCCGTTTCGGCCAACCCACGCTACCGGTTCCGGAATGAACGGAACCGGCCGCTAAACGAGTAGGTGGCGGACCACGACATATACCAGAACAGTATACACCACACCGTCGGAATCTGCAATCTAAGTTGAACAAATGGTGAGGTATTAGAGAACCACCTTCCAGCGGTGTAATGTGTGGACCGGGCGGGTCGAACCAGTTGCGGGAGAACGCAAGAGGAGCTACGGTTAAAGCATGACCGTGGATGCTATCAAGGCAGCGATCGCCGGGTTGACTGATGAGGAGCGGGCTTCCCTTGCGTCTTGGATCGTGGAGCGCGAATACGACGCATGGGACCAGCAGATGGTGAAGGACTTCTCTCCCGGCGGGCGGGGCTCCCGTCTGGTCGAGGAGATCAACCGGCAGATTGACGAAGGCAGTTTCCGGCCGATGAAGGAAGGACTCGTCAAGCGCCAGAACCGCTCGTGACATTCGCCTCCCATGCCACGGCTGACCGATTCTGGCGTATCTTGACATCTCGCCTTACGGCTGTCCGGTCCCTCCCGAGAGCAATCGCAAGGTCCGAGACGGCCGCTGGCCTCTTCCGAACAGCGTCGAGCACACGAACTCGCTGCGCTGTGAGCACTCGGAGCAAATCGGCAGGATCTTCAAAGATCAGACGCATCTCCTTGGGGAGTCTCTCGCCACGGTCCAGCTTACGGGCAGGGTCAAGCGATCTCTCAAAGAAGACCTCCACCATGCCCGTACCCACCTTGAGGGTCTTAGCCGTTTTCTTCATCTTCCTTGGCCGGGTGCCTGGCTATGACAACAGCCATGACCACCACCACCGGCGCCTGCTTTGGGGGGAGTTGGCCTCTATCCACAACCCAGTGCGCCGGATTGACGCGTCATGCATCCGCTCGCCCCGTTACCGCCCCGGAATCGCCGGCATGGGGTGGCCGGCATCCTTCTCCCGCTGGCCGATGGCGTACATCAGGTTGTTGCGGGCAAGCTCGAAACCGGGACGGATGCGCATGGCCTGGATGGCCGCCTGGATGCCTTCCTCCCAACGCCTCATGGCGTTGTCGGCGGCAGCGATGTTGTTGTAGGCTTCCGCGTAGTCCGGCTTCAGCTCCAGCGCCTTCCGCGACGCGCCGATCGAGTCTTCGTATCGGCCCGCCTGATAATACCGGAGCGAGAGATCCAGCCACGCCTCGGGCGAGCGCTTTTCGCGCGCCGCCTGCTCGGCTGCCGCCAGTTCGCTCGCCCGCGACGCGCGCTCGTCCAGGAACCGGCGCGCGGTGGCGTCGCCGGGCGCCAGTTGGCTGGTCTCTTCGGCGAGGCGGTCCAGCGCAAGCCAGTTCTTCCGGCCCGCATACACCTGCATCAGCAGATCGCGGGCGTCGAAGGCGAACGGGTTCAAGCGCACCGCCGTTTCCAACTGCGCGGCGCTTTCCGCGCTCCGGGCGGCGGATTCGAGCCAGCGGCCGTAGTAGTAGTGCGTGTTCGAGTCTTCGGGCGCCAGCGCGATCGCGCGCCGGAAATGCTGTTCCGCCTCGGCCTCGCGCCCCTGGGCGCCGCAGGCGATCCCCAAGTTGTCTTCCAGCGCCCAATAACCCGGCGCATAGATCAGGGCACGCTCGAAATATCGCATGGCGCTGGCGTAGTCGCCGCGTCCCATGAAAACCAGGCCATAGTTCATCAGGCCGCGCCCGTTCCCGGGGCTCTTGATGGAAACGTCCCGCCACAGCGTCTCCTCGTTGCGCCAGACCTCGTTCCGCGCCCGCGTGCCGATCGCCGCGCCCACCAGCGCCAGCACGGCCGCGGCACAACCGCCGAACACCCAGGCCGGCTGGGAGGCCCGCCGCGCGGCCTTCCCGAAGAGCAGGAGCCGCAAGCCCCAGACCACCGCCAGCGCCAGCCCCACGAACGGGAAGAACATCCGATGGTCGTTGGTGACTTCGGCCAGAGGCATCACCGAGGTCGGCAGCAGCGCCAGCAGAAACCACAGAATGCCGAAGGCGATGGGCCGCGTCTGGCGCCGCCGCGCGCAGAGGAACGCCACGGCAACCAGGACGACGACCGACACGTCTCCCGCCACCGCCCGGACGCCGAGCGGAGACACATAACCCTGGTCCGTGTCCGCGCTCAACCCGGCCGGCAGGAAGAACGTCTCGAGATAGTGCAGGGCAATCCACGGCTGCGTGATGCGGTACAGCCACGCGGATGCCGCTCCGCCCCGGTACGTGCCCGGAGTCATCGCCAGGGTGAGAATCCCCATCGCCAGGGTCACTGCAAACGCGGGCCATAGCGGGGCGGGGCTCCGGGGCCTCCCGTCATCGCGCTCGAACAACCAGAAATACGCCAGCAGGATGAACGGATAGATCAGCGCCGGCGCCTTCGAAAGGTAGGCTGCCACCGCCGGCAGAAGATACCACCCGTACTTGCGCTGTCCCGGCCAGGCGACGAAGCACAGCAGGCTCGCGACCACTCCCAGAGTGCAGTAGAGATCGGCGCGCTGGATCACGTAGTTCACCGTCTCCGCCACCGCCGGATGCAAACCGTAGCAGGCCGTGGCCAGCAGCGCCGTCCAGGGATTCGACGGGTGCCGATCCGCCTGGTCCATGATCCCGAGGAACAGGAAGTACATCAGGATGAGCTGCACGAGGAACCAGACGAAAGTGGACAGGTGAAAGTACAGCGGCTTCAGGCCGTGCCCCATCCGGTAATCGAGCGCGAGTGAGGCGGATACGAGCGGACGCCACGTCGCGTGATCGGGCATGGTGCTGAATCGCGTGGCGTCGGTGAAGAAGCGCGGGATGTTGCCGAGGTCCCGGATGAACGGGTTCTCCGTCACCGTGTGGAAATCGTCGAAGTGGAATCCGTTATGGAAGTGGTTGGCATAGGCCGCCAGAACGGCCAGCGTGAGAGCCAGACAAAAGGCGAAGGATTGCTTTTTGCGGACTGTCATCCACCGCACGGTCACTGCAGAGTGGCCTCCGCCACGGCCGACCGGCCGCTCTCGTTGCCCGTGCGATCCACCGCGGTCACGGCGTAGCGGTAGGTCTTGCCGGGCTCCACGTTGGGGTCCGACCAGGCCGGGATCTGCGAGGCTTCCGCCACCTTTTCGAATTCGCCGCCGGCCACGGCGCGGTAAATGCGATAGCCCGCCAGGTCCTCTTCGGTGTTGCGGTCCCACGACAATTCCACCGAGGCGGGCGCGGCCGCTGCGTTCAAGCCCGTGGGAGCGGCTGGTGGGAAGGTGTCGCGGGGCGTAATGGCGGTCTCGTCGGACGGATCGCTCTGCGCTTCGTGGCGCTCGTCCGGCTTCACGATCCGCTGGACGCGGTACCAATAGTGCTCGCCGAATTCGGACTTGGCGTCGGTCCATTCGAGCAGATCGGCGGCGCCCGCCATGGTGAAGTCCTTCTCGTCGCCCGCCCGGCGGAAGATGCGGAAGTTGCCGGCCGGCCCTTCCCAGGTGAGATGCACGCCGCGCGCGGTGGCTTCCGATTTCAGAGACAGCGGCTTCCCGGGCGGCGGCACGATGGGCAGGTTTTGATAGTACGACCAGGCGGAGTCTTTTCCGTTGGCGCCGGTCACGCGCACCCCGATGGTCACCTGCTGGCCGGTCCACTCGGCCGCGGGAATCTCGGCATGCGCGATCTTGTTCCGGATGGCGGCGGTTACCGGCTTGGCGCGCCCCGCCCAATCGTCGCCGGGCGGGCCGATTCGCAGATCCAGCTTTAGCGGCGCCTTGATGGTCTGGCCTTCGGTGGTCATTTCGGGCACCGTGAAAGTCACCAGGATGCGGGAACCGCGCTCGGCCACGTCCAGATCCGCCACCCGGCTCGGGACGTTGGACAGCGGGGGCAGGGGAGACCCGATATACCCGCAGCCGCCCAGAAGCAGAATGGCAGCCAGCCCCGGTATTCCGAGCCCGGCCCGGTGGACGCCGCGGATGTGAGCCGTCACCGCACCGTCAGCGGGACCGCCGCCGAGCAGTACGATTGCCCGCCGGTCGAGGCGCAGAGGATCACCTGCGTGGCGGAGGAAGCGAGGTCGCCCGGAACCGCGACGTTCACCTGCTGCACGCCGAGGAGAGTCGGCGCATCGCCGGCGTAGAGCGGGATCAGGTCCGTACGGTCTGCGATCTGAGCGGAAACGGTTGCGCTCGCGGGAACGCCGGTCGCGAAAATCTGGAGAATCGTGCCCGCCGCCGCTCCGTTGGCGGCCGAGTTCACCGTGCTGTCCTGGTTCAGAACGCCGTTGGCGAAGATCGACGGCCACGCCGGAGCCAGCGCCACCACCACCGGCGCGCTGCTCGATCCATCGGCCGTCACCACCAGGGTCGCGGAGGTCTTGGCGCCCAGGCCCGCCGGAACCTGGAAGTTGATCTGGGTATCGGAAGTGTAGAGCAGGGAAGCGGGGAGGCCGTCGAGGGTCACGGCGACGATCTTGCCCGAGAGGTGCGAGCCCATCAAGGTTCCGAGCGAGCCGGCCACCAGCGGCGTGGCCTGGAACGTGGCGGCGTTCACCACTTTGCTCACCGTTACCGCCGGCGTGGGCGGGGGCGTGGGCGTTGGAGCCGCCTGCACCACCAGGGTCACCGGCACCGTCGCATTGCCCGCCAGCGGGCCGGCGTCGATCACGATCTTGGCCTGATAGGCGCCCGCCGCCAGGCTCTTGGCATTGGCCACCACCATGATGCTGCCGTAGCTCTGGCCCGAGGTGCTGCTGAGCGAGAGCCAGCCGGAGCCGCTCCCATAAACCACCGTGGCGGTCCAGTTCAGGATGCCGCCGCCCGCATTCTGGATCGGGATGTAGCCCGCCAGGCTGGTCATCTCGCCGCCGGCAACGGCCGTAAGCTGGATGGGCGGGGCCGGCACGTTAAGCCTCGGGAAATACGCGGCGCCGCAGTCGCCCAGCAGGGTGCAATCCGAGGGAGGATCCACCGCCACAAAGCGCGGAACCGGCGCGCTGACCGAAGCCGCCGGGGTAGTCGAGACCGGCGCCAAAGATACGCTCTCGGCGGCCACCGCCGGGGCCGTCACGATGGACAGGGCGATGAACGTGGGAAACTGCACGGTCTCCTGCAAGTCAGGATTGGCGTCCGCCACTTCGTAAACCGCATACCCGGCGCCGCCGCTCAGAGGGACCTCGCTCACCGAGTTCAACGCAACCGGATTGGAGCCGGCCGGCAGTTGCGCCGGGTTTCCGCCGGCGCCATTGGCATCCGCGCCGGTAACCCGCGCCAGCAGCAAAGTCGAGCTGCCCGGCGCGTATTGGCCCACGTTCTGCTGCGCGCCCAGGTCGCCGCCCGCCGTCGGAACCAGCGCGCTCGACCCGGCCACGAGATCCGGCACGTAGAGGTGCGCGTTGGAGGGAAATCCGGAGTACTTCACCAGGAACCGCGTGCCGTTGTCGTCAGTGCCGGAACGCGGCTGGAACGCAGCGGCGAAGCCCTCGGTGAGGCGCGTGGAGGCAAAGGCCGTTCCCGCCTGAAACAGGTTCGACAAAGACAGCGTCGCCGGGACCGGCGAACCGGTGCACGCAATGCCGCTGGAGTACAAGGTGGCGTACACGCTGGTCTGCGGGTTGGCCACCACCAGCAGCGACTGGTTCACCTGAATGGAAGCCGTCGAGCTGAACACGATCTGCGCCCGGATCGGCTCGGTGCCCGCCTGCGATGCGTTGCCGCGAAGGTTGGAAATCCGGATCGAGAGATTCCCCGAAGGCGGCACCGTGAAGCTGATGCCGTTGAAGGCGATGATCTGGTTCGTCACCACCCCGGCGATCCCGCTCGGTACGAACCCGCCGCCGTAATCCACCGACAGCACCGCGTCGGTGGTCCGGCTGCCGGAGTCCACCCGGTTGGTGACGTTCACCGGGAGATACACCGAAAAGTTGCCCGCCAGCACCGCCCCGGGACTCGAGCCGGAACATTGGAGCAGAATGTCGCCCATGCGCTCGGTGACGCCCTCCACGCGCGCCTGGGAAGGCACGGCGGTCACCGCGCAGCTACCGGAAACGAGCTGTGCATGTACCGGCGACACGCACCACAGAACCGCGGCCATCAGCCAAGGGTTCGGTATCCGCCTAAAAGTCCGAATAAGGCCTCCCATCCATACTAATCTTATCAGACAGGCTTTTCACATCGAAAATTCCGGGTTCGGACTGGCTCACGCTCTGGCTGGCGTCCTCCTGAACGGTGCGCCACTGATTGTTGCCGGTGATGGGGTCGTAAGGCACGCTCTTGAGATATCCTTCGCTCACCAGGTCCTCCAGCGACTGGGGGGCCTTCTGCTTGTCGTAGGTGTAGTTGTCGATGACCATGCGCAGTGTGAACAGGTTGTTGTGGAGCGTGGCTTCCTTGGCGCGCGTGATGGTGCGCGTGTAAATGGGGATGGCCATCGTGACCAGGATCACGATGATGGTGATCACCACCATCAGCTCGACCAGCGTAAACCCGCTCCGGGGCCCAGGCCTTCCCGCCTGTCTCGTTTTACCAATCCGAGTAATTCGTCCCATCTGGCGCCTTGTCCGTTGTTTTGCTGTAGACCGAGAAAACATTTTGCCCGCCCCAACTGGTGGACTTCGGATCGTCCTGGTCGCTGCGCAGGCCCCACTCGGGCTTATTGGTGAAGGGGTCGCGCGGGATGCGGCGCAGGAACTTGAGCTTCTTGCCGTCGGCGCTCGCCGCCAGCTTCTGGCCGTCCACCAGGATCTCCATTGTCTCGGGGTAACAATCGGTCCCCGCCTTGGGAGGCCCGAAATACCCCGCGTCGCAGTTGTCCTTGTACTTGTCGATGGCCATGTTGATTTCGCGCAGCGCGTACCGCAAGTCGCGCTCCCGCTCGGCCCGCACCTTGGAGCGCGCCAGCGGCACCGCCATGGTGGTCAGCACCAACATGATGGTGAACGCCACGATCAGCTCGATCAGCGTGAGCCCGCGCTGATTTCGCCGCCTCCTGCCGCGCATCATTCCCGTTGCCTCCGCCTCCTACTTCACATTGACGGCCAACTGCGGGCTGGCCGTTGCAATTACCTGGCCCTGCGAGTTCCGTACCGAGAGGTTGGGTACGCTTACCACGGTCGTCCCGCGCCCCACGGCCTGGAATGTCATCGTGACCAGCACGCCCGAGCCGTTGACGCCGGGAGTACCGGGCATCCGGTTCAACTGAATGGCAACCGTGCCGGTGTCGTTCATGATGTTCTTGGTGAACACCGCCGGCTGGTTGTCGCTGGAAAGGAAGTCGCCGCGCGCCACGTCGTTCAGGCGCAGCATTTTGGGATCGAACTGGATCTGCATGGGGGCGGCCGCGACGTCGGTGCCGCCATCCAACGCGAGCGCCACCGTGATGTTGTTCGACCAGCTGGTTTCCACTTGCGCGGGCGAGAAATGGACCCGCGCGCTCCCGGCAGGCGGCGCCGCATCGCCGGGCGGCGCGGTAGCCGGTGGCGCGGTGGCCGGTGGCGCCGCGTCCGGCGGAGCCGTGGCGGGAGGCATTGGCGGCGTGGCGGGTGCTTGCGCGCC
>DASQZT010000127.1:0-3797 GCA_035638575.1 Bryobacteraceae bacterium
GTTCAGGGGCCGCGGGGAGGGCCTGGTCAATGGCCTGGTCTACGGAAAGTGCCGCATCCGGAGACTTCCCCGAGGCATCCAGCATTTCGGCGCGAGCCAGGTAGTAGTCGCCGCCGCGCCCGGATTCCGGAATGCGCTCCATCAGGTCGAGCCCGGCCTTCGCATCTCGGGCGCCGCCCGTGACACGGTAGGTCGCGATGGCCAGTTGCAGATCCACATCGCTCGAGTGTGGACGGGCTGCGGCGGCCTGCTGCAACAGGTCCCTGGCGAGCGCGAAATGATCCGTTTCCAGGAGCGCATGTCCGGCGTCCGCCAGCACGGCCGCGCCGGGTTTCAAGGCGGCGATGCGCTTCGCCGCGGCGGCAACCTGGTCCTGCTTGCCGTCGTCGATCATCAGTTTCAGATATTCCAACTGGGTCGCAGGGTCGTCCGGTTTCTCGCGGGCGGCTTTCTCCACGCGGGCGCGGTATTCGGCATGTCTCTCGCCGGGCGTGAGAGCCAAGTAATCCACCAGGCCGGCGGGCACACTCTTATTCTTCTCGGGACCCAATTGGCGAAAGCGGTCCATCACCACTTTGGACTCTTCGAGGTTTCCCGCATCCGCCAGCGCACGGCCAAAATGCAGCAGCGTTTTGGAGTCTTCGGGCGCCAACTCGACCGCGCGGCGAAGCACCCGGACCGCATCGGCGGGCCGATCCAAGGCCTGGTAAGTCTGGCCCAGGCGATCGAGGTTCGCTGCGTCGTCAGGCTGGAGGGACGCCGCCAGCTCCAGGTCCTTCACGGCAGATTCGGGCTTGCCCTGCTGATTGTAGAGACCGCCGCGAGCCGAGAGCGCGGGAACATACTTCGGGTCGAGCGCCAGGGCCTTGTCGAGGTGCGCGAGCGACTGCGCCATGTCGGTGGTGCGCTGGGCCTGGGCAAGCTCGTAGTGGCCGACAGCGTCATCCGGATGGCGTGCGACAAACCACTCCAGATCGGCGAGGCTTTGCTCGAACTTTCCCATTTTGGCCGCGATATAGGCGCGCTCGCGGCGGGCAGCGTCGTCGTCGGGCTGGAGTTTCAGGTAGCGGTCCCAGGCCGCAGCCGCGTCGTCCAGCGCGCCCAGCTCGGTGGTAGCGACGGCCAGGAGCTTCTGAACGTCGGCGCGGCGCGGATCGAGCCTGGCGGCCTGGGCCAGCCGCAGAACGGCCGACTCCCACTGGCGGGACGCCTCGTCGACGCACGCCAGGCGGTAGAGCACGTCCACATTCTGTGGCTGCTGCCGCAGAGCGGTCTCGAGAACTTCGCGCGCCCGCTCGAAGTGGCCCGTATAGGTGGCCATGATCCCCAGATTGTAGAGTACTTTGAAATACGAAGGTGCGGCCGCCAAGGCGCTGGTGAAGGCGGCTTCGGCCTTGTCGTATTGTCCGGCGCTCCACAGGTGTGTGCCGTAATTGTTTAGAATGTCCGCGGAGCGCGGCGACAGCTCCATCGCGCGGCGATGGAACTCTTCGGCTTCCGGGATTTTCTTCCGATTGTCGAGCGCGACGCCGAGAAGGCTCCAGGCCCATGCGTCGCCGGAGTGCGCCTGGACTTCGGCGCGCAGGATCGTTTCAGCCGCGGCGAAGTCGCCCCGCTGCATGGCTGCCACTGCCTGGCCGGTGGCCGCACTCTGACCCGCGGCCGGGCTGAGGGATATCGAAAACAGCAGGAACGCCAGCAGGGAGGCGGGATGGAGCGGCGAGCGGTCCATGCGTTCAGACGGTCTGATTGTCTCACAATTCGCATATCCTGAAAGCTAATGACTCGCCGACAAGCGTTGTCGCTCCCCTTAGGAGCATTGGCCCTGACGGGGGCGGCCCGCGGACAGAATCGCGGCATGGCTTCGCGAGGGGTCGCGGCCACTCCCAGGGGGACGCCTTCGGGGAGGCCGTTCCACGCGCGGTTCGTCAACGTGGCCGCGTCGGCGGGATTGCGGGCGCCGGTGATCTACGGAAGTCCCGGGCGGACGGACTACATCCTGGAATCCATGGGCTGCGGCGCGGCGTTTCTGGATTACGACAACGATGGCTGGCTGGACATCCTGGTGCTCACGGGGCGGCGTTTGCAATCCACGCCCGATGGGGCGATCATCCGGCTCTATCGCAACAACCGCGATGGCACGTTCACCGACGTCAGCGAAAAATCCGGCCTGGCGCGCAGCGTGTGGGCCAGCGGCATCACGGTGGGCGACTACGACAACGACGGCTTCGACGATGTCTTCATCACCTGCTGGGGCCAGAACCTTCTCTTTCACAACAACGGCAACGGCACCTTCACGGACGTGACGGAGAAGGCCGGCCTGATCCATCCGGGGACGCGCTACGGCACCGGCTGCACGTGGATCGATTACGATCGCGATGGCCGGCTGGATCTGTTCGTCTCGCACTACAACGTTTTCGACCTGGCCAAGGTTCCGGCGCGCGGCAAGGATCCCGGCTGCAACTACAACGGCGTCCCGATCTTCTGCGGACCCGCGGGGCTTCCGCAGGAGAGTTGCCGCCTATACCACAACAACGGGGACGGCACATTCAGCGACGTGAGCGCGAAATCCGGCATCTCCTCCGTCAAAGCCGGATACGCGCTGACGGCAGCGGCGGCCGATTTCGATGGCGACGGCTGGCCGGACATTTACGTCGCATGCGACACTTCGCCGAGTCTCTTGTTCCGCAACCATCACGATGGCACGTTTACCGAAGAGGGTCTGGAGCGCGGCGTTTCCCTGAGCGAGGACGGGCAGGAGCAGGCGGGCATGGGGTTGGGCATCGGGGATTTCGATGGCGACGGATACGTGGACATCTTCAAGACGCATTTCCGCGGCGACACCGGGGTGCTCTACCGCAACAACGGCAAGGGCTATTTTCGCGACATGACGCTGCGCGCGGGTCTGGGAGTGGAGACAAGGTTCGTATGCTGGGGCGCCGCGATTGCGGACCTGGATAACGACGGCCTTCCCGACATCTTCTTCTCCACCGGCATGGTCTATCCCGAAGTGGAACAGAGAATCCCCGATGCTCCGTACAAAACACCCAACGTGGTGTTCCGCAACCTGGGCGGAGGCAAATTCGAGGAACTGCTGCAGGAGGCCGGGCCGGGTATCGCGGAGGCGCATTCCAGCCGCGGAACGGCCTTCGGCGACTTCGATAACGATGGCGACATCGACATCCTGGTCATGAATATGAACGAGCCGCCGTCGCTGCTGCGCAACGATGTGAGCGGCACGGATCATTGGCTCAAGGTGCTGCTGGTGGGGACCGCGTCGAACCGCAGCGCCATCGGGGCGCAAGTAGTGGTGTCCTACGGCGAGCGCAAGCAGGCACAGGCGGTGCTGGCGCAGAGTTCGTATCTCTCGGTCAACGACCGGAGGCTGCATTTCGGACTGGGCTCGGCGACGACGGCGAGCGTGGAGATTCGCTGGCCCAATGGCGGACACGAGAACGTCGCCGAGGTGGCCGCCGATCGACTGGTGGTGATTCGGGAGGGCTCGGGAGTGGTGCGCACCGAGCGCTTCGGGAAGGGCGGGCTGGTATAACTCGGGTTATACTAAAGGCATGAAAACCGCTGTATCGGTACCCGACGAGCTCTTCCGCCAAGCCGAGGCGGCGGCGCGGCGTCTCCGGGTCTCCAGGAGCCAACTCTACGCCACCGCGATTTCCGAGTTCCTCGACCGGCAGCAAAGCGACACCATTACCGATCGCCTGAACCAGGTGTACTCACGCCGTCCCGCGAAGGTCGACCCGGCACTCAACCGCGCCCAATTCAGGTCCCTTGATAAGGAC
>DASQZT010000128.1:0-9327 GCA_035638575.1 Bryobacteraceae bacterium
GAGGGCCTGAACAACAAGGCCAAAGTCACTATGAGAAGATCCTACGGCTTTCGCACCTACCGAGTCCTCGAACTTGCTCTCTACCACTCACTTGGCAAGCTGCCTGAGCCGGAACTAACCCACAATTTCTTCTGACGAATCTTTTTTTTGAGCCAGTCCAGTTCCACCTTCAGCCGCCCAATCTCCTCGTAGAGCGCGTCACTGTCGGCGTCGCCGTTCCGCCCCTTGCGCGTCCGACCGTCCACAAAAAGCTCCGGCAGTTGCTCCAGGGCAGACTTCCTCCACTTCGCAATCTGGATGGGATGCACCTTGAACTGCGATCCCAACTGGCTGAGCGTCTTTTCGCCGCGGATCGCCTCGATCGCCACCCGCGCTTTGAACTTCGGACTGTACTGCTTTCTGGTCGTCGTCATCGACCTCTCCTTTGTCAACGACTCCGCCGAAATCTTAGCTTATTCTCTGGTCTGAAATCTGGGGACCAGTATAGTCTTGAAGTCTGGAATGAAGAAGACCGGAAGTACGTCATGAACACGTTTGAGGAAAGCGTGAGTGAACGTAACCGCACTTTCCGCCGCACCAACCGGGCGAAGGAACGCATGTTGCGCGACTGGCGTACCAGCGTCACTCGGCTACCCAAAGGTGTGGAGCACAAAAAAGATGAAAGGCACTTCGGACCACGCACCAAGCGGGGCCATTACGAGTACACCGAATGGGCGTATGAACACGTTCTGCCAGCTTTCCAGCGTGTTGCGGAGCGCAAAGAATCCATGCTGACAATCGCCCGTGATTTGGGCTTTGAGCGGGAGACTTCGCTCCGTACCGCTCTTCAAAATCGCTGGTGGACCGGTTACCGGGTACGGGACAAGAAGCGCATCGTGACCTATGACAAGATGGGAAACAAAATCGTTTCTCCACGGCAGCAGCACGAAAATCCCATCGAACAAGCCACCAATCTTTCCGGCCTGATTGACAATCAACTGTTTCCTGGTGAGCCAAACGAACCGCTGGTGCCGGTGAAGCTGTTCAACACCGTCCAGGACGTTCTCAAGGCCAACAAAGAGCACCACAGCCACAACGACAGCAATACGCAAGAGTTTTTAGGCACTGATTTTCTTCGCTGCGGAATCTGCGGTTCAAAAATTCTCTTGAAGTATGACCGGCGTCGGGGTCAGCCAGCGGTTTACGTTTGTTCCAGCTATCAAAAAAATTGGATGCGAAAGAAGCGTGGCGAGAAAGCGATTTCGTGTGGCTTCAAACGGCTACGCGCGATTGCAGTGGATCAGGCCATTACGAAAGCGGCCACGGTTTATCTTACCGACATTCCGTTTCTGACAGAGACGATTTCCAAAGCGCAAAGCTCCGATGAGGCACAGGCACGGCAGCAAGATTTGGTCTGGCAAAGCGGCGGCTGGATGAGGCGTTGAAGGCGCACAAAAAGGAACAGAACATTTACCGTGGATACCCGGACCCGGATGAACCCGAAGCGATTGAACAACTGGCAAAAATGAATCGTGCGTACCGGGAAGTGTCAGAAGCAAAAATTCGTGTCGCCACAGCCGAAGCCAACGCCATACCGTTCGGCACCGATGACGCTGAAAAAATTGCCCGTCAGATTGTGGACAGGACGCAAGCGGTGTTTCACGTCGCTGGCCGGAAGTACATGAACATGCCCGAATCAAGAGCCATCGCAGAGAAACGCAAAGCTCTGGCAATCGTGCTAGAAAAAATCACCGTCACCAACGACACCATCGCAACTCTAACAATCCGTGGCGGTTTGGAGTACGCTTTGGGCGAACCGATACACGCTCAAACCAACGGATCATTTTCATGATTACGGAGGCGTCGTCAAGATCCCCGGATCGGATCTGGCCGTGGATGTGGAAGTTCGCGGCGATAACGCAGGCCCCCATACCATCGAGGAGATTCACAAGATCTATGCCGGCCTGCGGACACGTTTCCCCAATGCTCGGGTGGCCGCCTCCAATCTCACCGGCATCGCCAATGCCGTCGAGCCGTACCGCGGGCGGTTGCCCGTAGTGACACAGGAGATCGGCGATACCTGGATTTATGGGGTGGCCAGCGATCCGCTCAAGGTGGCGCGTTACCGCGAAGTGGCGCGGCTCCGCAGCGAATGGATTGGGAACCGCAAGTTTCAGCCGGGCGATGCCACCGATTGCGCATTCCTGAGCAGCTTTCTTTTGGAAGTGGAGCACACCTGGGGCACCGACACCAAGACCTGGCTGGACTTCGACCACTATACGCCAAACGATCTGGCGCAGATGCTCGGTCGGCCGAAGTACAAAGTCGTGCTGTCCAGTTGGGCCGAAAAACGGCAGGATCTGCTGGATGCGATTGCCACCCTGCCCGCCCCGCTGCGTACCCAGGCCGAAGAGCGGGTGCGGGGGCTTGCTCCGTCCGAGCCGCAAACCGCCGGGCTGCGGCCTCATCGGGCCGCCGATCCGATCGAAACCAAGCATTTCGTGATTGCGCTCGATCCCCAAACCGGCGCGATTTGCCGGTTGCACGGCAAGAAGAGCGGTTGCGATTGGGCTTCCACCAGCCGGCCGCTCGCCTTGTTTTCCTACCAGACGCTGTCGAAAAGCGACTACGACCGTTTCTTTGCGGCATATCTGAAGAGCACTGCGGACTGGGCGCCGAAGGATTTCGGCAAGCCTGATATCGATCGTTTCGGGGCGCGGAGCCACACGTGGTTGCCCGTTCTCACGGAATGCCGGTACGCCGGCGATGGGAGCGGGCACAGGATCCTGGCCCAGCTCGAGATCGATGATCCCGAAGAGGAAAAATCGGGCAGGGTCGCATGGCCGCGAAAAATGTACCTGGAATTGATGCTCTCCGATGCCGAGCCAACCGTCGAGATCGGCTTTTCCTGGTTTGGGAAGGTCGCGAACCGCATGCCCGAGGCGCTTTGGCTCAGCTTCCAACCCTTGGCTTCCGATCCCCGCGGCTGGCTTCTGGACAAGGCGGGCAGTTCCATTTCCCCTTTGGACGTCGTAACGGGAGGCAACCGGGCGATGCACGCGGTTCTTGGCGGGCTGCACTACAAAGGCCCGGAAGGCGCTCTCGGGATCGAGACGCTGGATGCGCCGGTAGTCGCTCTGGGCGAAAAGCTGCCGGTATACTTCTCGAGAGACCAGCCTGACCTCGCCAAAGGCTTCCACTTCAGCCTCTTCAACAATGGCTGGGGGACCAACTATATTCAATGGTTCGGCGAAGACATGCGCTTCCGGTTCCGCATCGCGGAGTGACCTGAGATCGTGTCACGCCGCCGGCCTTTCACCCGCTACACCGCCCACGTTGCGCTCCACTTGCGCGCCGCCGGATCGACGGGCGCGAATCCCCGCGGCAGGACGATGGAATCGGGAGTGGGTCCCGGTTCCCGCTCGAAGTCGAGCCGCCATCCCTGCTTCCGCCCGAGTGGCTCCAGCCGCATCGAGATGCGGCCGAAGCGTGTGGGCGATCCCGAGACCGCGAACGGCTCGCCCGCCGCCAGTTCCGCCTCGCCAATCCCCGCCAGCAGCCGCAGCGCGGCGCCGTCCTCCAGCGCCAGCATGTGGCGCAAGTAGAGCACGCATTCCGCGCTCGCCCAATTGTGGGGCATGTCGCCCACGTAATTCGCTGCCAGCGAGCCCCGCAGCGGTTGCTCCTCGCGCCAGCAGTAGAGCGGCGTGGCATGGTTCAGGAAGCCGGTGAATGTGGTCCGCGCCCAGTCCTCCAGCCCCGCCCACAGATACACGTGCGCAACGAACGCGCCGGCATAATTCCACGTGCCCTCGTGCGGCAGCCATCCGCTTTCGGCCGGCATGTCTTCCTGCGTGCAGGCCTGCATCAGCGCGATGTGGCCTTTCACCAGCGCGTCGTCTTTGTCGAATACCATGCCGGGAAAAATGGCGTGCGACATCGCCCACTGCGCCACCTGCGGCTGCGGGCGGTCCCACGGGTCGGCCGCGTTCCATTGCGGGTCGCTCTTCATCAGCATGGGCAGGTAATCGAATCCCGCCGAGTGGCGCCGCATCTCCTGCCGGGCCGCGCCCGTGAATGCGGCGTCGAGTTCGCGATGGAAGCGGGCGACCGGTTCGAACCCCGAAAGCTTCAGCCTCGCCGCGGCCTGTTCGACGGCTTTCAGCCCCGCCAGCACCCAGATCGTGTTCGTGAACTCGTCCCGTAGCCCGCCCAGCCCGCCATCCCCCATGCCCTTTGGCAGCAAACCGTAACGCCCCGACGCGCTGCCCTCCGCCGCGGCTTTCGCGCACAGCCCCCGCAGGAACTCGACTCCCCGCAGCACGTTCGCCTGCATGCCGCGGAAGTACGTCCAATCCTGGCTCAGCTCGGCCTGCCGCACCAGCGTGAACATCGCGATGCCGGTGTCTTTCCAGTGTTCCCGGCCCGCGCCGGCGAAGATGCCGCCGTCCCGCTCCTGGAGCGCCCAGGTCGTCTCCAGCCCCTGCTGCGCCTCCGCGTCGTAGCCCAGGTATCGCGCCGCCTCCAGGATGAAGTTCCCGTCCACCACCCAGAGGCCGCGGTAAACCGTGGGACCCACCTGGAACGTGAGCCGGCCGTTCTTCCTTTCCCGGGCTTGCAGTATGTTGCGCGCACACGCCGTCACAAACTCGCCGTAGCGCCCCGGCATGCGCCAGGACACGGGCTCGCCGAAGGGCCGCCACGCGCGCCAGAATTCTCTGGCCTCGGCCAGAAGCGCGTACGGCTCCGCCAGCCCGGCGGCGATCTTTTCGAGAGCCTGCCCTTCCTGCGGAAAGCGGAAGAACTGCCGCAGCGGCTCGTCCGCGCGGGCTGCGCCCGGCTTTCCCCGCAACACCCATTCGACGCCCGTATCGGAGGGTCCTGAAAGCTGTTGGTCGCTCGCCACAAGCAGCGATCCCCCGCCGTCCAGGTACACCGCGTTGCCCTTGCACGTCACCGCGCGTCGTGACCTCACCGTGACTATGGGCGCCCCGTGCACCGTGCGGCGCGTTCGAGGGCGAATCTCGACCATGACGTTATCGACGCGTCCCTCCGATGCCCGGTTGGTGGCGAAGGCCGTCAGGTGCAGAAACGCTTCGGCGCGGTCGATCCGGGTATGAACGATGGGAACGGCGGGCGACTCCAGTTCCTGAAGCGTCACCACGTCGGGCTCCACACCCGTCACCGAGAAGCCGATCACGGTCTCGAAACGGCCGCGGGCGAAGCCGTAGCGCAATTCGCCGCGCTCGCCCACAAGGCTCTTTGCCGCGTCGTCCGGAAAACAGAACGCCGTCTGCCCCGATAGCGGCGCGTACCGGAAATCGATCGCGGCAGCGGATTGCCCGGCGTCCGTGCGGGCGGCGGCGAAGGCGGCGCCGAGTCCGGTGCCTGACCTTGTGAGGAACTGCCGGCGGTGCCATTGTTGCATAAGTCCGGATTATATATCCATTCGCCTGGAACTCGGTTCGCGCGTCCCGGACGCCGCATCCCGAACCGCCCCCCGCCGGGGCTTGTCGCGGCCGCTCGTTCCATCTACAATTGCCTGATGCCGAAGCGTGGCCCGCACTTTGCGGCTGGGAGGGGTTGGTCGATGTCGTTGGAGATCGCTCGTGAGGGAGGGGGAGCCGCGCCGTCGTGGCCTGCGGGTTGGTTTGCCTGGCTCCGGCGCGCTTCGCCAGGCATTCTTGCGATCTTATCCATCGCTCTGACTCCGGGCAGGGCCCAGGTCTCGTCCGTCAGCCTGGATCCCCGCTCCACCTTGCCCGCCTGCGAGCAGAACCTCGCGCGGCAATTGGCCGTGACGGGGCTTAATCCGGCATGGGAGTCCTCGCGTCCCCTCTCCAGCGCGGTCATACCGAGCGTGGGATTCGCCACCGCCGACATGGCCGCCGCCATCGACGCCACCGTCGGCAACTTTATGAACATGAACGGCCTCCCGGGTGGGGCGGTGGCCATCACTTACAAGAATCGCCTGATCTTCGCGAAATCCTACGGCTACATCGATGTGGGCAACGCGCTGTTCGCCGAGCCGGACAGCCGTTTCCGCGTCGCCAGCGTCTCCAAGGCCATCACCGCCATGGGAATCATGAAGCTGGTTCATGACGGGCAGTTGTCCCTGGACGATCATCCGTTCCCGTTTTCCGCGGTCGGCCCGGTCATCGGTGGAGCATATAATGCCGCCCTCTCGCCGCCTTCCGGCCCAACCGTCGATGAAATGCTTCACCACGCCGGCGGCTGGGATCGCGATACAGGTCCCGATCTCATGGCCTATGGCACACTCCAGACCGTAGAGGGTCTTCTGCCGGGTTCTACAGCGCCCCCGGATTGCACGACCCTGATGAGTTATGTCGAGTCCCAACCGCTGCAATTCAAGCCAGGCACGATGGTGGACTACTCCAATGTCGGATTCTGCGCGCTCTCCGAGGTCATCCGGGAGACCAGCGGCACTAGCTATTTGGATTACCAGCAGAAAAACGTGCTGGGTCCGCTGGGGATGAACGACACGGCCCTGGGCTCGACCCAGCAGTCTGAACAGCAGGACCGCGAAGCCGTCTACTACGACACCACCGACCCTCCCCAGCCGTCTCTGTTTGCCCCCTACGCCACCGTGCCGCCGCCCTACAGCGGCATAGGCGCGCTCGAAGCCCAGGAGGGCGCTGGCGGGATCGTTTCCACGGCGATCGATCTGGCGCATTTCACGGGCGCGATCGCCAGTGGGGATCTTCCGAATTTTCCCGGCCCCCCGGCTTTTCCTGGCTGGCCGCAGATGTACTACACGCTTTCCACGCGGCTGCCTTCTTATGAAACACCGGATACGTCGGTCGGAGCGGGTTGGGATGCCGTCCCCTCCAACGTCGTGGCGGTGCCTCTTCTTCCCTACGACAATTACAACTTCATCAAGGACGGGGGCTACCAGGGCACCGTGTCTTCCGTGGTCGCCACCGCCGATGGATACGGTTTCGCGGCGGTCTTTAACGGAGGCGACAATACTGCGCCCGGTCCCGAGGGCCAGCTTTTCTGGCCGGGCTGCAATGCGCCTCCGCCGCTCCCGGCTTCCAAGAACGGAGATTGCGCCCTCCAGGCAGCCTATAACCACGCCGCCAAGCTGCCGTGGAACATGGACTTCTCTCCGCAATACTCCCAACCCTATTCCGCCTGGATGAATGCCACGGACTTCGCCGCCTACCTGGCGGCTCAGAAGAGTAGCGGCAGCTATCCGTGGCGTCTGGAAGGGCGCACGGCTTCCGGCGGCTCTCAATACCGCGGACGATTCGCGCCGCCACCGCCAACGGTCCCCGTGGCAGGCGCCCTCTCCCCAACCCCGCCGCAGATCATGTACGGCCAATCCTGCTCCGCCGTCCTCGGCGCCCTCCAATCCGCCGGACCCTCCACGCCGCTCGTGAGCCTGCAGCGATTCTTCGACACGGGCAGCAGCTCGTATGTCTATCAAGCCGTCTGGTCCGGAGCCTGGCCCACCCACTTCACCGTCTCTGCACCCGCATCGGCCACGGCCGGAACCGCGTTCAATTTCACCGTGACGGCGCTCGATTCCTCCAACCAGCCCGTGACCGGCTACTCCGGCCCCGTGAGCTTCACCAGCACGGACAAAGCCGCGGTGCTGCCTGCCCAATCGATGCTGTCCAACGGAACGGGCACGTTCCCGGCGACGCTCGAGACCGCGGGCAGCGCCAGCCTCACCGCCGCCGATAGCGCGGATTCGCTCGCCGGAACTTCTCCTGCCATTGCGGTCACCGTGCCGCCCACGCCGGTTTCCGTGAGCCCCGCGGGCGGCAGCGCCGCCGCCGCGGCCTTCACGTTTGTCTTCACCGATCCTCGCGGATACCAGGACCTGAGCGTGGTCGACATCCTCGTCAACAACTTCCTGGATGGCCGCCATGCCTGTTACCTGGCTTATATTGTGGCCTCCAAGACGCTGGTGCTGGTGGACGACGCGGGAGATGCCGGCGGGCCGTACGCGGGAAATGTGGCGCTGGGAAATTCCGCCCCGATTCAGAACAGCCAATGCGCTGTGACCCTGGTGTCGGCCGTGGGAAGCGGCAATACCCTGACTCTGATGTTGACCATCACGTGGGGCGCCGGCTTCACCGGTGACAAGATTGTCCAGGTGGCGGCCGGGGACGTGGCGCTGAACAACTCGGGGTGGCGTCCGCTGGCGGTCTGGCGGGTTCCGGGAGCCGCGCAAACCACGACCACCGCGGTAGTGGGCATGACTCCGAATCAGGGAAGCGGCGTGGGGCCCGCTCAGTTTACCTTCAACTTTTCCGACACCAGGGGCTTTGCCGATCTGGGAGTGGAAAACATCCTGGTGAACGGCTCCCTGGACGGCCGCCACGCCTGCTACCTGGCCTTTTCCCGCCCCGGCAACGTGATGTTTCTGGAGAACGATAACGGGGACGGATTGCTGCCCGGACAGAGTCTTGCCGCGGGCGGCAGCCTGAGCAACAGCCAGTGCGCCGTAAGTTGGGGAAGCGGCGCGGTGACAGCCGGAGGCAACAGCCTGGCGCTGACTCTGACCATTACGTTCACCGCCTCATTCGGTGGGAACCGCGTCGTTTACCTGGCCGCGCGGGATGTGAACGAAGCCAACAACACCGACTGGCACTCCATGGCCACCTGGACCGTCCATTAGGACAGCCGCTCGCTACTCCGACCGCAGCGCCGCCGCCGCATCCACCCCTGCGGCCCGCCGCGCGGGCAGCCATGCCGAGAGCAGCGCAACCAGGATCAGGAAGATGCCCGCGCTGGTGATGGACCAGGGGTCGAACAGAGGCACCCGGTACACCACGCTCTTCATGAGCCTCGCGAATGCCAGTGCCAGGGCAAGCCCCGCTGCCAGGCCGGGCAGGGCCACCGCGCCGGCTTCCCGTAGTATCATTCGCACCAGGTTCGCGGGCGTCGCGCCGATGGCCGCCCGCACCCCGAACTCCCGAATCCGCGCGTTCACCGAATACGCCAGCAGCCCGTAAATCCCCGCCGCGGTCAGGACTGCCGCCAGTCCCGCGAAGGCCGCCAGAAGCGTCAGTGCGAATCGCCGCTGCGCCAGCGAATCGGCGACGTTCTGCTCCAGGGGCCGCGCCTGTCTCACCACGATCTCCGCGTCGATGCGGTGCACCGTCTCCCGGATCTCGCGTTCCGATTGTGCCGCGGTGCCCGCGGTCTTTACCAGAAGCGTTCCCGAACCCGTGCCGATCGCATAAAACGTGGGCGCCGGTTCTTCGTCCAGGCCGAAATCGCGCACGTCGCCCACCACGCCCGCAATCTCGATCGCCGTCTGCTTCGCGTCCATGACTCCCAGCACGAGCCGCTTGCCCAGCGGATCCTGGCCCC
>DASQZT010000129.1:0-19350 GCA_035638575.1 Bryobacteraceae bacterium
CCGCCGCCCGCCGTCCCGCGCGGCCGTCCATCGAAGACCGCGTCACCCGGCGCCAAGCCGATCGAGCCGCAGCCGCCCGGCAGGCGATTTAGGAGTGGTGAGTCTGAAATTGCCGCGGCGGTTGCCGGCGATATTGCCGGCAACAACTTCACCAAGGCCCTCGAGGACCTCGACCGGTGGACCGAGCGCTATCCCCGCACGGACTTCCTGGCCGACCGTGTCTATTACTACATCGTCGCTTACAACGGAGCCCGCCAGTCCGCCAAAGTGGTGGACACCGCCAGGCAGTTGCTTCCGGGCGGCGAGCTGGCGCTCAACGACCAGCGGCAGATGCTCCTCGCCCTCTATCTCACCTCCGTCAACGCGCAGAAGTTGCCGCGTCCCACGCGCGATCAGCTTGCCGCCGGCGAACTGGCCGCGCGCACGCTGCTCGATTCCGTGCCCGCCTACTTCACTCCGCGCAACAAGCCGCCCGAAACCACCGACGACGAGTGGATGAAAGCCCGCGCCGACCTCGAGGCCGCCGCCAAGACCACGTTGGCCATGCACTCCACGCACCGCTAGAGACAACCCCTCCCACTTCCGAGCCGCGCGTGTCAGCAAGCGGTACCGGGACCAGTACGGCCTATCACGTTCTCTTTCCTTGACAAAATCGCTCCAAGGGTTATCATTTGAATTACTCCCCCGTTTGAAACCTGAAGCGCATTGTGAATTCCACCAGCAGCCCGATCATTCTTCAAACCGATCTCCCCGGCGTTGAACGCCACGCGCGCGGCAAAGTGCGTGATGTCTACAACGTCGATGGCCGGCTCCTCATCGTCGCCACCGACCGCATTTCCGCGTTCGACTACATTCTGCCTACCGGCATTCCCGATAAAGGCGCCGTCCTCAACCGTCTCTCCATCTTCTGGTTCGACTTCCTGAAGGATCTCACGCCGAACCACTTCCTCACCGCGCGCGTCGACGATTATCCGGAGCCCCTCCCGCGCTTCCGCGATCAGCTCCAGGGCCGTTCCATGCTGGTCCGCCGCGCCAGGATGATCGAGATCGAATGCGTCGCGCGAGGATACCTGGCCGGCTCCGGCTGGAAGGAATACCGCGAGCACGGCACCGTCTGCGGCATCCCTCTGCCGCCCGGCCTCGCCGAGAGCGACCGCCTGCCCGAGCCCATCTTCACGCCCGCCACCAAAGCGCAGACCGGCCACGACGAGAACGTTTCGTTCGAGCACATCTGCTCGCTGATCGGCGAGGATCTCGCCCGGCGCCTCCGCGGCCTCACGCTGGAAATCTACACGCGCGCGGCGCGTTACGCCGAGGGCAAGGGCATCATCATCGCCGATACCAAGTTCGAGTTCGGCTTCGTGGGCGGCGAGCTGGTGTTGGGCGACGAAGTGCTCACCCCGGATTCCTCGCGGTTCTGGCCGAAGGATACGTACCGGCCGGGCGGGCCGCAGTTCTCTTTCGACAAGCAGTTCGTCCGCGATTACCTGGAGTCCATTCGCTGGAACAAACAGCCGCCCGCGCCGCCGCTGCCGGAAGAAGTGGCGGCCCGGACCAGCGAGAAATACCGCCAGGCTTATTCCGCATTGACCGGAAAAGAATTATGAACTGGCTCGACGCGGTCCTGATCGTCATCCTCGTGGCGTCGGTCCTGTCGAGCTATCGCAAGGGCTTCTCGCGCGAAGTGATCGGTCTCGTTTCAGGAGTACTGGCACTCTTGCTGGGCATCTGGTTCTATGGATCGGCGGGCTCTTTTCTGCTACCCTACGTCAGTTCCCGCGCTGCGGCCAACTTCGCCGGTTTCTTTCTGGTGTTCTGCGGAGTGCTGCTGTTGGGCGGCATCGTGAGTTTCGTCGTGGGCAGGTTTTTGAGAGTCACGGGGCTCTCGATTGTCGATCACGCCCTCGGCGCCGGCTTCGGGTTGCTGCGCGGGATTGTAGTTGCGGTGGCGTTGATCATGGGTATCATGGCGTTTTCTCCCGGTGAAGGTCCTCCCTCGTCGGTCGTCAACTCCCGCCTTTCTCCCTACGTGGCTTCCGCGGCCCGCGTCTGCGCGGCGGTGGCGCCCAAGGAGCTGAAGGACGGATTCTGGAAGACCTACGCGGAGCTGAAGACCGCCTGGCAGAAGGCGTTGGACAAGGGAATTCGAAGCGTGCCCGGTACGGCGAAGGAAAAAGATGAAAGAAAAATTTGACGGGCTGGTGGACCATCTTCTCGGCGGGAACATCTTCCTGCCGCAAGCCATCGAGATTCTCGAAAAGGGTATGATCCAGCGGGCCATGCAGGCGTGCGGCGGCAACCAGTGCGCCGCCAGCAAACAACTCGGCATCCACCGCAATACCTTGCAGCGCAAGATTGTGGCGTACGGCCTGGACAACGGCCGTCATCGGGCCCGCCGCAAGCCCGCCGCCCGGGAAGGCCGGCCCCGCAAAAGCAGATCGGGCGCCGCATAGATCATGGACCTCCTGATCTTCGACCTGGACGGAACCCTGATCGATTCCCGGCTGGATCTCGCCAACGCCGTCAACGCCACCCGCGCCCACATGGGCATGGGCCCGCTCGAAAACGAGCGGGTGTACACCTACGTGGGCAACGGGGCGCCGGTGCTGATCCGGCGCGCGCTCGGCGATCGCGCCACGGAAGCGGAAATTCAGGAAGCCCTCGAGTTCTTCCTGGAATTCTACAGCGAGCACGACCTGGACAACACCGTGCTCTACCCGGGCGTGCGCCAATCGCTCGACCGTTTCCGCGCGGCCGGCAAGCGCATGGCGGTGCTCACCAACAAGCCCGTGCGCATGACCCGCCACATCGTCGACGGCCTGGGCGTGGGCGGCCATTTCTTCCGCGTCTACGGCGGCAACAGCTTCGAGTTCAAGAAGCCCAACCCCATCGGCGTGGAAGCGCTCATGCGGGAAGCCGGCGTGGACCGCGACCTCACTCTGATGGTGGGCGACAGCTCCGTGGATGTCATCACCGCGCGCAACGCCGCCATCAAATGTTGCGGCGTCACCTACGGATTTCAGCCCGAAACGCTGGCCGATCCCGCCCCCGATCTTCTGGTGGACCGCATGGAAGACCTGGCCGCGTGGCTCATGAACCACAACGGAGAAGCGAAATGAGCCATCGTCCCGGCGCCACCGTGCCCGCCACCGGCATCTACTGGTGCACGGTCTGCAAGACGCCCCAAGCCTTCACCGCCGGCCAGCAGTTTCCCGACTGCCGCAACCTCTGCGGCCGCAGCCTGTGGCAGTTGGTGGAAGAACGGCAGCAACAGGATTCCTGAACGCCCATCTGCCAACTGGCATCGGGCCCCGGCCAGCGCCCGCGCTGAGCTGTCGGGCAGGCTGTTTCCGCCTGCATGGCGCCTGTCTCGCGCCCCGTCATTTCGCCTCGTTCGGCTCAACCATCGTATTCTCGTGAACGCGGATGCGACCTGCTTCGACGATCCAAAGCCGCCCGGTGATCGGCTCGGCGTCCAGCATGCTCAACACATCGCTTACGAACCTCTCAAGCAGGGTCAATGACGCGCCTTTCGGTAGACGTAGAACGGCGATTCCGGCGGTTTTGTGTGGTGGAAAACGGACGACGTCCGCGAAGTCGAGGTCGAGCGACAGCAGACATCGATGCTCCCGAATGCATGTTTCGTAGATCAGCTCGTCGCTCGCGCCACTGAGGCCTTCCCTGAAAACTGTTTCGACCTCGTGGCCTGCCTCCGGAAAAAGACGCGCCGATCGAGAATCCAGGTTCTCGTCAAGCTTGAATCTCATGCGGCGCTGCTGCCCGGCAAATCGACGTACCGTTCGCGACTCATCTCAGCTCCGTAGGCGATGGCGGCAAGGACGTCCTCTCGCTTCAGTTGCGGGTAGTTTTCCAGGATTTCCTCAATGGTCGCGCCAGAAGCCAGGAAATCAAGAAGCAGGGAAACCCAGATCCGCGTCCCGCGAACGCATGGTTTGCCAAAGCAGATCCGGGGGTCAACTGCAATCCTGCTCAGAATCTCGTTCATCACCCAATAGCCTCTCGCTCTTCAGGATATCAGCGTTGAAATCCTGCGGTGGCATTGCCTCTGCGTGACCGCCGGCCAGCAGTTTCCCGACTGCCGCAACCTGTGCGGCCGCGGCCTGTGGGAGCTGGTGGAAGAACAGCAGCAGCCCGAATCCAGACGCCATCTCTCATCCGCGACGATTTTCACCGCGCCACTTTCTCCACCGGATACACGACATCCGCCCGGAGCACCTCGGCGGCCAAGGTCTGTGTCGCCGGGGGGCCGACGACGTTGCGCGTCGGACCCCTCTGCCCGGTGAACCCGGCGGAGCAGATTCCGCGATCAAGCGCTCACCGCCCTTCGCCGGGGAATCAGTCGCGATCCGTCTCTTAGTTCCCGCCGATCGCGACGCAAGTGCCGGCCTCATAATCTCCAACCGCAGTCTCGAAGCAGGTCATCCCCTGTGGGATCAGGTCCTTGAAGTTGAACGTTTTTCCGTTCAAGTTGAAGGGATTGCTCGACACCAGTTCCGCCGTATTAGCGAAAGTGCCCGAGAATCCGCCATCCCTGCTTTGGAACATTGCTGCTTTCCTGACAAACGTGGCCACGGGTTCCCCCCAAGTGTCCCGTTTAGTCCAATCACGAAGATCGGGCCGGTTGGTGTAATAGATGGTGGCAGTGCCCTCGGGAATCAGGAAGAAGGTAAACTCCTGATTGTTGGACAGCTCTTGCGCTTTGTAGTCCGACACCCAGATGAAGTAAGCGTGTGCCCTGTCGACCACCGGGGTGCCGAAAAGGGGCCCCGCGAACAAGGACTTCAGGTCGAGATCTCCAACCATCGTGTAGTAGATAAGGCAGAGACCATCGAAGCCTGGGAGGGGGGCTGGGAGAGGCTCCTCATTAATGTAAGCCATAACCACTTGGGACGTTCCGGCAGGTTGGGCGTTCAGTGAAGCGAACGATCCCAGGAGCAGGATTCCCAGCGTTACGATCGTTGCGAGTTTCATATCCATCTCCTTTGCGTTTTAGGCTAGAATTGGTACGGATCCAGGTCCGAAAATCTGTTGTCGGTCTGAACCAGTACGGAAACAGTATTACCGGCGTGGACCGGGCAAGTCCTGATCAAAACCTGACGTTTTCCTGATGAACTCTCAACGGACTTCGCCGAGTTCGCCGAGTCGAATCGCCGTCCCGGCAGGCCCCGAAGCCCGCGCCGAGACGACGGAGCCGCAATCTTATGTCTTCGGCCCGTTCCGGCTGGTGCCCGGCGAACGCATTCTGCGCCGCGGCGACCAGGTTCTGCCAATTCCACCCAAAGCCTTCGAGACGCTGCTGCTGCTGGCGCGCAACCCCGGCCACCTGATGCGGAAGGAAGATCTGATGACGGCGCTGTGGCCCGACAGCTTCGTCGAAGAAGGCAGCCTGACCAGTCAGATCTCGCTCTTGCGCAAGGTTCTGGCGGACGCCGGCGCCGCCCGCGCGTATATTCAAACAGTTCCGAGACAAGGGTATCGCTTTCTTCCCGCGGTAACGAGGACCTGGGCTTCGGGCCCAGCGGCGGGAACTCCAATGCGGGCTGAGGAGACGGCGTCGCCTGAACCAGCGATCCGTTTCATCGCACTTCCCTTTCGCCTGTTGAACGCCGATGAACGGTTCGGTTTTCTCGAACATAGCCTTCCCGAAGCGATCTCGGCGTCATTGGCGGGGCTGCGCGCGTTCACGGTACGTTCCAGCCTGTTGGCAGCGTGCCTGGCGGAAGCCAACCCAGACCCGAGGCACGTCGCGCGGGAAGCGGATGTGGACATGCTGCTGGCAGGCACCGTCCTGTGTGAGGGCGGCCAGGTGCGAGTCAGTGCGGAATTGATACACGCGCCCTCCGGCACGCTGGTCGGGTCTTACAGTTGCAAGACCGGACTCGACAACCTGATCGACGTACAGGACAGCCTGGTACGGGGCATCGTGCAAGCGCTGGTGCTGCGGTTGACCGAGCGCGAGAGCCGGGTCTTGGCCCATAATGTTCCAGCTTCCGCGAGAGCCTACGAGTTCTACCTGCGCGCGAACCACGTGCAGCGCCAGCGGACGTTTGACAACGTGTCGATGGCGCGGGACCTTTACCGCGAATGCCTGGACGAAGACCCGGACTACGCTCCGGCATGGGCGCGTTTGGGAAGGTGCTACCGGTACCTGGAGAAGTTCGGCGCGGAGGGGCCGCAGGGCCTGGAATTGGCGAAGTGGGCTTTTCACCGCGCATTTGCACTGAGTCCCGACCTGCCCCTTACGCACGCGCTGTACACCTCGCTCGAAGCCGACTCAGGGCAAGCTCAGGCAGCCATGGTGCGACTCCTCCTGCAAGTGGAGAGACATCCCAACGACCCCGAACTGTTCACGGGCCTGGTTCAGACCTGCCGCTACTGCGGCCTGCTGAATGAATCGATCCGGGCGCACGAGCACGCGCGGCGGCTCGATGCGAGGATCGTGACCAGTGTGGCATTCACGTTTTTCCTGCTGGGAGACTATGAACGGGCCCTCGAGTGGTATCCCCCGGGCACGCGCTACTATATGGACCTGATAGCCTTGGCGGCAGCCGGACGGGAGACCGAAGCCGCCGAGTTGCTCGCCCAGCGCAGTTTTTCAGTCGAAAAGAATCCGGAGATCGAGGCGCTGCGTTTTTGCCTCCGGGGCGACCATGCCAGGAGCCTTGATATCGTGAGGCAGGCGCTCGCACCGCCTCCGACATTGTTGGACCCGGAAGCCACTTTCTACCTGGCGCGGCAGTTGGCGCGAGACGGAGCGCATGGGGAGGCTTTGCGGACCATCCGCGACCTCGTGACAGAAGGTTTTGTCTGCTCGACGGCCGTGCGATGCGATCCATGGCTGCGGCCGCTTGTCCGGTTGCCGGACTTCCAGGACGTCTTGGATGAGGTTCTCGGGCGGGAGGCGGACGCCAGAGCGGCCTTCCAGGCGGCAGGCGGAGATCGGGTTCTGGCGTGACCGGCGCCGGGGTAGCACCGGGCAATACGGCCGCGATGACGGAGAGATTCTGCGCAATCGATTGCCCGGAGGAAGCGCGCTTGCATACGGACGGAATCCGTGGCGAGACTCCCGAGCGCCGCTTCAATTGTCGCAGCCAGTTGGCGTCCGAACTGGCCTTATCCTGGGCTGGATGTCAGAGACAAAATTCCAAGGTGCCTACGTCTCGGCCGCAAAACCAATTGCTGCTCGAATGCCTTCTCCGGTCAGCCGGGGATGCTCGGACAAGATCTGGTCCACGGTCTCTCCAACCGCGAGCTTCTCCAGAATCAGATCAACCGTGATCCGGGTCCCAGTGATCGTTGGTTTACCCATCATGATCTTCGGGGCGGACGTGATCAGAGTCTGCGCCATAGGAATCGGTTCCACCCCCAGTCTACAACACCGCCCCCAAGAGCCCGCGAACTGGACATTCTAGGGAATGCATTCGCTATTATTTTCCGGACATCCTTGACTTATAGAAGTCGCGCAGGATGTAGAATGCCTCCTTGCGCTCTCCGCGATCCGAAAACAGGCCCTTGCGGTTGTAGTAGTCCTGAATGCCCGCCAGGGGCCGGCGCGGCGAGCGGAAATCCACCAGCACCCAGGCGATGGTTCCATTGAGGAACGGAATCCTCTGGAACATGGCCACCTGGCGGCGGTAGACGCCGGCCTGATACTCCTCGGTGAAGCGCGTCAAATCGTCGCCGTGGCGGCCGGCCTGGGCGTCGGCGCCGAATTCGCTCAGGATGAACGGCTTCTGGTAGGGCGTCTGCCAGGCGATGGTGTCGATCTTTTCGGGCAGTCCGTCGTACCAGCCGATGTATTCGTTGCAGGAGACCACGTCGAGCGACTGGCCGAGAGGATCTTCCACCACGATGGTGCGGGGGCCGTCGTAGTGCGTCTCGAGCGCGGCCGTGATGAGGCGCGTGGAATCGAGCGAGCGCGCGCGTCCCACCAGGGTGGTGATGAACTTCAGGCGCGCATCGCCGCGCGGGGTTTCGTTGGCCACGCTCCAGAGGATCACCGACGCGCGGTTCTTGTCGCGCGCGATCATTTCCGTGAGCTGCTGTTCGGCGCTGCGCAACGTCTCCGGGTTCTCCCAGGAAATGGTCCAGTAGACCGGGATCTCCGACCAGACCAGGAAACCCATCTCGTCGGCCAGGCGCGTCATGGCTTCATCGTGCGGATAGTGCGGCAGCCTTACGAAATTGCAGTTGACTTCCCTGGCCCACTGAAACAGCGTGCGCGCGTCGGCCTCGGAGTAGACACGGCCCGCGCGGAACGGCGCTTCGGCGTGGATGGAGACGCCGCGCAGGAACACCGGCTTGCCGTTGAGCAGCAGGTCGCGGCCCCGGGCCTCGATGGTGCGAAAGCCGATGCGGTCGGAAACGCGGTCGGCGCCGCCCTCGACGGTGACGTCGTAAAGCTTGGGCCGCTCCGGCGACCACAGGTCGAGCCGCGCGTCGAAGGCCACGCGGGCCAGGCCGCTCGCATCGGGCGTGAACGTCTGCGCGATGCCGGCCTCGGGGATGCGGACGGTGACCCTCTGGCCGCGGTCGGCGCCGTTGAGGCGCACCCATCCGGCGACGCGGGTTTGCGAGCCCTTCTCCAACTGGATGCTGTAGTCCTCGATGAAGGTGCCGGGCACGTCGATGATGCGGACGGCGCGGGTGAGGCCGCCGTAGTTCCACCAATCGGTCATGACGGTGGGGATGAATTCCTGCTTCCGCTGGTCGTCCACCTTGACCACCAGGGCGTTTCCCTTCTCGCGGACCGCGGCGGTGATTTCGAACTGGAACGGCGTGAAGCCGCCGGCGTGCTCCCCCACCTTGGCGCCATTGAGGAACACCATGGCGCGATAGTTCGCCGCCCCGAACCAGACGAAGATGCGGTGTCCCGGCCTTACGGGGCAATCGAAATCGCGTTTGTACCAGACCGTACCCTCGTAGAGCATCAACTCGGGGCGCTGGGTGTTCCAGTCGCCGGGGACCTGAAGGCTGCCGGCGGTATCGAAGTCGTATTCGACGAGGTCGCTTTTGGATGCCGGCTTCTTGTTCGCGCCGAAACCGCCGTCGGCCTGCGGCTGGTAGCGATAGTCGTAGTAGCCGGACTCGTAAGGATCGACAATGGCGCGCCACGATCCGTTGAGGCTGAAACCTTCTCGGGCGGCGGCATTCTGGATGAGTTCCAGTTCGGCGCCGGGCGCGGCGAAGACGCCCAGGCAGAGCAGCGCGGGGAGCAGACGCATGCGTGACATATTCGGACTCCAGCATACCTGATTTCACGGGAGGGGCTTCAAGCATCCGCTGACGCAGACCGGTTCTAAAATGAAGCTGTGGTCACCTGCCACGGATCCTTCCGCGCTCTCCTCCTCTACGACATCGCCGAGGAAATCGACCTCGACGAGCTGCGCCGGCTTCTCGGCGCCGCCCCTCCCGCCCGCTCCCCGGGATTCAAACTGCCCGCCCCCGGGTACGTCCGCTTCGAGCGCCCGCCCGTGATGGAGCCGTTCGAGCCCATCCCGCTGGCCACGGGCCAAATCGCCGACGCGAGACTGCGGTACTTCGATTACGGCGCGGTCAGCCTCGAAATCGAACTCCAGTTCGAAAGCGACTGGCCCGGCCTCATCGCGCTGGCCAATCGCTGGATCGAGGCCGGCGAAGTCGAACAGCGCGCCCTCAAGAGCGTCCGCGATCGTCTCACCCGGCTCGAGTCCGCATTCCGCAAGCCGTACACCGAGTGGCTGGACGAGGCCTACTACGTCGTCCACCTGTGCGAGGTTCGCGACCCCGCCGGCGCCGTTCTCACCGGCGCTCAACTGATCGCCCAACACGGGCCCGAGATCGGGCAGGTGATCCGCGGCGAAACCCTGGCGCTCTCCGAAGGCGAGCAGCGCGAAGTCCTGGCCTCCAGCCTCTCCTACTATCCCAACGACCTGCTGGTGGTCGGCTGGCTCGCCGCGCTGGTGTACGACACGCCCGAAGGCGCCGCGCCCCTCATCCAGTTGCTGGAGTACGCCAACACCCAGCTCCTCGAATACCGCCGCTACGATGAAATCCTCAGCGTGCTCTTGAAGGACGCCTACGCCGCCCTGGAACGCCGCGGCGGCTTCTTCTCCCGCTGGCGGCTCGCCCGCGACGCCGAGCAGTTGAACCGCCTGCGCCTGGAGGTCACCGAGCTGACCGAGCGCGCCGACAACGCCATCAAGTTCCTCAGCGACATGTTCTACGCCCGCGCCTACCGCCTGGCCGCCGCCAAGGTTGGCGCCAACGATTACCGCAGCCTGGTCGACCAGAAGCTGCGCATCGCCGGCGAGCTGTACGAGTTCATGGTGAACGAATTCCGCGAAGCCAGAAGCTTCTTTCTGGAGGTGCTGGTGATCATCATCCTGATTGTCGAGCTGGTGCCGATCTTCCGCGGCAAGTAGCCGGCGCCCCCGGAATTCGTTGCTACCATCAGGTACATGGATCTCAGATACCCGATCGGAAGATTCGATTTCGCCCGGCCCGTGGCGCCGGAGGCTCGCCCGGAGCTGATCGGCCAGATCGCCGCGGCGCCCGCCCGATTTCGCGAGGCGGTCCGCGGCTTGACCGCAGCGCAGCTCGACACTCCCTACCGCCCGGACGGCTGGACCGTGCGCCAGGTGGTGCATCACGTCGCCGACAGCCACATGAACAGCTACATCCGTTTCCGCCTGGCCCTGACCGAAACCAATCCGCCGGCCAAGGGCTACGACCAGGCGACGTGGGCCGAGCTTCCGGATGCGCGCACGGCCCCTGTGGAGACGTCGCTCCAGCTTCTGGAGGGCCTGCATCCGCGGTGGGTGTCGCTGCTCGGTTCGATGGCCGACGAGGACTTTTCGCGCGGCTTCGTCCATTCGGAGCTGGGGCTGGTGCGCCTGGACACCAACCTGGCGCTGTACGCGTGGCACGGACGCCATCACGCCGCCCACATTACCGGCCTGCGCGAGAGAATGGGCTGGTAAGAACAGACGGTGTAGCCCGGCGCCCGGCCTGAGCCGCGCACTGGTTCATGATGTTGCGGAACCGGGTGCGGCTGATCTGGTGATCGGCCAGCAGCCGGCCGTTGTAGATCACGGCGAACACCGCGTATGGGGTCGGCGCATCCTGGGCCTCGCGCCACGACTCCAGATCGACGACCCTGGGCTTGATGCCGTATTCTTCCTCCGACGCCTGAGCGATCTCACCCGCGAATTTCGCGACGTGCGGGCACTGGCTCGAGCGGATGATCGTCAGGCCCCGGCTGTAGCGCCCCAGCTTCTGCTCCCACTCTCCCTTGAAGGCCGGATTCGCGGCGCGCGCGTCGAGTTTCCGAACCAGCAAAAGGTAGTCCGGAGGGGCGGTATCGACGGGCTCGAAGCCGTTTGCGAGGAACAGGCGCCGGTCGGCCAGCCAGGGACCATCGCGGGCGATCACCGCGACGCCGCTCATGCCGGCCTTTCGCGCATCCTTCAAACAGGCCTCGACCATTACGCTTCCCCAGCCTTTGTGCTGATGGCGTTTGGCATGGGACCAAACGCAGTGGATGAACATGTAGCCGCCGGCGTTCACTCCGCGCCAGGCGTATTCGCCCGGAAGGTACTCGATATAGCCGCACGGTTGGCCGTCCGGGGCCAGCAGTATTTTTGCCCGCAGCCCAAGCTTGAAGTTCGCTTGCAGCCAGCAGCGCTTCTGCCGGCGGCCGGGGTGACCAGGACTCTTGATGCCGCAACAGGGCAGCGAATCGAAGTTCGCCGGATCGACATCGATCAACTGAGGCGCGAGTGTCATTTAAGACCAGCCTTCCCTCTTTATGATATTGCAGAGTCTCGGAGCTGGTGCTATTATTCTGAATGGTCGGCAGTTCACCCAGGCGCCGCCGCCCCGCAAGGGGAGCTAAACCTGCCGCGATTTCCGTTCGACCGACACCTTATCCCGTGCCGAGTCGGAAGACGGCGGCCCCCGGCAGTCCGAGTCCGGACAGGCATGGCTTAGTTGAGGATAAGCGATGTCTAGAACTTACATACCGTTTTCGACGGGCGACATCTCTTCGTTAGCCCGTTCCCTGAAAGAGCAACTCGGCGAGAGCGATCGCCAGCCCGGACATGTCGAGCTGTTGAACATGCTGGCGCGCGCCATCGGCCATCGGAATTTCCAGAGTCTCCGAGCGCAGCAGGTTGCCCGCGACCGGCTCGAGGCACCGGAATCAAAGCCGGAGCCCGTGGACTTCGTCCGGGTCCAACGTCTCGCCCGATACTTCGATAAACAAGGACGCCTGGCAATCTGGCCGGCCAAGTCGGGGCTCCAGGCGGCCTGCCTGTGGGTCCTCTGGTCGAAGCTTCCTGCCGGCGAGTCCTTCACGGAGGACGAACTCAACCGGCAGATCCGCGCCAATCACCTGTTCGGCGACCACGCCCTGCTCCGGCGGGAGCTGTGTGATCTTGGTCTCCTGACGCGGACCGACGACGGCCGGCAATACCGGAGAGTGGAGCGCAAGCCGCCTCGCGAGAGCATCGCGCTGATCCGGCACCTGGCCACCCAGTCCGGCAATGGAGGCCGCCCATGACAGCAGCGTGTGAAGTGGCAACCATCGAAACACTACGCGGCGGCATCGAGTATGCCCGGTCCGGCGAAGGACCCGCCGTGCTCCTGCTCCACGGAGCGATGGGCGGCTTCGACCAGGGACTGTTGCTGGGGCGCGCGGCTGCCGGCTCGACGGGATTCGAGTTCATCGCCGTTTCGCGTCCCGGGTACCTGGGTACGCCGCTCGCTCTTGGCAAAACGCCCGAAGAGCAGGCGGACCTCTGCGCCTCTGTGCTGGACGCGCTGGCCATCCGGGAGGCAGCCGTGATCGCGATTTCCGGCGGCGGCCAGTGCGCATTGCAGTTGGTGCTGCGCCATCCCGGCCGCTGCCGCGCGCTGGTCATGATCTCGGCGTGCAGCGCGCCCCTGACGGTGCGTGTGCCTCTGCGGTTTCACCTGATCGCATTCCTGGCGCGTTTTCCCGCCGTGGTGTCGAGGATGCGCAGAAAAGCGGCGGACGATCCGGAAGGGATGGCCCGCCGCGCCATCCCCGATGCGGATCTCCGCGCGCAAACCCTGAACGATCCCGAGGCGGGCCCGCTCCTCGGCGAGCACCTCGCGAGCACCATGGAACGGATGGCGGAGAGGCTGCCCGGAACGCGCAACGACATCCATCAATCGCGTAAACCGTTCGCCTATCCGCTGGAGCGGATCCAGGCGCCGGTCTTGGTGGTCCACGGCGCCGCGGACGAGGCCGTGCCGTTCGCACAGGCCGAGTCGCTTGCCGCGAAGCTGCCGCGAAGAGAACTGCTCGCGATTCCCGGCGGCCAGCATGTCTGTCTGTTCACGCACCGGCGCCTGATCCAGCCGCGGGTCCGGCAGTTCCTGGAGCTTCGTCTGTCACCCGGGCGGGTGTGATGAAGGACGCGGCGAGATTCCCTGGCCGCAGCCTGGCAACTGGCCTCGGGCTTCTGCGTCGCGACCACCTTCCCCAGCCACGTCAGCCGCACCTCCTCGCAATTGGTAAGGACCGTGACGTCGCTGGCGGAGAGTTGAGTCCGTTCGTGCGCGATGTGTATCAGGCGCCGTTCGGCCACAGCCCGGCGCCTTAATGCGGCTGGTCCAACACGGTCCGGATGGCGCGCATCGCCTTCTCGAGGAGAGGAAGATCCCGCGTAACGACGAGCCAGACCGCCTCAAAGTCCACTTCAAAGTAGTCATGCACAAGGACGTTTTCGCATGCCGGCTATGGATGGCCAGTTGATCTCGGGGTGCCGCTGTTTGTGCGGCTCGCCGATCCGCTGCGTCGACTCGCACAGTACCTGAAGGTTGCGAACGATTGCGTCCTGGAGTGTTCGCGAACCAAAGACAACATCTCGGCCGGGAGCGGAATCCTCGGCTATTCTGCAAATGCACCCAATAACATGTTCGACATAAGCCCGCTGCGATTTCACAACGGCACGGCTTCCCGCAGAACGGCGTCACGGATCAGTGGGCTCAACGAGCGTCGAATCACCACCTGTACACGCTGGCCCAGGAGTTGCTCGAGGTCGGCGATCAAGCTCCCCGGAAACCATGGCGTGGTTTCACCGGTCACGTCGACCAGGAGGTCCACATCGCTATCCGGCGTGTCTTCCCCGCGAGCCGCCGAGCCGAAAAGCCGGACATTGCCCGCGCCATGGAGGGCGGCAACCCGCAGGATTTCCTCGCGATGTTCTCTTATGCGCTGACCGGCGCCCATTCATCCATATTGTACCGACAGGCGGCGCGGTGATGTCCATTTGGCGGGAACCGAAATGGGGCACGTCCGATCTCGCCATTGCACCAGCACTTCGAGCAGCGCCGTAGCCGGGTTCGGAGCGCATTACACGATGCGCTGCCCGCGGGTGTGCCATCGGCCGGGCACGCGGAGTCCCCCGCTGATCCGCCGGAGAATCACGCCGCCAGGCCGTCGTCGATCTGTGCTCCAACTCTTCCACGAGGCAGGCGCCGGCCTCGGTCGCCAAGGCGGGAGTAGAACCCCCGTGGCAACCTGCACGCCCCTACGGCAGCACCACTACCGGCGCGCGCCAGAAGTTGAACTTCTGGGCGGAGGGGTCGAACACGCTCACCTGGCACTCGTACCTGCCCGGCTGGAGCTTTCCCAGCGGCACGCTGAAGCGCACCGGCAGCGCCTTGGAGCGCTCGTTCAGGCCGTCGGTCACCTGCAGGGGCGCCGTCTCGAAGGCCTTCACGCGGCCGCGATAAAATCCCACGCTGGCCACCAGCGGCTGGGTCTTCTCGGCCAAGGGCTCGTAAGCCTCCAGGTACACGTACATGTCCTGGTCTTTGCGGAACACCTTCGTCACGCTGGGAATCAGGCGCTTGTTGTCCTGCACCAGGGGATCCGCCGAAAGCAGCCGCCGGTCGCGTTGCGCGTTGTATATCGCCGCGCTCAGGTCTTCGCGCTGGTTGCTCAGCACCACCGAGCTGATGGGCAGCCGGCGCTGCTCGGCCGTGAGATCGGGAATCGTGAACTTGGTTTCGAACGTCCCCATTTTTCCGGTTTCGTTCTCTCTGGCCAGCACCTTCACGGTGTACGTGCCGGGCTCCAGGGTGAAGCCGGTGTTGTACGCCAGATTGTGCTTGGCCAACTGGCCGACGGTCTCGCCCTTCAGCTTCACTTCGCTCACGTCGCGGACGTTGCCCTGGATCTTGCCCTTGGCGTCCTTCACCTCGCCGATGAAGTCGATCTTGGTGCTCTCGGCGCCGCCGTGCTTGGCCAGCTCGAACTCGCTGCCCGGAATCTTGAGCGTCACGGGCACGAAATAGCGGTCGCGCGCCAGGCGGAAATAGTTCACTTCCATGGCCACCGTGAGGTCCGTCATGGGGTCGCCCAGCATGAGCGCTTCCTGAAGCTGGCGTTCCTTATCCGAAGCCGTGAACTTGTTGAACTCCTTGCCGGCGAAGTAGCCCTGGCGGTAATCCAGCTTTCCGATCTTGGCCGACAGCGTGGTCGAAGGCGCCAGCTTGATGCGCCGGTAGTGGCCGTCCATCTTGTCGTTGGAGCTGTAGTAGCCGACGATGTAGTAGCTGGAAATGTCCTTCTGCGCCTGCACGATTCCGAGCGAGAGATCGTTGTTGTCCAGCAGCGCCTTGCCTCCCGTATCGGCGGCCAGCGTGTACAGGGTTTCCTGCTGTCCCGCGAAGCTCGACTGCGAGGAGCGCGCGCCGCTGCCCGAAAGCGCGCTGGTGCCGCCCGGAGCCGCCTTGGTAGCATCGCCCAGCGGAGCCGAAGCCACCAGGCCGCGCGCATCGATGGGATAAAACGCCACGTTGTTGCGGATGGCCGCGTTGATGGTGGCGTCCAGTTGCGCCTGGTTCTCGGTGCCCGTCTTGCTGACGCCGCTGGCGAAATAAACCAGCGCCTTCTTCTCCGACAGCGAGCCCAGCATCTTGGCCGCCGTTTCCAGCGCGGCCAGCTTGCGGTCGGTGTTGAAGATGTTGAACTCGGTGTCGTCGGCGGTGTACGCCGCTCCGGTGTCCTCTTCGTTGTCCGCGCCGGTCGAGCCATCCACGGCCATGTCGCTGCCCTCGCCGATGGTCAGCCCCTTGATCGTCTTGGCCAGGTCGTCGCGGTCGTCGGTGAAGTCCTGGAGCACTTTCAGGTCGCTCGAAAACGACATGACGGCCATCAGGTCCGACTGCGTCATCTGCGTCTTCAGGAACTTCTGCGCGGCGGTCTGCGCGCGGACCTGGTCCTGGATCGGCATGGAAGTCATGTCGAAGAACATCACCAGCAGGCGGCGGTCCTTGTACTTCACTTCGCCGGGCTTGGCGGGCGCGATCTGGTTGCTGGTCACGGCCTTTACGGGCGGGGCTTCCGGCTTGGCTTCGGGCGCTTTGGCCACCGCCGGCGCGGGGCGCGGCTGGAGGGAGGGCTCCGGCATCACCGTCTCTTCCAGCCTCTGGAACTGGAAAATCTTGATGTCCTGCGGCTTGCCGTCTTCGGTGATGGTGAAATCCTTGGCGGTCAGTCCTTCGATGGGATTTCCACTCTTGTCCTTGGCGGTGACGTCCACCACCACCAACTGGACGTTGGTCCCGAACTTGACTGGTCCCGAGGCCGGGGTCTGCGGCGCGTTGGACTGCTGCGCCCCGCGTTGTGGCGTATTCTGCTGGGCGAATACCGCCAGCAGGCCGGCGAGAAGTGTGGCTACGACGATGGATCGCATAGGTTAGAACCTGAACCTCAGATTGACCGTCATCTTGCGCATGGCGCTGGCGGCGGTGGGCAAGCCGAAAGTGGCCGAGCTCAAAGTGGTGCCCCAACTGGTGATGGTGACGTGGTTGAGCGCGTTGGTCACCTGGAAGCTGAGGTCGATACTGCGCCTCTCGCCCACACGGAAGTTACGCCCCATCGACCCGTTGAGCGAGAAGACGGTCGGTCCCGGAATGGTGTTCCGCCCGGCGTTGCCCCAGGTCCCGGCCGCAGGAGGGCCGAACGCCAGGATGTTGAAGCCGTAGGATCCGATGTTTTCGAACAGGGGCAGGCCGGTGGCATTGGCGCGGACCGGACCGCTGACGCCGGTTCCACCCACCACCGCGCGGTTGCCGCCCGTCATGATGGTCAAGGGACTGCCGGTGCGCAGCGTGATGCTGTTGGTGAAGGTCCAGCCTTTGAGCACCACGGCCTTCCAGCCGTTCAGCAGCGCGCCTCCGCGCGTCCCCTGGCCCGAGCTGTATTGCCACTGGGCGTTCATGGTGTGGCGCGCATCGAAGGTGGAGAGCGCCCGCTCGGCGGTCAAGTCCTGCCAGTTCTGCGCTACGAGCGTTCCGATGCCGCCATCGTCGATGGCCTTCGACAACATATAGGTGATGCTTCCGGAAATTCCGTTGCGGGAGCGGCGCATCACCCCGACCTGCGCCGAATTAAACGTGGAGTCGCCGTTGGACTGCTCGTAGATGTAGCCGGCCGGCCAGAGATCCACAGCTTTGGAGCCCGGCGGCAGCGAGTTGGGCAGAAACTGCTGGTCGAGATGGGTGCCCTTGGTGTGGTTTAAGGTGAGCGTCCCCACCAGCGAGTGCCCCAGATCGTTCTGCACCGAAAGCTGCCAGATCTGGGCGTAGCCGATGCGGTAATTCGGATCAATGGCGCGGGTGTTGGTAATGGTGTTGGTGCCCGCGGAGAAATTCGAAATGACCAGCGGGTTGGCCGCGGTGGACGCCACGCTGAAGTTGGAGGCGAACGGCGGTTGCGCCGCCATGTTGTTGGCGATGGTGGTGTAGGCCGCGGTGTTGTAATACATGCCGTAGCCGCCGTTGATGCGCGTGGAGTGCTTGGGGAAGGGCCTGAAGGCAAAGCCGACGCGCGGCGAAACGTTGTTCTTGTCCGGCCGCACCAGCGAGTTCGGGTACTGGACGCCGGTGAGCGCGCCCACCTGCCCCGGCAGCACCGGCGCGATGGCCGAATAGCCCGGCCCGATATCCAGGTTCACCAGGCGGTTGTACAACTCGGTGATGGGCGCCTGATAGTCCCAGCGGAGTCCGGCATTCAGCGTGAGCTTGGTGCTGATGCGCCAGTCGTCGGTGGCGTAAACGTCGTAAACCGAGGTGCGGAAATACTTGTCCGCGTTGCCGAAGTTCACCGAGCTGGTGGCCGGCATGCCCAGCATGAAATCGGCAAAATCAAAGCCCGTTCCCTGCACCGGGATGCCGTTCGAGATCTGGCTGGTGGTGGACCCGGTGAAGGTGAACGAGCCGCGCGCGTTGGAATCGGACAGCGGGTTGATCTGCTGCCGGCGGAAATCCGTGCCCACGGTGACGTTGTGCAGGTTGTGGATCCAGATCAGGCTTTCGCCCACGCCGCTGGTCTGGTTGCGGGAGAGCGAGGCGGCGCCATCCGACAGCGACGCCATTCCCTGCGTAAACGAGAGACCGGGGGGGCCCCAATTGATGGGGTCGCCAGAGACGCCGGTGATGCCCAATTCCCCTTCGACGTTCTCGCGGCCGGAGAAGAACGGCGAGCTGAGGTTCCGATTGCGGCTGTAGCGGTAGGTCAGATTGCTGATGATCCGCGTGGTGAAGTTGTGCGACCAGGACGCGTTGGCGTTGAGGGCGCGCTGGGTGGCGGCGTCGACGAAGCCGAACAGGTTGGGGGTGGAGCTGTTGGCGCCCTGGTATCCGATCCCGCCGCTGATCCGGTTCTTGGTCGAGATGGTCTGATTCAAGCGCGCGTTGACGTTGTCCGAATTGGCCACCCTGACGATGGGAGCCGAGTAGTTGCGGTTGTTGCCGTAGAAATTGGGCAGGGGATAGTAGTTCGCCAGCTTGAGGGAGATGGGGTTGAGCCTGCTCTGCGGGATGACGTTGCCCGGGAACAGGCTTCCGCTCAGCGGGTCGTAGATGGAGACGGGGGCCTGCGCGACCGACTGCGAGAAGTTGCCTTCGCGCTCGAGCGCCGAGGGCACCGTCCAGGTGTTGGTGGCCCCGTTGCGGCTGCGGGTCAACTGGTAGTTCAAGGTGAACATTCCCCGCTGCCCGCTGAGCAGGTGCGGGATCTTCAGGGGGCCGCCGAACATCAGGCTGGCGCGGGCGTTGGCATAAGCCGGCCTTTCCACCTGGGCGCCGGTGACGGAGTAGGTCTGGGCGTCCCAAACCGAGTTGTCGAGGCTGAACAGGGCGTTGCCGTTATACTGCATGCGGCGATCCCTGCGGGCGTTGCCGAAGGCCGCATAGCCGGCGCGGCCGCCGCCGGGTCCGCCGCGTCCGCCCTGTCCACCGCGTCCGCCGCCCATGCCCGGACCACCGCCGCCGCGTCCGCCGAATCCACCGCCGCCGGGTCCGCCGAAT
>DASQZT010000130.1:0-39637 GCA_035638575.1 Bryobacteraceae bacterium
GTCGAGCCATCGCCCTGGCGAAAGGGTTCGAAGATGAGTTCTTGCCGGTCCGGAGGAATACCGATGCCCGTATCTTCGACCGTAAAGTGTAAGATGGCGCCGAGTTCCCGCGTGGCTTCGACTTGTACCCCGATCGTCACCGATCCGCGCTCGGTGAACTTGATCGCGTTGCCGATCAGGTTCACCAGGATTTGCCGCAGCCGTCCTGGATCGCCTGCCAGGCTCGGGGGAATTTGATCGCTCACCTGGACGCCGAGGGCGATGCCCTTGCGCCTCGCCACTACCTCCAGTGTTTTGGCGGTGTCGATAACCAGCCCGCGGGGGTCGAAACGGGTCGACTCCAGTTCGAGTTTGTCGGCTTCGATCTTCGAAAGATCCAGGATGTCATTGAGTATGGAGAGCAGCGATTCCCCCGATGCCTTAACCAGCCGCAGGCACTCGGCCTGCTCGCTGTCCAGCGGCGTCCCCAACACCACCTCGGTCATCCCGAGAATACCGTTCATCGGGGTGCGGATTTCGTGGCTCATGGTGGCCAGAAATTCGTCTTTCAGACGCGTGGTCTCCTGCGATGCAATGAGTAGCCGCTCGATTTCCGCGTTCTGGCGCCCCAGATCGCGCGTTCGCTCCGCGACGGCGTGTTCCAATTCCGACTGGCGGCGGAGGATACTCCGCATTCGGAACTCCCACAGCCGGCGGGCGAGCAGGCCGGCAACGGCGAGAACGACCCCTTCAGCCCACCAGGTGCGCCACCACGGCGGACGAATCGTGAAGTCGAGCCGGGCTGGCGAGTAGGTCCAACCGCCCTCCCCACTGGCAGCCTGAATCTCGAGCGTAAAGCTGCCGGCGGGCAGGGCGGGGACATGGATTTCCCGTAAGCGAGTCTCGCTCCAATTGTTCTCCACACCCCCGATGCGGTATCGAAACCGCAGGGCGTCCTCGTTGACGAACGTCAAGGCCGCAAACGTCGCATGAAGAGAGCGCTGCGACCACGGCAGGAGCAACCGTTCGGCGATGGGCATGCTTCGATCGCCGAAGACCGCGGAGATCAGTTGCACAGGAGCCGCGGCGGTGTGCGCAGGCAGCCCGGCGGCGGGAATGCGCAAATGAGAGAGGCCCCTGGCCGTCCCCATCCACACGGTGCCGTCGGTATCGGCATAGAACGCGTCGGAGGCGCAACTGTCCCCCGGCAGACCGTCGGTGTGATCGAAGTGCCGCCACCTGCTGCCATCAAATACGTCCACGCCCACGTCCGTGCCGAACCAGATCTGGCCGCGAGCGTCGCACCCGATGAAGAAGCCCTTATTGGAGCGCAGCCCGTCTTTCCGGGAGAACTGCCGCCAGCGCCACGGGTTTCCGTCCGCCACCAGTTGGGAGAGCCCCACGGACTCGGAGTAGCCGATCCACAACGAGCCATCGTCCGCCTCGGCCAGGTGCTGCACACGGTTATGCAGAAGCCCCTCGCGCGTGGTCAACCGGACCCAGCGGTCCTGATCCAGGAGGTAGAGGCCGGACGAAGTTCCCACCCAGATGCGCCCGCGGCGGTCCATCAGGCAAGCGTAAACGAAATTGGGCTTCGGCTCGCCGGGAAGATTCTGGCGTTGAAATTCAAAACCCTCGCCGCGATTCACACCCCGATAGACCCCATCCCGCGTGCCCACCCAAACGCGATCGGAGGCATCCACTGCAATGCCACCGATCCAGCGGGTATCCATGCCCGAGCCCTTCCCGTAAGTCTTGGCCACGCCGCGGCGAAGGTCCACATGGACGGCTCCGACATTTGCCTGGCCCACCCATAGAGATCCGTCGGGCGCCAGCGCCAACCCCGCGGTTTGAACGGCGAGCAAGCCCGGGACCCTCAGTTCCTCCCACCGCCCGCGAGCTTCATTCAACCGGTTCACTCCGGCATCGCCGATACTCCACAGGACGCCGGAGCGGTCGCGTTTGATGCCCCAGACCAAATCGCTGGACAAGCCCTCCGCTTCGGTCCAGGACTGCCAGTGCGGAAAACCGAGACAGCGCACCAGGCCGCCGCTCAACCCGATCCACAGCGACCCCTCGCGATCTTGCAGCATGCAGCGCGCCGAACTGACGGGCAAGCCTTGCGCCTTGCCGATTATCTCCCATCCGGAGTGCGTGAGGCGCGCCAGTCCGCGATTGGTGGGAACCCACAGATTGCCGTCCCGATCGACGCCCAGCGAGCCGGAAACCAGCGCCGGCGGCAAACCTTCATCCAGGCGCACGAATCGCGACCCGCCTTGGGGCAGCTCGATGAGCCTTGTCCGGCTGCGTGCCCACACATTTCCGCGTGGATCGACGAGCACCGAGTCCCAATCGTCATCGGGCACATCCCACTCGGGCGAAGAGGTCACACGGCCACCGGCGAGACGGCACAGCCGCCGGCCACAGGCAAACCAAGCCTGCTCGCTTCCGAAAACGGCGATGCCGCGGGCTGCCGACTCCGGCGAGTCACTGTACAGCCTGAAGGCCAGCTTCCGGGAGTTGCGGGCCGGCGGTTCGCTCACCAGCAGTCCCTGGGCCGTCCCCACGTACAGGCGGCCCTCCGGATCGGAAGCCAGCGAGATGGCGCCGCGCACAGGGGAGGTGTCCACGGTCTCGAACCGTTCGCCCGAGAGCCGCGCCACGCCCGCTAATGACGCCACCCACAGGACGCCGTCGGGGGTCTGATGCAGCGCTTGGATCTGGTTGGACGGCAGCCCATCGGCTTCCGTGAACGCGCGAAAGCGGCTGCCGTCATAGCGAAACAGACCGTCGCTGGTCGCGACCCACAGAAAACCGGCGTGGTCCTGGAGCAGGGCGCGAACGGCCTGATTGAGCAGTCCGGCGTCGGAGTCGTAGCGCTTGAAGCTGTAGCGCTGGCCGTGGGAGGGGGCGGGCGCCGCAAGCAGGCAGGCCACGGTGAATACGGCGCGCAGATTCATTCTCCTTCCTTATCGGCAGCAGCGGGAAAAACCTTCCCCTCTTCTCGTGTTGCTGGATGTCCCCACCGCGGAGAGGTAACGTCCAAATGGCTGCCGCTATCGCGACCACGGGCGCCGCCACCTCGCCGTCCACTACGTTCTCGTCAGGCAGCGCTCGGAGGGCTTTGGTGACCGCCGGATATCGCGTGCTGAAGTCTTTGGGATTCCGTGACCGAAGCTGGACAGTGTCGCTCGGGTGCGCGCTACGGCTGTTGGCCGGTGGAATCGCACATGTGCTCAGGCTTTCTCCATTTCGTCGGCATACGTGCGTATCCTGCGAAGCCGGGCGAGGAAAGCCCCATACAGCCCGTCGGCATGCTCCCTGACGGTTCGTTTGCTGTTTGTAATCGGCATCTTGGTGGTCGCGTAGTCCACCTGTCTGATCCATTCCTCGGGGATCGAACTCGCTCCGGTGAGCGCACCGGATATTCCCGCGGCGCACGCCGACATGCAGTCGGTGTCCCGTCCCATGTTGACAGCGGCCAGCATGGCTTCCTTCGTGTTTCCCTTGACCATGGAAAACACACAAATAGCCTTGGTGACCACTTCGTTGGCGTAAGAGGTCGGGTATGGCATGCCCTTGCCGAAGTAGACCTTGTCAAACGCCACGCGCAATTCCTTGTAATCCTTGCAGGGCTGGGCAACCCTCAGCCCTCGCTCGATTTCAGACGTGGTTCCCCGGCCGATACGGGGATGACCCTTGAGAACTGCGCCAATCACGCTGTCCACCGTCGCTCCCGGTTTCGTCGCCGTCGCGATTGCTATGGCCATAATGGCCGCCCACTGGAGACCGCGGCTGTTGGCGGTTTGATAAAGCTGTCCCACTTCCATCACATCGTTGACGGCGCTATCGACGTCGCCGGCGTTGATCAGCGGGATCGGATGGCAGGACCGCGACATCGACACCAGCCCCGCGTAATCGCAATACTTGCCGATATCGGCGGCCGGGATGTTGGACTTGGCCATAGCCAGAAGCACGGCTTCAAACGGCTCCGAGATCATGCCGGCCGCCTCGGGCTTCATGTCTCGCACCCAGATCTTGCGGACGTCCTCCGCGGTCACTCGGTCCTGCTTCTCGATGATCGCGGTGATCATCATCTTCTGCCGCTCCACTCCATCTTCGGTGGTGCCAGGCTCGCGATTCCAGTTGTTGCCGTAGTCGCGATACGGCAGCATCTTGTCGATCATGCCGAATTTCGCCTCGCAATCTTGCCAGGTCCAGCCCTCGCAAGGCCCTTTCAGCGCCGATCCGACGTGGCAGCCGGCAATGCACCCAAAAAACTTGTCCTTTAAGCCGACCTGCCCAACTCCCTCTGCTGACTCGTCCAGGGACGGCATAGCCGAGCCCGGCGCCGCGCACGCCACAACAGGCAGGATGCTTCGATGCAAGAACTGACGACGATCCATGTAACGGACCTCCTGAGAAACGATGACCGATTCAATCGTATACGCGAGCACCAGACCTGTCAAGCAACATCAGGTATGTGTATCTGTAATTCTTAACATGGCCTCGGCGCGCCATCGGCAGCGTGCATCCAGGTTCATGATGAACGGCTCGAGACATTTCCCTGTACTTCCTGCATTGCCAGTTTGACCACTTACTCCGAGCCCTTTCATAACATCCGTCAGCACGGGCTGACTCTCGGATCGGAAGATCCCGCCAACGCTCACAGCCCCAACTTGCCCGCGGAATTCTCCCGGAACAGGCTCCCTTCCCGGATATCGCCATCTGAACGGGCCGATGCCCGGTCTGGTTCATGATGGACCGCTCCGAAGCGCCCGCAATGGCCGCCGCGGCCGCATGCCCGGCGCGGAGGGAATGCCCCGCGTACCTGGCGGAATCCAGCCCGGCCCGGCTGGACTTTCCCGCGGCTCGGCTGCGCCCTGGTGCACGATCCTCCCGGTCGTCGCATCCCGTCGTGGTTTCGCGGTGCAATTTGCGGATTAGAGTTATAATCGGGGCGGAGAGTACTCCGATGCGTTCGTTGGATGTTCCCGAAGCGCTCATTGGAATGAGCGTCTTTGCCATGCTCGTCTGGGCGGTCTACAACTGGACGCACCGCAGCGCGGGTGTGCGCAAGTAACGCAAGCTGCTCCGGAAAGCTCGCCGGAAGCGCGGATGCCGCTGGTGGTGGTGCCTCGGTCGCCGAAGCCGGACCAGCGCCAGTGGCTGTCGTAGCAATTCGTGCATCTCTCCTCGAATCTCACCGCGCCGGCGATGCCGCCGTGCGGCTCCAGGAGTGACCGGCGGGGGCGAAGGTCATCGAAAGGCCCGCCTCGGAGCGACTGATCCTGGAGATCTGCCTGATGCCGCTTCCGAGCGAGCAGGCAAGAACGGCCAGGAGACTCAACGTCAGGATCAGGCCGATGCGGGCTTCCGCCCGGCTCCCGGCGATCCCGCCCGCTTTGAGGCGGCGGGTGTTTTTATTCAGGGTTCGAATGAGCATGTACTTACCTTCTTAAAGCTGAACTTCCGCCACCTGCGAGACGCGGGGAGGCGCCGCATGAGTCACATACCCGAACGTCGCGCTGCTGATGTTTCCGTCGACGGAACCGCTGCCGAAGAACGGGGCGTGATTCAAGCCATTGAACGTCTCGAACCGAAACTCCACTGGAGCGAGTTATAGCGTCAAGCAAGCGACTCGGGCCGACGATCGGGGCGTATTTGCGTTCCCCGTGGTACCAGTGGGGACATACGGACTGGTGGTCGGCGGTTCCGTAGCTTCCATGCAATCCGTTGTCATTCGATCCATCACCGGCTATCCGTGCCTGGCGAACAGGCCGGCCAGGTCCAGAACGCGGTAGAAGACCATAAGCATCATCAAGACGAGGTACGCCCGCAGACTGACCAACGAAATGCGCACGCTCGCGGTCATCTTCATGGGGCCGAGATTCTCGGTATCGACCTTCTCTTCCGGCACATCGTCCAGCGGGTGGATGACTACGAAATGGTTGGTCAGCTCCCCGAGCTCCATTGGATTCGTCATCGTCGCCATGTTCGTTTCTCCTTACAATGCCCGCCCTATGCGGCCGGGAACAGTTTCGGGGCCGCAACCTGCGCGGCCAAAATCAAAGACAGAATGAACAGGACGATGATGATGGTCCAGTTCACCCAATTGTTCCAGGGCTTGTTGGCATGCTCGCCCAGAAGTTCCCTATCGTTGAGTAACAGTTGCAGGAAGATGATGGCCGAGGGCAGCATCACCCCCGCCAGCACCTGCACGCCCAGGATGATCAGTTGCAGCGGCGCGCGGGGAATCAGCACCAGCCCGGCGGCGGCAGCCACCGATACCAGGTACACCACGTAGAATCCCGGCGCTTTGCGCAAGGGAAGCTGCAGGCTGTGCGGCCAGCCGCGGATCTCGCCGTATGCCCATGCGCTCGACAGCGAAATCGCCGTCGTGCCCAGCACCGCGGCGTTGATCATCATCAGCAGAATCGCGTTCTTGAAAAACCCGCTGCTGAAGGTGCCGATGTCCATCGCCATCTGCGCCGGATCGGTGAAAGTGAATCCATGGACGCGCGAGGCGTTGCCCGCGAGCATCATGCAGCCCGCCACCGTGATGGTGATGCACGCGCCCAGAAACGTGTCCAACCGCGCCCATTGGATGTCCGCAAAGCGCAGGCGCTTGTCGGCGATGCAGCTCTGCTGGAAGAAAAGCTGCCAGGGCGCTACGGTGGTTCCCACGATTGCGACCACCAGGAACATCAGGTCCGGCGTCAGCCCGCCCGGAGGCATCCCGGGGATCAGAGACCCGCGCACGATCTGCCCCACCGCCGGGTGCAACCGGAACGCGATCGCAAACCACAGAAGGTCCAGCAGGCAGAGGAAAACCACGGTGCGCTCCCACCGGCGATAGCTCCCCGTCACCGCGATCAGGACCAGGCCCGCCGCTACCAGCGGTACCCCGATGCACGGGTCGACTCCCAGCTTGTTCAGCGCCAGGTCGATGGCGGCGAACTCCGTGACCAGGGTCAGAAAGTTCACCAGCTCCAGATCGACCAGGGAAAAGAGTCCCCACCACCGGCCGAATCGCTGATAGATCATGGCGGCGTGGCCCTTGCCGGTGGCGATTCCCAGCCTGACAACCATTTCCTGTATGAAGTAAGTTACCGGCAATAAGAGCAGGACTATCCACAACAGATGAGTGCCGTATTGCGCGCCGGCCTGGCTGTAAGTCGACACCGCGCCCGCGTCGTTATCCGCTACCATCACGATGAGTCCGGGCCCGAAGACCATCAGGAAGGTCAGCAGATTGTGCGCCCACTTGGACTTCACCACTCGCCCGCGAACCGGCAGCACTTCGGTTTCCACGCCGGGCGCGGCAGCCATCACAAATTTGTTGTTCATCGACGCACCTCCTCTTCCGCCCGTGTGCGGAAAAACCACGGACATTACGGCTGCGGCGCCATATCAGAGGCCGCAAGCCGGCATTAACACTTGCTGGAGACGTCGTAAGGAGAAGATTTCACGCTCCGGGAATCGGAGCGTCGGCCTTCAGCCCTCCGCGTTCACCACCGTAATTGCTGTGGGAAGCAGCGGCGGCGAAGGCGATAGCAGGAGGCCTATCGGTTTACCGCCGGAACTTCCACGCCGTAACCTCCCCAACTCGGAGGCCGATCGTCGTTCGGTTCCATATACCTTTCTGGAGGCGAGTTAAAGCTCGGAGGGGAAACAAAAAGCCATTTCCCCCGGCGCGGAAGAAATGGCCAACTATCGCAAGCGATTGCTGACGGATTCCCCCACTGGTCCAAGCTTCAGCACCGCACGCCGTGAGAGATCCGAAGATCTCAGCCACATTAGAGAAACCCTTAGCCCGGGAGTCCCTGGTCCACCCTGACGAACATCTTTCGACGCCGGAGGGCAGTGGCTTGTTTGCCGCGCGGACGCCTCGCCTACCGAGGATCCATGCAAATCGGGTGGATGCAGCACAAAACATGCCACATCCATCCAAGTTCAAGATAGCGCTCACCCGCCTGTGGTGTCAACAAAAAATTGAAACTCGAGTGATGAAAGTGTCTTAATCCGTTACAGCGACTTCAAAAACTCGATCAGATTGCGCTTGTCGGCGTCGGATAGCCCGGTGCCATAGTTATGGCCCTGCCGGTGACTGCCATTGCGGCTGGTATCCACCATGGTCGTGCGGTTCGGACAGCCCTGCCCCGAGGCAAGCAGATCCGCATAGGTCCTGTATCCGACGTTCTCCACATCGTATTCGCCGTCTCCGATGCAGAACCTGGCGATGCGGCTGTTCTCGTCCTTCAACAGCTCCGTGAGATTGGGGACCGACCCATTGTGCAGGTACGGCGCGGTGGCCCAGATGCCATTCAACGGGCGTGCTTTGTAGCGCGGAGTCGCACCGGCCAGCACATTGGCGGCTACTCCCAATGTGCCCGCCAGGGCTTGCTGGCTTTTTGAGGGCAGTACGTTCAACGCGAGGTGCACCGTCATGTTCTTCACCAGGTCCTGGCTGCCGAAACTCGTCAGAGACAACGGATCGACTGGAAACGCCCAGATCAGAGCCCCTTTCGGCGCACCTTTGAGCCTGCCGGTAGGCGCGGTCCGGTGTTGGAAATTGTCGTCCAGATCGCTGTCCGTCCGCACGTCCGCGATGGGAGTCTGGTAGGCCGGATAGTGATTCGGTGGGTTCTTCGCGTCGATGAGCGCATGGCACGTGTGGCACTGTTCCCTGACGTAGACCAACTGGCCCGCGTCTCTCGCCGCCGGATCGATCCTCTCATCGAACGGCCAGGCCGGAGACCGCAGATTCAACACCATTGCTTCGATCTTTTTCAGGTTGTCCAGGTTGGCGCTCGAACGATAGGTCCACGTCCGCGGAACTCCGCCTGTTTTGATGTCGATCGTGCCGAAGACGCCGAGCACCTCACCGATATTGCGAAGCAAGGAACCGAGCGCCTCCCCGCCGACGCCCAAATTCGGAGCGGAGTAGTTCCATTGGACGAAGGGATGTTGCGCCACGTCCCACAGCGCCGGGTAAGACGCGGGAGCGTTTGGCGGCTTGCTATTAGATTCAGGATTGCCGAGGTGGTCCACCACCACTTGATTGAAGATGTGTCCGAAGGCGTCCACTCTGCCAAAGCCGGCAGGGCCAGCCTCCGGTGTGGGTGTGTTAATCCTGTGGCGAATCACCAGTTTCGCCGTCCGCGCATCGAAGTCCTTTTTCAAATTGGCCTGCGGCTGACCGGCCGCGAACCGAGCCCATTTCTGGGTGTCCGCCTGCGTGGCGGTCATGGCGTCAACCAGATCGGCTAAGAAGTGATCGAAGTCCAGCATGGCAGGCGCGCCCTCGATCATGTAGGCCTTGCCGTTGTGCGCGATCTTTCCGCTGTGACAAGCCGCGCAGGTCAAACCCACGTAGTCCGCGGGATCGCCGTCGCTCTTGCCAACCGCGAGTCCGATGGGCAGGCCAGCCTGGTTGATCGATCCGGGCAGATTGAAACTGTCGGTAACGAAGCCGTACCGGTCGAGACCAGCCGCGAACTTCTCCGTGCTCGCGGCTTTTTCGAGGCGTAGAAACCACTCGAGCGGCATCAGGCGCGATCCCTGGTCGATAAACCAAAACTGGTCGCGCATCTGATTCGTCCAGTTCTGGTCCAGGCACCCGGCAACGTCCTTGGGCCACGCCGCCATACAGGCGGGCGCCGCGGTTTGCGACAACAGGCGCATGGATGCCGCAAGGGCCAGCAGGCACAGGGAAACAGCATTCTTACGACGCATTCCGGTCTCCTTATCCCAGGTTGAGCGCGGCGGCCGCTCGCGGCGGTCTCGTTACTTACAATATAGATAGCGGGTCCGCCGGTGCCGATGCAACGGCCCCGCCAACCCGACCTGCTAGCATAAACGGTTGATCTCCGTCGTAGTCGTCAATTGGAATCGGAAGGAGTTCTTGCGCGCGTGCCTGGAGTCGGTGGGGCGGCAGGAGGGCGTCGATTTCGAAACCATCGTCGTGGATAACGGATCGACGGATGGTTCGGCTGACATGGCTGAAAGCGAGTTCCGCGCGCGGGTCATCCGCAATCGGGAAAACCGCGGGTTCTGCGCGGCCAACAACCAGGGCATCGCGGCGGGCCGCGGAGAGTTTGTCGCGCTGCTGAACAACGATGCCGAGGCCGAGCCGGGATGGCTGGCCGCGCTCTATCGCGCAACAACGCGCGCGGCGCACGTGGGGATGGCGGCCAGCAAGGTGCTCGTGTGGGAAGATCCGCGGCGCATCGATAAGGTGGGACACCTCATCTTTCCGGACGGGCAGAACCGGGGGCGCGGCAGCGGAGCGCTCGACGAGGGGCAGTACGACCGTGAGGAGGAAGTTCTCTGGCCGGACGGATGCGCGGCGCTGTATCGCCGGGAAATGCTGGAGCGCATCGGCGGCTTCGATGAAGATTTTTTCGCGTACGGAGACGATGCCGAACTGGGGCTGAGGGCGCGGATCGCGGGATGGAAATGCATTTACACTCCGGAGGCCGTGGTGCGGCACCATCGCGGCGCGACGCTGGGCAAGGACTCGGCGCGGCGGCTGGAGCTGATCGAGCGCAACCGCGTGCTGCTGGCGCTGAAGCTGTTTCCGTGGAGCCTGCTGTGGCTCAATCCGCTGTTCTTCGCGGCGCGGCTGGCGGCTGGCGCGGTGGCGGCAGGCCGCGGAACGGGCGACACGGCGCATTTTCCGGGGATGCGCGGGAAGTTTTCGATGGCTGGGGCGCTGGTGCGCGGCGACCTGGCGGCGCTGCGGATGGCTCCGCGCATGCTCCGCAAGCGACGCGAGATGGGGCGAATCCGGCGCCTGGCGCCCGCCGAAGTGCGGCGGCTGATTCTGTCGAATCGCCTGAGCTTGAGGGACGTGGCGTGAGTGCGTGCGTGCTTTGCGGCTGCGAACGGACGCGGCCGCTGTTTCAGTCGTCGGACCGGCTGTTCCGCACTACCACCAAACGATTCGCGGTGGTGCGCTGCGGAGAGTGCGGGCTGGTGCGGCTCGATCCCCCTCCGCCGCCCGAGGAACTGCGCCTGTACTATCCCGAGAACTACTGGTTCGCTCCGGATGACAGCGCGGCCAACCGGCTGGCGGAGGCGTACCGGCGGATGGTCCTGCGCGACCACGTGCGGTTCGTGGAGCATGCGTTGCGCGCGGGGCCGGGAGGGCCGCTGCTCGACGTGGGATCGGGCGGAGGGCTGTTCCTGGGGATGATGCGGGAACGCGGATTCGCCGTGGTGGGCCTCGATTCTTCCCGCGAGGCCGCGGCCATCGCGTGGCGCAGGCAGCGGGCGCCATCGGTCTGCGCGAGCCTGGAAGACGCGCCGTTTCGCGCGGGCAGCCTGGGAGCGGTGACCATGTTTCACGTGCTGGAGCATGTCTACGATCCGGGCGCGTACTTGCGCGCGGCGCGCGATCTGCTGGCGCCGGACGGGCGCCTGGTGGTGCAGGTGCCCAACGCGGCGTCGTGGCAGTTTCGCATTCTGGGGCGCTCCTGGAACGGGGTGGATGTGCCGCGGCACCTCTTCGATTTTCGCGACCGGGACGTGGAGACGCTGCTGGAGCGGGCGGGCCTGGAAGTGGTGCGGCGGAAATACTTCTCGCTGCGCGACAATCCCGCGGGCCTGGCGAGCAGCCTGGCGCCGGGGCTCGATCCCATGGCGCGGCGGGTGCGCGCTTCGGGCGAAGGAAGCGCGGCGCGGCTGGCCAAGGACCTGGCGTACTTCGCGCTGGTGGCGGCGGCGGTGCCGCTCACGCTGGTGGAGGCCATGTGCCGCGCGGGCTCGACCGTGATGATCGAGGCGCGGCGGCGATGAGATATTCGGACATAGCCTATCGACTGCCGCGGCCGCTGCGGCGCCACATCCTGCACTTCGAAGTGGAGATCGACGACGCGGTGGCGGCGTTCGCCGGCGAGCTGGCGGAAGGCGCGCGCGTGCTGGACGCCGGCGCGGGAGAAGGGCAGTACGCGCATCACTTCGCGCGCCGCCGGTATTGCGGGGTGGACCTGGCGGTGGGCGACGCGGCGTGGGATTACGGCAGGCTGGATGCGATCGCCGATTTGACCGCCTTGCCGTTTCGCGACGGGGCGTTCGATGCGGCGATCCACATCGTTACCATCGAGCATCTGTGCGAGCCGGGCTGCGCGCTGCGGGAGATGGCGCGCACGCTGAAGCCGGGCGGCCGGCTGCTGGTGGCGGCTCCGCACGAGTGGGAAGTGCACCAGGCGCCCCACGATTATTTCCGCTACACGCGGTACGGGCTGGCGCACCTACTGGAGAAGGCCGGGTTCGAAGTGCTGGAGATGCGCGCGGCGGGCGGATATTTCCGGATGCTCGCGCGGCGGCTGCTGAACGGGTTGCAGTTTTTCACGGCGGGGCTGAGGTGGGTGTGGTTCGTGCCGGCCGCGCTGGTGGTGGCGCCGGCGGCCTTGGTCCTGCCATGGCTGGACTTTCTGGATCGGGAGCGAAACTTTACATTGGGGTATATCTGTTGGGCGCGAAAGACGGAGCGATCGTAATCGACAAAGCCGAGGGATGGACCTCGCATGACGTGGTTGCCAAGGTGCGGCGCATCGTGGGGACCAAGCGGGTGGGGCACCTGGGGACGCTCGATCCCATTGCGACCGGCGTGTTGCCGCTGGTCATCGGCCGGGCCACCCGCCTGGCGCAGTTCTATACGCGGAGCGACAAGATCTACGACGGCGTGGTGCGGTTCGGCTGGGCGACCGATACTTATGACCGGGCGGGCGAGCCCGCTGGAGCCAAACGCGAAGTGACGCTGGACCCCGAAGAACTGGAGCGGGCGCTGGAGAAGTTTCGCGGCGAGTTCGCCCAGACGCCTCCGCCGGTCTCGGCCAAGAAGGTGGCCGGCAGGCGCGCTTACGAGCTGGCGCGGAACTCGGTCGCGGTGGAACTGGCGCCGGTCGCGGTGCACGTGTATGAGTTGACCTTGCTGGAGGTGCACGGCGCCTGCGCGCGGCTGCGAGCGCATTGCTCGGGCGGCACCTATATGCGCTCGATTGCGCACGATCTGGGGCAGGCGCTGGGCTGCGGAGCGCATCTGGACGAATTGCGGCGGCTGGCGAGCGGCGAGTTCGACCTCGAGCAGGCGCGCACGCTGGCGCAACTGGAGTCGCTGGCGGCCGACGACCGGCTGCTGGACGCGATCGTTCCGGCGGAGAAAATGCTGCCGGGATTCCCGAGCGTGTACGTGGACGAAGTGACTGCCACGCAGATCCGCAACGGGCGCAACTTTCCGGCGTCGCCATTCCGCTCGCCTTCCGCATCGCGGTACGTGAAGGCAGTGTCGCGGGAGGGCGAGCTGGTGGCCATCGGCGAGGCCGTGCTGCCGAATCTGTATCATCCGGTGGTGGTGTTGTAGGCCCGCCGGGCGCGTGAGATATAATCGATCTGCCATGAACGCTCGATTCCTGTCGCTTCGACGCGCATTCGCGGCGGCCCTCGTCCTGGCCGCCGCGGCTTCCGCCCAGAGGGGCGGCCCGCAGCCCGAATATGCCCGGCAGGCGCAGCAGTCGATCCGCCAGGGGAAGCTGGACGAGGCTCTCGATATCTATCGGAAAGAGCTGGCGACGAATCCGAACTCACAGGATGCGAATCGCGGCGCCGGCCTGGTGCTCGACCTCATGGGGAAGGGCGCGGAGGCGAGGCCGTATTATCAGAAAGCCATCGATGCCGCTCCGGATGCCGCGCGAAAGGCGGCCGCCGAGAGAGACATGGCGATGTCGTACGCCTTCTCGGGCGATTGCCGTAATACCGTGAAGTTCGAGCAGATGGTGTTCGACTACTGGGTGACCGTGCCCGACTTTTACCAGCAGGGCGAGATGGCCAACGAAGCGGCGCGCGTGTGCATCGATGCGGGCGATCTGGACACGGCGGAGAAGTACTACAAGATCGGCCACGATGCGGGCCTGAAGGAACCTGACATCGCGCCCGGCCGGAAGGACCTGTGGGCGTTCCGCTGGGAACATGCGGCGGCGCGGCTGGCGGCTCGGCGCGGCCAAAAGGCCGAGGCCCAGAAGCACGTGGACGCGGCCAAGGCGGCCCTGGACGACATGGCTACCAAGGACGAGGGCCTGGCCACGCAGCAGCGCGGGTTCTTTCCGTACCTGACCGGATACGTCGCCTACTATGCCGGCGACTATCCCAAAGCGCTCGCGGAGTTGCAGAAGGCGAATCAGAGCGACCCGTTCTTTCAGTGCCTGATCGGCATGACCTACGAGAAACTCGGCGACAAGGACAAGGCCATGGAGGCCTATAAGAAGGCGTCGGTGACCACGGCGCACAATCCGCCCGCGGCCTTTGCCCGCCCGTTCGCGCGCAAGAAACTGGGCCTGTAGGCTGGTAGTAGTGTCCACGAAATGGCTGGACAATCGTCTGGAGAGAAAGCCGCCTGAAAGGCGGCTGGAGCCAAGATTGGCTGCCCCACAGTCTGTCCCCAAAATTCCGCTCAAAATTCAGTCGGACCGGCCGATGAGTCTGACTGAATGCCCAATCACCACTTTTTCCCAAGGCTTCATGCAGTCGTGTTGGTGGCGGCCTGCTTCGCCGCGGTTGGGAGTCTCGAAGGCCAGGTGCGGCCCCGTCTTCCCAAGATAGTCGACAATTCCTCGGTCGTTCGCCTTACGGGTACGACCCATCCGCTGGCGATTCCGGCGAATGAGAACGGGCGCGCGGCGGCCGATCTCCCCATGGACCGCATGCTTCTCCAACTCAAGAGCAGCCCGGAGCAGCAGGCGGAGTTGGACCAGTTGGTGGCCGAGCAGCATGACCCGTCATCGCCGCACTACCAGGAGTGGTTGACGCCCGAGCAGTTCGGAGAGCGGTTCGGTCCGGCCCGGGAAGACCTGGAGGTCATTGCCGGCTGGCTGGAGGCCAGAGGTTTTCGCGTTGACGAGGTGGCCGCGGGGCGCCGCGTCATCGAATTCAGCGGCACGGCGCGCCAGGTGGAACGGGCGTTCCAGACGGAGATGCGCCACTACCTGGTGAACGGGGAACGGCACCTGGCCAATGCTTCCGATATTTCGATTCCGGAGGCGCTGGCTTCGGTGGTGGAGGGCGTGGTTTCGCTGCACGATTTCCGGTCGCGCCCCCAGCATCACGTGGCCGGTTCGGGGCTCTTCGCGCCGGCGGCCAATCTGTCCGGCGGCGGGCACGCCATTAGCCCGTACGATTTTGCCGCGATCTACAACGTGGCGGCGCTGTGGAACCTGGGCTTCGACGGCACGGGACAGACGATCGCGATCGCCGGACGCACCAATATCAAGACGAGCGACATCACCAGTTTCCGCAGCCAGTTCGGGTTGACCGGCAACAACGCGCAGGTCTTCGTGAACGGCACGAATCCCGGCGTGATCAGCGCCAATGAGGAGATGGAGGCGGATCTCGACGTGGAATGGGCGGGCGCGGTAGCCAAGGGCGCTACGATTCAACTCGTGGTTTCGGCCGACACCAACACATCGGATGGCGTCACGCTTTCGGCCAGCTACATCGTCAATCACAGCCCGGCATCGGTGATGAGCTTGAGCTTCGGGGCTTGCGAGGCGGAGATGGGAGGCAGCAACAGCTTCTTCAACAGCCTGTGGGAGCAGGCTGCGGGGCAGGGCATCTCGGTGTTTATTTCGGCGGGCGACAGCGGCTCGGCGGGCTGCGACATCGACTATTCGACCAATTCGAAGGGGCAAAACACCACTCTGCCGGCGAGCCACGGTTTCGGCGTCAACGGCCTGGCCTCCACGCCCTACAACGTGGCGGTGGGCGGCACCCAGTTCCTCGATACCGCGCAGCCTTCGGCTTACTGGAACACCGGCAACGATGCCCACTTAGCGTCGGCCAAGGGCTACATTCCGGAAGCCGTGTGGAACCAGAGCAGCTACACTACCAGCGGCGCATCCGGAAACAACCTGTACGCCGGCTCAGGCGGCGCGAGCACGGTGTACGGGACGCCCTCCTGGCAGAGCGCGAGCGGCGTGCCGGCGTCCGATCCCACGAGCGGCGGGCACCATCGATATCTGCCCGACGTTTCGCTTTCCGCCGGGGGGAACGACTGGTATCTGGTCGAGCAGGAGGGCGGGCTGTACCTGGTGGGAGGCACATCCGTTTCGTCGCCGGCCTTCGCCGGGATTCTGGCGATTCTGAACCAGTACAGCAACGCGCGGACCGGCAACGCCAATGCGAAGTTCTATCCGCTGGCGTCGAAACCGGTTTTCCACGACGTGACCACGGGCACGAATGCGGTGCCATGCGCGGGAGGCTCCTCGGGTTGCTCGGCTGCGGCGCCCAGTACCACCATCGGCAAGATGAACGGGTTCGCCGCCGGCGCGGGGTACGACCTGGCGACCGGGCTGGGCTCGGTGGATGCGTATGCGCTGGCGCTCGCCTGGTCGAACAAGACGGCGGTTCCGCCGGCCATCACTTCGTTGAGCCCGAACCCGATGATCGCATCGGCGTCCAGCCAGACACTGACCATCAACGGCAGCGGCTTTCAAGCGGGCCTGACGGTGGCGGCGAGTTACACCGGCTACGCCACGAATCTGGCGATCACGTCAGTGAGCGCTACGCAGATTCAGGCGGTAATCAACACAGGAACCACGGCCCGCACGTGGACCGTGCAGGTGACCAATTCGAACAAAGCGGCCTCCAATTCGGTGAGCCTGACAGTGAATGCCGCACCGGCGCCAGCTCCGGCCATCACTTCACTGAGCCCGAATCCGATGACCGTTTCGACGTCCAGCCAGACGCTGACGATTAACGGCAGCGGCTTTCAAGCGGGCCTGACGGTGGCGGCGAGTTACACCGGCTACTCGACGAGTTTGCAGGTCACGTCGGTGAGCGCCACGCAGATTCAGGCGGTAATCAACGTGGGTACCACGGCCCGCGCGTGGACCTTGCAGGTGACCAACCCGAACAAAGCGGTCTCCAACGCGATGAGCCTGCAAGTGAATGCCGCTCCCGTTGCCGCTCCCGCCATCACTTCGGCGACACTCAAATCCAACCAGTTGGTTATTGCCGGCAGCGGCTTCCAAGCGGGGCTGAGCCTCATCGTGACCTTCTCCAGCAACAAGCTCAGCGCGCAGGGGTGGCAAATCGTTTCGGTCAGCAGCACGCAGATCGTGGTCTCGGTTTCGGCCAGCGCGGCCACCGGCGCCCAGACGGTGCAGGTGGCGAATCCCAACGGGCAGACATCGAAAGCCGTCACGATCCAACGGCAGTAGTGGCGGCGCCGGGAGCGCCACGGCCATGAGGACACTACGGACGTCAGGGTTGGTCGTGGGGTGAACCTCGTTCGGGCGGCTCGGGCTTGCGGAACGGCTCAGAAGGGCGTTCCGCGGCCTGTATCCGGCTGCCAGTGACTCAGTAACCCGTCTGACTGGCGAGTTACTCATCGATTCGATGCTTGGGTCTAACTTACTCTCTTCGATCTCCAAAACAGTGCATGGGATCCCATGTCTCCTTGCCGACCAATCAGCCGAAGCTGACCGCCGTTTATGGGCCTTTCGACCCTACACGGAGTTACACACTACCGCAATCCAACATTCGCGGGCCCGCGAGAAAAACCGTCGATTCCGGTGGAGGACAGGCCGCAAAACCTATCCTACTTATATTATAACCTGAGGGTGTCAAGAGCTTGGGGTGTAAGTCGTTGAAAATGCTAAGAAAAATACCTTGAACTAAAAAAGCTTAATGTGGCGATTTGCGGAGATTCCCGCGACGATAAAGCCTCCATAAGGCCGCCACCGTTAGCACATCACCGCTCAGGGCAGGGAAGTGCTATTCTCGGGCTTTTCCAGGTGAGCCATGTCCGATCTGATCAGGGCGCCCATAGCGGCGGCACTGTCCGCATTCTGTGCGTTCCTGGCTTTCGCCCTTTCGTTCGCGATCAGCGGCGCGCTATGGGTGAACCTGGGCGCGGCCGTAATTGCCTTCTCGCTGGCGATGTGGTTTCTGCTGCGCAACTCCGGGCGGCGGATCGCGATCACGGCGGGCGGCGCGGTCTGTCTGCTGGCAGCCGCCGCCTCGCTCACGGTGATCGACAAGTTCCGTGGGACGCCGCCGCCGGAGTCGCAGGAACTCGTCGAACGGATCGGCCGAACTGTGTTCCCGCTCCAGGGGGTGGACCCCGGCAGCGGTTTTGCGGACCTGGAGCCTCTCGGGGAGGTGTGGCGCGGGGCGCGGATCGTGGCGCTGGGCGAGGCCACTCACGGGACTAGCGAGTTCTTCCGCATGAAGCACCGGATGACCGAGTTTCTGGTGATGCGGATGGGGTTCCGCCACTTCGCCATGGAACTCGATCCGCAGCTCGGGGAGCACGTGGAGGCGTACGTTCAGGGCGAACGGCGCGAGAACCCCGTGGCGGAGCTTCCCTGGCCATGGCGAACGCGCGAGGTGGCGAACCTGGTGGAGTGGATGCGGCGGTACAACGCGTCCGTATCGGCCGAAGAGCGCATCCACTTTTACGGCATCGATTACCAGGGCGCGCGGCGCGATTTTCGCATGGCACAGAATACGGTCGATCTCCTGGAGCATTCCGGGACGGCGGCGCGAATGGTGCTTTGGGCGCACAACGCGCACGTGTCCAGCGGGGACGGCTGGATGGGATCGTATCTGAAGCAGGCGCTGCGCCAACAGATCTACCTCACGGGCTTCGAGTTTCATCACGGGCAATTCACTTCGAGATTCAATTGGGTTCGCACTTATGAGGCGGCGCCCGCGGGGAACGGCTACTACGCCGGAACATTGGCGCGGACCGGGCGGCCCATTCTGTTTCTCGACTTTCGAACGATGCGGCGCGATCCGGAGGTCGAGGCGTGGCTCGCCCAGCCGCACCTGGCACATTCGCTCCAGGAGCTGCACGGGCTGTACCGGCTCAATCCGGCGTGGGTGACCACCGACGAGAGCTGGCTGGCGCTTTTCGACGGCGTCCTCTACATCGAGCAGAGCACGCCGGCGGAGCCGCTGTAGAAGCGGCGCTCACCAGGTCTTCTCCCACACGCGCACGATGGGGTAGCGGAGGGCATCGCCCGCGTCGTACTTCGAGCGCTGGAACCACCACTGGAGGCGCGCGGCGCGGTCGGCGGCGAATTGCGGGTCGGCGGCGAGCTTCTCCTCGAACTGCTTGCGAAGCTCCGGCGAATCGGCCATCATGCGGCGCGCGATGGGCTCGGACAAATATTCGCCGGCGCCGCCGCGGCCGCCGCCTTCGAACCAGGAGTAAACGAGGCCCCAGTGCGCCAGAGAGTCGGGCGCCTGCGGTTCGAGCATAGAAAGGACCAGGCGCGCGCGGCGCTGCTTCATGGGCACCCACCAGGAGCCGGCCGGAATGGCGATCCGCTCCGTCACCGGAGACGCGTCAAAATTCACGGCGAGATGGCCTTCCTGCGGGGCGGAGGCGAAGGCGACCTTGGAGAAGCGATAGGTTTCGAACTCCTGCTCGACGCTTTTGGTGGTGCGCTCCATCTCGACTCCGTGCAGTGCGAGCAGGTCGGCGATCTCTTTCCAGGCCGCGGGGATCAGGTAGCCCAGGGGCATGCGGGCTTCGACGGTGGTCTCGATCTGGTCATGAATAACCGTTTCGAGATCGTCGGGCTCGGGCAGGTAGCGGTTCACCGTGGCGCCGGTGACTTCACTGGGGTACGGCCCGATTTTGAGCGCGTGGTAGAGCAGCGGACGGCTCTTGTCGCTGACCCTTCCGGCCAGGTAGACGGGGGCGGCCGAGCGGTGGCCGGCGCGCGCGGCCATCTGGCGGTCGGCTTCGCGAACGGCGCGCCGCAGCGCCTCGGGATCGAGCAGGATCGTGTCGATGGCGTGGCGCATGATGTCGTAGTTGGCCCAGGCGCGCGTTTTGGCGGCCTTGAGGCTGTGGGTCTCCACCAGCAGGGAAGGCCGGTTCTCGACGGCGGCGTAGAGGTGCGAGTAGCGCGGCGAAAACACTTCCATGAAGAATTCGCGCCGGCCGTTGATGCTGCGCAACGCGCCGTAGGGCGCTACCAGGTGGCCGTCGGCGGCCATGCGCTTGTCCAACTCGGGGACGAAGCGCTCGCGCACCCAGGCGCCGGCGGGCTCGGCAATGTCCTGGTTGCGCGCCATGTCCCAGGTGACGTCGTATTGGAAATCGGAGCCGTCGGTGACGTGGTTGTCGAACAGGAAATCGGGATTCCACGTGTTGAAGATGCGCAGCCAGGCGCGCATCTCGGGGGTGTCGGCCTTGATGTAATCGCGGTTGAGATTGAGGCGCTGGGCATTGGCGCGCAGGCCGGTGGATTTCGGGCCGTTCTGGCTGGGGCGATGGTACGGGCTGAAATATTCGTGGCCATCCACGTTGAACACCGGGATGATCACGAAGATGGCATGGTCGAGCCAACCGGCGAAGCGCTTGCCCACGGTCATGTCGCGGACCAGCATCAGCACGGTGTCCTTGCCCTCGATTTCGCCCGCATGGATGCCGCTCTGGATCATGATGACCACCTTGTTGGCGCGGGCCGCGGCCTCGGGGGTGAAGGCGCGGTCCTTGGAGACGACCAGCGCGATCAGGGTGCGCCCTTCGGGGGTCGTGCCGATGTCCAGCACCTTGACGAAGCGCGAGGCGCGCTCCAGGCGGTGCGACAGATCGACCGCCTCGGCATAAGGAGCGGTCTCGTTCCAATCGGACTTCTCGCCGGTGGTCAGGAGATCGGGCGGAGAGGCTTTCGTGCTGGCGGCGAGCGATGCCGCGGCTTTGGCGGCCGGCGGCTCAAAAGCGGAGTGCGGCGCGACGGGATCCTGGGCCAGGCAGACGGCGGCCAGCGCGATCAGCGGAAGCAAGCGGATCATTTGTAGATGGTATCGCGGCCAGGAGCACTTCCGAATCATTTGGCATAGAATTGGAATGCTATGTCCGGCGCGCCGCGAGGCCTGCTCCTGGCGAGCCTGCTGGCCGCCACACTTTCACCCGGGTTCGCGCAAACGCCGGAGGATTCCTTCTTCGACGACACAGCCGTGCAGGCGATCTCGCTGACCATGGAGCCCGGCGATTGGGCGGCGCTTCAGCGGAACGTTGTCGAGAACACGTACTATCATGCGGACTTCGCCTGGAACGGCATGGCGCTCCGGAACATAGGGGTGCGCTCGCACGGCGGAGTCAGCCGGCTCCCGACGAAGCCGAACCTCGATTTGAACTTCGCGAAATACGAGAAGGCGCAGCGATTCCTGGGCCTGCCGTTTGTGCTGATCAAGGCCAACAACCGCGACCCGTCCAACCTGCGCGAATGGCTCTCGTTCCAGCTCTTCCGGAAGATGGGTTTCCCGGCGCCGCGCGAGGCGCCTGCCAGGGTGCTCCTGAACGGCCGGCTATTGGGCTTCTATATCATCGTGGAACACGTGGACGAACATTTCCTCGAGCGGAACTTCGGGGAGAGCCGCGGACGCCTGTACAAATGGCGCAACCGCAGCAACTACGAGTTCGACGATCTGGGCGACGGAGCTTCGAACTACGAGCCGATGCTCGAACTGAAATCCAAAGAGGCCGCGGGGGACTGGCGGGACTTCGCGAATCTCATACAGTCGATCCACCGTCCCTTCGGACCGGATTTCTCCGCCGCCACTTTCATTCGGTCGTTGTCGCGGTATCTCGATCCCGGCCGCTTCCTGGCGTACCTGGCAACGGAAAACGTGCTCTCCGACGGCGATGGCATCGCCGGCGGCCTGGTGGGAATGAATAACTTCTATCTGTACCAGGGGCGGGGCGGCACGGAGTATCGCATCATTCCATGGGACAAGGATCTGACGTTTTCCGGGCTGGAGAGAGATGTCCTGGAAGGCATAACCCGGGGACGGAACGTCAACCTGCTGGCGAAGCGCCTGGTGGGGATCCCCGAATGGCAAACCGCGTACCTGCGCGCGCTGGCGGAGTCCGCGACGCTGCTGGGCGGCACGGGCGGATGGGCGGACCGCGAGATTACGCGCGAAACCGGCGTGATTCACGACGCGGCTGCCAACGATCCCAACAAGTGGTGCTTTGACCACGCCTGCGGAACCGCGGAGTTCGAAAGCGACGTCCGGTGGTTGCACGCATACCTGTCGGAGCGTGCGCGGAACGTGCTTGCGGGGGGCGCCAGAGCGGGGTTTCGGGTGGATCAGGCGCCCTGATGGCGGCGCTGGCGATTCTCTCGGGCGCATTATTCACGGTGCTTGCCGCCACCGCGTCAGGCGCACGGCTGCTGGGAGATCGAGCCGAGGACCTGGGGCTTCGGTTCATCGCAGGCGCTGCACTCCTCAGTCTGATCATTTTCGGCTTGTGCGCCGCCGGACTGGCATATCCGTGGGTGTTTGCCGCCGCCGGAGCGGCGGCCGTGCTGGTCTCGTGGCGGCAACTGGCGGCCACCGAATTCACCGCGCCGCCAATTCACCGCGCGCTCGTGCCGGCCTTCTGCCTCTATTTCATTCTGTACTTTTTCAATTCCATGGCTCCGGAAATCAGCTTCGACGGCTCCCGGTACCACCTGGGGCTTGTTGCCCGCTACCTGCGCGAGCACGGATTCCACCCGATCACCGACAACCTGTACGCCAGCCTTTCGCAGGGCGTCGAGATGCTCTACCTGTACGCGTTCGCGTACGGCCGCCACTCCGCCGCGGCCATGGTGCACTTTGCGTTCCTGTTGGTCCTGGTCTGGCTCATGCTGCGTTATGCGAGCCGCGCGGGATTCCCACTGGCCGGGGCGGTGGGCGCGCTGCTGGTGTTTGCCAGCCCGATCGTGGGCGTGGACGGCACGAGCGCCTACAACGATGTGGCGGTGGCCGCGATTGCCTTCGGGCTGTTCTCCCTTTTGCAGCGATGGAGCGAGGAACGCTCCGGGCGGCTGCTGGCGGCGATCGGGCTGGTGGCCGGCTTCGCCTACGCGGCCAAGTATACGGCGTGGCTCGCCGTGCCCTATGCGTTGGGGTACGTCGCGTGGAAGAGCCGCCGCCCCCGCAACGTGCTGGTCGTGGCGCTGTGCGCGGCGCTGGCGATCGCGCCTTGGATGGCCAAGAACTGGCTATGGGTGCACAACCCTCTGGCGCCTTTCTTCAACGGCCTGTTTCCAAACCCGTACCTGACGGTGGCCTTCGAGCGCGAGTACCGGCATCACATGGCCTGGTACGATCTCCAGAGCCGATGGGACCTGCCCATGCAGGCGGCCGTGCACGGCTCGCTCTCGGGCCTGCTGGGGCCGGTGTTTCTGTTGTCTCCCCTGGCGCTCCTCTCGCTCCGCCGCGCGGAGGGGCGGCAACTGTTGCTGGCCGCGCTGGTGTTCGGCGCGAACTACTTCAGCAACATCGGGACGCGGTTTCTCATTCCGCCACTGCCTTTCGTGGCCCTGGCGATGGCGCTGGCGTTGACCCGCTTCCCGCGCGCGGCGGTGGCGCTGGCGCTGGTCCACGCGGTGATCTCGTGGCCCGCAATCGTCCGCCGCTACAGCGCTCCCGACGCCTGGCGACTGGCGAAGATTCCTTTTCGGGAAGCGCTGCGGATCAAGCCGGAGGAGGGATTCCTCCAATCGAACCTGCCCGACTACGGCGTCAGCCGCATGGTGGAACAGGCCGCCGCAGCGGGTTCGACGGTTTTCAGCTTCACACCAATTCCGGAGGCTTACACTTCGCGCAAGATCCAGGTGGCGTATCAATCGGCCGCGGGCGTGGAGACCCGCGCCATCCTTTGGAGCGGATTCGTTGCGGAATACGCCCCGACCTGGCGCTTGCGGTTCCGGTTTGCGCGGCGGCCGTTGCGCGCCATCCGCCTGAACCAGACCAACACCGCCGGCGACACCTGGAGCATTGACGAGCTGCGGATCTTCGATGGCGCGCGGGAGCTGCCGCGCGATCCCGCCTGGCGATGGACCGCGCACCCCTATCCGTGGGGAATCGAGCGGGCGTGGGACAACCGGCCGATCACCTTCTGGATGTGCGGCGACACGCTGCGTCCGGGCGAATTCGTGCGGATCGATTTCGGTGGCGCGCAGGCTGCGGACAGCGTGTCGATCGAAACCGCTCCCAACCAATGGGGTCTGCGGCTGGAGTTGGAGGGGCAAGACGAAACCGGCGGGTGGCGGCTACTTTCGCCCGCGCCGGAGACCGGCAGTGTGCCGGCGCCTCCCGCACTGCGGCGGGCCGCCGCGGAAGAGGTGAAGCGCCGCGGGATCGATTACCTGCTGGTATTCGACGGCGAGTTCGGCGCCGACGACTTCCGGGGGAATGCGGACCTTTGGGGGATCGTTCCGGTGGGCGAGTATCGGGGAGCGAGGCTGTACCGGTTGCCGTCCGGCGAACCCGCCGCGTCCGACGCCATGCGTTAACGTCGAAGCATGGGCCCCCAACTATGGAAGTGCCTGGCGGCGGCGCTGTGCTCCCTGGCCGTCAGCCCGGCTGCGGAATACAGCACCTACATCGGCGACTCGTTCGACTACCATATCGCTCGCATCCTTACGGATACAGCCGGTAACACCTATATCGCCGGCAGCCGGACTTTCAACATCGGCAGCAGCGTGCTGAGCGCCATCGCGCTCAACGACGTCTTCGTGAAGAAGCTGGACGCCGCCGGGAATACCGTGCTGTTCGCCACGCTCACCGGAAAGGGCAACGACGTGGCCACCGGGCTCGCGCTCGACGCCGCCGGCAACATTTACGTGGCGGGCTCCACGACCTCGCCGGATTTCCCGCTGCGCAACCCTCTCCAATCCACGCCCGGCGGAGGCTTCATCGCTCGGTTCAGCCCAGACGCCAGCCAGGTGCTCTACTCCACTTACTTCCCGGCGCCGATCAGCGCGCTGGCGGTGGACGCGGCGGGTAACATGTACGTCACCGGCTACACGCGCACTCCAGGCTTCCCGGTGACTCCCGGATTGCCGGCGGGGCAGGTCGGCGGCGTGTCGACAATTTATACCGGCGCATTCTTTACCAAGATCGCAGCGGCGGGCGACAAGATTCTCTACTCGGGCGTGCTGGTCGGCGGGGAGAAGGACTGCGGCTGTTGCAGCAGTTGTTTTCTGAGCAGCCGCGACGCGGTGGGCGTGGCCATTGCGGTGGACGCGGCGGGCAACGCCTACATTGCGGGCAACACCAACACACTCGACTTACCGGCGACGCCGGGAGCGATGCTGGCCAGCGGTCCGGGCGCGTTCGTCACCAAGGTGAACGCGGCGGGAACCGCGCTGGACTACCTGACTTACATCGGGCCCGGCAACCTGGTGATCTCGCCCTATTCGAATCCGGCCAACAGCGCCAGCGCCATCACGGTGGATGCGAAAGGCGACGCGTACCTGGTGGGCTCGACATTCGATCCGAAATTCCCGGCCACTCCCGGCGCGTATCAGACGACCTTCAACGGCCCCGGCGACCTGAGCTTTCCGCAGCCCACGCCTCCCAGCGACGCCTTCGCCATCGAACTCAATCCCACCGGCACCGCGGCGGTGTGGGCCACCTACATCGGCGGCCAGGCCCAGGATGCAGCCAACGCGGTGGCTCTCGATTCCGCGGGCAACGTTTGGATCACCGGGACCACCGCTTCCACCGACTTTCCCAACCAGCAGGGCTGGAGCGCGGGTCTGGACTTTCTGGTGGCTCTCAACCCCACGGGCTCCGGGCTGATCTATTCCGGGCGCTATCCCAGCGGGGCCGCGTCGCAGGCGGTGGCCGTCGATGCCGCGGGACTGTTGCACATCTGCGGACCCGGCGGAATTGTCTCGGCCACGGCCGCCGTGGCGCGCCCGCTGATGCGCGTTTTCGGAGTGGCCAACGCCGCCTGGGGTCCGCTCGACGGCCGCATCGCGCCCGGTGAAGTCATCTCGCTGTACGGCCCGCACATCGGTCCGGTCCCGCCCGCACTCTACACGTCCGACGGTTCCGGCCTATTGCCGAAATCCCTGGGCGGCGTACAGGTGCTGGTCAACGACAGCCCCGCTCCGGTGTTCTACGCCTCCGATTCGCAGATCAACGCCGTGGTCCCGTTCGGTGTGGCGGGCCAGTCTTCGGCGCGCATCCGGATCGTGTTCAACAGCGCCAGCAGCCCCGAGTTCGTGGCCACGGTGGTTGATACCGCGCCGCAGATTTTCCAAAACCCCGACGGGTCGGCCGCCGCGGTCAACCAGGACGGCAGCATCAACTCGCCAGATCATCCGGCGCCGCGCGGTTCCATTGTCTCGGTGTGGGCGACGGGCGCGCTGACGCCGGGGGGGACCGATGGCCAGATCGCTATCGCCGCGCAGGACTTCTTCTGCTGCCAGTTGTACGCGGGGTCGAGCCTGCTAACCGTGACTTACTCGGGCGCCGCTCCCGGTATTGTGGCCGGCGTGGTCCAGGTGAATTTTCAGGTTCCCGCCGACGCGAGCGGGCAGATCAGCGTGACCGTGGTGGCCGAGAACCGCGCCAGCAACCCGGTGTCCATCGCGGTCGAGCAGTGACGCGTTCCGGACCTCGTCAAAGTTCGCTATCGGTGAGACTGTACTTCGCTTTCAACGAAGCAAGCGCGGTTCCCACGACATCTTCCGGTTCTTTGTAGGCCTTCAACTGCATATCCAACTTTCGAATCGCGTCCGGGTAGGTGTCTCCCACGTAGGCCTTACTCTGCCGGTATTCGAGAAACTGAGTTGCGGACTGCTCAAACAAGGCGCGTATATCCTGAAGCTGACGCTGGCGGGTGGTTAGTTGGGTGACCAGCGTGTTGCGCACACTCTGCGGATAATCTTCTTTGAGCGGCTGGGCGTCAACCGCCTGACGCACTTGGCTCAACTGGGTGCTGGCCGCCACGGCGGATTTGGCCAGTTGGGCGGCCACCGAGGCGTTCTGATCCAATTCAGCTCCACGGCCCGCCCCATTTGCCGTGATGCCGCCGCACCAGGCACGAGCGCTGCTCACGAAGTCTTTTTCGATCGCGTCGGCGCTGGCGAGGTTAGCTTTCTTTTCGGTAAGCGCCTTCGCCAGTTGAAGCGCTTCGGACCGCTCCTGTTTGCCGCATCCGGTGATCAATACCGCGGCAGCCAACAGCAGGCAGGGTCCGGATTTGAAGATGGTCATGTCCGTTACCTCTCGACGATCCGAGTATAGGCCGTTTCTCAGGGCGTGTCGATCAGTCGCGCCGCGGGGCACTACCCCTTCAGCGCGGCGCGCACCTGGCGCGGCACATCCGTAGTAATGCTGTGGACTCCCAATGCCGCCAGGCGGCGGGCCGCTTCGACGCGGTTCACGGTCCACACCGCGCACTTCAATCCGTTCTCCCCGAGGCGACGGAGGAACCGCCGGGACACCGGATAGCGCACATCGATGCCATCGAGGCCGGCCGATTTGACGCGCCGGACCAGGTCGGCGCCGCGGAAGAGGGTGACCAGGTAGCACTCGTGATCCGGGAGCCTGCGCTTGGCCAGCGCGATGGAGTGGATGTCGAAGCCGATGATGGGCAACTGGGCCGCGGCTTTGCCCGAAGCGGCAAGCACGTCCGCGAGCCTGGTGACGATCCGCGGACCGGATTTGATTTCGATAAACAGCCGCTTGCCGCGGGGAACCGCCGCGATCACCTCTTCGAGCACGGGCAGGCGCGTCCCGGCGTATCGGGCGCCTTTCCAAGCGCCCGCATCGAGCCGGCGCAGCTCGCTCAGGGTGAAGCTCGAGACCAAGCCGCGGCCGTTCGTCGTGCGATCGAGCCGGTTGTCGTGAATGGCGACCAGGGCGCCGTCTTTGCTCTGCCGCACGTCCACCTCGGCGGCATCGGCGCCGACCTCAGGGCTCCAGGCCCAGGCGAATGCCGACAGCGTGTTCTCGGGGGGCGTGTCCGGCTGGACGCGGCCCCGGCCGGAGCCACGATGCGCGACGATTTCGACCACGAGGGAATCGCGTGGCATGGCTGGAGGACGCCAGTTACTGTTGTAGCATCAGCGTCGCGTGTTACGCGGTGTGGGGTGGAACTTTATTCGATGACGGGCCCGAAATAGCCCTGCGCCAGCGCGGGCTCCACTTCGAGAGCCTTGGTCCAGCAGGCGCGCGCCTCATCGGACTTGCCGGCGGCTTCCAGGTTGCGGCCCAGGTTCAACAGCGCCTCGGGCATGTCGGGCTTTTGCGCGAGGGCATCGCGATAGAGTTTCACGGCTTTGTCACCGTCGCCTGCCTTCTCGTACATCAGCCCCGCGTTGTAGAGCACCTCGGCCGAGCGCTCGCCCAGATCGATGAGGCGCACGTGGAGCTCCAGCGCGGTTTCGAAATCCGAAGCCTGAATGGCCAGGCCGGCGAGGCCGCGGACCGCGTCCAGGCACTTGGGATCGGTTTCGAGCATCTTCTCGTAGAGGCGCTCGGCGCGTTCCCGATCGCCCAGGCCGACGTAAGCCATGGCCAGGTTGGCCTGTGCCTCCAGCCATTGCGGCCGGTATTTCAGGCAGCCCTCGAAGGCCTCCACCGCGCCGCGGAAGTCCTCGCGCTGCAGCCGCAGATATCCCAGCCGGAAGCGCGCTTCCTCCTCCTTGGGCGCTTTATCGAGCACCGTCTTGTACCAGCGCTCGGCCTCTTCGCTCTGCCCGGAGTGCTCGAGCAGCAGCGCGATATTCCAGATGGGCGCCAGGGCGTCGGGATTGGCTTGAATGGCGCGGTCATAAGCGGCGCGGGCGCCGTGCAGGTCGCCGATCTGCTCGCGCACGATGCCGAGGTTGGTATAGGCCTCGCAGGATTGGGTGCGCTGTTTGAGGGCCTCCTCGTAGGCCTCGATGGCCTGCTGCCAACGGCCCGATTTCTGATGCGCCAGGGCCAAGTTGAACCAGCCTTCGAAGTGGCCGGGGACGGCGTTGACCAGCAGCGTGCAGAACTTGGCGGTGAGCGAGTGCTCTCCCGCCGCGCAGGCCCACGCGGCCAGCCCTTCGAGCGCCACGGTGGATTCCGGCTGAAGCTCCAGCAGGCGCTCGGAGTACTCGCGCACCATGTCGAAGTCCTCCTTCGCCATGCCAATCAGGATGAGATTGGAGAGAGACTCCTCGGATTCGGGATTGCGATCGAGGATGCGCTGGTAGAGTTTGGACGCGTCGTCGCCATGGCCCAGCGACTGCAACGCGGCGGCCTTGCCGAAGAGCGCGTCTTCATGGTCGGGCGCCAGCTCGAGGCACTGTTCGAAGGCGAACAGGGCCGACTTGGGATCTTCCAGGCGCAGGTGACAGACTCCCAGGCCGAGGTGCGCATCCAGGTGTTTGGAGTCGAGCGCGCAGGCTTTGTGGAACGCCTCGGAGGCGTCGTCCCACAGGCCCTGGCGCTCCAGGCAGACCGCCAGGTTGAACCACCCCATGGCGTACTGGGGCTTGATTTGCGTGAGCAGGCGATAGCTCTTGCCGGCTTCCTTGTAATCGCCGGTTTCAAACTGGATGTGGGCCATCGCCCGGTAGATCTCAGCCGACGCCTCGTTGGCGGCCACGGCCCGCTGCAACTGTTTGAGCGCATCGTCGCGCTTCCCGGAGAGGTGCAGGGCGACGGCGCGAGCCAGGTGATCGGAGGCCGAGGACTTGTCGGTTGGCGCGTCGGCGGTGCGCAGTGGCTGCACCTTTGTGTTTCTGAGTGCTGTCGTGGTCATGATAAAGATTGCTCCTTGGCCGGACCTCCCGAGGAGGAGACCCTGACCCAATAAAGGCGTGCCCGATCGTCGGCCGCGCCGCGGAATCCGACGCCGCCGGAGGACAGGCGGCCGTCCGTCCAGCTTGCCACGGGCCGGCCGTCCACCGACACGGCGAACTGGCTGCCGGCGGCCTGCAAGCGAACGGTGAAGGAGGTGCGCGCGCCACCGGCGAATCTCACGGCATCGGCCGCGGCGGGTTCGGCGACGCCCTTGATCACCGCGTGGCGGCTGAATTCGTAGCCGCCGCCGGCAGCCGTGGCGATGGACGCCTCATAATAATCGTCGAAGCCGCAGGCTCGAAAAACCCACCGGACGCTGCGGTTGTCGATGCGGGCGAGAAACTCCAGCTCGTAATCGGCCAGTCCGAGCGACGGCTTGAAAAGAGCGAGCGAGCCGGTGCGAACCCCGGCGGCATCCATGCGCCAGTCTTCCGTCCCGCCGATCCAGTGATTCCAGCCGGAGTCGAAGTGCTCCTCGAGCCTGGCGCTCGGTGTCTCGGCCGGGGGATGATGATCGATCGCCGCCGAGATCACGGGCGAATAGCGAAAGGGCAATTCCTGCGGCGTCAGGGGCACCAACGCCAGGCGCGGGTCCTCGTCGCCGGGGAGTTGATAGGGCGGCAGGGTCACCAGGCCGGGCGTCCCCCGGGCTTGCCGGCGATAGATGACCGGGCGCAGGACGATGATGTCCGTATCCGTCCAGACGGGACCCCACGCGCGTGCGGCCGCGGACTTGCCATTGTGGATGCTCGCGCCGAATTGAAGAACGCCCGGCAGCACCAGGGATTGCCGGATTCGGGGCCGCACGGCGGGAAGCTGTCCGGTGGCGCGCGGAGACAACGGGATGACCAGCGTCGCGGCGGCGGCCGGACGATCCCTTCGCGGCAACGCGGGTGTCAACGGCCGCTCGGGCCACTTCAGGACGGCGGCGCGCAGCGCTGGAACGCCGATCGATTCCTTCTGAATGGCGGACAGCCGGAATCCGGCGGCGGCGGAAACGCGCAGGGCAACTCCCATTTGCGGGGCGAACTGAAGCCGCCGCGGCTGCCTGGTCCGGTTCAGGTAGGAGGCGCCCGGGGGCTCGATGGAAGGCGCTTGGACCCCCGGCGGCACTTGCCGGACCAGTTCCTGCAGCATTCCGAATTCCCGGCGCTCCATGGAAGAGGTGCGCGGGTGCGGCTTGAGGGGCCCGCGGCTGATCGGGAGACGAACCGGCGGGCTCCAGCGGCTCCGCGGAACCGCCAACTGGTTCCAAGGCGGGAGGAAACGTACGGAAGAGGTTTCCAGGGCGCGGGGGGTAAGGTCGGCCGGAGCGTGCAACGAACTGATGGCCTTGGGGTTCTCGCGACGGCGCATCACGCTGGCGACCTGGTTGGCTTCCAGCAGGCGGTCCATTCCGCGGCGCATGCGGTACTGGTTGCGGTGCTCGCGGGAACAGAATTCTCCGGCGCCAACCCAGATCCTGCTCAACGGCTTGCCGCAATACTGGCAGGTTCTCGCGCTCATTTCCAGGTCCAATTATAGGAAGATCGCCGAAAAAATTAATAGGATACAAGGCGGGAGTATACACATAATATCTATGGATATCATTGTCCGATTGGCCTTAGTAGGACTAAACCCGGCCTGGCAGGAATTTGATACTAATTTTAGGTAATTACGCTAAAAAACACTAGGAATTATGCCAAATAATCGAGTAAAATCATCGTGAAACCGGCTCCGCCCACGCGGCGCCGAAGCGAGGATCATCCGATGGTTGAATCGACCTTACGCGCAGAACATTTCGAGCTGCAGGCACCCGCGTCGCCACTGTATTTGTGGGAAGTCGCTCAGAAGCCGGTCTCCGCCAAGATCCCTCATGCCCTCGTCGACCGCCTGGAACACGAAGCGGTGGAGAGCTTTCGCTCGCTGAGTTCCCGGGGATCGGAAATCGGCGGCGTGCTGTTGGGAAGCGTGTCTCCGGGAAATCCGGCGGTGGTCTCAATCGAAGATTACGAATTGATCACGTGCGACTACAGCCGAGGGCCGCTGTACCGCCTTTCGGACGCGGACATGGACCGGTTCGCCCGCGCCATCGGGCGGCATACGGCCGAAGGCGTCGCGGTGGTGGGCTTCTTCAGGAGCCACACGCGAAAAGCTTTGGCGCTGGATGCCGAGGACGTAACGCTGTTCGACACGCAGTTCCCGGCCTCACACCACATTGCGCTCCTGATCCGTCCATTCGCCACGAAGGCCAGTGTGGCCGGTATTTTTATTCGGGAGAACGGCGCGATTCGAACCGAGGCCAGCTACCGGGAGTTCCCGTTCCGCTCGGCGCAGCTCGCCGGTTCAGGCCGCGGACCGGAGACTTCGGAGCCGTCGCCTCCGGTGAGCGGACTGGGGACCGCGCTTCCCCCGCCCGCCGTACCCAAGACCGTGGCGCGCGCGCAGATCGTGCCGATTGCCTCGCGGCGAGAGATCACGCCCGCCGTGCCGCCGTTGGCTCCAGAGCCGATACAGCCCGCAAATCCGCCGGGCCCGGAGGCCACCGGGCCTGTCGCCGCAACGCTGGCCACGAAGCCCGCCGCGGCAACCCCGGTGCAAGAGCCAGCCGCCCAAAAGCCCGTTCCGGCGCCTGTCGCCCAAAAGCCCGGGCCCGGGCCTGCCGCGACAGCGCCAGCGGTCGAGCCGGCTGCCACCCCGGTGGTGAAGCCGGCCGCGCCAACGCCCACACCCAAGCCGGCGGCGGCGGCGCCCGCGGCTGAGCCCGCCGACCCGGCAACGCCCGCCAAGCCCGCCGCCAAGGTGGCGGCGACGCCCGTCGAATCGAAACCCGCCGCGGCAAAACCGGCGCCGGCGGAGCCGGAGCCCGAGAAAGCCCGCGGCGGAAAATTGCTTTGGGTTCTCGTCGGCAGTGCGCTAGCGCTGATCCTCCTGGTGGGCTACCTGCTCATCCCGAAACATCACGTCCCCAAGGTCGCCGTTACGTCGCCCCAGGATTCTTCGGCGCTGGCGCTTCGCGTGCAGCGCACCGGTGGCGAACTGCTGGTTACGTGGAACCGCGATTCCGACGTCATCCGCACCGCCACGCATGCGGTGCTTTCGATCGGAGATGGCGACCAGCACGAGAACGTCGAACTCGACGTGGCGGCGCTTCGCACGAGCAGCTTCGTGTACACTCCCGGGAGCGCCGACGTGGTTTTCAAGATGGAAGTAAGCGGGCAAGGGCAGACCAAAACCACCAGCGAAAGCGTCCGCATCTTACAGACGCGGCCTTCCCCAATGCCAGAGCCGGGGGCCAAGCCCAACACGGCCGCGGCGCCGGCGGGCGATGGTTCCGCCGCACCCGATGGTACGCAGCCGGCCAACCCGGACACGGCCGCCAAGGGTCCGGAACGCCCGTTGCGGCCTTTCCGCGCAGAATCGCTTTCGCAGCGGCTTCGTCCGGCCGCCAACACCGACCTGCCGGATGCGCCCGGCCTGGGCAGCGTTCAAAGCCCGGGCACCGCGGCCATCTCATCGCTGAACTTGAATCCGGCGGCGCCGCCTCCGCCTCCGCCGCCAACGCAAGCGAATGCCGCTCCGGCCAATCCCACGGCGCCTGTCGGGGCTGCCCAGAAGGCAGCGCCGAAAACCGGCGGGCAGATCGTGCCAGCCGAGCTGATCCACAAGAAGGACCCCGATTATCCCAAGATTGCCCGCGATGCCGGCGCCAAAGGAACCGTGGAACTGTTGGCCACCATCGGGGTGGATGGCAGGGTCAAGTCCGTGAAAGTGATCAAGGGCCATCCCATGTTGGTAAAGGCCGCTCAGGATGCCGTGATGCAGTGGCTGTACAAGCCCACCATGCTGAACGGCAGCGCGGTCGAGGGACAGGTCAACGTGCAGGTCAACTTCCTGGGCCGGTAAGCACGCGCATGGGCGCAGCGGCGGCGATAGGTTGCTAAGCCGGCAGGCGCAAACGAGCGATACAGCCCGGGCCGTCTCCGCGGTTTTCGAGCGTCAGAGCGCCGCCGTGGCCCTCGGCAATCTGGCGGCTCAGCACCAACCCGATTCCCGAGCCGCCGGGCTTGGTGGTAAAGAACGGCACGAAGAGATTCGCCGTGTTGGAGAGGCCGGGCCCTTCGTCTTTCACCCAGACCTCCAGCAGGGCGCCGTCGCGCCGCCAGCCGGTTTCGACCCCTCCGCTGGTGGCCAGGGATGCATCCGCGGCGTTGCGCAGCAGGTTGATGAGAACCTGCTCCAACTGGTCCGGATCGCCCTGCACGGTGATGTCGGGGCCCGCCTGGATTTTGACCACGACGCGCGTTTCGAAGCTCACCGCGCGGCCGAGGCACGCCGCCACGTCGAGCGGCTGCAACTGGGGGCGAGGGAGTTTGGCCAGGCGCGCATAGGCGCCGATGAAGCGGCTGAGGCTCTCCGACCGCGAGGTGATCACGCTCAGCCCGCGGCGCATGTCGTCGCGCCAGTCGTCGGGCAGCGGTTCGCGCCCGATGATTCTCTCCAGGCTTCCGGCAATCGACTTGATGGGCGCCAGCGAATTGTTGAGCTCGTGTCCCAGTACGCGCACCAGGCGCTGCCAGGCCTGGAGTTCCTGCTCGCTGAGGGCCTGGGTCAGGTCGGAGATCACCACCAGTTCGAGCGGCAGCCCGCGCTCGCGGATTTTCGAGCGGCGGACGCCCCAGCGCCCCGCCCCTCCCGGAAACGCCGTTTGCAGCGTGGTCTGCGGCGGGCCGTCGAGGCAGGACTGAAGGTTGAGCTCGCCGGCCGTCTGTCCCAGCAGGCGCTCCGTGGGCGCGGCCATCAGCCGCTCGCCCGCCCGATTGACCAGGCGCAGCCGCTCGCGCTCATCGAAAGCAAAGACCGCGACGTCGATTTCGCGCATCACGGTGCGCAGCAGCGTGCTGGCTTCGAGCGCGCCCAGCCGCTGTTCGCGCAGCGTGCTGCCCAGGGTGTTGACTTCGCGCATCACCTCGCCCAAGGCATCGTCGGGACGAGGCGAACGCCCGCGCACCGAGAAATCGCCTTCCCGCAGCGCGCCCAGGAGATTGGAGAGGGTCTGCAACGGAAACACCACGCGCTCGCGCACGGCCATGGCGAATCCCAGCCAGGCGCCCACGATCAGCACGGTGAGGGTCCATTGGGCCTGGGGGGCGAACGGGCGCGTCCACAGAATCCACAGGGCGGTAACCGATCCCGGCAATCCGGCGAGAAGGGCCAGCAGCACGACGCGCCCCTCGTAACTCAGGTGCTTGTGTTTGCCGATTTCCGTCATGGCCTACAGGCCGTATCTCTGTAGACGCCGGTACAGAGCGCTGCGGCTGAGCCCCAGGGCATTGGCGGCGTGGCTGACATTGCCGTTAAAACGCGAGAGCGCCTTCTTGATGAGCAGCGCCTCCACGTCTTCGAGGCTCATCTCCTCCAGGCGCGGCGGTCCCTCGCGGCCCGCGCGCAGGCCCAGGTCGGCGGTGCGGATGGCCTCACCCTGCGCCATCAGGACGGCGCGCTCCACGGCGTGATCGAGCTCGCGCACGTTGCCCGGCCAGCCGTGGGCCAGAAGCGCTTTGATGGTGCCCTCGTCGAAGCCCGTGATCGCCTTGCGGTAGTGCTCGGCGTGCTGGCGCAGGAAATGAGCCGCCAGCACGGGGATGTCTTCGCGCCGGTCGCGCAGGGGCGGCAGGCGGATCTCGATGGTATTCAGGCGGAACAGCAGGTCCTGCCGGAAACGCCCCTCGGCCACCGCCACGTGCAGATCCGCGTTGGTGGCGGAGAACACGCGCACGTCCACGCGCCGGGTCTTGGACGAGCCGACCCGCTCGAAGTCGCCCGATTCGATGGTGCGCAGCAGCTTGGCCTGGAGGGCCTGCGAGATGTTGGCGATCTCGTCGAGAAACAGCGTGCCGCCATCGGCCATTTCGAAGCGGCCGACGCGATCGCTCTTGGCGTCGGTGAAGGCGCCCTTCACGTGACCGAACAGCTCGCTTTCGAAGACGCCCTCGGCGAGCCCGCCGGTGTTGACCGTCACCAGCGGGCGGGTGGAGCGCAGCGAGACGGAGTGCAGCGTCTGCGCCACGAGGCCCTTGCCGGTGCCGTTTTCCCCGGTGATCAAGACATTGGCGTCCGAGGGGCCCACGCGCGAGATCACGTCCAGCACCGGCCGCATGGCCGCCGACTGGGCGATGAGCTGCGGAAACCGCTCGGCGCGCAGCGCCCGGTTCTCGGCTTCGAGCCGCTGCCCGCGGCGCAGGGCGCGTCCCAGCTCGATCTGAGTTTTCAGAATCGCGGAGAGCCGCGCGTTGTCCCACGGCTTCTGAATGAAATCGCGCGCTCCACGGCGCATGGCCTCCACCGCCAGCTCCACCGATCCCCAGGCCGTCATGACGATGACCGGCAGCGTGGTATCGAGGGTCTGGATGCGGTTGAGCAGCTCGAGGCCCTCGTGCCCGGAGGTGGTGTCGCGCGTGTAATTGAGGTCCATCAGGACGGCGTCGAAGTCGCGCGACTCCACGGCATCGATGGCCGCCGGCGGCGAATTGACGGCCTCCGCCTGGTAGCCTTCGCCCTTCACCAGGAAGCGGAGCGCTTCCAGCACATCGGGCTGATCGTCCGCGATCAGGATGCAGGGCGTACGAGACTCGGATGATTTCATCAGATCTTATTCATACCGCAAACCGAAGAATCACGGCATTTCGCGTGCCAGACGGTATGTTTCTGTGCCGGCGCGGCTTAGGCCCGCCGGCCTGGGTGGCGCGTGTCCGTTTGTGGGACGGACGGGACATTCCCGGCGAAGGCTCCCGCCACCCGTCAGCGCAGGATCGTGAAAGCGCGACGGCGGTTGGGGCCAAAGCGGAAGATGGCGAAGTCGTCGTCGAAGGAAGCGGCACATTCGATTCCCAGGCGCCGCATCACCGCGAAACTCGTGCGGTCGACAATGGAAAAATCCTGGTCGTGATACGAAACCCCAATCTGCCAGGCGGCTTCCAGATCGGCTGCCCCGACGGGTTCGATTGCGGCCACGCCACGGCGCAGGGACTCCCAGAACCGTTCCGCGGCCTGGCGGCGGATGCGGTAACGAAGCAGTGTCCAGGTTTCGATCAGCACGTGGTCGGAGGTGACCAGCGGCTCGCCCGCGGCGAGGATGGCCTTGGCGCGCGAGTTGCCGACATCGCCGGAGTCCGCTGCGGCGTACCAAACGGATGTGTCGACAAAGATACTCATTCCCGTGATGTCAGCCGCGGCGCTTGCTCGCACGAGATGAGGCCATGGCTTCAGCGACCATCGCGTGCTTGCCTTTTGCGATTTCGGATCCGCCGGAATTGCCGAGATCGAAGACCAGCGCCGGGTTCGCTTTCGCGCGAGAGCCGCCGAGATCGCGTACCACCAGGCGGCGTACGTATTCCGCAAGGGAGACCCCCAGGTCGCTGGCGCGCTGCCGGGCGCGGCGCTGGATTTCGGGATCCAGGGTAATCTGCGTTCTTGCCATCATGATGGCACCATCATAGCATGCGGCAGGACTTCCCATCCGAAACTCGCCTTGACCTTGACACGCTGGTGAACTCGCGTAAGACTTAGGGCACACCGTATCCGGCCGCGGAGAGCAAAACATGAACGAGACACGCCGCAACTTTCTGCAACTTACCGTCGCTGCCGCCGCCGTGCCGGCTGCGGCCGAGAGCCAGACGCGAACGGGCAACACCGCGCCGTGGTACCTGCGCACGTATCGCTGGGGCCAGACGAACATCACCGAAAAAGACCCCGTCCAGTACGACATCCCGTGGTGGCGGGACTATTGGAAGCGCACCGAAGTGCAGGGCGTCATTATCAACGCCGGCGGGATCGTCGCGTATTATCCGAGCAAGTTCCCTTTGCAGTACCGCGCGGAATTCCTGAACGGGCGGGACCTGTTCGGCGAATTGACCAAGGCCGCGCACGAGGACGGCATCGTGGTGATGGCGCGGATGGACTCCAACCGCACGGCGGAGAATTTCTACCAGGCGCACCCGGACTGGTTCGCGCGCACGGCGGACGGAAGGCCGTACCGGGCCGCCGACAAGTACACCACCTGCATCAACAGTCCCTACTACGACGAGTACCTGCCGGGCGTCCTGCGCGAGATCATCGAGCGGTCCCATCCGGAGGGAATCACCGACAACAGCTGGGCAGGGATGGGGCGGAACAGCATCTGCTATTGCGACAACTGCGAGCGGAAGTTCCGCGCCAAGACCGGGCAGCCGATTCCGCGCCGCGCCAACTGGGACGATCCGGTTTACCGGCAATGGATCCTGTGGAACTACGAGCGCCGCACAGAAATCTGGGAGCTGAACAACCGGACGACGCAGGCGGCGGGCGGGCCGGACTGCATCTGGTCGGGCATGAACAGCGGATCGGTTTCCGCGCTGGCGTCGTCCTTCCGCGACCTCCAGGAGATCTCGAGCCGCGCGCACATCATCATGCTCGACCATCAGAGCCGGACCGACTCGACCGGTTTTCAGCAGAACGGCGACGCCGGCAAACTGGTCCACGGGATGCTCGGTTGGGACAAGGTGGCTGCCGAGAGCATGGCCATGTACGAGGCGGGCCGCAGTTCGTTCCGCGTGGCGAGCAAACCGGCGGCGGAGGCGCGCATGTGGATGATCGCCGGAATTGCCGGCGGTATTCAGCCGTGGTGGCATCACGTAGGCGCGTATCACGAGGACCGGCGGATGTACCGGACCGCCGAGCCCGTCATGAAGTGGCACAAGGCGAACGAGACGTACTTGGTGAACCGCCGGCCGGTGGCCAGCGTGGGGGTCGTGTGGTCGCAGAGAAACACCGATTTCTACGGACGCGATAACGCCGCCGAGCTGGTGGATGCTCCGTATCAGGGGTTCACGCAGGCGCTGGTACGAGCGCGCATCCCTTACTTGCCGGTGCACGCCGGGCATATCGACCGCGAGGCGCCCGGCCTGTCCGTGTTGATTCTGGCCAACGCCGGAGGGCTCTCCGACGAGCAGTGCGCGGCGATCCGGCGCTTCGTGGAACGCGGCGGCTCGCTGATCGCTACCGGCGACAGCACGCGGTACAACGAATGGGGCGACCCGCGCCCCGACTTCGCACTGGGCGATTTGTTCCGCGTGCACGCGGAAGCCAAGCCTCTGCGCGCGGCGGATTCCGCTGGGGGCGGGCGACGCGGCGGCGGCGTGTCCGCGCATACGTACCTGCGCCTTCATCCCGAGTTTCGCGCGCGCGTCTATGGGCCGAAGAAAGGCGACGAACCGGCGCCCACAGGCGAGCGGCATCCCGTGCTGCGCGGGTTCGAAGAAACCGACATACTCGCGTTCGGCGGTGTCTTGCAGGCCTTGAAGACCGACGCCGGCGCCATCGTTCCCTTGACCTTCGTGCCGGAGTTTCCGGTTTATCCGCCCGAGACGGCCTGGATGCGGCAGACGGATACGAACATTCCCGGCCTGGTGGTGAGCGAGCATGCCAAGGGCGGCCGCGTGGCTTACCTGGCGGCGGATCTCGACCGGCGGTACATGCGGGACCTCCTGCCCGACCACGGGAACCTGCTGGCGAACCTGGTTCGCTGGGCGGCCGGCGAGAACATCCCGCTGAGAGTCCAGGGCGCCGGGCTTCTGGATTGCCACCTCTACGAGCAGCAGGGGCGGCTGGTCCTCCACCTGGTGAATCTGACGAATTCGGGGACGTGGCGGTCGCCGATCGACGAGCTGATGCCGGTCGGTCCTTTGCAGGTGAGGGTGAAGCTGCCGCGAGGGGTGCCCGGACGGACTGCGAAGCTTCTGGTGTCGGCAGGCACGGCGGCGGTCGCGGCCAGCCAGGGGTGGGCCGAGTTCGAGGTGAAGTCGATCCTGGATCACGAAGTGGTGGTTATCGCGTAGAGATCGCCGCCGAAAAGCGGCCGCTCCGGAGCGCGCACAGATTAAATTTTTACCCACCCGGAAGCAATCCACCATACAATGAACCATAAGGAGGTGGAAAATGGAAAACCGTCAACTTTCCCGCCGCGGGCTGCTGGCCGCCGGTGGCGCGACCCTGGGCAGCCTGGCTCTGGGGGGAGTCGCCAAAGCCAAGGAGGCACCCGCCGCGGCGG
>DASQZT010000131.1:0-59376 GCA_035638575.1 Bryobacteraceae bacterium
TGAACGGAAGATGCTTCGACGTGTCGCCCCACACCACGTCGCATTTCTCCCACGGGACGCCGAGTACTTCTGCGGCCGCACGGTGGACGTCGATCACCGATTCCGTTCCCAGGTTTCCGATTCCGGACTGGAATCGCACCCTGCCTTCGGGTGTGATCACGAGGAGTCCGTCAAAGCCGATGGTGCCGCCAACGTAGCAACTCAGCGCCACACCGACGCCGCGGACCTTGGATCCAATTCGTTTGGGACTCCGGGCCACCCTTCCCTGCCAGTTGAATCTCTCGGCGCCGCGTTGCAGCGCGTCCTTGAGAAATGCGCTGGTGGCGTGCTGCATTTGGCCCTGTACCAGCGGCCCGTATTGCGCTTTGCCTTCGGGGCAGTTGATGTAACGGATCGCCACCTGGTCCAGCCCTAGCTTTCGAGCGGCCTTGGCGATGATCGGCTCAATGATCGAAATGCCTTGCAGCCCACCAGGCGAGCTCTGCGCGCTGCGCGGCGGGGTGTTGGTCAACACGGTCACGCCGCGCCAGCGCATGGCCTGCGGCTGATACAGAAGCGAGACCATACGTCCCGATGTCGGAGAGTCGCCTTGCGCGTCGTAAGGACCGTTGTCCGAGATCACGAACATGTCGAGAGCGAGGATACGTCCTTCTTTGGAGAAGCCCACCTTCATTCGCCCCTGAAAGCCGGGCCGAGCGCGTCCGATGAAGGTCTCCTCCTCGCGGCTGATCCGCATCATCACGGGGGCATTGGCCTTCTTCGACAGCAGCGCTGGAATAATCATGGTGACGCCGCCGGTGATCTTGCTGCCGAATCCGCCGCCGGTGTACTCGCTGATGAAGACGACCTTCTCCGCGTCCGTATTCAGCCATCGTGCGATCGCGGGCCGGGTTTGCCCGGTGCTCTGGGTCCCGCTGTGGATGTAGACTTTGCCATTTTGCCAATAAGCCATGGCACTGCGTGTTTCAAGGGTCTGATGGCTCACGTCTGGCGTGACAAAAGTTTCGTCCAGCACCAGAGCGGCACTCGAGAAGCCTGCGTCGAGGTCGCCATATGACCATTCGTCGGGCGTCTTGCCCATCGGCAGACGGCCGTCTTTGGCTTCGGCGAAGTCCGCCTCAGTCCACTTCAGCTCCTTCACTGCGGGCCCAGTAGTGCCTGGCGGCGTGGTCCAGATGTTGCCGTCCGTTCGTGGGTTCGGGCCGCCCGGACGCAGCGAATCGAGGGGATCGACCACGAATGGAAGTGGTTCGAAATCGATCTGGATTCGTTCGATCGCTTCGGCCGCGGTCAATTCGTCCACGGCTGCCACCGCGAGAATCGGCTCACCCTGGTAAACCGGCTCCATGGTCAGCCCTCGTTCGCCCCACTTGCTTGCCTTGATCACCGTACCGTTGTCGGTGAGTGTGTCGGCCGGCGCCGGAAGATCGTCCGCCGTAAGGATCGCCTTCACACCGGGCATCGCCAAAGCTTCGCGGGCATCGATATGCTTCACCCGGGCATGCGGCAGCGGACTGAGCAACAGCTTGCAGAACAGCATGCCTTCGGCGCGAAAATCTTCCGCGTATCTTGACTTACCTGTGACCTTGGCTAAGAGATCGGCCGTCACGTAGTTCTTGCCGATCAGCTTATATTGAAGCCCGTATACACGCTCGTTGGTAGCTTCAGGCATGGTTCACGCTCCTCATATTCTCCGCGCCGCGCAACATCGCAGTGAGGATCTTGTCGTAGTCCTGGCATCGGCACAGGTTCCCCGAAATGCCGTGCGCCAGCTCCAACCTGGTAGGGTTCGGATGTGTTTTGAGGAACCCCACTGTGGCCATGATGAATCCGGACATACAAAACGCGCACTGGAATCCCTGCTCGTCGATTACGCCCTGCTGAACGGGATGCAGGGTTCCGTCCTGGCTTGCGAGTCCTTCGATCGTCACCACGTTCCGGCCCCGCACCGTGTGTGTGAGCGCCGAGCAGGAGTAATGCGGCACGTCATCTATCAACACCGTGCAGGCCCCGCATTCGGCTCGGTCGCAACCCAGCTTTGTTCCGGTTAGTCCCAACTTGTAGCGCAGGGTCCACGCCAGCGTTTCTTGCTTCATTACATCGGCACGGCGAACTTGCCCGTTGACGTTCAGGCTGATGAGCCGTTCGCCGGACCCGCCGATGCCGTGGACGGTGGAGCCGCGGAACAGGTAACTGGATGCGCAGACGGCAACGCCGCCGCCGATGACCCCCTGGATGAATCGGCGTCTGGAAACCGCCTTCGGTGTGTTCCCGAGAACCCTCAGATTCGAATGGTCAGACATATGAAGAATCCTCCAGGTGACGAGCCGTACGGTAGTTTTTCCCGTTCGCCCGTCCGCCAGGCCAATATTCATCCGGCAAATTGACGACGATAGGTTGGCGGGTGCTTCTGGCTGGAACGTGTACGAAATCTCCCGCTCGAGCCGTCGCCGAGAATTCCCCGTGGCGCCCCCAACGGATCAGGCATGTGCCAGCCAACACGTAGACGACGGCGTCCTGCTTCCCGTGATGATGAATCGCCGTCTGCCCCCCAGCCGCGACGGTGAGCACTCCTCCCCACATCGACGACGGAGTCCCGTGCTCGCGAGTGATGGCGGCAACCCTGTGCGATCCGGGCGTTTGCGCGGTATCTTGGCCGAATGTTTCGGGTCGGACAACGCCGATCCCATGTCCGTTCTCAAAAATACTCTGCATAGCTCACCAATTGGGGTTGCAACTGGAATGCCAGGAATAAGGTATTTGCCTCCGGCCGGTTCGGACAGAGTCTGTCCACAGGAGGTCGCCTCCTGTCGTCGGGCCGACGTGCGGCAAGAAGTCAGGCCGGTTCCGCCAGCACTCCGCGCCTGAAATCACACTCGCGCTCTAAAGCGGCGTGACGACCGTCTCCTGTTTGGGAATGCTCTCGAGCATAGACGTCGTCACTCCGAGATGCTGATTCACCAGCAGGTGCGGCGTATGCGCCATCCACTCCGCAAGCGAGATGTCCTGGTATTCACTGGTCCTGAACATCTCGATAAACACCAGATCGGAGTCGCCGGTGTTCTCGACGTAATGCGGGTTGGAAATCGGCACGTATCCGACATCCCCCTCTTCGAAATCCATGGTGCGCGCCGTCGTCGCCCCAACGAAAACAGTCATGCGCCCCTTTCCGGCGATGTAGTATTGCCACTCGTCCGCGTTGGGATGCCAGTGCAATTCACGCAGGCCCCCCGGCTTGAGAGTGACGATGGCGGCGGAAATCGGGGTCACTGGAAAAGTCTTTGAATCGATGATTTTCACTTCCCCGCCGCGCGTCACCTTGGTGGGCTTCATCGCGCTGGCCTTGAAGTCGAAACGCTTGGGCACGGTCCCGGTTCCCTTCACCGCCTCAGTCTCTTCCCCGTGCAGGTCGCCCGGGAGAGCTGCTTGAAAGATGAACAGCTCCTTCTTGGGAACCGCATCGAAGGTCGATTCGGATACGCTGAAATTCTTCGCAAGGACTTCCCTGGGAGTATGCGCGAGCCAATCGGTAATCAGGAATGTGTGGAACTCGTCGAAGTTTCCGTCGTCAAATACCAGCAGAAAGCGGCAGCCATCCGGACCCAGCCCCTGGATGGAGTGTGGTACTCCGGGCGGGAACAGCCACAGGTCTCCTTCGCCCACGTCGCCCACAAAGCTCTTGCCGTCCTGATCCACGGCGGTGATCCGCGCGCTGCCATTTAGCATGATGGCCCATTCGGCTTCCACGTGCCAGTGGAGTTCGCGGACTCCGCCCGCCGCGAGCCGCATTTCGACGCCCGCGAGGGTTGTCGCAATCGCCAATTCGCGTACCGTAACCTGGCGTGTCCAGCCGCCGCTTAGCACGCGCTTGCGGGCCAGGGCGAAGGGATACTTGAACGGTTTTACGGTGCCACTATCGGTGGACGGAGACCACTCCGAATCCGGATTCTCCGCTGCGAGAGGGCGATTCTGCGGCCCGGGATTGCTCTCGTTCGGCGCAGTGTGGCTAGCTTGGGGCTGCGCCTCCGCCGTTTTCTCACCGGCCATAATCAGCGTCGCGGCTGCGACAGCCACGGAGCCTAGTCCAAAGATGTCTCGCCTGCTTACCTTCTTCTCGTCGTTATCAATCTCAGACATAGTGTCTCCTCTCACCCGAAGCGGCCTGTCTCTCACAGGCGCCTTCCGCCCATTTCCGAACTCCGTCAAAACACATACGTTACATAAGTGAACGGGTAATTGTAAGCCTTGCCGGGCGTAGCGTCCTTCAAGTACCGGCCAGTAAATAAGCGACAAAACCCGAAACCATAGCTTACGTGGCGGCTCTGCTTATATTCCGCGATCAAGTCGAGTTCCGTGCCGAGATGGCTACTTGTAGCTCCCGGGTGCGCAGCTATGGACATAGCGCCACTCGATGCATACACCGCATCGTTTTTCGTCGCCAGCCAGACATCGTCAAAGATCTCTGTGAACGTCCACTTGTCCCCGGCCTTTTCGTTAACGCCGGCGCGAATGTCCTGGATGTTCCTCCAGCCGAACTGATCGGCGAAGTCCATCTTGTCGTGACCGGAAGGATAGATCTGGTCGTGAGTGCCCCAGGTGTTCCCGTTTGGGTTCTTGCTGCCCGAGGCGTAGTTGTACTCCGCAAACACTCTAGGGTGGGTGTGCGAATTGTTAAAGGTGTGGCCCGCGTTCCAGTGCCCGGCCCAGGCATCGATGGAATAATGCCCCAGCGAGCCGGTCTGTGTGTTCATTTCGACATCGTAATCGAAGTCGCCATGTAGCGTGCCGACCAGGCGTGCGCCTCCAGTGACTTCGTTTAGATGCCCGTGGCCCGCAGTCTCGGGCAGGACCACGTTGCCCGGAGCGACCCGCCATAACAAATAGGGCTCTACTGTGGCGTGCGGAATCAGGTGGGAAAAGCCGCTGTAAATTCCATAGATATTGTTCCCTTCAATATGGTGGTCGATCTGGCCGTCGATGGCGTTAATCACCGATGCCGCGAAGATGCTGACGTTGACACCTGGGTGGTGGAGATCGACTCTGACCGTGTCAAACGTCCGCCCCATGTTGAGCCAGTCGGAAGGTCCGATGACTCGCTCGTCGCCAAAACTGAACATCTGGCGGCCGGCGACGAAATCGATCCAGCCTTCGGACGAACCGCCAAGCTCCACGTAAGCCTCCCGAATATCCCAGATGTTTTGATAGGGCAGCGCGGTAGCTACGTGGTGATTGAAAAAGACCCGCGAATCCTGTGTTACTCCGACTAACTCGAGCCAACTCGTGGGCTGGACGTAAACTCCCACACGGAGCTGAGTCAAATCGTACACGTCGTTGATGGGGGCGTAGCCGAGTCCGTCCTGGCTTTCAACTCGATCGCGAAACTGTCCGCCGAATTGGAGCCAACGGGGAAGAGACTCGTTTAGTCTGGTGATGGGGTATAGCCACCCATCGGGATTAGGTCCCGATACGCGTAGGTCCGAGGCTGCATGAGATGCCCCAGGAGCGTCTGGTTGGGAGGGGCCGGCAGGGGGAGTCGCAGCCGGTTGAGCGATAGCGTTGCCGAGGAGAACAGCGCTCAAAAGAAGAATGCGTTGGACACCCCTTCGTTTGCGTCGCCGATGTTCCCTGAAAGTGTTTGCCAAGGTAGTGCTCATATCGATCGTAAGAACAGCAACTCTGATGCCACGGCTTGTTACATAATCGAGCCTGAGTTTCTAACACTTCCCGAGCCGGCCGCGTCCATATGTCGACCTGAGTGACCCCCAGTCGGCGGAGTTCCGGGGCCGAGGAAAACACCTCCAGGAAAGTGCGAGTGAAATTCACGATGGGATCGAAAAGGATGAACCGCCCGTCGGGGTGGGGCACATCGAGAGGCCGGACCGGCTCGCATGTGGGACAGGCAATCCGATCCTTCAGGCAGTCAATTCTCAGAGGAGGGACGACAGATGACACGCTCGAGCCCATGTCATACCCAGAGTGGCGCTGGCGCGCCCCGGAAAGGGACGACGCCAGCGCCTGATTTTCACAGCCATCGGCGATGACTACATGCGCCCGACGATCTCCGCGAGGAACCACGTTCTTCGCTCGGTCTGATCGATCCATACTTCGATCATGCTGGTGCTGGCGACGTCCTTAAAACGCCCGCAAGTCTCGTGAGCTAGGCGCAGAAATCCCGTCAGACGCCGGCTGTCTGCAAGCAACTCGCCGAGCATATCGTCCGGGCTGACGACGTCATTGTTGTTGTCCGCCAGCCGCTGATGCCGGGATATATCGCTGATGGAATGTAGAGTGGTTCCGCCAATCTTCCGCGCCCGCTCGGCTATTTCGTCAGTCATAGCGAAGAGTTGGTCGCCCTGCTCGTCCAGCAATAGATGATAATCGCGAAAGTGGCGTCCGCTCATGTGCCAGTGGAAGTTTTTGGTTTTTAGGTAGAGCGCGAAGACGTCTGCCAGCAGTTCACGGAGTGCGCGCGAGATCTCCGCAACTCCATCGCGGCTGAGTCCGAGTTCCTGCTCTGCCCGATCGTCAAATTTGACAGTTTCGCTTTTGTTGTTCATGATCGCTTAGTCCTTTCCGTTCAACTCACATGTCAAGAGCAATCCACCCGCCGATCCACAGGTTCGTGCTTCCAGGATCGTGACTCCTGGTCCCCTGTGGATCAGTCGACAGTTTGAGATCCATCTAAGAGTGAATGCGTGAGTTTCTTTTCTATCTGACGGCAGCGCGCCACGTAGCGTCTTTGTGAAACGATGTCATTGCACCTGCGAGCGCCGCAGTGGTGTCGCCGAGGTCCTTTTCGTACACCTCGCCCTTCTCCGTGACGACGAATGTCATCACGCCAGACGACCGATATTCCGCCGGGTAAGCGACCACGGCGAATCCGACAGTAGCGTTGGTCTTCTGCGGCGGCAACACGCGGAAGTAGTAACCATGCAATGCCGCGAGATTCGCGGCGTCTGTGCGATCGCGCCTTTGGGAGGCAAATTCGTGGCAAATCGAAATTGCTGTGAACTCGTTCTCGCCGATTCGCCGGAACCGAACCTCCTGCAGACCGGCGTCCGCGTCGAAGCGCCAAGCCCCATTCTCCTCGACAATCGGGATCGGGAACGGCCAGTTCTCGGCTCCAATGTAGAGGGTCACCGATCCATCACGCTCACGGTGCAGGCGGTGCATCTCCTGATATTTTTGGACGAAGACTTCACGGTCGGCCTTATCCTGGCTGTCGTCGTGCGAAGAATTGAGATCGGTCGATCCACCCAAGACTTTATTTATGGCTTCTTCGTTGTTGTCCTGCACCGCTTGGAAGAGACTCTGGCCAGCGTCGGCGGCCGACGGAAATGCCGGCTGATCGGATGGTTGAGCCATGGCGGCGCCAGTCCCTATGGAAATCGCGAGTATTGCGAACGGAATCATCATTGCTTGTTTCATCTTCATCACCTCCTGAGTTTCCTAAGTTCTATCGCCGGCCTCCGCCGCCGTGAAAGCCGCCACCAAAACCGCCTCCGTGGAAACCGCCAAAGCTGGATTGCCCACGAAAGGAATTTCTTGTCGCAATACCACCATGACTGAATCCGCTGAACGCGCTGGAATGTGCGCCGGACATTGCCTGCGAGCCGCTGGAACCGCGAAAGCCAGCGGAATGATCAAAGTTGGCGCGGCTCGAATGAAAGCCGTTGCGATTGACGATCGTCCGGCTATGGGAGACATACGCATTGTGGTTGTAGACCACCCTGCCGCCGCTGTGCCAATCGAAGCCCCAATGGCTCCAGCCCCAACCGAAGCCGCCAAAGAAGCCGACACCGAAACCAAGGCCGAAAGCAATTCCCGGACCTCCCAGGAAGAGCCCCGGATACGGATACCAACCCGGGAAGACAGCCAGTGGGTATCCGTACACGAGCCATGGATCGTATTGCGGTACGTACACCACCTCGGTCGACGTGGGTTGAATGAAAATGTCTTGTCCGTGCGTTCTCACCTTCTCCTGATCTGTCGTCTGCAAGTTCCCGGCATGCTTAGCGCGCTGTCGCATGGTTTGAATCGCCTGCGTCAGCTCCTGTTGCTGATTGATGTAAGCGTCGCCCAGTTCCGAGGTCCAGGCCAGATTCTGATTCATGTTGGCGAGCACCGCTGGGAACTGTGCCAGAGCTTTGACACCGGGATCCCATGATTGCTTGTCGACCTCTTTCGCCAGACTGTCACCCGTGAGGTCTTTATGCTGTTGCATCCACCTCTCGGCCTCCATTATCTGATCCGGGTATGCGGCAGCCGGCAGGATCTGCGCAATCAATGCGTCGGGGTAAAGCGCGATGGGCGCCACGAGCTGTTGTAATTGGTCCGGGCTCTGCTGCACGGCCTGCGGCGGCGGGGTGTTCTGATAGGCGAATCCATCTCGTGCACACACGCCTACCAAGCACCAGGATAGGAATAGCGCCATGCCTTGTTGAAACCATTTCATAATGACTCTTTTTTCAATCGAGACGCGATTCTGTCCCGCTATTTCTTCGGGCTGGGCGGAAAGCGGTCGAACATCTTCTCGACCCCCTTGTCGAGAGTCTTGATGTTTTTGTCGGATTTGTCCGAAAGCGTTTCACTAGCGGACCCTCGCCAAATCAGCTTCTTCGTGCTGGAATCGAACAGGTCGACAACCAGAGTGCCGACCCGATAAGTGTCGACGGTAGTCGTCGAGTCTCCGAATCCCCCGAACCCGCGCCACCGCCAACCGCCGCCAAAACCGTCGTAGAAGGTGTTGAGAGTTTGTTGGTTCTGGGTGGCCTCAATGGCGACGACCGCCACGTCACCGCCCGAGTCCACCTGCTTCCATCCTTTTGCGGCGAGGGCTGAATTAACAACTTCTTTGATCCGGTCGACCCATAGCTGGCCCTGTGTCTGGACGTTCTCCCACGAATACGTTCTGTAGTGCCCGAAATCTGCGTCTCGGTCGTAGTCTGTCTTTACCTGCTGTGCGACTGCGGCCGTCGCAGTAAGAAGCATGGCTCCAAGGAAACCAACAATCGTACGGTGTGCGTTCATATTCATCTCCTACGCGGAAGTATGCAATCGTGCGGCCAAGTGCCAAATGCGAATAGGGCGAACAATCGGTGGGTCGATGTAGCCGGCCGCTAGTTGGCGTTTGCGACGGCTGGACGACAGCTGTGTCGAGCGCTTCCAAGAACAACACAACAAGCGGTCACATGCTCCTCACGAACTCTTCTGCGGCGAAGTTCTGAGCGCCGGCGGGTTTCTATCCGTGACGATCGACAGCCCGCCTTCGCCGGACTCAACTGTGCGACTTCGGCCGTGTGGCGCACTGGCAGACACCCGATCAACAAAATCTGAACGACCTGGGCGCGCGGCGGCTCGCGCCGCACTGTTGACCATGCCAACGGGGGCCATCCTCCGGACGGCGTTTGAGGTCGGTTTGAGCCGTGCCGAGTCGCAAGAGGGACAGCGATGTCGCGCGGGGGACACCGGGGCTGTGGGCGCAATCGTGCCGGCATTTGGCATTAATGCAGGATTCGCCTATCCACACGGCTCTCTCCGCAGGGGAGAGGGCCACCTGACCGTCAGGGACAACATGACCATTGATTGCGGCTGAAGGGCGCCTAGAGACGCCGGTTGCGACCGTTTGGTCCGCAACGTCAATAACTCGGCGCTGGGGTTCGGTGGACATCACCTCGGCGATGCACCTGACGAGGGCAGTACGGTACGCCTCGTCAGACGCGCTCGAGCGTCGTCAGCGAGAGACGTGCATGCGGCGCACGGCCTAAGCGATAGAGGAGAAGAGTAAGCACAAACCCGCAGCCAGCAGCGCCTGAGCCACAAAGGAAAATCGCCGAATAGCCGAACTTCCCGACAATAGCTCCCGCAATTGGGCCTGTAAGCCCCATTGCCAGATCGAGGAATGCCGTGTACACCCCGAGTGCCGCCCCGTGATTCTGATCAGCAACCACTTTGAGAGCTTCGACTCCGAGTGCTGGAAACACCAGGGCGAACCCACACCCGCTGAGAGCTGCCCCCGCAAGGGCCGCATCGTGAGTGGTGGCCGACCACAAAACGAACAATCCGGCAGACTCCAAGATGAATGACACCATGGCAACTCGGAGTCCGTCCCAACGATTAACGGCGCCGGCGAACAGCAGGCGAGTGACGATGAAACACGTGCCGAACAGTATCAGCGCGAGCGCGGGGTCAGTCCAGTGCCGGCTGGCATAGTACAACCCCGTAAAGGTCGCAATCGCAGCAAATCCGACCGTGCCGAGAGTCAGTCCCAACCCGTGAAGCGACACTTTCCCGAGCACCCTCGAAAACGCCAGATGAGCGCCGCGCAGTATCGGCACCCCGGCTACTGGGAGGGCGAAAGCCAGGTTCAGCACCGATAGTCCCGAGGCGGCTGCACCAATTGATTCAATCCCATACCTGGTTTCAAGCCAAATACCAAAAGGGGCCCCGCTGCCATTGCGCCATAGGATGCTATTCCACTCCAGGAGATCACCTGTGCGGCATCTGTTGCGTCGACCCGTCCCAGCCCCCAAGTAATCGCACCAGTCGCCACACAGCTTTCGCCACAGCCAAGGATCAGGCGACTTATCAAAAGAACCACAAAACAGGCAACAGCTTTAGATTGGAGCGACGCTGCAACAATTAGACAGAGTCCACTAAGCAAACCAACGGCCTGACCGACCAAAACAGTGACACGCGGACCTAGGACATCGGCCATTCGGCCGGCGTTCGAGCGAGTGGCAAGGGTTGCCAGGTATTGCGAACTGATCGCCACCCCGGCCCAAAAGGGGGAAAGGCCCAAATGAAGATGAATGAAACCGGGCAAAACTGCGAGAAGAAGGCCGATCGTCAAATAATAGAAAAACACGAACAGAGATGTGTGAATAATTCGAATTGTTGTCGACGTTGCGATCAGGTGTCTCAGAAAACCTCCGGGTAGTTGCCTCAGGACAGCCGAGAAGGCGGCTTCATCCACAGTTCCGCAGGACTGTCATCAGGAACCAAGCAATCGATCTACCGTTTGTGCGGGCTCCCTTCGGGCTGCTGCCGCGAACACTTGCGGACTGGCTCGTGTCGACCTACCGCCGTCCCCTGTCCATTAGCCGCCGTGCAAAACGACCGTCGAGGCAGAATCTCTAGATCTGGGAATTGCGTCGGCAGTGCCGCGCCATCTACAACGATGGAGTTAATTGGATTCTTGCCTCAATCGCTTTGTGTTTGGCATCGCAGATGCTTCAGAGGATGGCGTGCAGTTCGGAGCCTGTATAGATTTGTGGCGCGGAAACCGGCAAACGAATAAGGAGACTGTGATCATGAGCATACCTCTCGAAGGAATTAAAGTAATTGACTTTACAGGTGTGCAGGCGGGCCCAGCCTGTACGCAGTTGATGGCCTGGTTCGGCGCGGACGTGCTGAAAGTAGAACGCCTCAGCGGCGGTGATATTACGCGCCAGCAACTGCGTGACATTCCTGGCGTAGACGCTCTATATTTCACCCAACTGAATAGCAACAAGAAATCTCTCGCGGTGGACACCAAAACGCCCGAAGGCAAAAAGATCATGGAACAACTGATCCGAGAAGCCGACGTATTGGTGGAGAACTTCGCCCCTGGCGCAATGGACCGTATGGGGTTCTCCTGGGAGCACATTCAGGAACTCAACCCGAGGCTCATCTATGGGTCGGTGAAGGGTTTCAACGATCAGTCGCCGTACTCGGACCTGAAAGTTTACGAGAACGTGGCGCAGTGCGCCGGCGGCGCCGCCTCCACCACCGGCTTCTGGGACGGTCCCCCGCTGGTCAGCGCGGCGGCACTGGGCGATAGCAACAGCGGAATGCACCTCGCGATCGGCATCCTGACTGCTCTGATTGGCCGTGAGAGGACCGGTAAAGGCCAGAAAATTTCGGTCGCGATGCAGGACTGCGTGCTGAACCTGTGCCGCGTGAAGCTGCGCGACCAGTTGCGGTTGGAGCGGGTCGGCTACTTGGAAGAATATCCGCAGTATCCCAACGGCACTTTTACTGATGTGGTGCCTCGCGGCGGAAACGCGGGCGGCGGAGGCCAACCGGGTTGGGTGCTGAAGTGCAAGGGGTGGGAGACCGATCCCAACGCGTATATCTATTTCACGATCCAGGAGCAGGATTGGGGACCGACGTGCCAGGCCATTGGTAAGCCAGAGTGGATCAGCGACCCAGCCTATTCCACGGCGCGCGCACGCCAGCCGCATATCTTCGAGATCTTCGCGGACATAGAGAAGTGGCTTGCCGACAAAACCAAGTACGAGGCGATCGATAAATTACGGCCCTACGGTGTTCCATGCGCGCCCGTGTTGAGCATGAAGGAAATTGCGTATGACCCGGCGCTGCGCGCGAGCCGCACGATCGTCGAGGTTCCGCACAAGCAACGCGGCAGCTATCTCACCGTGGGGAGCCCGATCAAGTTCTCAAACTTTACTCCTGAGATTACCAGCTCCCCGCTGCTGGGCGAGCACACTGGCGAGGTGTTGGCGGGATTGGGATATAGCCCCGAACAGATCGCCAAGCTGCGTGAGAAGAAGGTTCTATTAAAGGACGGGGCTGCGGACACCCATCCGGAGCACAACATACCCGCCCTAGCGAGCAGGTGATGAATAGCGCTACGCAAACACCCGTTAGTTTCGAGCACTTTGTCGAAACACTCGGCGACGCGGTCGTTGTCGCTGATGCGAGCGGTGCCATCACGGTATGGAACCCCGCCGCCGAGCGCCTCTTCGGATTCACTCAGGCTGAGGCCCTCGGCAACTCGCTCGATCTCATTATTCCCGAGCGTTTGCGGGAGCGCCACTGGGCCGGTTACGAAAGAACTATGGCGAGCGGGGAGACCCGCTACGCTCATGACGTGCTGCGGGTTCCCGCCGTGCATAAAGACGGACGAGCGTTGTCGATAGCATTTACGGTCGGCCTGCTGAATGGCCCGCAAGGCACGGTAACAGGTATCGTGGCGGTGATTCGTGACGAAACTCAATCGTTCACCGAGAAGCGGAACTTGCTCAAGCGCCTCGCCGAGTGCGAGGGAAATAAAGCCCATTAAGAAGAGAGGTACTCCATGATTGCGACCGAACCGAAATCATCGAACGAACTGGAATCGTCGAACGGAAAGAAACCGGCAATGACCGACGGATTTCACCTCATAGTCGATGCCCTGAAACTCAACGGAGTCGACACGATTTATGGCGTTGCCGGAATTCCGATTACGGATCTAGCCCGACTGGCGCAGGCCGAAGGAATAAGGTTCATCGGCTTTCGGCACGAACAGTCCGCTGGAAATGCAGCCGCGATCGCCGGTTATCTGACCCAGAAGCCGGGGATTTGTCTGACCGTCTCCGCACCAGGGTTTCTGAACGGCCTGGTCGCGGTCGCCAATGCCACCACCAACGGTTTTCCCATGATTCAGATGAGCGGATCGAGCGACCGCGAAATTGTCGATCTCCAACAGGGCGACTACGAAGAACTGGATCAGATGAATGCGGCGAAACCTTACACCAAGGCAACCTTCCGGGTGAACAAGCCCGAAGATATCGGCATTGGAATCGCACGCGCGATACGCGCCGCGGTATCGGGAAGACCGGGTGGCGTCTATTTGGACATGACCGCGGAAGTGCTCGGCGCGGCACTCGATGCAAATGCGGGTGTGGAGTCGCTGGTGCGGGTTGTGGATCCGGCGCCCCGGCAAATTCCCGCGCCGGAATCGATCGAGCGCGCCCTTGACCTGCTGGCGAGCGCGCAGCGCCCACTCATTATTCTCGGCAAAGGCGCGGCTTACGCACAGGCTGACGCCGACATTCGGTTGTTCATTGAGAAGACGGGTATTCCTTATCTGCCGATGTCGATGGCCAAAGGGCTCCTGCCCGATAACCATCCGCAATCCGCGGCTGCGGCGCGCTCTTTGGTTCTGGCTGAGGCCGATGTGGTCATGCTGATTGGAGCCCGGCTGAACTGGCTACTTGCACATGGCAAAGCCCCGCGTTGGTCCCCAACTATGCGCATCGTGCAGGTCGACATCTCGCCGACGGAGATCGATAGCAACCGGCCCATCGCGGCGCCTGTCGTTGCGGATATCGGGTCCGCTATGTCAGCGTTCCTGTCCATGCTCAAGCCCGGACAGATCCAATCCCAAACCGCGTGGATCAAAACCGTCGCGGAACGCAAACATCACAATATCGAGCGCATGGCGGCCCTTCTCAACGCCACCCCCAGCCCGATGAACTTCTCGAGCGCACTGCGGGCGGTCCGCGATTTTCTCGCGGACAAGCCAAACATATACCTCGTCAACGAAGGGGCCAACACGCTCGACTTCGGCCGCGACATTATCGATATGCACGAGCCTCGCAAACGTCTCGACTCCGGCACTTGGGGCGTGATGGGTATCGGTATGGGTTATGCCATTGGCGCAGCGGTGACGAGCGGAAAGCCCGTGGTCGCCATCGAAGGCGATAGCGCCTTCGGGTTCAGCGGCATGGAGATCGAGACCATTTGCCGCTATTCGCTTCCGATCGTCACAGTCGTCTTCAACAACGGTGGCATCTACAGGGGTGACGACGTCAACCGTAGCGGGGGCGCCGATCCATCGCCAACTATTCTCATGAGGAGCGCGCGCTATGACAAACTCATCGAGGCTTTCGGCGGCACGGGCTATCATGTGACCGATCCGCAAGGCCTCACCAAGGCTCTCGCAGAAGCAGTTGCGTCAGGTAAGCCGGCGATCATCAACTGCGTCATCGATCCCACCGCGGGGACCGAGAGCGGCCATCTGCAGAGTCTGAACCCGACCTCCCAGATCGGCGGTGGAGGCAAGTGAGAGGCACTGCCATGATGTTCGCTCAATGTGTTGCGGCGTTTCAGGCGAAGTTTGTGTCACTGGTGACGTCATGACGGCCATCTCGACCATTGCCGCTTACACCGCTGCACCGCTCTTGAACGACCTCTCGGAGTTGCTCACAAGACACGTTCAGGAGCGACCCGATCGAACTGCCGTCGGGACCTCAGATGGAGGAGCTGTAATTAGCTACGGCCAACTTGACGCTCTCGTCCGGTCGGCGATGATCCAACTCTCTGGGCTCGGAGTGAGCCGCGGCGCCACGATCGCGCTGGTCTCGGACAACACGATTGAATTTGTCGTCAGTCTTCTCGCTATTGTGTCTGTGGGCGCCCGTATCGCGCCGCTGAACCCGGCGCTTACTTCTGCCGAATTGAATACGCGACTCTCAAAACTCTCCGCATATGCCGCGCTCGCACCGAAACACCTGGCAAGCAAGCTGGAGTTGGCCGGTACCATCGCCGGAAGCACGGCCCGATGGATCATGAGTATCGAGGCGTCCGGCGGCGACTATGACGTAAGGATTAAGAATACCGGCGGCCAAAGCCCGGCACCGGGCGCGGCTGCCAACACGACCGTCCTGATCGGCGGTGAGGACGTTGCACTCTTGATGTTCACCGCCGGGACGACCTCAGCGCCCAAGCTCGTTCCCTTGACTCACGGCAATGTTGCCGCATCAATCCGGGGCATCGTCTCCGGGTACGATTTGTCACCGCGGGACGCGACGCTGATCGTAATGCCTCTGTTCCATGGCCACGGGCTCGTGGCGGGGCTACTGTCAACTCTGGCGAGCGGCGGTAGCGCGTATCTCCCGAGCACGGGCGTTTTCTCGGCACATTTGTTTTGGGAAGACGTTGTTCGCCTCGGAGTGACATGGTACACGGCGGTGCCCACCATTCACCGCATTCTCCTCAGCCGCGCTGCCCACGAGTACCCAAGCGGTTCTCCGGTGCCGCTCCGGTTCATCCGCAGTTGCAGCGCGCCGCTTGACGAAGAGCTCGCCATAGCGACGAGCGCCGCGTTCCGAACCCCGATGATCTCCGCTTATGGGACGACCGAGACTTCTCATCAGGTGTCGTCCAACCCACTCCCCATCCATGGATCGAACAAGGTGTCATCGGTGGGCCTGCCCACAGGAGTCGAGATCCGAATTGTCGCTGAAGAGGGGACGGACGCTGCGCCGGGCGGAGTTGGGGAAATCTGGGTTCGCGGCGCAACGGTTACGACCGGATATCTCAACAATCCTCAAGCGAACTCTGCGAGCTTTGTCGATGGATGGTTCCGCAGTGGCGATCTCGGCAGCAGAGACGCGGCCGGCTACCTCTTTGTGACGGGGAGGTTCAAGGAAATCATTAACCGCGGCGGAGAAAAGATCTCACCGGGTGACATCGACGCGGTCCTCTTGTCTCACCCGAAGGTGCTCGAAGCGGCGTCGTTCGGCCAGTCTGACGCGATCTACGGCGAGAATGTCAACGCTGCTGTCATTCTGCGTCCGGGAATGGAAGCGACTCAGGGTGAACTGCGAGACTACTGCCGCACCAAGCTCAGCGCTTTCGAAGTTCCCGAACGGATCTACATAGTGACCAACTTTCCCCGCACGGCAAAGGGCTCCACTGATCTGCGTGCGCTTGCCCTGCAATTTGCCGCCGGCTGATGAGCGTCTGAGCAATGGGAAATAGCTAAAGACAGTAAGGAGCGATTCGAGTGATGCACAACAAACTTATAACAAGTACCCCCGATCAAGCACTTAAAATCAGGATTCGCGACATCCTGCTCAACGCCCTGGCGGTTTCGTCGGGAGCTATCGACGCGGTCAGCTTTCTTGATCTGGGCAAGGTCTTCTCGGCCTTCATGACAGGGAATATCGCGTTTCTCGGGCTGCGGGCCGCCCACGCCGCTGGGCCCGACTGGACGAACATCTTCGCCGCGGTGTTTGGCTTCACGGTGGGGGTGTACCTCTCGACGCGAATCGTCAGGCCTTCTGAAGCCTCTGGGATTTGGTCTCAACGGGTGACGGTCGCACTCTGCCTATCGCTGATTGCGCATGCAGCCTTCCTGTCCGTTTGGTTCGCAAGTAACGGCCGGCCTTCGGTTGGCGTCGTCCCCGTTCTCCTCGGCTCGTGGGGTTTTGCGATGGGGATGCAGAGCGCCGCAGTTCGAAGGCTTCATGTGGACGGTGTGTTTACAACTGCTGCGACCGCAACCATTATATTCCTTGCGGGCGACCTCGCCAACTGGCCCGCGACAACAAAAGAGAGGCGGCGGCTTACAGGCGTCCTCGCCTCGTTGTTCGCCGGCGCCACCGCCGGAGGCCTGCTCTCGGTTCATGCGCACATCTATGCCCCGGTCCTACCATTCGTGATCACCGTCATGGTGGTCGCAACTGCAGCGTTCGCGTTGGGAAATCTTGACGCTGAGGGGGCAGAGGAGGCACAACCGTCGGCGACGCAAACCTCTACCGGAAGGGCCGGGCACAGGAGATTCCCATCTCACTCGCACTCGAATTGACGCAAGCGTATGGTCAGGGTTTCTGGTCGGTGTAGGGCTCTCGGACACCCAAGCTTGCCGGCGGACGGGCGCCCTGGATAAGAGATCTCCAAATGGCTTTTGGAAACGACGGGAGCCTCGTTCAGGTCGCTAACAAATTGGTTTTACAGGAGGTTTACATGGGAGATGCAGATCAAGAGACAGCCCGAATAACCGCACAAGGTGAAATAAGAAGTGTAGTCGTCCGCGGTAGTGCTACCGGCTTCGCACAGGAGATTCTTGCGGGTCCACATCGCATGTCGGCTGATGAACCCGTGTCTGCAGGCGGCAAAGACACGGGCCCAACGCCTTACGATCTCCTGCTCGCCGCCTTGGGTGCCTGTACTTCGATTACCTTGGGGATGTACGCCCGGCGGAAAGGATGGCCGCTCGCGGAGGTTATTGTCAATCTGCGACATTCGAAGATACACGCCATCGATTGTGCCGAGTGCGAGACGAGAGAAGGTATGCTCGATAGGTTTGAGCGGGACATTCACCTTGCGGGATCATTGACCGAAGAGCAGAGATCTCAGCTGCTTGACATTGCCAATAAATGTCCCGTGCATCGAACACTGACATCAAAGAGTGTTATTGTGACGCGAGCCGTTTGACGGAGTCGATTGCTGTTTCCCCGCTGCCGAGCCAGCTTCTCCGGAGCGAGCCGGCACGCCGCGAATGGCGATGTCCCTGCGCTCACCTGCGCGAGCAGCTTGGATTGAAGCTGGAACCCGCGAAAGGCCCGGTGGGCTCGGCAGACCCCATTCGCACCGGGTTACCCGTGATTGATACCCAGCCGCTTCATCTTAGAGATCAAAGTCGTTCGCGGCAGGCCCAGGCGGGTGGCCGCGCCATTCCGGCCGCCGAGCACGCCCCCGGTCTTCTGAAGGGTCTGAAGGATGTGTGAGCGCTCCGCCTCTCCCAGCGTTACAGGCGCGGACGATTTCATTTGGGTCAATTCCGGCAGTAAACCGCTCAGCACGGGGCCTCTCGACAGAATCACGGAACGCTCAAGGACGTTTTGCAGTTCCCGGACGTTGCCTGGCCAGGAATGGCGCACAAGAGCCGCCATGAATTCCTCTGAAATCGCAGTAATCCCCTTGCGCATGCGAACGGCGTACTTCATTGCAAAATGATCGACTAACAAACGGATATCCTCCGGGCGATTCCGCAGCGGCGGCACGCCGACCTCCTGTATCGGCTCAGCGTTTTTCCCATTGAACTGGTGATTTTGCTCCGTCCTGATGCCGAAATCCATTCCGCGACCCTGGAAAGCGAGCTGTTCGGTCACGAGCGCGGCGCCTTCACTGGAGCGATCACGCGCAGCATCGGGCGGTTCGAGCGGGCGAATCGCGGCACCTTGCTGCTGGACGAGATCGGCGACCTTCCACTGGAGTTGCAGCCAAAGCTTCTGCGCGTCATGTCTGGATCTCGTCCAGTTGATCAATGGCAAACAATCGTGGAGTTGTATACGTAGGACCGGGAAGAGTCGAAGTGCAGTCGATCGATTTTCCCAAATTGTCTCTAGGGTCGCGCAAATGCGAGCATGGCGTGATCCTGAAGTTGGTGAGCACCAACATCTGCGGGAGCGACCAGCACATGGTACGCGGCCGGACTACGGCTCCCGCCGGTATGGTCCTCGGTCACGAGATAACCGGCGAGATCGTCGAGAAGGGCCGGGACGTGGAGTTCCTGAACGTGGGTGACCTGGTTTCCGCGCCCTTCAACATCGCGTGCGGGCGCTGCCGCAACTGCCGGGAAGGCAAAACCGGCATCTGCCTGAACGTCAATGGCGATCGCGCGGGCGGCGCCTTCGGATACGTCGACATGGGGGGATGGATTGGCGGCCAGGCCGATTACGTGATGGCGCCCTATGCCGACTTCAACCTGCTCAAATTCCCGGACAAGGAGCAGGCGCTGGAAAAGATCGAGGACCTGACGCTGCTCTCCGACATATTCCCGACCGGATACGACGGAGCGGTGAAAGCCGGCGTCACGACGGGGTCCACAGTGTACGTTGCCGGCGCTGGTCCCGTAGGACTTGCCTGTGCCGCCTCGTGCCAGTTGTTGGGAGCCGCCGTAGTGATCGTGGGAGATATGAATTCTGAGCGGCTTGCCCAGGCACGAAGTTTCGGATGCGAAACCGTCGACCTGCGCGAGCGGGTTCCGCTGGGGGAACGCATCGCCCAAATCGTCGGGGTCCCCGAAGTCGATTCGGCGATCGACTGCGTAGGTTTCGAGGCGAAGGGTCAGGCGGAGCAAACCGGTACAGAGCAGCCTGCTACCGTGCTCAATTCGTTAATGGCGTTGACCCGGGCGGGCGGAGCGATCGGCATTCCAGGGCTGTATGTCACGGACGATCCGGGCGCCAAGGACGCCAATGCGAAACAGGGCGTGCTGGGCCTGAGGATTGGCCTTGGCTGGGCAAAGTCCCACACCTTCGGTACGGGGCAATGCCCTGTTCTGCGATACAACCGTCAGCTCATGATGGCCATCCTGCACAACAAGGTCGCGATTGCGAAGGCGGTAAATGTCACGGTGCTGCCACTGGAGGAGGCGCCGAAAGGTTACAGCGATTTTGATAAGGGTGCGGCAACGAAGTTCGTTCTGGACCCGCATGGGACCGTAAGATCGAGATCGCGCCGCACCGCAGCGGAGTTTGCCGGAGCGCGGAGCTAAGGCCAGGACCGCGAGAGGGTGGCGTGCTCCCAAGAGTTGCCACCCTTTACGCTGTCTAATGCTATCTACTTGATCCGCTTCCGGGCGCGGATCACATCGCGAACGCATTGCCGCCTTCACCCGGTCGGCGGCCCCGCCGTGGTGGTGAATCTCGGAACCACGATCAACTTCGACGTCGTCTCAGAGAAGGGAGAATTCCTTGGCGGCATGATTTGTCCTGCGGTCGGCATGGCAATCCAATGCCTGTTCGCGAAAACCTTGCGGCTTCCCCTCGAGGATCTACGGCGGCCTGCGAGTGTGATCGGCTAGAACACCGTCCGGCGCATCTGGCGTTGAAACCACCGCCGGTCGAGATGGTTCCGTTTGAGAAAGCCGTGACGCGTACAGTCGGGTGGCTGCCCCGCAGGCGAAAACCAAGCAGGTGCTCAGCTTCGATGGTAAGAGTGACTGAAGAGAATCTGGAAATGAAAACACTACTCATCTCATTCGTAGTAGGACTGCTTGTGGGTGTTGCATATTGGGTCATTCGAGTAAAGAGTCCTGCGCCGCCTATCGTTGCTCTACTCGGACTATTGGGGATGGTGTTAGGCGAGCAAGCCGGAGGATGGCTTTATACAAAGAAAGTCCAATCTGGAAACGTGCCTTCAGCTCACATTGTGGCTGAATGCAAAGTTCAGCAGGGGCCTCCAAACGTGCACCCTGTAGTTTCGTCAATCAACAAAAGTGAGATCCGCCTTGAAGGAGGATTGCAATGAAAAACATCATCGGCGTCTACAGCACTCCCCAGTCGCACTGGGTCGGGGACGGCTTTCCGGTCCGCTCCCTTTTTAGCTATAACAACCACGGCAAGGCACTGAGCCCATTCCTGTTGCTGGATTATGCCGGCCCGGCCGAGTTCCCTCCCGGGAACGGCCACCACAGAGGGGTCGAAGAACATCCCCACCGCGGGTTCGAAACCGTCACCATCGTCTACAAGGGCGAGGTTGCCCATCGCGACTCCACAGGCAAAGGCGGTGTGATTGGTCCGGGCGACGTTCAATGGATGACCGCTGCGGCCGGCATCCTTCACGAGGAGTTCCACTCCGAAGCGTTCTCGCGGTCAGGCGGCGTGCTGGAGATGGTGCAGTTGTGGGTCAACCTGCCCGCCAAGGACAAGATGACCCCGCCAAAATATCAGGCGATCCTCAACAGAGACATCCCTTCCGTGGCCCTTCCGAAGGAGGCGGGAACCGTGCGCGTCATTGCCGGGAACTATTCGGGACAGGCGGGACCAGCGAGCACCTTTTCCCCCCTGCTTATCTGGGATGTACGGCTCCACGCCGAAGCCAGTGCCGAACTGCCTGTTCCCGAGGGCTGGAACACCGCGCTCGTTGTCCTGCATGGAACCGTGCAGGTCAATGGCGGCGCCCCCGCGCGGGAAGGCCAGCTCGTGGTGTTGGATTCAAGGGGCAGCGGCCTTTCCATCGAAGCCACCGATGACGCCGTCATGCTGCTGCTCAGCGGTCAACCCATCCATGAACCCGTCGTGGGCCGCGGGCCGTTCGTGATGAACACGCAGGAAGAAATCGCCAAAGCCATCGAGGACTTCAACAGCGGTCAGTTCGGGCACTTCGCCCATTAGACCAATCAACTAAACTAACCAACCCACTTTAAGAAAAGGGGTCTTACCGTGGTACACCAGCTAATTTCAACGGCAAGATCCGACGATCGATCCTGACGATTCGGCGATGCTTTTGATCGACCATCAGAGCGGCCTGTTCCAGACCGTCGGCGACATGGACATGACAGTCCTACGCACTCATGTGATCGCTCTGGCGAAGATCGCCACCCTTAGCAAGATTCCGGTGATCACGAGGGCTTCGGTACTGGCGGGGCCGCACGGCCCGCTGATTCCAGAAATCCACGAGAATGCGCCTCACCTGAATGCCCACCGTCAATCCGATGGCAGTGCGTCAACAACAGGAGGCCGGCGGCAGATGAGCCGCCCGGAAATCTCAGGAACGACCGTAAACAGCTTGTGTCCCCTTTTAGTTTCTGTACGACATTGCTGAAATCATGTTAACAACTGTATGGCGAAACACGAATCCCAACCAGGGGGCTTCCGGAATGCCACTTTCGTAGTAGCGCGCGATGACGGATTGACTGACGAACCCCGGGAATGCATTTGCCCATCTCTGCTGGTAATTTGAAAATGCGAGGTGGGTGCCGTTGCCGAATTCCTCTAGTCCTCCATCGACCAGCCTTTGGCGGCCGTTACGGTCATCCACTTTTCGCAATTTGCTGACCGCGAACGTGGTCTCCGATATTGGCACTTTCATGCAGAGCGTGGGCGCGGCCTGGTTGATGGTGTCGCTCAACGCCGGGCCGATGTATGTGGCTCTCACGCAGACGGCTTCAGCGCTACCGTTCTTCGTGCTCGCCCTGCCGGCGGGAGCGATTGGGGACATCCTCGACCGCCGCAAAATTATCCTGTTCACGGAAACATGGATGGTCGTAGTGGCATCCGTGCTTGCGGGGCTGACGCTTGCAGGGATGATGTCCCCGATTCAACTCCTCGTTTTGACCTTCGCTCTGTCGTCTGGCGACGCTTTCGAATCACCCACGTGGCGCGCCGTTCTGCCCGAGCTGGTGGAGAAGGAGGATCTCCCCGCGGCGTCAGCTCTCAATGGTATCGAATTCAATTTCGCGCGGGCGATCGGACCGGCGCTTGCCGGTGCGGTGGTCGCATTCGCCGGCGTGGGCGTAGCCTTCCTGACCAATGCCTTTTCGTTCGTAGGCGTAATTCTGGTTGTGGCGCGCTGGAAACGGCCGGTGATCAAGCGCGCTACGCCGCCCGAGACGGTTGCGGGAGCCACGCGCGCCGCAATCCGATACGTGCGCTACGCGCCGGGGGTGCGGAAGGTATTGGTGCGGGGAGGAGCGGGAATGTTTTTTGCAAGCGGCCTTCTGGCTCTGCTGCCCTCGCTTGCTCACCGCATCAGTAGCAGCCCCTTAGGCTATGGAGTGCTGCTCGGGGGCTTTGGTTGTGGCGCGGTGCTTGGTGCTCTCGTGGTACAGCGCGCTCGTGCCCGCTGGTCCGTCGACGCCATCGTATCGGCCGGGATGGCGGCATTCGGTTTGGCGACAATTACGGCGGGAATGCTTCACCTGTTGTGGCTGCTCGGCCTGGTGATGGTGGTGGGAGGGGCGGCATGGGTGTCCTTCATTTCGCTTTTCAATGTTCAGCTACTAAATCTGGCGCCCGACTGGGTCCGCGCCCGCGTGCTCGCCATTGCCATGCTGGTGTTTCAGGGAGCTGTAGCTGCGGGAAGTGCCGCGTGGGGTGCATTGGCGGCGCGAGCAGGCATCAGTGCCGCCCTTTTATGGGCCGGCGTGGGAGCGATTCTGACAACGGGACTGGCCTTGTTTCTGCGCCTTCCGGATGTAAGTCTGGATTTGACGCCTTGGAACCATTGGCGCACTCCGGCAGTCGGTGGGCACCAGAAACTCGATGGACCGGTGCTGGTAACCGTGGAATACGAGGTAGAACCCGAGCAGGCACCGGATTTCCTCGTGGCCATGCACGAATACGGACGCATACGTCGCCGCGATGGGGCGTCCCGCTGGGGAATCTGCCGGGATCTGGCAATGCCCGGCCGTTACCTGGAGACGTTCATAGTGAGTTCGTGGGAGGAACACCTTCGCCAGCATGACCGTCTGACTCGCGCCGACAGCCAACTTGAGGAGCGCATTCGTACCTACTCCCGCCAGGAGCCTGCCGTGCGCCATCTGGTCTACCTGTAACGGCGCACCAATGGCACACCTCGCGACTCCATTCAACCGACTTTGCGCAACAGGCGGTTCCGCACGGATCGGCGAGTGTCGAAAGTCATGTTGATGTACGGTCTGCTCGTGAACCGACCGCAAACTTCACCTTCTCCGTGTGCCTGATGGTAATGTGGCTCGGTGTTGATGTCGAACGGAAGCTCCATCGCGACGAGCGACCATATCGGAATTGCGGAGTTCCCTTGCAGTGGATCTGCGTGTTGTTAAAAGTTGCTGCTGAGGGAGCTATGGCGTCTGTTCTGGAGGGAAACGTGTGGCCACCTGGCGGCCTCCCATCTACGCCGGAGGCGATCTGCCCGAGCCGTTTCCGGAACTGCTACAGGCACCGCGTAGCGCGGCGCGCACAGCCGACCAGCCAGGGAACGTTGCATCGATGCGCCCGATAGCCTGGCGTGCCGTTTCGATCGGCGGCTCCGGCGAGTTTCCGTCCGGAACGGGCAACAGGTTAGCCTTGTGGAGGCGGCGGTTGCACCCGTATTGACGTGTTGAAATAGGGCAATTGGTCAAAATGCATGGCACCTGTGATGAATTGATCGGGTGTGCCGAACAGTCAAAGGGGATTTCTGCGCCGAGAGGGCGCTCATGATTTGCTGCGCCGGCGGCACGCCGACTTGCACGCCATGCCCGATGCTCGATCCAGCTCGAAGCGGTGTAAGCTGGCGACATCCGTAGATTCATGGTGGTCAAGCCAATACCGGTGCGTCTCGCCGTAGTGTTTGCGCGATGTTTGTACCGACCGGCGAATTACGAATTCACGGGAGCGGCATCCACTCCGTCCACTGGGACTCTTTTGCAGGCCTGGGGCAGCGTCGAAAGCTGCGCGACGGCCGCCGCTCGCACGGCCTTTCCATGCAAGACTCGTGCAAGACTCTCAGGAAAAGGCGCCGGTACGGCATGGACAACGGCCTCCGGCGCGCACTGAAAACACATTCACTTAGCACGTGTCGCTACCCCTTGGAACCGTCCTTTTCAGGTTCGAGTCCTGTCGCGCCCACCATTAAGTCCTTCCATTTCAATCTGCCTTCACGTTCCATAGCCGCCTAAACTGTCTTTTTATAAGTTCCAAGAACGTTGCCGGCGCCATCGTCGGCCGTGTCGGCGTGGGGCCGGTTTCCATCATCCGCTCGAGCTTGCCGTGCTCCGCGTCTTGGCCGGCCTTTGTGTAAGCGCATCAAACGGCGTATTCTGAGTCTGAAACTCCCAGTTGGTCACCATGAAAGGATTGCGTTTATGAACCGAAGATCGTTTCTGAAGTCGCTCGCGACCGTGCCCGCCGCCTGTCTGGCCCTCCCGCGGCTCGCGGAAGCCGCCCTGCCGAAAACCAGAATCACGCGGGTTCGCATTTACAAACCGCCCGATCTCAATCAGCTTTTCAACCAGAGCAACATGCTCGTGACCGTGGAGACCGAAGCCGGCATCACAGGCATCGGCGAGGGCGGCGCCAAGGATACTCTGGAGCAGTGCGCCGGCTCCCTCATCGGCAAGGACCCGTTCAAGATCGAAGCCATCTGGCAGGAAGAGTATATGGCGTGGTTCTACCCTCCGGGCCGGGAGAAGCAGCATGCCATGGGCGCCCTCGACCTGGCGCTTTGGGACATCAAAGGTAAGGCCCTTGGCCTGCCCATCCACCAGATACTGGGCGGGGCCGTGCGCAGCTTCTGCGAGTGTTACAACACCGGTAATGTTCGCCCGCCGGCTGCTCCGGGCGGCGCGCAGCCCACCCTGAAGGACCGCGTGAAGGCGACCCTGGACGCGGGCTACAAAGTTTATCGAATGGGCGCAGCCGATTCCGGCGCCGGCGCCTGGGATGTCCGGGCCCGCCTCCTTCAGGTCGCCAGGGATGCCAAAGACGTTCGCGAGGCCCTCGGCTCCTCCGGAGACTGGAGCATCGACTTCCACCAGCGCTTCGAGTACGCCGACGCCCTCCGCGGCTGCAAGTTGATTGAGGAGTACGCGCCCTACCTGGTGGAAGATCCCGTTCGCGACGAACATTTCCTGGCAGACATCCCCAAGCTTCGCCAGATGACCTCCGTGCCCCTCGCGGCAGGCGAGGAGTGGGGTTGGCGCTGGGACTTCAACAAGCTCGTCGAGAACCACGATATCGACTTCAACCGCTGCACCCTGCCCAACGTCGGTGGCATCACCGAGATGCTCAAGATCATGGCCATGTGCGAAACCCACGCCGTGGGCATCGTCCCCCACTTCACCGGACCCGTCGCCACCGCCGCCCTGGTGAACTGCCTGGCCACCTACCCCGGCACAGTGATGTTTGAATACAACTACGGCGAACGCAAGATCCCCTATCTTCCCGAGTACACGGATTTCAAGGCCGGCAAGCTCTACCCCAACGAGCGCCTGGGCCTCGGCGTCACCCTGGACACCAGCCCCCTCACCCAGATCGGAGAAGTGACCCAGCCGGTCCGCCGTCAGATCTACAGCCGCCCCGACGGGTCGCTCACCCACTGGTAGGCGGAGGCGCGAAGCACTGAACAACATCGCGCACCACACCAAGGGACTGACCGTGATCCTGAACAGCAGTCCCGCCGCGCACTTCGCGACCGGGGCAAACGACGCGGGCCGGCGAGGCGAGCTCGCGTGATGGCGGCGCGCCCCGCTTCCCGTGCTTTCCGTTGCGCGCGATCACGCGATTGGCCCACGGGGCGCTGCCGGCTGGTGAGCCGCAACAACGGACGACGCGGCTGGGTTCCGCTCGCGAATCCGCTGGCGCGGAATTTTGACTCCGGCGCCTTCTCCCGGATGATCGCGCCATGGCACGCCGCGCATCGCCGACGTCAACGCGCTCCCGGCACCGCCGCCGGGGCACGCCCGGCGAGTTGTATGGCGGGCCGCGCGCCGGGAACTTGCGGCGGACGTCAACCGGTTTTCAATTTAAAATGGAGTTTCTGGTTTAAAGGGGGGATTATGGTGCACACTCTACGGACGTTCAGGCTCGTTGTCCTTGCCACCGTTCTGGCTGCGGGCGTGGCCGTCGAGGGCGCGAGCCCTCCAAAACCTGCGCCGAGCCAGGCGGATCGCCGCGCCGGCGCGGCGACCGCCGTCAAGAAGGTTACGGTGATCGCCGACGCCACGATGGATGCGCCCGCCAGACACGGCATCCGGAAACTCGAGGAGGCGTTGCGAGCCAAGGGTGTCGCCGTTTCGGAGGGTGGCGGCCAGCTCGATGGCTCCGATTTCGTGGTCCTGGCGGGGCTGGGAGCCAGCGGCGGTCCGGCGGCCATCGCCCTGGGCGAGATGAAGGCGCCAGTACCTGGTGGCGCCGAAGCCCTGACTATCCGCAAGGGCGCCAGGTATCAAGGGAAGCCTGCCATCCTTCTGGCAGGCGCCGACGGAACCGGCCTGATGTATGCCGCGCTCGATGTCGCCGATCGCGTGGCCTGGACCCCGGGCGGCGGCAATCCGTTCCAATTCGCTCGAGACGCCACCGAGAAGCCCTCCCTCAAAGAGCGCGGCGTCACGATTTTCACGATGAACCAGGCGTACTTTGAAAGCCACCTCCACGACGAGCAGTTCTGGGGCCGGTACTTCGACATGTTTGCGGCGGACCGCATCAACCAGTTGGTATTGACATTTGGATACGAGGAGGGCGGCTACATGGCGCCCCCGTATCCATACTTCTTCGACGTCGACGGCTTTCCGGACGTGCGAGTCGTCGGCCTCACGCAGGACCAGCAGACCCGGAACCGCACGGCATTCCAGAAGATGCTCCGACTGGCCGCGGAACGCGGGATTCGTGTGAAGCCCGGCATCTGGGACCACATCTATCGCGGAGGGTTACAGGGGGGCGTCATTCCTTGGGCATCGGACGGCACCAAACCCACGCCCGGGCTGGTATGGGGCCTCGACGCCAAGAATCTCGCGCCATATACCGTCGCCGCCCTGAAGAAATTCTACGAAGTCTTTCCCGAGATCAACGAGACGCAATTTCGCATGCACAACGAGTCCGGGCTGCGCAATTCGGAGATCGAAGGCTTCTGGCACGAGGTCTTCGGATTCTTCAGCAAGGACAAGCAGGGCATGTCGCTTGAATTGCGCGCTAAGGGCCTCTCGAAGTCCGTGATCAAGGACGCTCAGGCGCAAGGCCTCAACGTGCACCTGGATACGAAGATCTGGATGGAGCAGATGGGCCTGCCTTACCATCCGACTCACGTGAACAAATTGAACCAGATGGACGCGCGGCACAGCTACGCCGATCTGCTGGAATACCCGCAGACCTACAGAGTCAACTGGACCCTCTGGAATGGAGGTACGACGCGCATTCTGCTGTGGTCCGACCCCGATTACGCCCGGCGGCTGGCCGTGAGCGCGCGCCTGTACGACGGCCAGGGCCTGATGGTCACGGAAATGGAGGCCACCAAATTGATGGCCGAGCCGCCCGACCTGAAGCCCCGCGATTTCCTGAATTCGAAATACCGATACTTCGATTACGAATTCGAGCGGTACTGGGCATTCTATCGCGTCTGGGGCCGGCTAATGTACAACCCGCAGACGACGTCCGACGTGTGGGAGGAGGAGTTTCTGCGCCGATTCGGCGTCGAGGCTGGGCCTCACCTCATGAAGGCCCTGCAGCTTGCGAGCCGGGTCCTGCCGAGAGTCGTCGCCGCCAGCGTCCCGTACCGGGCGTTTCCAACGTCGGACAGTTGGCCGGAGATGCAGCGCCAGGGAAGCCTGCCGCAGTTCGCGCAACTGGAGGAGGGAAGCGACATCCAGCAATTCATGAACCTGCGCGACGAAGCCACGAGCATTCTTCAGGGCACGGATACGGCCATGCGACGCCCCGAGGAAACCAGCCGGTGGTTCGCCGGGACCTCGGATGCCATTCTGGCGGAAGTCGCCGCGGCGGAACGAGCGCTCGGCGGCCGCACGAGCAGTAATGAGTTCAAGTCGACTGCCGCGGACGCGCGAATTCTCGCGGCAATGGCACGATATCACTCGTGGCGTCAGCTCGGGGGCGTGGATTACAACTTGTACAAACAGGCCGGCGATCTCGGGGCGTTTGACGAGGCCATTGCCAATGAACGAAAGGCGATCCAGGCCTGGCGTGAGCTGGTCGAAGCGGCAGGTGACTTCTACAGCGACAACATGGCGTTCGGCCCGGCCACCAGAAGATTCCCCCGTCATTGGAAGGACGAGTTGAAGGCCCTGGAGACGGAGTTCGATCAACTGCTGGCCGAGCGGCGAACCGCTACGGCACGAGCGGATGCCAGGCCCGTCCGTATTCCGGCGCGCGATCCCAATCCCAAATTACCGGTGGTGACCTTTGCGCCTGCATCGGCGGAGGCCGTGCCTGGACAGGATTTTGTGGTCAAGGCGAAAGTCGCAGCCCCGGCGGGCGTGAAATGGATTCGCCTGCGATACCGGCACGTCAATCAGAAGGAGGACTATCAGACGGCGGACATGACGCTCGATTCCCGGACCGGCTTTTATGCCGGCGGCATTCCGGCCTCGTTCGTCGATCCGCAATGGGATCTGATGTATTTCATCGAGATCGTGGACCCTCGGGGCAACGGCAGGATTTATCCCGATCTCGAAGTGGAGACGCCGTACATCGTCCTGGGTGTGAAGCGTTAGAGGCGTCCGCGCTACCGCGGCGGATGCAAGTTCACAACCACGTAGGGGGTTTCCTTATCGAGGTCCGGATAGATTTTGCCGTTGCCCGCATTGTCCATGACTTCAAACAGGTACATCAGGTCGAACTTGGGGTCGATATCCTTCGCGGGTATAACGGCTTCGTACTCGTTGCCCTTGCCGGTGGGCAGCATCGGCAGCGTGCGAAAATCCTGGTGCTGGCTCAATCCTCTATAACGCAAGCGGATCCATTTGATTCCGGATGGATCCTGCACGTCCGCCACAATCCGCAAGGGCTTCAGGGGCTGGGCGGTCAAGACCGGCGTGGAGTGCAGGACCGGCGGTTGATCGTCTGCCGTGACCGTCACGGAAACCGGATGAGTACGACCCTCTTGCGGCCAGGTTGCCGCGCGCCCGGCCTCGTCTACGGCTTCGATGAAGTAGTTGCACGCGCCCGAAATCCTGGCTGCCGGGATGACGGCGCGATACTCGAGCGGTTGGGTGCGCTCCATATCGACATTCGCGTACCCCTGCCGGGCATTTCCGTAGACGACGCGGACGGCAGCGATCGGGCTTACAGCGCTGACCGTCGCGCGCAACACCAGATCCTGGGCGGGAGAAAGCCTGCGCACCGGCACGTGCGCGATTTGTGGATCGACGCTGGTCACAGTCAAAGCGCCACCATGCCAGGTGGCACTGGTGGCGGTGTCGAACAGAACCTCCAGTTTGCCATCGGTCACCGAAGTCTCGATCGTTCGCTCCACGCGCTTGCCGGCGGGAACCGTGAAGACATCGGTATAGTCGATGCCATTGGCTTCGAGCCACATCGGGCCATAGTCTTTGGGGGCCGGCGAGTCATCCTGGATGGCGACGTTCACCCGGTAGCGGCCGTTCGGCAGCGGGACGATGGCGACGTTGCTGAGGTTCTGGTCGAACGTGTTTCCCCTTCCGCGCGAAAGGCTGGTGAATCCCGCCGGCACCGTGCCATCGCCAAGAAAATACTTCCCAACGACGCGAAGAGGTTCCGTACGAAATGCCGCCCGCTGCTGCTCGAGACTGGCCAGGTCCTTCTGCAGTTTAGGGATCTGGTCTCTCCAGTGGCCGGACTCGTCGTTTGCCGGAAGGCCCATCATGAGGTCGTCGGCATAGACATCCCCGGCGGCGCGGACGATCTCCTCCCATGCGGCAATCGCGCTCTTTTCGCTGGTAATGGCGTCATCCAGCGCATTCAGGTCGCGAGTGCGGTTGAATAGCACGTAGCTGAGGCCCGCACGAATCCGGCGCGAGTGATAGAGCGCGAGATTGCCAAGAATTCCGAGATCGACCAGCGTGGAACGTAGTTCCTTGCCGGCTTGCGGACCGGCGCGCTGCCCGGCCTGCGCGGCGAGGTTCAGAACGTCCTCGGAAGCGCGGGCGAACCAGCGACTGGTGGCCAATGGCGCGATCTGCGCGGAGTCGCGGCCTTCGAGGATGTCCACGGCCGCATCCTCGAAGCTCCGGAATTGCTCGGTATCGCTGGGGTCGGCCTTAACATATACAGGAAGATCTTCCATGATCTGCCGCTCAGCCCAACCGCGGATGTTCGGGAAGTGAGAAGCGGGAAGAACATAAGCCTCGATATGAGGCAGAATCTGGCTGGCCCGATGCAGGCCCTGCTCCACATACGGCGCCGCGGAATCGCCAAAACGCTTCACGAATTCGTGTTGCCATATCTCCGGCGAAGCCTCAGGATCGTAAGTCAGCCGGCCGAACACCTGGAAGAAATGCCAGTAGCGCTCGAACTCGTAATCGTAATACCGGTATTGCGGCGGCATGAGATCGAAGGGCTGCATGTCGTGCGGATGGAACGACATCTTGGTGGCGAGAGGCTCCATGATGTCGAAGCCCTGCGATCCGCCGAGTCCTACGGTGCCGGCGAAACGGCGGACGTATTCGGGGTCCCCCCACAGCAGCACGCGCATGGTGCCGGCGGTCCAAAGGGTGTAGTGCAGTGGGTAATCCCGTGGATACTTGAGCATGTCGGAATAACTGTGGCGGCGTTCGAACTGGCTCAACGCCTGGACGTGCGTGGGATGGAACGGCAATCCGACGTGCTCCTCCCAATACTTGGTGTTGACGCGGATCTTGAGACCAATATCGAGACCGATATGGATCAGGTCGTCGGGAACGCCTTTGGCCCGCAACTCGTAGGTGATCCGCGGGCCGTACTGCTTCAGGACCGGGAAGACGGCGCTCCAGAACGTCTTCATTTCCTCCGCCTTCAGCCCGGACTCGCCGTGCATGAGGAACATCATGTTGTCGATCTCGGGAAAGGTCTGGAGGAACTTCGCCAGGGCGGCTTTGGTGTAGGGGATCAGGTTCTCCTCGGTAACCCCCTGGACCTTGCCTTTTACCGGCGTCCGATCAATCGCCTTGGAGGAATCCGAGTAACGGTAAAAGTGACACCAAAGCCCGATGGTCACATTCAGGGCCCGCTGGTGCGCCATGCGGATCAGCCGCTTGAGATCCGCCTGATTCTGTTGCTGCTGTTCCCTGGTCAAACCGACGACCGCGACGCCGGGGAAATGCTCCACGTCCAGAAAATACGGATAGGCCGGACACATGTATCCGTCCATGTCATAAGCGAAAAGAAGTTGGAAGGTGTTGAAGCGGTTCTCGACCAAGGTGTCGAAGTACCGGGCCCAATAGTCCTGGTTATGCAGGCGGTTCTCGAACTGGGCCTGCTGCATGGTGAAGATGGTCATGCCGCGATCGGCGACCGACGGCGACTCGGCGGCATCGCGCACGGCCTGAAAAGGCGCGTTCCCATCCGCGGTCCAGCTTACGCGGTCCGCCACATCGAGCAGTCCATACATCAGCCCGCGCTCATCGGCACCGCTGACCAGCACGAGCGGTTTGCCATTCCAGGTGGTATTCCGGATGAGCAGCGATTCCGGCGCGGTTGGAGCCGCGACACCCAGCGACTTGATGAGGGCGGCGGCCGACCGCCCGCGCGGCAGCCCGGCCGCGACCACTACCTGGCCCCGCGCGGCCTCCAGCGTGGGCGCTTCCTCGAAGCTGACCTTTTTTGCCGCCAGCGCTGCCTTCAACTTCTCGAAGGCATACCGCGACGGCTCGCCGGCGGGTCCGTCCAGCACCAGCGAGACACGCACCACTTCCGCCGTTCCGGCATAACGCTGGATCGTCAGAACAGCCACCAGCATGGCCAAGACTCGTGTCGTTCTCAAACCTGACTCCTCTCTTGCTTGTTCGGGAAGTATCAATCACCGGCCCGCGCCGCCCGAGTAGTGGCAGGTCCACTACGCGCGGTCTCTATGCGAACTCCAATCCGTACTTCTTGAAGAACTGCCGGTCCCATTCGATCCCGAGGCCGGGCCGGTTGGGGGCATGCATGTATCCCTCTTTGTCGATCGGGTACGGGTGCGCAAAGCCGGCCTGGAAACCGTCCGGATTCCAGAAGCCGGGGTCGTACATGTATTCGATGTAGCCGGTATTCGGAGCTGCGCACTGCATGTGCAGGTTGATCAACATGCCCACACCGCTCTTGCCGTGGTGCGGCCCGAATTTCGCGCCGAACGCTTCCCCCATCGCCGCAATCTTGCGAATGACGCTCACCGGGCCGCCGATCATCGGATCCGGCTGGATGTAGCTCAGGGCCCCGCGCCCCAGGATCTCGCGGTAATCCGCCAGGCCCACATTGCCCTCGCCGCCCGCCAAGTACATTTTCGTGAGCTGCGTGCGAATGCGCGCCAGGCCATCGTAATCGTGACGCGGCAACGGCTCCTCCAGCCAGTAGAGGCCGAGATCCTGTAATTCAAGCGCCATCCTCTGCGCGGTCTGAAAATCCCAGACGGGCGGAGGATCACCCGGCGCCTTACCAGCCATGTTCGCGTCCGCCATCACTGCCATCTTGCCGTTGACGGCCTTGATCACGGTCGCGACCAGCTTGATATCATCCTTCGGATCTTCGTGATGCAGGCGCAGCTTGATTGCCTTGAAGCCCTTTTCATAGAACTTCAAAGCGTCTTCGGCGCGCTCCTCCGGCGTCTTGTAGAAATGAACCGTCGCCGCGTAAGGCACCACCTTGGTCTGCGACGCGCCCCAAAGATGATAGAGCGGCTGACTGAGTGCTTTGCCGATGATGTCCCACAGCGCGACCTCCAGGAAAAACAGCCGCACCGGCGCTTTTTCTTTCTGAAAGAACTCGCGATTGTGAACCTCCAGCTCGAACGGGTCCTTGCCGATAAAATACCCGGCCTTTTGGCGCACGATTTCCGCGATTCCAACGGGGAGTTGGTAATCGCCGTCCATGGTTGTTCCCACCAGGCCGGAATCGGTGAAGAACTGGACCATGACGTAGTCGCGCGTGTCCTGCGGTATCTTCTTCGGGTCCCAGGGAAGCACCAGTCCCTTGCCCGTGACGATGCCGCGCACCTCTACGGCCTTTACTTTCGTAATTCGCATGGGCGCGGTCCCCGCCGGGCGCGCAGGCGCCGCCAAAGGTCCGGACACTGCCGTACTCGCGGCCAGAAAAGAGAATTGCCTCCGGTTCATATACCCCGATTATGTCGCCTTTACTTCATGGGATCAACGTGGACGACAATTCCGCATCGTGAAATCCGTTTTTGGTGCGGGGTGGGCAAGCCGACGGGCCGCAGGGAGGTCGGGAGGCCGCCAGGACTCGCTCGGAATCAAGTCAAAGTGGGATAAACTTGTCTTATTGCTACGGCTGGGAGTATAATCGCGCTCGGAGACAGGAGGTGGATTCATGAGGGGGGTCTTGTTCCTATTGTGCGGCGAATTGCTGCTGGCCCAGTCCGCCACGGAGGAGTGGACAAGTGAGAAATATCCTCCCTATATCCGGCGGGTGACCTATTTCGGCGAACGTCCCGACTGGTCTTTGGACGGCAAGAAACTGCTCTTTGTCGAGAAGAGCTACGGTGATGTCTTCGAGGTGGAACTGGCCACTGGCATTATTCGCCCTGTCACGCATCATTACTTCCACAACGGATACACCCGCGCGCTGTATTTGTCCAATGGGGATATCCTGCTTTCCGGGTCCAAGACCTTCAATCCGGCCGAGCCGACCGATTCCCGGTTCCGTACGCCCGAGCTGTGGGTGCTGAGCAAGAACCTCGACAAACCTCCCACGCCGCTGGGCGAGTTCTGCTGGGAAGGCCCCGCGGTCTCGCGCAAGCAACTCAAGATTGCGTGGGCCGAGAAGCACGGCACCTACCCTAATGACAGGCACTTGTACCAGATGTGGGTCGCGGACATCGACTATTCTCCCGGGACGCCGCGCATCAAGAACCAGAAAATGGTTCTCGACAACCGAGCGTATGGCGAGGGCGTCCTCGAGGCCCAGAACTTCCGTCCGCCCGACGAAAAGGAACTAATCTGGCAATACTCGCACTACCGGTCCTCGCAGAGCGGCAGGGACGTCATCGACGTCGAGGAGGTCATGGGCGTCGACCTCGAGACCGGCAAGGTCACGAATTATTCCAACTCGCCCGACACCTACAACGAACCCGAAGGCATTTTCCCGGATGGCAAGTCCCTCCTCGTGGAGGATAGCCGGCAGCACCCGGTCCGCGCCGGAATCGATCTCTGGCGGCTCTACCTGGATGGAAGCAACCGGTGGGAAAGGATGACTTGGTTCAACGAAGCCCGCAAATACCAGGCCACTAATCCCGTGGTGAGCGACGACGGCCGCTATTTCGCATTCACCGTGCCGGCAGTAGGCGATACCGCGGGTGTCGGTCACGGGATCTACATATACGACTTACAGGCTGCAGCCCAGGCTCGCAGATAGCGCAAGACAAAACATCGTTAGGAGACGACTATGTTTACAAGATCCGCCTTTGAGATGCGCCTCGCCGTCTTTGCGGTGCTAGCGCTCCTGCTGACCACTTCCAAGCCCGCCGCCGGCCAAGGATTGTCGGGCCAGATTTCAGGGCACGTCAACGACCCGTCCGGCAGTTCCGTCGTGGGTTGCACGGTCCAGTTAACCAACGAACTTACGAAACAGGTGCGCGAGGCGCAGACGGACTCGACCGGCAGTTTTGTATTCGTGGAGCTGCTGCCTGGGGATTACTCGATCGGAGTCACGCAGGCGGGTTTTCGCCCCTACGCGCAGAAGAGCATCGAGGTCTCCGCGAACGAGCGTGTCGCTCTGCGCCCGATTCAACTCCAGCTCGGCGACATCACTTCTACCGTCACCGTCCAGGCCGAGGCGGCCCGCGTGCAGACCGACAGCTCGGAGCGGTCCGGGCTGATCAACACGGCCCAGATGGAGAACATACCGCAGCGCGGCCGTGATTACATGGGGGAGTTGAAGGTGCTGCCGGGCGTAATCGACCTGGTCACCAGAGACGCGCCTGGCGGAACTACCCCCCTGGTGAATGGCGGCCTCACCGGCCAGGTGGTCATCTCTCTCGATGGGATTGTCTCCCAGAATACCGGGGCTCTGACGGGAACGCATTATCAGCCCACGGTAGATGCCATCTCCGAGATGAAGGTGCTGCTCAACAACTATCAGGCTGAGTACGGTGAGCGGTCGGGCGGCATGGTCAACGTGATCATTAAAAGCGGCACGCGGGAGTTTCACGGCTCGGCATATTACTTCAAGCGGAACGAGGCCTTGAACGCCAACAACTTCTTTAATAACGCAAACCGCGTCAACGTTGGCGCGGATGGCAAGGCGCGGCGGCCGGTTTACCGCTACGACAATTTTGGATATACCATCGGAGGTCCACTGATCGTCCCCGGTACCCGCTTCAACAAGAGCCGCAACAAGCTGTTTTTCTTCTGGTCTCACGACCTGCTGAAGAATAAGAATCCGACATCCTTGCAACAGGTCACTTTTCCAACGCAGTTAGAGCGCCAGGGCGATTTCTCTCAAAGCGTCTTCGGCAACAACGGCCAGCACGTCGTCGTGCGGGATCCTACCACCCAGGCGCCGATACCGGGCGACGTCGTGCCCGCCTCCCAGATCAATGCAGCCGGGCAGGCGATTCTAAAGCTGTTTCCGCTCCCCAATGCAGTGGATCCCACGGGAAATCGCCAGTACAATGCGCTGTATCAATTCGTGCAGGATCAGCCACGCTCGAATAAGATACTCCGTGTCGATTACAACGTCGCGCCGCAGACGTTGTTCTACGCCCGGCTGCTTAACGGATACCAGAACTCAGTCGGCTATGGCGAGTCTTTGGGAGGCGCCACAAACTGGCCGCAGGTCCAGACAGGCTCCAGCACCCAAACGGCAGGCGCCGTGGGCACGGTGGTTCACACGTTCAGCTCCAGTCTGGTTACTGAATTCACCTGGGGGATCAATCGCTCCTTTGAGAACACAAGCTACAACACAGACGACCTCAAGCCGTACACCCGGGCCGGCGCCGGCCTTGGGGGGAATCTTCTGCCGGAGCTCTATCCGCAGGCCAATTTGCTGAACCTGCTTCCGAACGCCCTGTTCGGCGCCGGCTCCGGGGGCGGCATCATCAACAATTCGGCTTCGATCAGTTTTGAGTCGCGCTTTCCGTACTTCGGCACGGATACGCTTCAGAACGTGACGGAGAGCGTTTCCTGGATCAAGGGTAAGCACAATATGAAGTTCGGCGTCTACTACGAGCATGACAGCCGGAACTCGCCCTACTCCGGCACCTTCGATTGGGGCAACCTCAATTTTGGTTCCACCACTCTGAACCCGCTGGACACGGGGTGGGGGTACTCGAATGCCATCCTGGGAGTAGCGCAGCAATATAACGAGTCGAATCTGAAACCGGTCCGGAACTCGCGCTACACCGGCTTTGAGTGGTTTGTGCAGGATAGCTGGAGAGTGACGCGCAAGCTAACTCTCGACCTCGGCATCAGGTTCCAGTGGACGCCGCCGTCCTCCAGCGCCGGTGTCAAGATGGCGTCGTTCGATAGCTCCCTGTATAACCCGAGCCTGAATCCGCCGTTGATCCAGCCTACCTGCCTTACCAGTGCACGCCCCTGCTCCGGCACCACCGGCGCCAATCCCCTGATGGGCCTGAACACGGTTACCGGCCAACTGGTGCCCTCGGCATTGATCGGCGCCTTCACTCCCAATGCCGGCACGCCCTTCCAGGCAATGCACCTCTACAATTCGACCTTGGAACACAATCCACCGCTGGGGATCGGGCCGAGGTTCGGATTCGCCTACGACATCTTCGGTGACGGGAAGATGGCGATTCGCGGGGGATTCGGAGTCTTCTACGACCGCACCGGCGGTGCCGGGTCGTTGGGCTCCGATTCCTGTTGTATCTATGTCATTGACCCGCCCGTCGTTCTGACACCGTCAATCTATTACACCACCGTCCCACAACTGCTTGCCGCCCCAGCTTACCTGACGCCGCAAAATGTCGATTCCGCACAGTTGACTTACAAGCTGCCCCAGACGTTTAACTGGAGTGTCGGTGTCCAGCGCAGTGTCGGCCTGGGGATGGTCCTCGATGTCGCCTATGTGGCGAACACCACGCGGCACGTATACAACCTGCTCAATGAGAATCAGATCCCCTACGGCACTACCCGCCTGGCGACCGGCCAGCTCAACCCGGCCACCATTGATCCGACTACCAACCAGCCATATCAGGCCAATTTCCTGAGGCCACTGCTGGGATATGGCAGCATCAGCTACGGGCAATTCAGCAACAGTTCGAACTACAATTCGGCGCAAACGCAGTTACACCGGCGGTTCGGCAAGCGGCTGCTGTTCGGCGGCAGTTGGACCTGGTCGAAGCTGATGAGCTATGCTCCGACGCCTTTCCTCAGTAGTGGCTTCACCTACAGCCCGGACGCCAACGATCACCGGCACAATGTCACTGCGAACTGGACCTATCAAGTGCCGGATGGCAGCTTCTTCTGGAAGAATGCCGTCACCAAGCAAGTGCTGGATGGCTGGCAGTTCACCGGGATTGCGGGGTTCCTCTCGGGTGGTCCGGCAACCGTTTCGTACGGTATAACCGGCGCTCCCGCCGGTTATACGATCACCGGCAGCCCCGACGCACTCGCCACCCGCATCCAGATTGTGGGCGACCCGACGCGTCCCCAGAGCGAGCGGACGGACGAAACCATCTCGGCGTTAAACCCCGCCGCATTCGCCTTGCCTGCCCAGCCGGCGTTCGGGATTGGAAACTCCGCCCGGAACTTTTTCTATGGGCCTGGGATCGAGAACTTCGATTTGACTTTGTTCAAAGATTTCGGTCTCGGAAAAGAAAACCGGTTCCTGCAGATTCGTGCCGAGATGTATAACGCTCTCAACCACGTGAACTTCAACAATCCCAATGCCAGCGCCACTTTCAACTATACTACCGGCGCGCAGACCAACACGAATTTCGGCAGGTACACTTCCGCGCGCGACCCCAGGTATATAGTCCTGGCTGCAAGAATCAGGTTCTGACTGCCCGGATCGCCGGCTGGATTAAGGAGATAGATGACGATGGCCGCTACACGCCGGGAGTTTATGATCACCACGGGAGCCGCCGCGCTGGGCGCCTCGGCCTCCAAAGGGCAGAGCGCGGGTGTTCCCTGGTATGCGCGTTGCTACCGCTGGGGACAAACCAATATCACGGAAAAAGATCCGGAACGGTATGACGTCGAGTGGTGGCGGGAGCAGTGGAAGCGCACTGCGCTTCAAGGCGTCGAGATGAATGCAGGCGGGATCGTCGCTTACTATCCAAGCAAGTTTCCGCTGCACCGCCGGGCCCAGTTCCTCGGGAATCGCGACCTGCTCGGCGAACTCGTGGATGCCGCCCATCGGGACGGACTGGCCGCGCTGGCGCGCATGGATTCCAGCCGCCTCGCGGAGGACTTCTTCCGCGCTCACCCGGACTGGTTCGCTCGAACCGCGGGCGGCCAGCCTGTCCGTACCGGCGACGATTATATCCCTTGTATCAACAGCCCTCATCGCGAGGAATACATACCCGGCATCTTACGCGAGATTATCGAGCGATACCGGCCCGAAGGTTTTGCCGACAACAGTTGGGCAGGGATGGGACGGGATACCATCTGTTACTGCGACAATTGCGCGAGGCGCTTCCGCGACCAAAAAGGAAAGGCGCTCCCCAAAGCTGCGGACTGGAAGGACCCGGTCTACCGGGATTGGGTCCGCTGGAGCTATGCCCGGCGGCTGGAGATCTGGGAACTGAACAACCGGGTCACCAAGGCCGCGGGGGGCCCCGACTGCATCTGGGTCGGCTCCAACCACGCCGTCCTGGCATCCCAGTCCAACACCTTCCGCGATACGCGAGAGATAGCCAAACGCACTCCTCTGATGCTCATGGACAATCAGTCCCGAAAGGACGGCGGCGGTTTCTGGCAGAACACGGATGATGCCCGCTATGTGCACGGCCTCGTGGGTTGGAATAACTTTGTCCTTGAATCCATGGCGATGTATCAGCACGGCAACGGTTATTTCAGGGTGACGAGTAATCCTCCGGCGGAGGCTCGCCTCTGGATGCTGAGCGGGATTGCCGGCGGTTTTCAGCCGAAGTACCACCACATCGGCGCTGATTCCTTAGACCGGCGGATGTATCAGACGGCGGTGCCCGTCATGCAGTGGCACAAGAAAAATGAGCGCTATCTGGTGAACCGCACGCCTGTCGCCACGGCGGGAGTCGTTTGGTCGCAGTCCAGCTTTGATTTCTACGGACGCGACTCGGCCGTGGTGCTCGCGGAAACTCCGTACCGGGGAATGCTCCACGCACTTTATCGGACCCGCATCCCTTGCCTGCCGATTCATGTCGACGATATAGAGGGCGAAGCCGACCGCCTCGCGGTGCTTGTGCTGCCAAATGTAGGATCGATGTCCGACCAACAGTGCGCGGATGTGCGCCGCTTCGTGGAGCGCGGAGGGTCGCTCATCGCGACGGGTGTCACCAGTCTGTACGACGGCGACGGCGAGCCGCGCGCCGATTTCGGCCTGGCCTCCGTATTTGGTGCGCACCTTCAGGGGCCTGCGCCCGATCGCATGTTCGCCATGGCTGCAGCCCCGGGAGCAGAAGGCGCCCGTGGCCGTGGTCCAGGTGGCGCCGCGGGTGGACGCGCCGGCGGTGGGGGAGGCGGCCGCGGCGGGCGTGGAGGCGCCGCGGCGGGGGCAGGCGGCCCGACGAGTGCGCTGTTCGCGTCCGGAGGGTTAGGACGAGGGCCCGCCACCGTGCATAGTTATCTCCGCCTTCGGCCTGAGCTACGCGCGTCCGTTTTCGGCCCGCACATAAGCGGTGAACCACACGACTCCGGAGTGCGGCACCCCACACTTGCCGGTTTCGAGGAAACGGACCTGCTTCCTTTCGGTGGCTCGCTCATCGCCCTGGGCGTGGATCCCGACCGCAGCGTTCTCTGCACTTACGTCCCGCCGTTTCCCCAATTGCCAACGGACGCCGTCTGGATGCGCCAGGAGCGAACCGATCTTCCCGGACTGATTGTGGGCAGCTATGGAAAAGGCAAAGTCGCATTCCTCCCCGCCGATCTGGACCGGCGGTACGGCCTGGACCCGATACCCGATCACGGAAGACTCCTTGGCAACCTTCTGCGCTGGACCGCCGGGGATAACCTGCCGTTCACGGTGGAAGGTACCGGGATCTTCGGGACCTATTTGTACCGCCAGGAAAACCGCTTGATTCTTCATCTGGTGAATGCAACCGGCGCCGATAACCAGAAGGCCCTGGTTGAGGAATACGTTGCGATAGGACCGTTGAAAGTCACAGTCAAGCTGCCGGACGGAGTGAAAGGGCACAGCCTGAAACCACTGGTTTCGGAGCGGCCATTGCGTTTTCGCGTGGCGCAGAGTGTGGCATTCGAAATCCCTCAACTGATCGATCATGAGGTGGTGGTGATTGAATGACTACTCCAATACAATGCCGGCCTTCGAGCGGGCCGGCCTACGGAGAGATATCATGACTTTCACTCGCGGGAACTTCCTCGACGCCACGGGAGCCGCCGTATTGGACGCCGCTGTTGCCAGCGGGCAAAGCGGCGCGGCGCCCTGGTATGCGCGTTGTTACCGCTGGGCACAAATCAATACGTCGGAGAAGGACGTTGTCCAGTACGACCTTCCGTGGTGGCGGGAGCAGTGGAAACGCACCGCCGTTCAGGGCCTCTTTGTCAATGCAGCCGGGACCGAATTTACTCAGTATCCCAGTAAGTTCCCGTTGCAGCGGCGCAACCGGTTTCTGCCGGATCGCGACCTGTTCGGCGAAATTACCGAGGCGGCGCATCGAGACGGACTCGTCGTAGTAGCTCGTATGGATTCCAGCGGCGTCGGGGAAGGCTTTTTTCAGGCCCACCCCGACTGGTTCACTCGAACCCGCGATGGACAGCCTGGCAATGGCCCGTGCATCAACAGCCCCTACCGGGAAGAGTACGTGCCCGGCCTCTACCGCGAGATTATCGAGCGCTCCCGGCCGGAAGGCTTCATGGACAACGGCGGGTTTGGAGGGGCGGCCATCTGTTACTGCGAGAATTGCGCCAGGCGCTTCCGCGACCAGATTGGAAAGACGCTTCCGAATTCCGCCGACTGGAACGATCCGGTCTACCGGGAATGGGTTCGCTGGGGCCAGGCGCGGCAACTGGAAATCTGGGACCTGAACAATCGGGTGACCAAGGCAGCGGGCGGCCCGAACTGCGTGTATGTCGGCCTCGTCCGCAAGTTCCAGGCTAACACCCGGGCTATAGCCAAACGCTCTCCTCTACTGCTGGCGGACAGCCAGTCGCGCAACGACGAAGGCAGTTTTCGGGAAAACGCGGATGAAGCCCGCTACATGCACAGCCTGGTGGGCTGGAACAGCGTGGTCTCGCAGTCTATGGCCCTGTATCACCACAGCCACGGCTATTTCCGCTTCGCGAGCGATCCCCCCGCGGAGGCGCGCATGTATATGCTGAGCGGCATGGCCGGTGGCTTTCAGCCGTGGTACCACCATATCGGCGCGTACGGCGAAGACCGGCGCATGTATCATACGGCCGAGCCCGTCATGCTGTGGCACAAGAAAAACGAGCGATACCTGGTGAACCGCACGCCTGTCGCGACGGTCGGAGTCGTCCGGTCGGAATTGAGCTCCGTTTTTTACGGGCGCGGCGCGGCCCCCCAACTCATGCAAATGCCATATCGTGGGATGGTTCGCGCTCTCTTCCGCACCCGCATCCCATACCTGCCGGTTCATATCGATGACATCGAGCCCCAAGCCGATCGCTTCGCCGTGCTGGTGCTGCCCAACATCGGCGGGATGTCCGACGAGCAGTGCGCCGTCATCCGCCGCTTCGTCGAACGCGGTGGATCGCTGATCGCGACCGGCGTCACCAGTCTCTACGATGCCGATGGCGAGCCGCGCGCCGACTTCGGTCTTGCCCCGGTTTTCGGTGCGCACCTTCCGGGGCCTGCGCCCGACCGGATGGTCTCCCCCGAGACTTTGCATAGTTATCTCCGGCTCCGGCCCGAACTCCGCGCGTCCGTATTCGGCCCGCACGTAAGTGATGTACCGCGCGAGTCCGGACCGCGACACCCCGCGCTTGCCGGCTTCGATGAGACCGACCTGCTTGCCTTCGGAGGCTCGCTCACCGCTCTCCGCGTGGACCCGGACCGTATCGTTCTCTGCACTTTCGTCCCCCCGTTTCCGACATATCCACCGGAAACGGCCTGGATGCGACAGGAGCGGACGGATATCCCAGGACTCATTGTGGGTTCCTATGGAAAGGGCAAAGTCGCATTTCTTCCGGCCGATCTGGACCGGCGGTATATGCTGGACACGTTGCCGGACCACGGAAGGCTGCTCGGCAACCTGCTGCGTTGGACCGCCGGCGATAATATTCCTTTCACCCTGGAAGGTTCGGGGTATATCGGAGCTTATCTGTACCGGCAGGAGAACCGGCTGATTCTCCACCTCGTCAACGGGACCGGCACTGACAACGGAGAGCAAATCAGCGACGAGTACTTCCCGATTGGCCCTCTGAAGATCAGAGTCAGACTGCCGGACGGAGTGAAGGCGCAGAGCTTGAAGTTCCAGGTTTCGGAGCGAGTGGCGCGTCCTCGCGTCTCGCAGGGAAGCGTTGAATTCCAAGTCCCCCGGCTGATTGACCATGAATTGGTAGTGATTGAATGAGCAAGCGAGTACGGCGCCAGAGGCTTCGGCGGGAGGGTCTACCGACCCGGACTGGATCGGCCAAGGCTTCCGGAGCGCAATTGAGGGACACGTTGGGGGCCTCCGCCGCATGAGCGGTGTCTCTGGCGGTGGAACTTAACGCTTGGCGCTGGGGGCCGGACCGGGGCCAGTTGCGCTGGATTGCACCCGACCCCTGAGAGCCATATAATTAAGCCACGTACGGAAGGGGAGGGAATACGTTGCGGATACTGTCGCTGCTCTGGATCGCGCTCGGTCTTTCGGCTGCCGAGCCCAGCTATTTCCGCGACGTTCGTCCGGTCTTCGAGCGCCAGTGCCAGGGTTGCCACCAACCCAATCTGAAGTCCTCGAATCTCGATCTCACCACCTACGAAGGCCTTAAGGCGGGAGGCAAGCGCGGCCCTGCCCCGGGCCTGCTGGTGCAGTTTCTCACCGGCGAAATGAAGCCGCAAATGCCGCTCGGCATGCCGCCGCTCGCGCCGGAGCAGATCGAGCTGGTGCGGACCTGGGTGATGGCGGGGGCCAGGGACGACACGCCGGCCGAAGGGCGCGAGACCCTCACCGCCCGAGCGCCCACCGTCTATTCCCAACCCCCCGTGCTGACCGCGCTGGCGTTCTCACCCGATGGAAAGATGCTGGCCGTATCGGGCAACCGCGAGATCCTGCTGCACACACTTGACGGCAGCGCCCCTCCCCAACGCCTGCCGGGCCTCTCGGACAGCATCCTCTCGCTGGCCTTCTCCAGGGACGGCTCTCTGCTGGTGGCGGGCGGCGGCACACCGGCGCGTTTCGGCGAGATTCAGTTCTGGGACCTGCCCGCCGCCAAACTCCGCCGCTCCGTCATGCTGACCGGCGATACCGTCTTTGGCGTGTCCCTTTCTCCGGATGCCACGCGGGTGGCGGCCGGTTGCACCGACAACACCGTCCGCATCGTCGATACCGTCACCGGCAAGGAGGTCGACAAAATGGGGGCGCACGAAAACTGGGTCCTGGGGACCGTCTTCTCGGTGGACGGCAAACGCGTGGTATCGGTGGGCCGCGACCGATCGGCCAAACTGACCGATGCCGCCACGGGCGCCTTCCAGGAAAACGTGAACCTGCTGCGCGGCGAGCTGGCGGCGGTGGCGCGGCATCCGTCCAAGGACATCGTGGTCATCGGCGGGGAAGACCGCATCGCTTATGTGTACCTGATGGATCGGCCCAAGAACATGAAGATCGCCGACGACACCACTCTGATTCGCAAACTCGAACGCCAGAACGGCGCAGTTGCCGCTTTGGCGTGGTCCCCGGATGGGAAGCGCATCGCCGTGGCGGGCGCGGCGCCCGAGGTCAACGTGTACGACGCCGACACCGGCGCGCGGGTGGCCGCGTGCACGGGACATTCGGCGGGCATCTATACGGTGGCCTTCAGTCCCGACGGCGGTCAATTGGCGACTGGTGGTTTCGACGGCACCGTGCGTCTCTATGACGCCGCCACCGGCGCCTTGAAGAAGGCCTTCGTGCCGGTGCAGTTGGAGAGCGTACCGCAAAGTCCGGGAGGCCTGCAATGATCCGCTATGCCTGCGCGCTGGCGCTGGCGGCGCAGTCCGCCATGGCCGCGGCTCCGGTGATCACCGAATTGAAGCCGCGCGGCGCCGAGATTGGCCGTGCTTTCATTTTGACCGCCATCGGCCGCAACCTCGGGGCAGGCGCGCGCGTGATCTCGACGCTGCCGGCCTCGTTCACACTGGTGCTGCCGCCTGAAACCCCCGGGACCATGACCGCCGCGGGACGGTCGGCGGCGTTTCTGGTGGAGCCGAAGGCCGGCGCAGCGCCGGGAGTCTATCCCATCCGCATCGAGTCGTCCGGCATCTCCAACGTCCTGCTGTTTACCCTGGGTACCTTTCCGGAAGTGACCGAAGAGGAATCCGAGGCCGGTTCGCTCCCCCACCGCAACGACACCATCGAGACCGCCGAACCGGTACGATCGTCCCCGGTGGTGGTGAACGGCACGCTGGCTGGTCCGGAGCGCGATGTCTACCGCGTGTACGGCAAAGCCAGCGAACGGCGTGTGTTCGAGTTGGAAGCCCGGCGCTGCGGTTCCGCCATAGATCCGGTGCTGCGGATCCTGGACGGGTCCGGCAAACAACTGGCGCGCAGCGACGACGCTCCCGGCGCCGCCTTGGATGCCCGTTTGGATTTTACCTTCCCCTCCGAAGGCAACTACTACGTCGAGGTCACCGACGCACGCTTCAGCACGCAGGCACAGAATTTCTACCGCCTCAAGATGGGCGCCTACCGTTACGCCGATGGCATCTTCCCGTTGGGCGGAAGGCGCGGCGAAAGCGTGCCGGTGACGTTTTTCGGCGGCAATCTGGGCGCGGGCGTGGCCTCCAGCGTGGACTTGAGCGCGGCCGGTAAGACCCAGGCTCTCACCCACGTGGCGCTGCCCGGCTCTCCGGCGCTGCCTTTCGTATTCGCGGTCAGCGACCTGCCCGAGCTGCTGGAACCCGTGCCGGGCGACGCTCCCATCCCCAGCGTGGTGAACGGCCGCCTGGATAAGCCCGGAGAAATAGACCGTTACCGCTTCCTCGTCGAACCAGGCGAAAAGTTGATCTTCGAATTGCAGGCGCGGGAACTGGGCACCTCGCGCCTGGAAGGCATCCTCACGGTTTCCGACGCGGCAGGCAAGAAACTCGCTTCGGCGGGCGATCAACCGCTGCCCGAGGACGTGTTTGCCGTTCAGGGCACCAGCCGAACCAGCAGCGATCCGTTTCTCAACCTCACCGTGCCGCCGGAAGTCCGCGAACTGGTAGTGTCGGTGGAGGATCTGGCCCGGCGCGGCGGCCCTCTCTACGGCTACCGGCTGATTGCACGGCGGCAGGCGGAGGACTTCACCCTGACGGTGTCGTCGCCGTTCGTCAACATTCCCGCCGGCGGCACGGCGGTCATCAGCGTGTCGGCGGATCGCCGCGGATACGACGGTCCCATCCAACTAACGATTCCGTCCCTGCCCAACGGCATCCACGTCGCAGGCGGCGTGATTCCCCGCGAGTATATCGATGCTGCCAATACGCGCACCATCAACCGGCGCGGCATCCTGACGATCACCGCCGACCCCGGTGTGGCCCTGGCCACCGGTCAACTGGAGGTCTGGGGAGAAGCGACCCTCGCCGGCGGGACCGTGCTGCGCCGCCGCGCGCGCGGTCTCGGAATGTCGGTGGAAGTGGCCGGCGCCACCGAACAGGGCGCCGTCGACCGGCAGCGCGCGCTGACCGCCCCGTGGCTGGGATGGGACCTTCCCGCGGCCCTCACCGATCCGCCGGCCGCCACCCTGGAAGTCCGGCAGACCGGCTTGAAACAAATGCCGGAAGGCGCCCGCTACGAATTCACGTACAAGTGGACGGTTCGCGGCCCGGCGACTCCGCCCAAGCAGGTGGGCGTGGACATCGTCGGCGCCAAAGACTTCCGCGTGATCGATATGACCACCAGCAGTTTTGCCGTGACCACCACCAAGGCCACCGACCCCGGCCTCTATGACGTATATGTCAACGGCCGTATCCGTACCGACGATGGCGACGAAGTCGTGATCGCCCGTGCCATTCCATTCGAAGTAACCGGAGGCTCCCGTGCCGAGCAGTAAGCCCGTATTGTCTTTGCTTCTTCTGGCCGGCGGCCTGTCCGCGGCGGAAGCGCCCAAAGTGACCTTCCTCCGCGACGTCGCCCCGATCCTCAACAAGGCCGGTTGCACCTCCGGTCCGTGTCACGGCGCGGCCAAGGGCAAGAACGGCTTCAAGCTCTCGCTGCGCGGCTACGACCCGCAGTTCGATTACGAGGCCCTGCTCTACGATCTCTCCGGCCGCCGCTTCAATCGCGCCGACCCCGCGCGCAGCCTGATGCTGGCCAAGCCCACCCAGCAGGTGGCCCATGGAGGCGGCGTGCGATTCGAAACCGATTCCGCCTATTACCAGACCATCTACAACTGGATTGCCCAAGGCGTCCCGTTCGGCGATCCGGCCAAAGACAGCGTGCGCCGGCTGGAAGTAGAACCGCCGGAGATCCTCATGAACGGGCCCGGCGAATCCGCGGTGGTGAAGGTCTCCGCCATCTTCGCCGACGGGGGCCGAAGAGACGTCACCCGCGAAGCTGTGGTGGAGAGCAATGTGCCGGACGTGGCGGCTGTCGCCGACGCATCGGTGAAGGGCGCGCGGACGGGCGAGGCTACATTGCTGGTCCGTTACCAGGGGAACTTCGCCACCCTGCCGGTGACGGTGCTCAACCCCAAACCCGGCTTTGCGTGGAAGCCGCTGCCGCAGAACAACTATATCGACCGCCTGATCGACGCCAAGCTGCAGCGGCTGAAGATTCAACCGTCGGCGCCGGTGGATGATGCCGCCTTTCTGCGCCGTGTGTCGCTCGACCTCAAAGGCCAGTTGCCGTCGCCCGAAGAAGTCCTGGCCTTCGTCGCCGGAACTTCCAAAAGCAAACGCGGCGAGCTGATCGACAAGTTGATCGCCAGCCCGGCCTACGTGGACCACTGGACCCTGAAGTGGGGCGACCTCCTGCAGAACAACCGCAAGTATCTGGGTGAAAAAGGCGCTTTCGAGTTCCGCGAGTGGATTCGCGATTCCATCGCGGGGAACAAGCCCTATGACCGCATGGTGCGGGAAATGCTGATTGCCAAGGGCAGCTCTTACGAGAACCCGGCCGCCAACTTCTACCGCGTGACGCGCGATCCGAAACCCACCATGGAGAAGACCACCCAGGTGTTTCTGGGCGTGCGCATGGTGTGCGCCCAGTGCCACGACCATCCCTTCGAGCGCTGGACGCAGAACCAGTATTACCAGATGGCGGCGTTCTTCTCCGCCGTGGGGCTGCGGCCGGGTTACGAAGTGGGCGAAGAGATCCTCTACGACCAGCGGCAGGATTACGAGATGAAGCATCCCAAGGATGGCCGCGTGATGGACCCCAAGTTCATCGTTCCGGCCTCCTGGTCCGGCACGGGCGCGCCGCCCACCGATGCCGGCCGGCGCCAGGCCTACGCTGAGTGGGTGACCGCCAGAGACAATCCGTTCTTCGCCAAATCCACCGTGAACCGGGTGTGGAGCTACTTCTTCGGGCGAGGCATTATCGACCCGGTGGACGACATCCGCGCATCCAATCCGCCCAGCAACCCCGCGCTGCTGGACGCCCTGGCCAAGGATTTCCTCGATCACAATTTCGACCTCCGCTATCTGATGCGGACCATCGCCAACTCCAGAACCTATCAGGCCTCGGTGGCCGCCAATGAGTGGAACGAAAAGGACGGGGAGAACTTCTCGCACGCCATGCCGCGGCGGCTCAGCGCCGAGGAGTTGATGGACGCTCTGGCGCTGGCCACCGGTGTGAAGCCGGTCTTTCCCGAGGCTCCGCCGGACACGCGCGCCGAGCAGGTGACCGATCCGCACGTCGGCAAAGACGGCTTCCTCGACCTGTTCGGCAGGCCGGCCCGCGAATCCTCCTGCGAATGCGAGCGCCGGAGCGACCTGAGCCTGCCGCAGGCTCTCAACCTGGTCAACGGCAAGACCATTTCCGATGCCGTGGCCGATGCCGGCGGACGTGTCGCCAAGGCCGTTCTCAGCGGCCGCTCGGACCGCGAGCTGGTCACCGAGCTGTATCTGGCGTCGCTGAGCCGCCCGCCGCGCGCGTCGGAGCTGGAGAGCGGCGTCCGATACCTCCAAGGCGGCGCCGGGCGCGCGGCGCGCGCGCAGGATCTGCTGTGGGCTCTGGTCAACAGCAAAGCGTTTCTTTACAACTACTGAAAGAGGCTAGAGATGCTTGTCATTCCAGGACGCCGCTGTCACACATGCGAAGGCCCCACCCGCCGCGAACTGCTGCGCGCAGGCTCCATCGGCATGCTGGGACTCAATCTGGCAAACTTCTTCGCCTGGCAGAAATCCGCCAGGGCCGCCGCCAAATACGAGGGCGCGCGCGGTTTCGGCAGCGCCAAGAGCGTCATCATGGTCTTCCTGCAAGGCGGCCCCAGCCACATCGATATCTGGGATCCCAAGCCGGACGCCCCCGCCAACATCCGCGGGGACTTCAAACCCATCCCGACCAAGATCCCCGGCACGCACATCGGCGAGCACATGCCCATGATGGCCAACGCCCTGGACAAGGCCACGCTGATCCGCTCGATGAGTTACACGCCCAACGGGCTTTTCAACCACACCGCGGCGATTTACCAGATGCTCACCGGTTACCCGCCGGATCGCGTCTCGCCCTCCGGCCAACTGGAGCCGCCCAACGGCGCGGATTTTCCCACCGCGGGCAGCCACGTCTCCAAGCTCAAGCCGCCCGCCGAAGCGGTGCTGCCTTTTGTGGAGCTGCCGCGCCCGCTGCAGGAATCCGGCATCATTGGCAAAGGCGGCGCGGCCGGGTTCCTGGGAAAGGCTTACGACCCCTACCGCCTGTATCAGGATCCCGCCAAGCCCATCAAGACCGAAGACCTGGCCCTGCGCAAGGAAGTGCCGCCCGAGCGGCTCAAGGACCGTTTCGAGCTGCTCAAGGGCATCAACGATTCGATGCCCGATCTGGAAAAGGCGCTAAAAAGCTACGCCATCGACGAGTATTACGGCAAGGCCTTTGACCTGGTGCTTTCGGGCAAGGCGCGCGACGCCTTCGACCTCACCAAGGAGCCCGACAAGATGCGCGAGCGTTACGGCCGCACCACCTTCGGCCAGGGAATGCTGCTCTCGCGCCGGCTGATCGAGGCCGGCACCCGCTTTGTGCAGATGAACTGGCCGGCGGTAGCCAACGGCAACCCGGAATTGGATTCCTGGGACACTCACGCCGCCAATTTCGCTCCGCTCAAGAACCTGCATTGCCCCAAGCTGGACCGCGGCCTGTCGGCGCTCATCGAAGACATGGAGGATCGCGGGATGCTCAAGGAGACGCTTCTGGTGGCGGTGGGAGAGTTCGGCCGGTCACCGCGCATCGGCGTGAGCACGTCCGGCAACTCCAACGCCCCCGACGGCCGCGACCACTGGCCCTATTGTTACAGCGCGGTGGTGGCCGGCTGCGGAATCGCGCGCGGCGCCCAGTACGGCGAATCGGACCAGACCGCCAGCTCGCCCAAGGACAAGCCCATGCACCCCAACGACCTGCTGGCGACCACCTACTATGCCCTGGGCATCGATCCCGACATGATCGTACTCAATCACCTGAACCAGCCGCGCGAGCTGGTGAAAGGCAAGGTCGTGGCGGAGTTGTGGAGTTGAAGCGTCCGGGGCGGTGAGACCACGTTCAACCCGGCTTCGGGAGCTTTCGCGTTCTACGGGGTCCCGGCAGCTCTCGGCGCCGGAATGCGCCCGCGGCTGGGACGCGACGGGCCGAACTGCGAATGGCGGGCCGCGGCGATCGGCCGCGCCGCCAGCGCGGCCGTCGACTCCAGCGCGCTCCGCCGCGCAATCGCGGGTTGTGCAAGGATTCAGATGGCGCTCAAATCCGAAATGGGGTAGACAGTCGAACGGATACTACCGGATACCGAAGCGGGACCTGATCACGGGGCTGCAGGTGCTGTTGCAGCGGGGCGGGCTCGAAATCGCGGCGGGGCTGGAGCACGGGGCAGCGCTGGTGGAGGAACTGGCGGGGATGCAAGTTAAGGTGACGCCCGCGGGCAACGAGCAATATGGGGCGTGGCGGGAGGGGTCGCACCACGACATGGTGTTCGCGGTGGCGCTGGCCTGCTGGAGCGCGAAGCTGGTGTGAAGAGGGGCGGGATTGAGCCGGCGTCCGTCAGAAGCGCAACTCCAGGGGGCGGCCTTCGAATTCCCCACTTTGGGCGGTTTTGCCCAAATTCACGGAGAGCGAGCGGCGCAGCGGCGGGAGCATGCGGGAACCGGGCGCGAGGCGCAGAGAGAGGACACGGCGCGCATCGTTCCAGGCCATCCGGATGCCCATCCATTCGCCCTTGCGGTACTGGAACGAGCGGCCGTCATCCTCATAAAGAAGGAAGGACGCGCCGGCGCCGGGATAGATGGTGATGGCGAGCGGCTCATCCACGGGCTCGTCGGCGAACTGCCTGACGGGGCCGAGCGGGAGGATCGCGCCGGCGCGGACGTAGAGCGGCATGGTCTCGAGGTCGACGGGGCGGATGATCTCACGGCCGCCTGCGAGGCGCTCGCCGGTCCAGAAATCGAACCACGCGCCGGGCGGCAGGTAGACCTTGCGGGACGCCGCGCCGGGCTCGACCACGGGCGCCACGAGGATGTCGCGGCCCCACAGATACTGGTCGCCGCACGCGACGGCGGCGGGATCGCCGGGATAGTGGAGCCACAGGGCGCGCATCACGGGCATGCCGGTCGAGGCGCACTCGCGCACGGCACTGTAGAGGTAGGGCAGCAGGCGATAGCGCAGCTCGAGGTACTTGCGGCAGATGGGCTCGACGCGGGCGTCGTGGAGCGCGGCAGGGTCGGGCGTGAAATTGGTTTCGACGGGGCCGGGATCGCCGGTGTTCCAACCCCAGGGCAGGCGCAGTTTCCAGGTGCGGCCGTGGGAGCGGAACAGGGGGCAGAAAGCGCCGAACTGGAACCAGCGGACGTAGAGTTCGCCGGTTAATTCTTTGGTGGGGATGAATCCGCCGATGTCGGTGCCCCAAAACGGAATCCCGGTGAGACCGGTGTTGATGCCGACGGGGACGTGGGCGCGCAGGGTTTCCCATTCCGAATTCACGTCGCCCGACCACAGGAAAGAGCCATAGCGCTGCATGCCGGCCGCGCCGTTCCGGTGGAGCGCGAAGGGGCGCTCGCCGGGCCGGTCGAGCTGCGGGCCTTCCCAGTACATGCGGTTGCGCACGAGGCGGGAGGGCAGATCCAGGGCATCACCCTCGTCGGGCCACCAGCCGTCCACGCCCAGAGAGAAGACCGGGCGGTGCATGTCCCAATAGCAGGAGGGCTGGATTTCGGCGCGCTGTGCGGCGTCGCAGGGGTCCTTGACGGCGCCGCGCATTTCGGGGATGCGGGTGGGATAGGCCACGTGGAGCACGACCTTCAGGTGGTCCTGGTGGAGCTGGCCGAAGATGGCTTTCGGATCGGGAAAGACCTTGCGGTTGAAATCGAATTCGGTGTTATTGGTGTTCCAGCCGGAGGGGCAAAAGCCGGTGCCGAGATAGATGAACGCGTCGCAGGGGAGCTTCTTTTCGCGGAACGTTTTGGCTTCCTGAAGGATTTCCTCGTGGCTGGCGAGGGTGCGGTGCGATTGCAGGTAGCCGAAGCTCCACAGGGGCGGCAATTCGGGGTGGCCGGTGAGGCGGGCGTACTCGGCCATGATGGTGGCGGGGTCGGGCGAGGCGACGAAGAAGAGATCGAGGGGGAGCGGGGCGGCGGGCAGGAATTTGCTTTCGGGGCCGGAGAAATCGAACGCGCCGATGGGCTGGTGGACGAACATGGCCCACCCGCCGGTTCCGATGAGCCAGGGGACCGGCACGCGGCCGCCGTGGGTGCGAAGCTGATAGCCGCCCTGTCCGCTGCGCATGCGATCGGTGGAGCCGCGGCGGTCGAACTGCGGGCCGCCCTCGCCCAGGGCGAGCAACGGCGCAGTGCCGGTAGTGAAAGAGACGGCGCCGGTCTGGGCGTCGATGTCGAGGTGCTGGATGGCGGCGCCCCTGGCGTCGTGGACGGTGAAGGAGAGCGGGGGCGCGAACTGGATTCGCAGATCGCCGCACCGGATGGCCTGGGGGCGGGTTGCGCCGCGCAGTTTGGCGACCGGCGGGCCCCAGGAAGACTGGACCAACGTGCCATCGTCGGGGACGGGGGCGAGCGCGCCGTTCCGGATGGGGAAGAGGGTCAGGCGGAAGGCGTGGGGGCTGACGGGGGCGATCCAGATTTCGAAGGGGGGTTCGGCGGAATGCGCCAGGAGCGTCGTGCCGGCCGCGCCGATCCGGTGGAGAAGTTGCCTACGATTCATATGCAAGCGTCATCATACCTGCTGGGGGCCCCTCGCGGACTGACACCCTGATCATAAGTCTACCGGGTGCGTGTTCCACGGAGGCCACTCCCTTACGGTCGTGGCTCGGGACGGAGCCCGAGCGTGGCGGGGCAGAGGTCGCGGAAGAAGGGGCAGCGGCGGCAACGCTCGCTTTCGTTCAACGGGAACTCCTGCCGGGATTGCGCCTCCTGGAAGTCGCGGACGATCTGCTCCGGGGATTCGAGCAGCGAGGGGGTCAAATCCACTTCGACCAGGGTGTCGGGGCGCAGGAAGTGCAGCCAGGCGCGGCCGGGCGGACGGCCGGCGAAGCGCTCCACGGCGTGCGAGTACAGGCGCAACTGCAATTCGTAATCGCGGGCGCGGTGGTGCGCTTCGAAAACCGTGACGTCGTCGGTCTTGTAGTCCACAATGACCGACCCCTCCTGGTCTTCGAACCAGAGATCGATCTGTCCGCGAATGACAAGGTCTTCGACGGCCATCAGGAATGCAAATTCGCGCTCGACGCGGCGGACCCAGGGGGCACCCCGGGCGACGCGGCGGCCGAGCGGGCTCTGACGGAATACGGCGGCCAGGCGCTGCGCATCCGGATGCGGGTCGGGGACGGGCGTTCCCGCCAGCAGCGCGTGCACCTGGCTGCCCAGCTCGTTGGCGGGGAGATCGGCGGCGGTGGCGGTAGCGGGGGCGCCGGCTTTGGAGACGCGGCCTTCGAAGCCGAGATACTTGCCGAGGTAATACTCGCGCGGGCAGTTGGCGAACGCGGCCAGATCGGTGACGGTGGCGTTGGTGTCATGCTGGCCGGTGAGGAGGGGCGCGGAAAGGAATTCCACGGCGCTCGGGAGAGTCACCGCGAGAATGCCCGTGACACTTTGGGCGGGTTGGGCGCCCTGCGCCACGAGCAGGCGCAGGCTCCAGGGCTTGCCATCCGGGGCGATGCGGGTGAGGACTTCGTCGCATGGCTGCGACACGTCGAGACCCAGACTGGCGGTGACGACTCCCGCCCAGTGCGCGGGCTTGCGGCCGGAGCCGGAGAAGCTCAGGACCAGGTGCTGCTCGGCGCGCGTCATAGCGACGTAGAGCAGGCGGTTGCTTTCGTCGCGCTCGCGAATCTTGCGCTCTTCGTGGATGGCGTGCTGGAAAAGATCGCTCTTGTCTTCGCGGACCGCGGGATTGCGCCAGCGGGCGCCCAAGCCGTAGTCGCGCGAGAAGGCTACCACGGGCAGGTTCGTGTCAATGCCTTTGTGCAGCGCCGCCACGAAGACCACGGGAAATTCGAGGCCCTTGGCGGAATGCACGGTCATCACCTTGACCGCGTTTACGGAATCTTCGGGCGGCGCATCGGGCTCGCGCGGGTTGGAGGCGCGGACCAGCGCCAACTCGTCGACGAACTGGTCGAGCGACATGCGGGAAGCGGCGTCGCGGGCCTGGGCGAGGAACTTGTCGATATTCGGAGTCCAGGGGTAGCCGGAGTCGTCGATGGCCTCCAGCAGCAGGCGGTCGAAGGAAACGTACTCGCGGCGGATGCGCCATTCGTGGAGGCGATCGCGGAAGAGGGAGAGCTTGCAGGCGTCTTCGGGGGAGAACTCAGTAGGCGCCGCGCCGGTGTGGCGGAGCAGGAGCGCTTCGTCGGATACCTGCACGAGCGGGGAGCGCAACACCACCGCGAGGCTGATTTCATCCTGCGGATTGGCGATGACGCGGAGCAGGTGGGTGAGGTCGTTCACCTCGCGGGTTTCGTAGAATCCCTTGCCGCGGTTCACGATGTAGGGGATGGCCGCATCGTCGAAGGCCGCGGTGAAGGCGGCCAGCACTTCGGTATTGCGCACGAGCACGGCGATATCCTCGAAGTCGAACTCCGGCCGGAATTCCAGGATGCGGCGCGCCACAAACTGCGCTTCCGCGGACTCATCGGGCGCGATGCTCATGACGTCGACACACACGGGGCGCGCGTCGTCGAATTTGCGTCCGGCGACCAGGCTGCGCGGCTCGATGCCGTCGGCGCCGGCCACGATGGTTTCGACGGCGCTCAGGATCTCGGGGCGGCTGCGGAAGTTGTCCACCAGCTCGACCAGGCGGCGGCCGGCATGTTCGACCTCCTCACGGTAGTGGCGGAAACCTTCGGGCTCGGCGTGGCGGAAACCGAAGATCGACTGGTTGATGTCGCCCACGGCGTAGAAGCGGCCGGGCGGACGGACCAGGCGCAGCAGGTTGGCCTGCTGGCCGTTGGTGTCCTGAAACTCGTCCATGAGGATATGGTCGAACTGCTTTTGCAGACGGTCGCGGGTTTCGTCGTGGCGATCGAGGAGGAGGACGGTGTACTCTTCGAGGTCGGCGAAATCGAGCGCGCCGGCCTGGCGCTTGCGAGCGCGATAGAGGCGGTCGAAACGCGCCAGTACATCGAGCAGCACGTGGCGCTCGTGCGCGTAGTGGGCGGTGATCAGGGTGTACTTGACGTCCTCGGTCAACGTTTTCAGGCGGGACAGGAGGTTGTAGGCGTTATTGCCGCGCTTGCACTTGGTGAGATTGCAGGAGAAGGCCGCGATGGCGGCCAGCGCCTCGCGCGGGGAGTGCGCGGCGGCGATGCGCCCGGCGCCTTCGAGCGCCGCCAGGAGTTGCTGTTTCTGCGCGTAGCTCCAGGCGCTCAGCGATTCCCCGCGGATCGCGTTGAGGGTGAGGGCGATTTCAGCGAGCGTGATACCGGGCGGCTCGGGGAATCGGGCGAGCTGTTCCACGCGCACGCCGGCGCCGCGCATGGCATCGTAGGCCGACAGCACGGCCTCTTCGAACTCGTAGGAAGAGAGGCCGCGGACGAGCGCCTTCACGGCCTGGGGATGCTCCGCGAAGAGCTCCTCGATGGCTGCCACGATGCACTCCTGTTGCATGCGCCAGGATTCGCGCTCATCGGCGACGGAGAACTCGGGATCGACGCCGGCCGAAATCGCATTTTCGCGCAGGAGGCGGGCGCAGAAGCCGTGGACGGTCGAGACCCAGGCGCGCTCGAGCCTGGCGCGTGCGGTGGGATCCTCCTGGAATGTTTCCGCCAGCCGCTTGCGCATGTTGCCGGCGGCCTTCTCGGTGAAGGTGATGGCGAGAATGCGCAGGGGATCGACGCCCTGGGCCACGAGGCGGCGGAAATACTCCACCAGTACGGTGGTCTTTCCCGAGCCAGGGCCGGCCACCACGCAGGCATCGAGGTGGCGTTTCGAAACGTCCACGGCGGCGAGCTGATCGGAGGTGAGGGTTACTTCCTTCATGCGCCCTCCGCCTCCGCGGCGGCCTGGCGGATGACCACGCGGCAAACGTCGCGGCAATCGCAGTAGCGGCACTTCTCAATATCGGCGGGCGCCGGTTCCACGCGGCCGGAACGGATCTGCCCGACTACGTAGAGGGTGCGCCGTTCGGCGTCGGTGGACCAGCCGGCGGGCAGCGCATCCTTCCAGTTGACGTACACCACCTCCTTCTTCAGCCCGACGTAGTACATGCCGGCAGGCTCGAGGCCGAAGCAACGCTCGGCGGCCATGAGGTAGAGCGGCGCCTGGAGCAGGTTGCCGTTGTCGCGCTTGTCCTTGGTGCGCTGCGAATTGCTGTACTTGTAATCGATGACGAAGGCGCGGCGACCGGCGGTTACGTCGAGACGGTCGATCTTGCCGGTGACTTCGAGGCTGTCGAGGGGAAAGGCGAACTCCAGCTCGGCGCGCGACTCGAAGCGGCCGCGCTCCCATTGGCCATCGGCCGCGAAGACCTGCAAATCGTCGAGCATGGCGTTGCGCAGGCGCTCGGTGTGGTAGCCGCGGGGGATGCGCTTCTCTTCGCAAGCCTGCGCGAAGGCGGTTTCGAAGAGGCGCTCGATGTCACCGCCGGCGGGCCACCATTCGGCCAGGACGCGGTGGACGATCAGGCCCTGGGTGAGGAAATCGAGGCGCTCCTGGGGCCGCAGGGGCGCCTTCTTCAAGCGCAACGCGCGCCCGCCGAAAAACTGGAACGGGCACTGGAGGAACGACTCCAGGGCGGTGGCCGAGACACGCGCGGTCTTCTGCCGCAGGAAATCGAGCAGCGCGGGAGCGTCGATTCGCACGGGGCCGGCGGGACCCGGCGGGTGGCGCGGTTGCGGGCGCACGGCGCGGGACTCCTGGCGGTCCACTGCCAGGCCGTCGAGAAACAGCGACGGCAGGTTGCGGTCGCCGCGCGCATCGAACTCGGGGTAGGAGAGGGTGACCAGCAGGGTGGCGCGGCTGACGGCGGCATCGAACAGGGCGCGTTCTTCGCGCTCGAAATCGGCGGCGGTGCGCAGGCGAACTCCCGCGGGGTGGAGGCTGCGGCGGGCATCATCGGGGAAGAACGGATCCTGCGGGTGGAAGTGCGGGAACTGCTTCTCCACCAATCCGCAGACGAACACCACGGGAAGAACCCACTGGCGGGCCTCGGGTGCGCTGAGGATGTGGACGACGTTGCGGCGCTCGTCGTCCACGCGCAGGGGGATGAGGCGAAGGACCGATTTCACAGCGCGCCAGAATTCCTCGATGCCGATCTGCCGAGAGGCGGGGAGGGCTTCGGCAGCCTCGTCGAGGGCGCGGTCGAATTGTTGGAGAGCAGGAGCTTGGGAATGGAGGGGAATGGACAGGAGGCCCTTGCCGGCAACAGCGGGGCGAAACAGCGCGCGCAGGGTGCGCATCCGCGCGGTCCAATCCTCAGGGGCCAACGTCAACGCGCGCCACTCTTCGATGGCGGCCAGCGCGTCGACGAGCGGCGCCACACGATCTGCGCCCACTGCCTCGGCCAGCCCTTTCATCGCGCCCAGGCCGGAATCCGGCATCAGATCGCGCACCGCGAAATCGAGGCGGTCCATGGTTTCGGAGTCGGCGAACCGCGGGGCGAGTCGCAGGACGGCGAGGGTTTGCGCGTGGTCCCAGCCGCTCAGCATGGCGTCCACCGCGCCGGTCAGGAAGCGCACCACGGCGTGCTGGTCCAGCCTTTGATCGAAGTAGAATCGGGCGGGGATGCCGAAGCGCTCGAGGGTGGAGCGCAAGACGGGAACGTAGATATCCTTGGCGCGGACGATGACGGCCATTTCGCGGAAAGGGCGGCCCGCGGCGGCCTGCTCGAGGATGCGCCGCGCGATCTCTTCGACCTCGCGCTCGATTCCCGGCGCGGCGACCAAGGCCACGACGGGCGACGGGCGCGAGCGGGCCGGGCGCTCTTCGCGGAAGCCGATGGCCTGAAGGCGGGCGTCCATGGCCTCGAAGGTGAGGCTGACATCGGCGTGGCGGCCCAGCGATTCGATCACGCGCAGCTCGGGATCGGGCAGCTCGTGAAAACCGTCGAGCCAGATGGTACGGATGCCGTTCAGCCCATCGCGCGCGATGCGCTCCGCGGCGCGTTCGAAACGCTTGCCGCGCAGGGCCAGGCCGCGCTGCTCCAGTTCCCGCTCCACTTCGCGATACACGGCGAGGAACGCGGCGGCGAACGGCGCATCGGGAAGACCAGCCGCGAGCCGGGCGGAGTCGCATCCGGCCGAAGCGAACTCGCCGATGGCTCGCGCCACGGAGGCGCAGAAGCCGGGCATTTGCTCCACCTGCGCAAACTCGGGACGGCGCACGCGGCGCGCGGCCTGCTCCACGATGAGGTACAGGGCCGCGTCGGAAACCTGCGGCAGATCTTCCGCCCATCCCGCGACGAAGGCCGAGAGCGTCTGGACGAGGCCGGGACGGAACACGAAGCCTTCGCGCGCAATGCGGTTCTGCAAATGCCGTGCGAGCGTGGCGGTGGGCACCAGCAGGCGGACGGCATCGTTGCGGCCGCGCAGAGCCTGGCGGAAAGCTTCGAGCACGAGGGTCGTCTTGC
>DASQZT010000132.1:0-205408 GCA_035638575.1 Bryobacteraceae bacterium
CTTCAGCCGGTTGAGCGATTCGAAATGGGTGCGCGGCTTGCGCGCAAATTCGGGGAGCCTGGGCCGCGCGGAGGGGCCGATCTGTACCAGCGGGTCGGCCACCTTATCTCCGGAACGTGGCCAGGCGATTGAATCCGGCGCTCTCCAGCTCCGACTTGGCGCGTCCCATGGAGGCCGTGTCGGTGTACGGGCCCACCAGCACGCGCGTGAGACTGTTCGGCCCGGGACTCAGGGTGGCGGGGAAGCCCTTGTCGCGGAGCGTCTGCACCATGGCCTGGGCCGAATCGCGGTTGGCGGTGGCGATGACCTGCCAGTAGGCGCCGGGCGCCAAATCGCCGGCGGCGTCGGAGGCGGAAGCGGACACCGACGGCGCGGAAGGCGGGGGGGCGGCGGGCGGCGTGGCCTCGCGGGCGGGCTGGGTAACGGGTTGCGCGGGCGCTTCGGCCGGCGGGGAGTCCGCGGCCTTGGACGCCGGCGGCGTTTCCTGCGGCGGGGGGACGGGCACCGGCTCGGGCCGCGTTTCCGAAGCCTTTGCCGGCGGTGGGGACCCGGCCGCCTCGGCCTGCTGCGGCTTGGCGGAGCGGGAGTTCTCACCCACTACATAGCCCATGGCAAAGGCCACGGCAAACAGGAGCACGATGACGAAAAAACCGCTCAACAACTGGCGGTTGCCCACCACCATTTCGAATTCGCCCGTCTCGTGATTTCTCATGTCTTACGGATTTCCGGCTCCTGGCCCGGGGGCTCTGGCGAACCTGTCGAGCGCGCCCCCCAAAGATGAGAGTATATCGAGCGGCAGCGGAAATACGATTGTGGTATTTTTCTCCGTGCCGATTTCGACCAGCGTCTGCAGGTAGCGGAGCTGAATGGCCGCCGGCTGTTTCTGGATGACCTCCGCGGCCATGGCCAGCTTTGTGGCGGCGGTGTACTCCCCCTCGGCGTGGATGATCTTGGCGCGCCGCTCGCGTTCCGCCTCGGCCTGCCGCGCGATGGCCCGGATCATCTGCTCGGCCAGGTCCACCTGCTTTACTTCCACCACCGTGACTTTCACGCCCCAGGGGGCCGTGTGCTGGTCGAGAATGGATTGCAGCCGCACGTTCAGTTTTTCCCGCTGGCTCAGCAGTTCGTCCAGCTCGACTTCGCCGAGCACGCTGCGCAGCGTCGTCTGTGCCAGTTGCGAGGTGGCGTAGAGGAAATCCGTAACCTCCAGCACGGCGAGCTGCGGTTCGATCACGCGAAAGTAAATCACGGCATTCACCTTCACCGTCACGTTGTCGCGGGTGACCACGTCCTGCGAAGGAACTTCGAACGCGGCGATGCGCAGCGAGATGCGCACCATGCGGTCGATGGGCGCGAAGACGAAGATGATTCCCGGTCCTTTGGGTTTTTCCAGCACGCGTCCCAGGCGGAAGATCACGCCGCGCTCGTATTCGCGCAGAATCTTGATGGAACTGAGCAGGTACAGAACGATGAAGATAATGATAATCGAGCCAAACGGAAGTGCGTCCATTTTCAGCCTCCAGTACGGTCCGGAACCGGTTCCACAGTGAGCTTCAGTTTGTCGATGGCCGTGACCTTGACGCGCGCTCCAGCGGCCACGGGCTGGAGCGCCACGGCGACCCAATACTCGCCGTGGACAAATACCATGCCGCCGGGCGCAAGCGTGGTGATGGCCGCGCCGACTTCGCCGATCATGCCTTCCGAGCCGGTCTGCACCTTGCCGCGCCGCGCGCGGACGGCCAGCGTCACCAGCAGCAGCGTAATCAGGGAGAAGGGAAGCACCAGCGCGATGGCGGTCAGCCAGTGGACGCGCATCTCCGGTATGGGGCTGTTGACCAGGGTCACGGCGCCGATCAGCAGGGACACCGCTCCGCCGACTCCCAGGACGCCGTGGGTGGGATACTTGGCTTCCAGCGCAAACAGCACGAACCCCAGCAGCAGCATCGCCGCCCCCAGCCAGTTGATGGGCAGCACCGAGATGGCCGAGAGGCCCAGCAGCACGCAGATGGCCCCGAACACGCCGGGCGCCACCATTCCGGGCGAGCTGAACTCCACGTAGATCAGCATGGCGCCGATGAACAGCAGCACCAGCGCGATGTTGGGATCGGCGATCGCGGAGATGAGCTTCTGCCGCGGGGAGAGCTGATAGACTTCGATGTCCGCGCCCGCCGTGTGGAGCGTCTGCGTGGTGCCGTTGAAGCGCGTGACGGTGCGGCCGTCGAGCGCCGCGAGCAGTTCGCGCTCGCCGGGCGCGACCAGGTCGATCAGGTGCTGGTCCAGCGCCTCGCGCTCGGTGAACGATTTGCTCTCGCGGACCGCGGTTTCGGCCAGCGCGGCGTTCCGCCCGCGCTTGACGCAAATGCTGCGCATGTAAGCGGAAGCGTCGTTCTCAACCTTCTGCTTCATGACGGCGTCCATTTCGGCGCCGCCCAGCGAGACGGGATGGGCCGCGCCGGTGTTGGTGCCCGGCGCCATGGCCGCCATGTCTCCCGATTCCAGAATGAAAAAGCCGGCCGAGGCGGCACGCCCGCCGCTGGGCGCGACATAAGTGGCCACGGGGACCGGCGAGGAGGCGATCTTCTCTATGGTCTCGCGCATCGCGTCCATCAGCCCGCCGGGCGTGTTGAGCCGGACGATGAGCAGGATGGCATTCTCTTGCTTGGCTTGCTCGATGGCGCTGGCCACGATGTCCACGGTGATCGGGTGCACCACGCTATCGATGTCGACGACGATCACCCTGGATGCCGCAGCGCCCTGCGCCGCGAGCGCCAGCGCTAACGCAAGTATGGCACTTACTCGCAACCTATCCTCAATATACACCTTAGATACACCCCCGGGAGGCCGCGGTCTGAAATGACACTCTGGTAATTGAACTGATAGAAAGATTTAATGCCTTTTTCACCGGAATTCGGCTATAATCGTAAGGAATACTCAAGCAGGGAGAATCGCTAACTTACATGGCTAAACGCAATCCCGAAAACGATCTGGTAGTGTCTTCCAATGCCGCGGCTGTCCCCGCGCGCCACAAACCCGCTTCGAAGCGCGCTAAGCATTCCGCCGGGGCGCCCACAGGGGCCGTCGAGCCGGCGATGGCGCCGGAACCAGCCCCCCTGGCAGAGGCCCCCGTGTACGTTTCCGAACCGAGCAACGCAGAAATCGCCACGCTGGCCTACTCGTTTTGGGAAGCCCGCGGTTGTCAGGGTGGCTCGCCCGCGGAAGACTGGCTGCGCGCCGAGCAGGAACTGCGAGTCCGCGTCACTGCCTGATCTTCATTTATATTTCCTGAGCACCGCCAGCAGGCGGCCTTGAATCATCACGTCCCGCGCCGGGACCAGAATCGGCTTGAGAGCGGAATTCGCTGGCTGGAGCCGTATCGTGTCTCCGCTTTCGCGGTAGAACCGTTTCAGCGTGGCGTCGCTCCCGGCTACCAGCGCCACCACGATGTCGCCGTCCCTCGCCTGGGCCACGCGCTCCAGCAGGATGAGGTCGCCGTCGCAGATGTGCTCGTCGATCATCGAGTTCCCGCTCACCTCGAGGGCGTAAGTGTTGGGGTTGCCCGCAAAATCGGCGAAATTCAGCGTCTCCCGGTGCTCCACGGCCTCCACCGGCGATCCCGCCGCGATGCGCCCCAACAACGGGATTTCCGGAGCAGCGGGTCTGGTCCTCCGCGATTCCTGAAGGTACTTCGGAGTCAGCTCCAGCGAGCGGCTCTGGTTGAACCCGCGCTTGAGGTAATTCTTGCCCTCCAGCACCGAAATGTGCTTGTGCACGGTGGCCAGCGAAGCCAGATCCAGCCCTCGGGCGATCTCGTCGTAGCTCGGACAGTAGCCGTTATCGTCCAGGAAATCGGCGATGAAGTCGAGCACCTGCTTTTGCCGCTTGGTCAGTGCCATGTATGTCCTCATGTTCATTGTGGGCGAATAAAAAGGGAAAATCAAGCCTAAAGAAATTTCCCGCGCCGCCGATAGTCTTGGGGAGAGGCATTGATGATCTCGATTCGAAACTCGATGTCCGAGTTGGAGCGCTGCCACCAGGAGCGGACCCTGGCGGTGGAATGCTACCAAACCGCCATCCAGAATCTGAGCCACTATACGATCGAGCTGGACAAGGAGATTACCGAACCCCAGCGAAAATACCTGGCTGCTCTGGCGGAGTCGCTTTCGCCGGGCACGCCGGAGGCCCTGGAGGAGAGCCAGGCCACCTTGCGCGGCCTGCTGCGCGATTATCGCGACAAGGCGGCGGAGTTCCTCAACGAGATGCGCGAAGAGCTGGTGAGCACGACCCGCGCGCTCGAGGAGATCCTGGACTCGCTGTCGCAGACCGATGGCGATCAAGAGCTGCGGCTCCGCAACGCCATGAGCCGTCTGCGGGACATAGCGACCTTCCCCGAGGCGTCCGGGATTCGCGCGACGCTGCTCTCGGTGGCCGGCAACATGGAGGACAGCCTGGAGCAGATCCGGAAACAACACCAGCTTGCCATAGCCGAGTTTCAAGTGGAGATCCGCATGCTCCACAAGCGCATCGATTCGCTGGAGGTGGCATCGTCTATCGATCAACTCACCAAGCTGTTCAACCGCCAGGAAATCGAGCAGCGGATCCGCGCCTCGCCAATCGGGTACTGCATGCTGCTGGCCAGGGTGAGCGGCATGCGCCTGGCCGAGGTCCACTTCGGCCCGGACGTGGCCGGGGAACTCGCGGGCGCATTCGCCAAACGGCTGCGCAACAGCCTCCCGATTACCGCGGTTCTCGGCCGCTGGAGCAAGGAGGAATTTGTGGCCTTGCTCACCATTCCGAAAACCCAAGCCATCAATCTCTCTAAAGTGCTTTCGGAACAGCTATCCGGCTCCTATTCCTGTCTGAAGGACGGCAAGACCGTCCGTCCGGCGCTCCAGTTGACCGTGGCGGTAGTCGAGAGCGTCGGCAACACGCCCGAGCGCATGGTCCAATGCGCAGCCGCTTTCCTCACCGGCGACTAAGGCCGCGTCACATCAAGGTCAGCGGGTCCACATCGATCATCAGCGCCGTCGCGTTCCACTTGTGGTCGAGCGCGAAGGAGCGAATCCGCTGGAGCAGCTCATTCAGCGCCTTGCGGCTGGCCGCTTTGATCAGGAACTGGTAGCGGTACTCGCTCTTGAGGCGCGCCACCGGCGCCTCCGCCGGTCCCAGGATCCTCAGTTTTTCGGGAGGCGGAACCAGCAGCGCTCCCAGCTCCGCGCTCATCCGCATGGCCATCTCCTGCTTCTCGCTGCGGACCAGCACGTTGGCCATGGCGGTGAACGGCGGATAGTGCATCATGCGGCGGAACGTCAGCTCCTTTTCGTAGAAAGCCTGATAGTCCTGCGCCGCGGCCATGCGCACGGCATAGTGGTCGGGGTTGATGGTCTGCACCAGGACGATTCCAGGAACGCTGCCGCGGCCGGCGCGGCCCGCCACCTGCGTCAGCAATTGGAAGGTCCGCTCCGCCGCGCGGAAGTCCGGCATCCCCAGTCCGACGTCGGCCGACACCACGCCCACCAGCGTCACGTTGGGAATGTCGTGCCCCTTGGCGATCATTTGCGTTCCCACCAGCACGTCGTAAAAGCCTTCGCGAAAATCGTGGAGCACGGTCTCGTACTGGCGCTTGCCCGTCACCGTATCGCGATCCAGCCGCGCGATGCGGGCGGCGGGAAACGCCTGGTGCAGCTCTTCCTCCACGCGCTCCGACCCCAGCCCCAGAAAGTAAATATGCTCGCTGGCGCACTTGGGGCAGACGCTCGGCACCTTCTCGGCATACCCGCAGACGTGGCACAACAGCCGCCGGTCCCGCTTGTGGTAGGTGAGGGTCAGCGAGCAGTTCATGCACTCCACCCTCTGGCCGCAGGAGCGGCACGCCACAAAGCTCGAAAAGCCGCGCCGGTTCAGCAGGACGATAGTCTGCTCGCCGTTCTCCAGCCGGGCGCCGAGCGCCTCCAGCAGCTTCCGCGAAAACGTGGACTGCTTGCGCGTCTCGAGAAACTCCTGGCGCATGTCGATCAGCTCCACCGTGGGCATCGGCCGCTCTTCGATCCGCCCCGGCAGTTCCAGCATGCGGTACTTCCCGCGCTCCGCGTTGTAGCGCGTTTCCAGGCTCGGCGTGGCCGACCCCAGCACCACGCACGCGCCCGCCGCCTGCGCCCGCACGATGGCCACGTCGCGCCCGTGGTAGCGCGGCGTTTCCTCCTGCTTGTAGCTGCCGTCGTGCTCTTCATCCACCACGATCAGGCCCAGGTTGCGCACCGGCGCGAACACGCCCGACCGCGTGCCTACCACCACCAAAGCCGCGCCGCTGCGGATTCTGCGCCACTGCTCGGAGCGCTCCACGTCGGTGAAGGCGCTGTGCAGGATGGCCACCTTGTCGCCGAAGCGCGAGAAAAACTGGCCGGCCATGGCCGGGGTCAGGGCGATCTCGGGAACCAGCAGCAGCGCCCCGCGCCCTTCCGCCAATGCCGCCTCGATGGCGTTCAGATACACTTCGGTCTTGCCCGACCCGGTGACGCCGTGCAACAGGAAGGTCTGGAATTGTTTGGCGGCGATGGCGTCCCGAATCGCGTCGAATGCGGCCTGCTGCGCCGGGTTCATGGCGTGCCGTACGCGAACCGGCCCGCTCCGGATGGCCGCGTTCTCCGGCCGCAGCGTGACCATCCCCTTGCGCGCCAGCGAACGCGCCGCCGCGCTCGCGTTCTTGACGGCATCCTCCAGGTCTTTCAGGTTGTGCGAGCCCGGGTGCAGCTCGAGGAAGGCCCGCAGCTCGCGCTCGGGCTTGGTCAGCTTGCCATCCGCGGCGCTCCCCGCCAGCTCCACCCGCAGGCGCTCGGCGGGCGCGCGCAGCGGATCCCGCTCGGTCTGCACCTGCTCTGCCGCGATGAACCCTTTGCGCTGGAGCGACCGCACCGCCTTGTCGGCCAGCGGCAGAGCCTTGGCCAGGTAGGCCGCCGAGAGCGGCCGCTTCTCCAGCATCCGCAGCACCTGCGCCACCGGGTCGTCGGGCGCCGAGTCCAGCAGAAGCTGGCGCGCGGCGTCCTGCCCGGCATCGGTCAGCGACCAGATCTTGCCGCGCCGGATTTCCGAGGCCAGCGGCAGCATGGATCGCAAAACGTCCCCCAGCGGCGCGCAATAATACCCGGCGATCCACCGGCCCAGCGCCAGCAGCTCCGCATCCAGCACGGGCGTGGCGTCGATCAGCCGCAGCGCCTCCCGCGTGGCAACCGCGGGCGGCTCGTCGTGGCAGCGCAGGATGACCCCCGTCAGCTTGCGCGGGCCGAACGGCACGATGATGCGGCTGCCCGGCTGCACGCGGTGCCGCAGCGTCTCGGGCAGCTCGTAGGTGAACGGCTGATCGAGGGGGACCGGAAGGCTGACGTCGATGTAGCGGTACGTGGCAGGGCTCCTGGTTTCAGGATACACAGTGCACTGCCGTACAACGGTGCTCGGTGTGCTACGTTGCATGGCAGATGCGCATCCGGATGCTCCTATTGTGGGGCGCCGCCGTCGCGTATGGCGCCAGCGACCAGCGGCCGGCCCTGCTTTCGAAGGCGGAATCGGCCTTTGACCGTGTCCAACTGAACGCGGTGCCCGACCTGCGCGATACCACTGCTTGTGTTCAGGCGCTGGCGGCTTTCCTGCCGGCCGCCTTGCCCGACGACCTGCCGATGGTCCACTTCCGCAAGGCCTACTGCACCCTGGCGGGCGCCGCGATCACGGGCAATGCCGCCGAATTTACCGACGCCGCGTCCGAATTCGACCGGGCCATGCAGTCCTGGCCGGCCCGAACCGCCACTCGAAATAAGCCGCCGGAGCCGATCTCCTCGGGTCTTCTTGTGCTCGCCTCCATTGCGCGCCTGAAAGCCGGGACCGACGCGGACGGCGCCGAGCTTGCCCGGAACCAGATCGCCGCCGCCTTATCCAACCCGGTCTGCTCGTCTGCCGTGGTGCCTGCCGAATTCTGCCAGGCCGTCCTCCGGACCGGGCGCGAGTGGCTGGGCTGGATGGCATTGCGCAACGGCGACCTCGCCGGCGCCGCGAAGGAGTTTGCCGGATCTTCCTCGGGCTGGCTGGAGTGGATCGCCGGCCGCCGGGCCTTTGACCAGGCCCGCTACCAGGAGGCCGCCTCGGCCTACCGGCGCGCCATGGAGATTCTGCATCCCGCCGTGCCGTCCTCGCTCGCCGCGCGACTCGGCCCGCCCGCCGGCCGGGCGTCCGAACTGGTGGAATTGGGTAGCGCCCAGCTTCTGGCGGGCGAAGCCAGGGAGGCCATCGCCACCTTCGATGCCGCGGTGAAAGCCGATGCTTCCGACGCGCGGGCGCTCTACTTGCGGGCTCGCGCCAAGGAGATCGCCGGCGAGACCGAGTCCGCGCTCGCCGATTACAACCTCGCCAGCCGTACCGCGTTCGCCGGCGCCAAGGATCTGGCATCCGGCGAAGCGCACCTGTACCGGGGAATTCTCCTTTACCGCCGCAAGGGCTACGCGTTCGCCGAAGACGAATTCTCGAGCGCGCTCAACTTCGAGATCACCGGACAGATGCGGGCCGACGCCGAAGCCTGGCGGCATCTTGCCGCGGTCGCTGGCGGCTCTTGCGGAGTGTCGCGGCAATACCTGGAGCGCGCGCTCCCCGCTGTTTCGCCCTATTTCCCCAAAGACGAAGCACGGGCGGCGCTAGCCACCTGCGCGGCCGGCTTGAGCGAGGTGAAACCGGCCGCCGCCGGCGACGCAAAATGACCGGTCACGCCGCGGACCGGTTGTGTTACAGTTCAGGGTAATATGGCATCCCGAAGTGTCAACAAAGTGATCCTGCTGGGGAATCTCGGCAAGGACGCCGAGACCAAGTTCACCCCCGGCGGCGTGGCCCGATCCAGTTTCACGGTGGCGACCAGTCGCCGCTGGAAGGACAAAGAGACCGGCGAATGGAAGGAAGAGACCGACTGGCATAACGTCACCATCTGGCGCGCGGAGAATCTCGCGAACTACCTCACCAAGGGCAAGCAGGTCTACGTGGAAGGCCGCCTCCAGACTCGCAGTTACGATGACAAGGACGGGCAGAAGCGTTACTTCACGGAAGTCGTGGCCGACGAGCTGATCCTCCTGGGTGGCCGCGGCGACTCGCCCGGCGGACCCCCTGGCTCCGGCGATTTCGAACGCCCGGTTTCCATGCCCCGCTCCGCCCAGCGCTCCCAGCCGTCGGCCGCGCCGCCCGCGCCGGCCGCACCCCAAGCGCCGCCGGACGATTTCAACCAGGGCATCACGGACGACGACGTGCCGTTCTGATCTTCTCCCGTGACCCGGCGATTCACAGGCAAGCAGGGCCAGTATCTGGCCTTCATCCATTACTACACGAAATTGCACCGGTGCCCGCCGGCGGAGATGGACATGCAGAGGTACTTCCGCGTGAGCCCGCCTTCCGTTCACGACATGGTGATGCGGTTGGAGGCCAATGGCCTCATCGAGCGCACACCGTGGGAGAGCCGGTCGATCCGGCTGCTGGTCCCGAGCGAGGATCTGCCCGATCTGGAGTAGCTGCCCGGCCACTGCGGAAAGGAGAAACTGGACCACTAGAGGGGCCGGCAGGATCCGGCCCCGAGCGGCTGTCCACGCACGCGCCAGTCAGCGATCAGACCAGCGGGTCTTAACGCCGCCACCTGCGCAACGGTTTCCCGATCGTTAGTTCAGCCCCAGGCGTAGCTGGTGTCCCGCAGTCGTTGCGCAGCTCGTTGGGGTCGCCTGCCGGCCCCGGACTAACACTGTTGTCGATGCAGGGAATGGCGCTCAGATACGTGTAGATGGCTTGGATGTCGTAGTCGGTCAGGTTCGAAAAGGTTGGCCACGGCATGACTTGGAGAAGATCGCCGTTGGTATTATTGTCGGGTGAAGTGGGAATGCAGATCGGGGGCGGCGTGGTGCCTGCTGCAATTGTTGCCAGTTGATCTGCTGTACAGATTGGATGGACGTGATCGAAATCCGTGCCAGTTTTCAGGATCTGCATAAACTGTGCAAGGGTCATCCCCCCTTCCGGCAGCCCAGTCTTGTCGGGTGTCAAATTTCTTGCGATCATGTCTGGTCCTCCGTACATGGAAGGCCCGGTTGGAGTCCCGACTGGACCGAAGTCCTGGCCCCCACTCAGGTAGACCGTCGGATCGACCTTCGCCGGCACGGGAAGCGGCCTTCCAAGAAAAAGATGCGTCGACGCAAAGTATGGGTTTCCGCCAGTGGCGTAATTGAAGTTTGGCGGCCCGCCACCGGTGTGGCAACCATTGCAGTCGCCTATCGCGTTGACCAGATAGCTGCCCAGTCCCACCAACTGCTGATCTTTTCCGGCCAGATTCAGCGGGACGGGCGCTATCGCGAGACCTATCTGGCTGAGCATCGCCTCGGTGTCCTGCGCTTGTACGCGCGGGGAGCGGATCGATAGGCCCGCGATCAAGATTCCGAAACATACAGCACCTGCCGCTGCCCGTGATGCAAATTGTCTAGTCGTCACTACCCTCCTCCTTTGTGGCGCGGAAATCCCGGGCCAATGGACGAAGAGTGTACCACACGCGCAAACACTCTTCAATCGGCGCCACGTTGGGAACGTTGGGATGATGAGCTGATTTGGCCAGAAGGACTCAATCGACAATCGCCTGGTCCACCGCGTTGGAAACTCTGTGCGCAACCGTCTCTCCTCGACAAAGTTTACCTCAGCGTCGCAGCCCGTCCCCGTTTTGGGACTCAGCCCTCGCCAGCAGTTAATTCTTCAGTGGGGCAAGATGGCCTGAAAGCCCGACCTGGGTTGGTATCCAGGGCAGGCCTTCGGTCATTTTCGGGGCCGCCGTCCCGGGCCGTTCGCAAGGCCGCGGTCCGGCGCCCCAGCCTCCGGCGCCCCACCGAAGCCGCTGGTGGCGAATGCCGCTCCCGTGCGCTCGTGCGAGAGCCTGACCTCTGTTTCGCTCCCTGACACCACCATCGATTCCGCCGCCGTCGCTCCAGCCGGCGGACCCTCCCGCATCACCGCTACGGTTACGCATCCGCCTTCCGGCGATCGGGTCAAAATATTCATCGGACTTCCGATGCGTGGCTGGAACGGAAGATTCCAGGGAACCGGCGGCGGCGGCTTTTCGGGAGGCAGCGCGGCCGGCGTGCTCTCGCCGGCAGCTTCCGGCTATGCCGCCGGCGCAACCGACACCGGCCACGAAGGCGGCAGCGGCAGTTTTGCGCTCGACGCCAACGGGCGGCTCAACTGGCAGGCGTGATGGTGGTCCAGTCCCACTGCGGGTCCTCGGTCAGAAAGAAACGGAACCAGTCGAGCGTGATCCCCATGGGCCTTCCGGCAAGCGGAGCCGGCTCCAGGTCGAGCGCGATATCGGCGTGCCGCATTTCGAGGTGGATGTTCACATCTTCGAGCCCGGCACGGACCGCTATCGCGGCCGCCTGTGCATCTTCGGCGAATGCCCGAAGCCCGGCAAGGACGACTGTTACGTGCCCGGTTGCGGCGCTCAGCTCTTCCTGCGGCAGTTCGACGGCTACAAGTTCGACCGGCTCGAGTTCTGGGAAGCGAAGAAGGAGATCCTCTTCGAGCGTCCCGGCGCCCCGCCGGAGGACGAGTCGGCCGGCGGCATCACCGGCGAGGACTTGCCGTTTTAAAAAGATCCGCCCGGACTTCCACTTGGTTCAGGATTGTCCCGTATCCTGCGCATCAGGAAAACCCAAAGGGCCAGCAGAACGAGGAACGGCGACGCGTTGATGAGTATGTTGAGGGCCGCGGGGTTTTCTTGAATCTCGACGTTGACGAGCTTGGCCTGCAAAGCCGCAAGCACGTCCCGGTAGTCCCGCGGCAGTACGGTGCGCACTGTTCGGCCGCCCTTCAGCACGGCCATCGCCCGGTTCGCGCCCGAGCCGCCTGCGGTGATGGTCACGCCGGCCACCTGTCCGTCCTCCACCTGTCGGAGAAATTGGGAATAGCTCACCTTCGCTGCGCTGGACCCGGTGGTCCGAACCGTCGCAAGCAGAGCAAGGGCCACCAGGATCGGCACCATCCAAAAAACGAGAGTCTTCCTGTTCGAATCCATATCCACGCTCCCGGCTACACCCGCCTGAACAGCAGATAAACCGCCGCCAGCAGCAGAACCGCCCCGGCCCCTTTCACCATGCGTGCCACGCCCGGCGTGATCCGCATCGGCTCTCCCGTCTGCCTCACCCAAAACGCGGGTCCGGCGGCTCCCACCGGCCGGTCTTGAAGTGGCGGAAACAACACCCGCACCAGCGTCAGCAGAAGCAAGCTGATCCCCGCGCCGCGAAACGTTACCCAGAGTGGCAGCGCCAGGTCCCGGCTCCCCAACTGAAGTATCGCCTGCGACAAACACGCCGTCCCGAGGGCGAACGCGGTCTCCACGGCGCCGGCCAGCGGCCCCCGCTTGCCCGGCTTCGCGTAAGCATCGTAAAGCTTGAGTGCCAGGAGCGCCACCGCCGCCGGGATCGCCAGCCGCGTCAGGCCCCACGAGCCGCTCACCAATGCCCGATCCCGGTATTCCGCGGCGCCCGTGAAAGACAAGTACAGGACGAACGCCTCCATCAGCGTCACCTGCGGGTCGAGTGTGCGCCGCACTCTGCTCACGATCACCAGCGGCACCACTCCCAGCGCTTCGGCGAGATACCGCACGGTGCCCGCCGATCGCTCGTGGAGGTCGCCCAGCACCTCCTCGCGGCAGGCCGGCGGCAACAGAAACCCTACAACCGCTTCGGCAATCCTATGCGGAGGCGCGCCCATCAGCCCGCCTCCTTACCCCACCGCTTCCCCCATTCCTTGGCCCACTCCTTGCCCCACACCTGCGCGATCCCGTCGAAGATCCGTTTGGCCGTCACGGCCGACTCCTGCAACGCCTGCTCCCCCAGCGCCTCCAGCCGGTAACAGCGCTTGGCGCGGCCGCCCCGCTCCGGCGTCGGATCCGAAAGCTGCGACACCAGGAGGCCTTTGTCCTCCAGCCGGTCCAGCGTGACATACACCGCCCCCAGCGAGATGTCCTTGGGCCGGGCCAGTTCCTGAACTTTGCCGTGAATGGTGACCCCGTAGGCGTCGTCGCGAAGCAGCAGAACCGCCGTCAGGACCAACTGCTCGAATTGGCCGAGAGAATCTGTACGGGGCATTTCTCAAACATTGTATGACAAATCGGCGTGCGCGTCAAGCCGGAAATTTCAGCGTCGAAAATTCTGACTCGTGGCTCCTGACTCCTGACTTCGGTCAAGGGCGTGGCTTAACCGGGCGGGGCAGATTCGGGGGCGCCTTTGCCTTCTCCTGCGCCTCGCCGCGAATCGCGGCCCTGGCATCCGCCAGCAGGGTCGGTGGCCTGCCGCGGCGGTTTTTCCTCTGGAGACGTTCGAGGCTTAGAATTGCGGCATCCAGATGCTGCAATTCCTCGTGAAGTTGCTGGAGCACTTTTGCCAGGTCCATCGATAAGTTCTCCTGAGGATAGACGTTTTCTTCCTCTCGAGCAAACCGGAGTATGCTGATTGTGCGATCGGAGAAAAGTAAAGGAATGAAGGGACAATCCGTACCCCGCCTCGGAAAAGAATCTTCTCCGATATCACACCGGACGCTGGAGGATTGCGTCTTGCGTCAACTCCGACGGGTCGGTGAAAGTCTGTAAGGAATCCAGCGATTCCAGGACGCGCTCGAGCAGGCTGTCGGTCTGCGAGACGGTGGTTTTCAAGACCTCGATGGAGTGGGCCTGGGTGGTAAGCCGCTCGTCCAGCGAGGCCATGGTCTTCGAGAGCAACTGCTCCATGGCTGCGACGATCTGCGCGGTCGAAGGAACCTCCGCCAGCTTCGCGGAGTGTTCGTCCAAGCGCGCCTCGATCTGTGTGAACCGGTTGGTGTTAGTCGATTCCTGCTCGGCCAGCCGGCCCTCCAGGCCGGCCAGCTCCTTCTTCAGTTCCCTGGCAGCCGACGCATCGGCTCCACCCTCTTTGCGGGAGAGCGCCAAGGCGCCTAACGCAGCGCCCGCCAGGAAGATGGCCGCTCTCGGTACAAACGCGATCGCTTTATTCATCCGTGATCCGTTTATAATACGTAACCGCAAGTCTATGCAAGTACTACATTTAGTAACTAAGGTACTAGGCAAGTACCGCGCACCTCTCAAGGCAGACTCGCAGCCACTGGACGTAAACGTACTAAGTACTTGCCGGAATTGCCGAATAGGTGTCTTTACTGGCATTCTGAATCCGAAAGACCCAACGGACTTAGGAGAGATCCGGTTGAACCACGGCTCTAACTCGGAGGCTGATGCCGGCGGCGCGGGCGATGATCCGCTCCTGATGGAGTGCGGCCGGAAGGGGCAGGTCCTCTTCATGACCGAAGCGGCGCGCGCCGCATTCGGACCCGCGGACAACCTCGCCGACGCCATGCGCTCGGTCGCGCCCTCCGGAACCGCCGCTCTCCTGAAACGCACTTCCACCGCGCGCTTCTCCCCGGTCCTTCAGGAGGGCGACAGCCTGTGGATCACCGCCGAGCTTGCCGGGCAGGCCGAAGTCACCGCCCGTGGGGAGGCCGCCGCCCTTCTCGACGTGCAGTGGGATTTCCTCCGCAATTACTTCCGCCTGCAAAATGTCGAGCGCGCGCTCTCTACCCGCACACTCCGTCTGCGCCAGGCAACCGGCGCGCAAACGCTCTTCCAAATCGAGCGCGAGCGCGAGCGCCTCGGCCGCGAAATGCACACCGGCCTGGGCCAGACCCTTGCCGCGATCCGCCTGCAGCTCGAAATCATTGCCAGGCAATCCTCCGACCCGCCCTCCCAGGTCCAGCAGGCCTTGTCGCACATCTCCATGCTCGCCACCGAGGCGCTGGATTACGTCCGCTCCATTTCCAAACGGCTGCTTCCGCCCGAGTGGCAACGGCTGTCGCTTGAAACCGCACTCGCCCAACTGTTTGAGATCAGCGGCGTTCCCCAGGGTTTCGAGGTCAACCTGCAACTCGAACCGCTGCCTCACGACCCCGCCCTCGAAGTCAAGGTGCTGCTGTACCGCGCCGCCCAGGAAGCCCTCTCCAACCTGGTGCGCCACGCCCGTGCCCGGCGCGTCGAGATGACGCTTCGGCACGATAGCGGCGTGCTGGTCCTGACCGTCCGGGATGACGGCGTCGGATTCGACGCCGAGCGCCTGTTCTCGGCCCCGGCGGGCGTTGCGTCCGGAATCGGGCTCCGCTCCATTCGCGAGCAGGCCGCTTCGCTCGGCGGCCAATTGCGTATACAAAGCGGCCCCAATGGAACTACACTGGAGGTCTCCGCGCCATTCACAGCAGGACAGGTGGACAGCGTGCCTCGGCCTGTCCCGCCAAAGAGGAATCGATGAAACCAGCAGACGAGATCACGTTGGTACTCGCCGACGACCACGCTATCGTGCGCGAAGGCATTGCCGCGTTGTGCACCGCCAATGGGCTGCACATTGTCGGGCAATGCGCTGACGGTCCCTCGGCGTTGGACATGATCACCAGGCTTAAACCCGATTTCGCCATCCTCGACCTGCACATGCCCGGAATGACCGGCGTCGAGACCATCCGCCGCCTGCGCTCCTCCGGTTGCGCCACCAAGTTGATGGTCCTCTCCGTCAGCCGCGAAGAAGCCACCGTGCGCGAAGCTTTACTCTCCGGCGCCGACGCCTACCTGCTCAAGGACGGACCCTCGCGTCACATGCTGGATGCCATCAGCTATGTCCGGGAAGGCGGCGTCTGGGTCTCCCCCCTGCTCGGCGGCGCCGGCCTCTACGCCAAGGGCGGGGCGGCCCGGGCCGAAGACCCGCTGGCCGGTCTCAGCCCCCGCGAACTCGAGGTCTTTCAGTTCCTGGTGGACGGATTGCGCGCCAAGGACATCGCCGACCGGCTCGAAATCAGCCCCAAGACCGTGGACACCTATCGCGCCAGTCTTATGCGCAAACTAAACGTGCCCGACCTGGTCAGCCTGGTCAAGTTCGCAATCGAGCGCAATCTTACGAGCACTTCGCCCCAGAGGTCCAAGGAAAACGCGAGGCCGGTCGCCTGGGAGTGACCCTTTGGTACTTTTCGAACCAATGGATGAGATCTTCCAGAGCGTCCCTTTCCGCGTACAGGTGTTCTAACAATTCCAGACGGACTTCTTGGTCCACGTGGTGCTGAATCCACTCGTCCCGAGAGGGGTAAATAGTCGGCATTCAGATCCTGACATCCGGAGCGGTATCCGACGACAATACCAGGATAGATTGATCTCGCTGGTCAAAGCAAGGGATCTTTCGTACTATATATCGCCGCCCTGGCTCTCAGTTCAGGACCAGAGCGGCATTCCGCGGCGCTTCGAAATCGAGCCCCTGCCCACGAGCCCCGGTGCCCGGCGGCCGGTTCCAGGACGCGTCATGGGGCGGTCGACATATTTCAGGTTACGCTTGTGCGCGACCTGCATCCGTGCGCTTTTCATGGATTAACTGCTGGCGACTCACTCATCGGGGGATAGGTGACAGATCATGAGCAAAGATTCTCTGCAGGAACGTGAGCAATATCCGATAACAAGATCTGAATATACCTGAGTTTTTATGAAGGCAAGCCACTTTCGCCGAGTAATGACGTCTTCCGTCTCAGGATATTGCTTAAGCAGTCGTGGTACTTATAATACGGAAATGAGCAAAGCGTGCGGCGAGTCCGGTGGTGTGTTGACCATCGGCCATTCCAACCGCCCGCTCGCGGATCTGCTCGAGATGCTCACCGCCCACGGCGTCGAGCTTTTGATCGACGTCCGCACCGTGCCGCGCTCCCGTCACAACCCGCAATTCAACCGCGAATCCCTGCCCGCGTCTCTGGCCGCCGCGGGCATCCAATACCTGCACATGCCCGGCCTCGGCGGCCTGCGCCACGCGCGCAAAGACTCCATCAACGCCGGCTGGCGCAATCCCGGTTTCCGCGGATTCGCCGATTACATGCAGACCCCCGAATTCGCCGAAAACCTGGCAGGCCTGGAGCGCCTCGGCCAGGCCCATGTGGCCGCCATCATGTGCGCCGAGTCACTCCCCTGGCGCTGCCACCGCTCCCTGATCGCCGACGCCCTCACCGTCCGTGGGATCCCCGTCCGGCACATCATGGCCGCGGGCAAAGCCGATCTCCACCATCTCACCGCCTTCGCCCGCGTCGAAGGCGCTCGAATCACCTATCCCCCCGCGGACCTGGAAATGTTCCGGGAGTGACCGGGCGGTTGAAATCCGATTCCGCGGCGAATGCCTACTTCTTCTGCGCTCGCAGCCACTTCTCCAGCGTCGCAGTCTCCTCGGGTGTCATGCGTGGAACAGCCTTGCCGAGCATCGTCAGGAACCAGTCGATCTCGAATGGCTCGACCGGGTGGCCGATGTTCCCGCCGGGCTTGCCGCCCTCCCCCGGCCGGATCGAGTTCACGATCAGCGTGCCCTGGGCATCCAGAAACGCGAAAAACGGCAGCCCGGACGGGCCGCCGAGGCGGGCCATCAGTTGATCGCCGCCGGGTGTGTTCAGCGCCTTCTTCTCGCTGGTTTCCTGCACGGCGAAATGAACCGTGACAAAGTACTTCTCGAAGATCTCTTGGATGCCGGGGGACTCGATGAACCTATCGAGTTGCTTGCACCATCCTCACCATGAGGCGTGAAAAATGGCGAAGACGGCGCGCTGGCCCTCGGCCGCCTGTGCCTTGGCCTGGTCGAGTAGAGCGGACGAGGAGGGCTGCGTCTGCGCGCCGGCCAGGACGGCGCCCAGCAGCACGCCGGCCAGAATCCTGCGAGTCATCGATGAATACGACGTCACAGCCACATCATAACCCCATTTCCCGCTCCGGCCCGACCGTGTTCTGCCAACAGGGTTTGTTTTCAATCAATTGCGCTTGAGGCCGAGAAAAAATCCCAATCGGCCGGTAAACGGTCCCGCGGCGGGAAAGCGCTTTTTCATCCGTCCCGGTGACGGCCCCGGGGCCGTAAAGTTGCGTCACCCAGGGGTGGCTTATCTTGAAAAACGCGCTCCACACCGGGCACGGTTCTTCCGCCCAGAATCCGAGCACCGGAACTGGCCCCCCGCTTAGCGCAATTTCACCCAACCATGTCCGGGATTTTCACCCATCCTGACAACCGCCGAGTTCCGCACCCAACTGCTGGATTTTCCAACATACAGAAAACAAAAGGTTTCGTTGTCCGATTTCCGTACACCCGGGTTTGGACTGGTGTGTGCTTTGGTGTTGTAGCCCGGTAGCTTTACAGCATTTCGCCCTGGGAGGGGTGTTTTGCCAGTCTCGGGAGCTCTCGCGGTCAAGCTTTCTTGGAGTGGAGAATCGGTATGCGGATTCCTTCGATAGTTTTCGCGGCAGGCCGTTACGCCCTGACGTTCGTGATAATCGCCGGCTCGGTGCTTCTGATGAGCGCACCGAAGAAAAACAGCTTTTCCAGGTTCGACAAGGCATATTACGCCGATCCCGCCACGGTGAATTTCGTGCTGCCGGGATTTGCCATCTCGATCGTCTCGGCCAAGATCGGGACGGACGGCACCATCAGTGTGGATTACAAGATCTCCGATCCCACGGGCCAGCCCCTGGATATTGCGGGAATCGTCACTCCCGGCGCGGTCTCGGTGAGTTTCCTCGCGGCGTATATCCCCGCGGGGCAGCAGCAGTACGTGTCGTACGCCAGCCGCATCTCGACCAGCATCAACGGGAAAGTCACCGCCACCCAGGCTGCCGCGGACTCCGGCGGCACAACGCAAGCCTCCAGCCTCGGCGAGTACGTCTACACCTTCAAGCAGAAGGCCGTGACCGCGGCGGGCGCGCCGTTTGATCCGAACGCCACCCACCGCATCGGGATTTACGGCAGCCGGAACCTCACCGAATTCGACCTCGGCACGGACTACGCTTCCGCCACCTTCGACTTCGTGCCCGCCGGCGGAAAGCCCTCTCCCCGCGACGTCATCCGCACCGCCTCCTGCAACAAATGCCACGACCAACTGGCCTTCCACGGCGGTTCGCGCCGCGGCCTGGACCTGTGCATCATGTGCCACCAGCCGCAGACCTCCGACCCGAATACCGGCAACACGCTGGACATGAAGGTGTTCGCCCACAAAATCCACATGGGCAGCAGCCTCCCCAGCGTGCAAGCCGGCACCCCTTACCAGGTTGTCGGGTTCCAAAACGCCGTTGCCGACTGGTCCACCGTGGTCCTGCCTTCCGACGCCCGGCGATGCGCCTTCTGCCACGAGTCCACTACCGGCGCAGCGCAAGCCAACGCCTGGCTTCAGAACCCCAACCGCGCCGCTTGCGGCGCCTGCCACGACGATGTCAACTTCGCCAGCGGCCAGAATCACGTCAATCTCCCCCAGGTGGACGATAGCCAGTGCAGCCAGTGCCACATCCCCAAGGGCGAACTGGAATTCGACGCCTCCATCATGGGCGCGCACACCATCCCCACGCAGTCCGCCACCGCGCCGGGCATTAATCTCACCATCGCCAACGTGGCCAACGGCGTCGCCGGCAAGGCGCCGACGGTGACCTTCACTATCCGCGACAATTCCGGCGCCGGCATTCCCATGAGCGCCATGACCGGCGGTAACAACCGGCTGTACCTGGTGATGGCCGGCCCCACTTCGGACTACGGCTACACCAGCTTCGGTTCCGATGTCACCACTCCGGGCTACGTTTCCGAAAACGTGGTTCCCACGGCCAGTTGCAGCAACGATGGAACCTGCTCCTACACTTTCACGCACTCCATACCGGCCAAGGCCACCGGCACCTATTCCATCGGCATCGAGGGCCGCCGCGGCATCACCCTGCTGCCCGGCACCACCCAGCAGATGACCACCGATTACGGCGCCATCAATAAAGTCGTGAATTTCTCCGTGGACGGATCGCCGGTAGTGCCGCGCCGCACCGTGGTGAGCATCGCCAACTGCAACGGCTGCCACTCGTTCCTCTCGCTGCACGGCGAAAACCGCAACCAGATCGAGATGTGCGTGCTGTGCCACAACCCCAGCGAGAACGACCTCTCGCAGCGGCCCAGCGCCGTGGTAACCGCGTATAGGACCCTGCCGCCGCAGAGCGTCAACTTCGCCATGCTGATCCACAAGATCCACACCGGCGACGTGATGAGGACCCAGTACGGAACCGACTACATCGTCGTGGGATTCGGCGGAAGCACCAACGACTTTGGCGCTGCGTTCGCTACCGTCCCGGCTGCCATTCCCAACACCGGCGTCCGCTTTCCGGCCATGACCCCGATCGGCGGCATTGCCGACACCGCCAAGTGCTACATGTGCCACGTCAACAGTTCGGAAACGGTGTTCCCCATCGGCAAGAACAACGTGGCCGATACGCAGGGCCCCTTGAATCCGGCGCCGGCCACTACTTCGGCCTGCACGGCTTGCCACCAGAACCTATCGGCGCTGGCCCACGCCGTAGCTCAAACCGATCCCAGGTTCGGCGAGAGCTGCGATGTGTGCCACGCCGCCGGCGCGGCTTTCGACGTCGACCAGGTGCACGCCGGAAAGTGACCCTCGGGCGGTAAGTGTAGTTCGGTGTTTCGGTAGTTCGGCAGTACCGTACGGCCACCGGGCGGGTCCATCCGCGCCCGGTGGCTCGATGCTTTTTTTGCTAGCTGGAGGATTCAATGCGGATTGCTTCTCCGGGTTTCGGGGTCGGCCGTTATCTCGCGGCGGTCGCCGGGCCGCTGGCTTTGTTGAGCGCGGCTAAGAAGACCGGATTCACGAAGTACGACAAGGCCTATTATGCCGATGCCGCCACGTGGCACACATCGCAGCTCTCGCCGAACTTGGGATCGGTTTGTTCCACGGCGTGGGCCAGCGCAGGGCAGTAGATTACAATTTAAGAAATGACGACCTTCTTCCCGCTGTTCGGCCTGGGAACGGACAGGGCAAATTGTGCGGCGCGTCGCGCCCGCGGGGTGCTGAGCCCCCTGGGCCCGGCGGCGCGGCTGGCCGTTTTTGGGGCCGTATTTTTTATCGCAAGTGCGTGGGGCGCCCAGGAACAACAGGCGGCTCCCGCTCCTCCTGCCAAGGACTCCAAACCGGCGGAATTCGTCGGTTCCGAAACCTGCCAGGCGTGTCACGAGGACATCTTCAATGCCTTTCAGAAGAACCCTCACCACCTGGTGGAAACCGACAAGAAACGCGGCTGGGAAACCAAAGCCTGCGAATCCTGCCACGGCCCCGGAAGCAAGCACGCCGAGAGCATGAACGCGGCCGACATCCAGAATCCCGCCAAGCTCAGGCCCGCGGAGACAGACAAGGTGTGCCTGACGTGCCATCTGAATCAACCCACGCACGTGGGGCGTATTAACAGCAGTCATGCCAAGAACCAGGTGAGCTGCGTTGCCTGCCATTCGATCCACAAGAACGGGCCCAACGGCCTGGTGGAGCGCAAGGCCGCCGGCGTCAACCAGCTGTGCGCCAAATGCCACGCCGACGTGTGGGCCAGTTTCCAGAGGCCGTACCGGCACCGGCTGCCCGAGGGCGCCATGGCCTGCGTGGATTGCCACAACCCCCACGGAAGCCTTCTGCCGCGTTCCATTCAGACCGCCAACGCCAACGAACCCGGCTGCTTCAAGTGCCACGGCGACAAGCGCGGGCCATTCGTGTTCGAGCACGCTCCGATGCGCCTCGAAGGCTGCGCCGCCTGCCATGAACCCCACGGCTCCGCCAACCCGCGCATGCTGACCCGGCACGAAGTGCGCTTCCTGTGCCTGGAGTGCCATTCCAACGTGCCCGGCCCGAAGCTTCCCGCCAACGGCACGCTGGCCACCGCGCCGCCGGGCTTTCACGACCTGCGCGAGCCGCGCTTCCAGAACTGCAACCTCTGCCACCAGAAGGTGCACGGCTCTTACGTCGACCGGGGGTTAACCAGATGAGATTGCGATTGGCTCTGATTCTGATCGGCGCCGCCGTCGCCGGCGTTGCCTTCGGCCAGGACGCGCCCGAGCAAGCTCCCGCCCCGCCAGCCCAGGCTGCCAAGCCGGCGCAGGCCGCCACACCGCAGGCCCCCGCACAGCCGGACCAGGCCCCCGCCAAGACCGAAGCCAAGCCCGCCGAAAACCCCGCGCCCCCCGCCGCCGAGCAGTGGATCTCCGGGAGCCTCGATTTCGGCTACCGCTGGCTGACCGATATCCACGGCAGCTCCGACGAATACCGCAGCGTCGTGAACCTGGGTGAAGGTCCCAAGCTGTTCGGTGTGGACCTCACCATCCAGGATCCCAACAAGCGCCTGTTCGACCGCATCGACGCGCAGGCCTACGGGTGGGGCGGCGACCCCAACAACACCGCCCGCGTCAACGCGCGCAAGCAGGGTGTTTACGATTTCACTTTCGACTACCGCAACATCGCCTACTTCAACGCCGTCCCCTCGTACTCCAACCCGCTGGCGCCCGCCGGGTTCGACCAGCAGTCGTTCGACATCCACCGCCGCATGGCCGGCTTCCATCTGGACGTGTCGCCGGGCAAGCGCTTCAGCACGTACGTCGATTACGAACGGAACTCCGGCTCTGGCCACGGCATCGACACCTGGGTGCAGGATGCCAACAACTCGTTCGCCGTTCCCACCACCTTCCGGGATGGCACCGGCAACGCGCGCTGGGGCGAACACATCGAGTACAACCGCTTCCACTTCACGCTGGAGTTTGGCGACACCTCTTTCACGGACGACCAACAGGCCAACTGGAGCGGGATCAACCTGGGCAGCCGGACCACGCCCCTTCCGTTCGGGGCGGCCAGTTCCTTGACCGGCCTGTCGCAGGCTTACGGCGTGCGGGGATCGGGCACTTACGAGAAGGGCCTGTTCACCGCTCGGCCGGCCTCCTGGATCGATGTCTACAGCCAGTTCCTCTTCAGCCAGCCGAAGACCACGGTGAACTATCAGGACCTGGCTTACGGCAACTTCGAGAATGCCGCCGCGCTGCTGCTCTATGTCGGGCAGTCGAACCTGGGCACCGGCGCGGCCATTCAGCCGCACGTCTCCGGTAATGCCGGCTTCGAGCTGCGCCCCATGCGCAGGCTGCGTGTCATCGAATCGTGGATGACCGACCGCTTCCACGACGCCTCCTCTTCCCTGGTCACCCAGCAGCTCCTGCTGGGCGGCGCCGGCCCCAACCAGAACCTCCAGGCCGCCCTCAATTACGGCCAGTACGTCAACTACAACCAGCAGCAGACCGACGTGCTGTTCGACCTCACTTCGAAGATCACCCTGCGCGGCGGCTTCCGCTACATCTGGGGCGATGCCTCGGTCCTGGCCGGCGAGCTCAGCCAGTTGGGCACCCTCGTCTCCGGCCAACTGAGCCGCACCGTGGGGCTCGCGGGGCTGACGTTCCGCCCGTCGCAGAAGCTCTCGGTCAACCTGGATTACGAAGGCGCCTCGAGCGACCGGATCTACTTCCGCACCAGCCTGAACGAGTACAGCCGGGCACGGGCGCGGGCCCGCTACCAGGCCACCACCTCGCTGATGTTCCAGGCCAACTTCCAGGTGCTCAACAACCAGAACCCCGCTCCGGACATCAAGCTCGACTTTGAGAGCCGCAGCAACTCCCTGGCCGTCTACTGGACTCCGGCGAGCGCCAAACGCATCAGCATGATGGGCGAATACGACCGCTCCACCCTCCGCAGCGACATTCAATACCTGGGGCTGTTCCTGGCGCCCGGCACCTCGTCGTACCGCGACAACGCGCATACGGCGAGTTCCGCCATCGACGTGGCCCTCCCCGGCTTGAATGGGGCGAAGCTCACGCTGGGCGGATCGCTGTTTCTCTCCGCCGGAAGCCGCCCGACCCACGACTATCAGCCGCTGGTCAAACTATCGCTTCCTCTCCAGAAGCACGTATACTGGAACACCGAGTGGCAGTATTACGGCTTCGGGGAGTCGTTCTACTTATACGAGGGTTTCCGGACGCACATATTCCAGACCGGACTCAGGGTGACCAGATAGGAGACAGCCATGTTAACGGTTCGAGTGATTGCCGCGGGTGCGCTGTGGGCCTCGAGCGTGCTTGCCGCCACCATCATTCCGGGTGACGCGCGCCGCGGCGAGGAGCTGTTCACCAGCGAGCAGTGCATCCAGTGCCATAGCCTGAACGGCAAGGGCGGCGCGCTGGCGCCCGACCTGGCGCGCCGCGTGGACCGCGAGTTCACTCCTTCGGTGATGGCCAGTCTCATGTGGAATCACGCGCCCGACATGTGGGCCGCGATGAAGAAGCAGGGCATCGTCAAGGGCACGCTGAGCCAGGAAGCGGCGGCCGACCTGTTCGCCTATTTCGTTTCCGCGCATTATTTCGAAAAGCCGGGCGACGCCGGGCGCGGCAAGCAGATCTTCGCCGCCAAGCACTGCGCCGGGTGCCACGGCATCGCCACGTCGAACGCGGCAGGCGCGCCTCCCGTGGCCAAGTGGGAGTCGCTGGCCGATCCCATTGTGATGGCGCAGCAGATGTGGAACCACGGCGCGCAGATGCGCGGCGCCTTCTCCCAGAAGAAGATACCCTGGGTGGCGCTGACCGCGCAGGAACTCACCGATATGCTGGTGTACCTGCAAAACCTGCCGGAAACCCGCCACCTGGCGCAGAATTTCGAGTTCCCGCCGACGAATTCGGGCGAGTCGCTGTTCCAGAGCAAGGGCTGCGCGGGCTGCCACAAAGGCTCGCTGGCGCTCGAGAACCGCCTGCACAACAAGACCCTGACGGAGATCGCGGTGGACATGTGGGACCACCAGCCCAAGATGAAGAATCCGCCGCCCACGCTCTCCCAGGAGGAGATGCGCCAGCTCCTGGCCTACGTCTGGGCGCGCCAGTATTTCCGCGGCGAGGGCAACAGCGGCCGCGGCAAAAAGGTGTTCTCCGAAAAGAGCTGCGCCACCTGCCACAACGACGCGTCGAGCGGAGCCCCCACGCTGAGCAAGGGCAAGGACGCCTACTCGGCCATCACCCTGGTGTCCGCGCTGTGGGAACACGGGCCGCGCATGCTCGACCTGATGGGCCGCAGGAATCTGCCCTGGCCGCGCTTCACCGCGCCGCAGATGTCCGACCTGATCGCCTACCTGAACTCGCTGTAAGGGTGGGGCAGGCTTCAGCCTGCCAACGTTTCTCCCCTTGACGCAAGTGATATAGTGATATATATCACTATAGGTGCAGATCACCGTCAATCCCTCCGACGAACTGCCGATCTACCGGCAGATGATGCGGCAGATCATCGAGGCGATCGCCGGCGGGAGATTGAAGGCCGGCGAGAAGCTGCCCTCGCACCGCGAGCTGAGCGAGCGGATCGTAGTTGCGCCGCTCACCGTGAAGAAGGCCTACGACGAGCTGGAAGCGCTTGGCTTCCTCGAAACGCAGCGCGGGCGCGGCACCTTTGTTTGCCTCGCGCTGCCTGAAATCGACCGTGAAGACCAGCTCCAACGCATCCGCCAGGATGGCCGCAAACTGCTTTCGCAGGCTCACCTTGCCGGCCTCCGTTTCTCCGAGCTGGTGGACCTCCTCCGAAGCGCCAACCGGGAACTGACTGGCGGCGCGCGCGACCAGAAAGAGACAGTATGACCCCTGTTCTTGAATTTCGGAACGTCTCCAGATCCTTTCAGAAAGGCGTGCCGGTCCTCGACGATGTCAGCTTCTCGATGGCCGAAGGCGAAGTGGTCGGCTTGCTGGGCCGCAACGGCGCGGGCAAGACCACGCTCATCCACATCGCCATGGGGTTGCTCTCCACGCACGGCGGCGCGGTGCGCGTCTTCGGCGTCTCGCCCTTCGACGACCCGGTCGCGGTCAAGCGGCGCGTCGGCTTCGTTTCCGAGGAGCAGGTCCTCCCGCCGCGATCCACCATCGCCGAGCTGATCGCATTTCACCGCTACCTCTTCGCCCGGTGGGACGACGCGCTGGAACGCCAGCTTCTGGACCGCTTTGCGCTTTCGCCATCCTCCAGGATCCACCGCCTGAGCAAGGGCCAGGCGCGTCAGGCCGCGTTGCTGTGCGCGGTGTGCCACCGCCCCGAATTGCTCCTGCTGGACGAGCCCGCCGGCGGCCTGGACCCCGTAGCCCGGCGCGAGTTCCTGGAGACCTCGATTCAATTGCTGAACCGCGAGGGCACGGCGATCCTGTTCTCCTCGCACCAGATGGGCGACGTGGAGCGCATCGGCGGACGCATCGTTCTCCTGAACGAGGGCAAGGTGCGCATCGATCGCGATCTCGACCGCATTCGCGAGGACGTCTGCGTCGCCATGATCCCGCGCGCTTCGGTTCCGGACGCCGCCCGATTCGAAAGCCTTCCCGGCTGTCTCCGTGTCCGCGCGGTATTCGACGACTGGCACGTCGTGGTGGAAGGAGACCCCGACGCCGTGCGCGGCCGGTTGACGGCCTTGTCGCCCGCCAACAACATTCGATGCGTGCGGGTTCCGCTCGAAGAGTTGTTTATCGAGTTGGTGGGTGGGGAGCGCGAGAGGACGCCATGATCTACCAACTCATTCGGCGCGACCCGGCGTGGAAGGCCTTGCGATGGCTCGCGCTGGTAACCGCCGTGGTCTGGGCCTGGCCCGGGCCGATCGGCCAGCTCGGCGCGCTGATGGCGATGATGGGTCTCTTCGGCGGGATGCCGCACCGGCGCGCCAGCCGGTTCGAGGCGGCATTGCCGATTGAAGCCCGCGATCTTCTTCTGGCGCGCACGCTTTCCCTGATGGCGGTGATTTGGATACCGGCGCTCTCGGGCGCCGCGGGCATCGTCGCCGTGAGAGGGTTTTCGGCGTTGGCGGCGAGGCCGCTGGCGGTGGGAGCCCTGTGTACCCTAATGGCCGCCGTGGCGCAGACCGCCTGGCTGAAGGAACTCGCCGGGCCGCAGTGGATCCTCTATCCTCTTTTCGTGGTGGTACCGGCCGCCGGCGCGCTGATGGCGGAGCATCCGGTCGCACTGGTCCCGCCGCTTTGCGCTTTGGCTGGCGTTGGGCTCTTCGTCCGGGCCTGGGCAGCCGTTCCACGGTCGTTCCAGGTGAGCAGTGCGGGTCTCGAGGTGGCTGGGCGGGCCGGGAGGCCTGCCCCACTTGCGGCACTCCGTTGGGCGCCGGTCTGGCGATCGGTCTGTTCCTGGCAGTACCTGTTTTTCGTCACCATGATGGGCGTTCAAACGGCCAGCGGCCAATGGCTGTTGACCCCTTTCTGGCTGTTGATCGCCTGGGCGGGTCCGCGCACGAGGACAAGCTGGCTGTGGGCGCTTCCGGTTGGAAGGCGCGCTCTTTTGTGGACCATGATGGGGCCGATACTCGCCGCGCACGTGCTGGGATATCTTGCCGGCTTCCGCGTCCATCGGCACGCGGCTCCGGTTTCCGAACCCCGGGTCGTGGCCGTCACGCTGGCGGCCATTCTCGGTTGGGTGATGCTGACGATCCTGTTCTGTGTGCTCGCCGACTGGCGAGGCTTCGCCCGCATCCCGCGCCGGATCCTCACCACCGTTTTTCTTTCGCTCGCCGGACTCTGGTATGTGGCGAGCCTTGCCGCGCTGTTCTTCGCGCCGCACGGCGCCACGTGGGGGCGGGACGCCCTGGCGCAATTCGGCCGCACGGCGCCCATGGGCTTGCCCGCGCTGATCGCGGCCGCAGCGGCGGTTTTGATCGCACTCTACTGGGCAGTCGAGAAGGTGTTCAGCGAGCCCGATTTTGCGGACAAGCCCAGGGTGAGCCAGCCCGACGCATTTGCATGAAACGCCTGTGAAGAAATGGGGCCGCCGCTCGGAATCGGGAGCGCAGCGGCGGGCGGAGTGACACGCACTTAGCCCAACTGCAGCGCTTCGCGGAGGCCGGGGTCGTGGCGCACGCGCCAGATGCGGCTGTCCAGGTAGTAGTGGGTGAGGCCGAAACCGCAGAAGAAACCGAAGGCCAGATCCGATACCTGGCCGAGCATGAAGCCGGGCACGCGGTACAGCAGGCTGAAAACCAGGCCCATGGCGGCATATGCCAGCAGGCTGCGGCCGACCGCCGATGGAATCCGTCCATGCTGGACCTCGCCGCCGCTCACGCCGTAGCGGTTCCGGTTGTGGAACCAGACGATGGCGTGATATTGCAGGTTGTGCACCACCGTCACCGTCGGCACGGCCGCCTGCCAGCTCATATAGGCGAACGTGAGCCAGTGCAGCGGAATGATGGCCGCCAGCAGGAGGTATTTGGGCACGCTCGGGGACTCGCCCGCGCGAAACCGCATCCACTGGCGCGCCAGATAGACTGCGGCGACCGCGAACACCGCGGCCCACAGCGGCATCTCGAGCTTCGCCAGCGAGAGGTGCAGGCCCAACTCCTCGGGATGATGGAGGAAGAACCGGTGGAACGGAGGGAACACCATCATCACCCCGAGGAATACGCGATCCAGCGTGTTGTCCAGCGGGGCCAGGTCGCGGCTCTTGACCTTGTACAGCACCATGAACCCATAGTGCTGGCGAACCACGTGGTAGTAGGCCCACACGCCCACCAGCAGCGCCAGCCAGCCTTTGGCGCCCACCAGCACCATCGCCGGGCCCAGCGAAAAGAAGACCAGCAGGCTGCCGAACAGAAGCTTCCGCTGGCGCGCGCGCGCTTCGCGGTCGAAAAACGTGCGCGACGCGGTTCCGAAAATGTGGGTGCCATCGAAACCCACCGACCAGAACCACCACAGCAGCGTGACCGGCACGTGGAACGCCGTATAGAGAAGCAGGTACAGGTAGCCGGCAAGAGCGCTGCCGATCACCAGGGACAGGTCCACATTCCGGCTGATGATCCAGGGAGATTTGCGGCTCGCGCGCGGCGGCGCGGCCATTGGGGCAACGGCGGCCATGCGGTTCCGATCAGGCGAAATGGTAATTGTTGGCGGCTTCGTCCCAGATGATCTTCTTCTGGTTCTTGAAAGCAAGGGTCGCCATGTGTCCGGAGATCGCGGCCTGCTGTCCGATGGGCGGAGGCGCGATGGGCTTCTCGTTGCCGAGAATCGACTGTATGAAGTTCTTGAAATGGTTGATGACGCCGTCGACCTCGCCGAAGTCGGCCTTGCCGTTGAGGTGGATCGGCTGGCGCGCCGCGACCTTGGGCGGCGCCTTCCCCGCGAAGGTCTCCGGAGTGAAGTAGAGGTCCTGGCGGTTCATCACTTCGATGGTGCCTTCGTTGCCGCACAACTGCTCGCCGTAGCCGTAGTGGACGTTGCCGAAGTAGCAACTGTAGTTGATCTGCAACTTGTCGGCATATTCGTAGACCGCGCTGAGGGTGTCGGGCACGTCGCGGTCGTCGGTCTTGTCGGTCCAGCGGTAAATGCCGCCGGAGGCCATGCACGAGCGGGGCACCGTCTTGCTCAGCATGAAGTTGACGATATCGGTCTGGTGCACCAGCAGGTCGGTGGAGATGCCGCCGGAATAGTCCCAGTAGAGGCGCCACTGGAAGTAGCGGTGGGAATCCCACGGCCGCTTGGGCGCGGCGCCGAGGAAACGGTTCCAGTCGGTGTTCTGGGGCGTGGCTTCGGGCGGGATGACGTAGCGCCAGGCGGGATCGTTGTCGAGCGAGTTGCGGTACCAGAAAGCGCGCACGTAATGCACGTCGCCGATCATGCCCTGCTGCACCAGCTCCTTGGCCTTCTTGTAAAGTGAGGAACTCCGGTTCTGCGTGCCGACCTGCATGATCTTGCCGGACTTCTCCCATTCTTTGACGATGTCGAAGCCCTCGGCGATGGTGTGGGCCAGGGGCTTCTCGACGTAGACGTGCTTGCCGGCGCGGAGCGCGGCGATGGCCATGTCGTGGTGCAGATGCTCGGGCGTCATGATGAACACGGCGTCGATGGACTTGTCGGCCAGAAGCTCGCGGTAATCGACATAGGTGGCAGGCGTGCTGCCCCAGATGGTCTGCATGCGGTCCTTGGCGCGGGCGATGTAGCCCTGATAGGTATCGCAGATCGCGGTGATTTTGACGTCGTTGGGCTGCGCCGTGTGCATCCAGTCGAGCGCGGCATAGCCCCGCGTGCCCACTCCGATCCATCCGATGTTGACTTTGTCGTTGGCCGCGCGCCCCGACACGATGGCTGGCCCGGCCGCCAGCGCCGCCGCTTTCAGAAAGTTCCGGCGATTGAATTCGTCCGCCATTAGGACCTCCACACCCGATGATACCAGTTGGAGGGAGGGGGGCCGGGGGGCTGGGGGGATGGTTCCCTCCACGCCGCCAAAAGCGGGCGGCTCCCCCCACCAGAGGGGTCTTGAACCGCTCCGCCAAAGCCCCCCTTGTGCATCTCCCCAAAAACGAAGACCGGCGAACGTTTACGCCACTGGCACCGAGCGTTCGGCTGACAGAGCCTTCTTTTCTCCGACTATTCCTTGGTACGATTGAGTTGGAGCCGGGACGAAATGAAACGCCAGACAACATCGCCGGGTGAAGCGACACCGGCGCCGCCCCTCGCGCAGCCGGCGAGCAACGGTTCCATCGACACAGCTACACTGGAACTCTTCGCCGGCTGGAGGCTTGAAGACTCCACGCAGAACCCGGAAGACATTCGATCCGCAGAGCAAGAGCTGGCCGAGTTCAAGGGAGCGATGAACGAAGCCCGGGCGGCGGCAGGGGAGCCTCTCCTCTATCCGTGAGCCAGGTTCTCTTTCTCGATTCGGGCCCCCTCGGTCTTCTCACCCACCCACAGCGCAGCGCCGAAGTTGTCGCTGTCACGGAATGGCTCTCCCGTTGTCCTCTGAGCGGAAGCCGCGTCTTCGTTCCGGCCATTGTCTATTACGAACTTAAGCGCGAACTCTTGCGGGCGAAGAAAACGTTCAGCATCGGCCGGCTCGACGCATTCATCAATGCAACACCAGGGCGCTACGTCCCACTGTCCGATGAAGCCCTGCGGCTGGCGGCCGAGTTGTGGGCGAAGGCACGGCAGGAGGGACAACCGACCGCAGATCCGAAAGCCATCGACATTGATGTGATCATTGCCGCGCAGGCTCTTGCCTTTGGAGCCCCTTCATCCTACCTGCTGATTGCGACCACGAATCCAAAGCACTTGTCCCAGTTCACCGCCGCGAAGCACTGGAACGAAATCCATCCTTGACGCCAAGAGCTTATTCCGAGCCCTCTACCGGCTCGGTAAAAGAAACGGTAAGCGACTGGGTAACCAGAGGTGAGAGCGCCCGCAGATCGTCCACCCAGTAATCGGGTTCGTATTTCGCCAGAGCTTCGGGTTGGCCGTAGCCGTAGCGCACCGCGCAGGTTTTCACTCCGGCGCGCTTGCCGGCTTCCATGTCGGCGGGGGAATCGCCGACCATGAGGCACTCCTCGGGATCGGCGCCCAGGGCGGCGAGCGCGGTCAGGATGACGTCGGGCGCGGGCTTACAGGGGAAACCGTCGGTGCCCTGCACGTGGTCGAAAAAACGGATCAGGCCGAACTGCTCCAGGATGGCCCGCGTCGTGGGCGTGCCCTTCGTGGTGGCCGTCCCCTTGCGGCCGGGGAGCGCCGCCAGCGCCTCCGGCACGCCGGGATAGACGTGCGTTTGCGTGTGCCCACGCGCCAGATAGATGGCGCGGTATTGACGGATGAGCTCATCGACCTGGGTGGCGCCGTAGTGCGGAAGAACGTCGGTGAACAGGTCGATCAGGTGCAGGCCGATGTAGCCTTTCAGAAACTCGAAGGTGACGGGAGAGCAATCGGTGGTTTCGAGCACCTGCTGGACCGCGCCGCAAATGTCGCGGGCCGAGTCCAGCAGCGTGCCGTCGATGTCGAACAGGTAGACCGGAAACGCGGGAATCACGCGGGCTGCGGGCGCTCCCCTTCCGAGAGACCGGTCACGCGGCGGCCGCTCTCGGGCCGAAGGACCTGCTGGGTGTGGTCCTCGGAGTCCTTCGAGCCGGTCTTCGCCACGGGATCGAGCGCCTGGCCCTTGATGATCTGCATGACTTCGTTGCCGTCCAGAATCTCGCGGACCAGCAGCGTCTCCGCGATCCGGACCAGGGCTTCGGACCGCTCCTCGAGGATCTGCGCGGCCGTGTCGTAACTGCCCTGCACCAGCTTCTTCACCTGCTCGTCGATCCGGATGGCGGTCTCTTCGCTGTAGTCGCGGTGCTGGGCGATCTCGCGGCCGAGGAAGATCTGCTCTTCCTTTTTGCCGAAGCTCAGCGGGCCGAGTTCGCTCATGCCCCACTCGCAGACCATCTTGCGAGCCAGGTCGGTGGCGCGCTCGATATCGTTGCCCGCGCCGGTGGTCATGTGGTGCATGTGCTTCTCTTCGGCGATGCGGCCGGCCATCAGGATGGCCAGTTGCGCCAGGAGATATTCCCGGTTGTAGGAGTGCTTGTCGTCGATGGGCAACTGCATGGTGACACCCAGCGCCATGCCGCGCGGGATGATGGTCACCTTGTGCAGCGGGTCGGCATTGGGCAGCACGGCGGCCACCAGGGCGTGGCCGGCCTCGTGGTAGGCGGTGTTGCGCTTTTCGGCTTCGCTGAGGATCATCGACTTGCGCTCCGCGCCCATCAGGATCTTGTCCTTGGCCAGCTCGAAATCCAGCATCATGACGACCTTGCGATTCTGGCGGGCGGCATTGAGCGCCGATTCGTTCACCAGGTTGGCGAGGTCCGCGCCGGCGAGGCCCGGAGTTCCACGAGCGAGCACCGAGAGGTCCACGTTGTCGCCCAGCGGGATTTTCTTGGTGTGCACGCGAAGGATGGCTTCGCGTCCCTGCACGTCGGGACGGCCCACCACCACGCGGCGGTCGAAGCGTCCGGGGCGCAGGAGGGCGGGATCGAGGACATCGGGGCGGTTGGTGGCGGCCACCAGGATGACGCCCTCGTTGGATTCGAAACCGTCCATTTCGACCAGCAACTGGTTGAGGGTCTGCTCGCGTTCGTCGTGACCGCCGCCCAAGCCGGCGCCGCGATGGCGGCCGACGGCATCGATTTCATCGATGAAGATGATGCACGGCGCGTTCTTTTTGCCCTGCTCGAAGAGGTCGCGCACGCGGCTGGCGCCCACGCCGACGAACATCTCGACGAAGTCCGAGCCGGAGATCGAGAAGAACGGCACGCTGGCTTCGCCGGCGATGGCCCGCGCCAGCAGCGTCTTGCCGGTTCCCGGAGGGCCGATCAGAAGCACGCCTTTGGGAATGCGGCCGCCCAGCTTCTGGAACTTCTGCGGCTCGCGCAGGAATTCGATGATCTCCTGAAGCTCTTCCTTGGCCTCCTCCACTCCGGCCACGTCTTTGAAAGTGACCTTCTTCTGCTGCGTGGAATGCAGCCGGGCGCGGCTCTTGCCGAAGCTCAGCGCTTTGTTGCCGCCGCTCTGCATCTGGCGCATCATGAAGATCCAGAATGCCAGCAGAACGATGAAGGGAGAAGCGTTCACCAGGAGCGAAATCCAGGTTCCGGAGCTGGTGTCCTTGATCCTGACGTTGACCTTGTGATCGCGGAGCTGATCGTAAAGATTGGGATAGTTGGTGGGAACGAAAGTCGCGAAGCCCAGGCTGCGGCCCTTGTAAAGCCCATGCACGTCGTTCGCGCTGATGGTGACTTCATCCACCTGGTCCTGTTGGACTTTATCCAACAACTGGGTGAATGTAATGGTTTCCTCTTTGGGACTTTGGCCGGTGCGGACGACGGCGACCAGCAGCACCGCCACGCAAATCAGGACCACCCAAAAAACTAATGTCTTGATGCTAGAATTCACGAAACCTCCCGGCCCTAATGGTATAGACGCCGCTCCGTCCCATCCCGATTCCGATTTTGATTTCCGTCAACTGAGGGGCGTCTCCCGGATTCTTAAGATCACCTTGCTGCCGGCATTTGCGGCAAATTGCGCCGCCGCGCCAAACTGCCGTGCCCAGGCAATGGAGCATCCATCGGTCAATATCGGCCAAAGCCGCCGTTCCCAAGAAGGTATACGGGCTTGCTGGAACAAAGTCTTGATTTTTTCCTCGCCTGCGCTGCCCGCGGGCCGGTACTGGTCGCCCGGAAGCCAGTTCCGGACTTCGAGGGGACCGGACACCTTGTGCCAGTCCAGGCACGCCATTCCTTCATTATATACGGAATCGGATACCTCGGAAGATTCCGATTTTTCAATCAGTTCCGTGGAAATCGCGAGATCGGCTCCGGGCAGCCGCGTGGTACCGGGAACGGCCACGGGCACCCGGCAGTTGCGGGATTCCCCGCAGCCGGCTCCCGGACGGCCGACACGAAGCCAGTCAAACGACCGGCGGATCTCGACGCCGGGCGCCTGGCAGCGCCCGCTTCCTTCCTGACGGGAGGCCAACGCCAGCACCGCCTCAATGTGGCGGAAGGCGATGCCGCGCAGGTCCCCTTTCACCTGTTCGATGGCGCGGCGGACGAGGCGGCGGGCGGCGGCCAGGGGCAAGGCCCCGAGGGCGCCGGCGGGCAATATGAGGGCATCGGCTTTGGCCACGAAGCAGGCGGCGGCCAGCCGTTCGATTTCGGCGTCCCAGTAGCTTTGCTCCGCCAGGGCCCAATCGGCCAGCTGGGCCAGGGTCTGGGAGATCGCGGGATTCCAGTCGCGCGCCAGTTGGGGCAGGAGGCCGTGGCGGATGCGGTTGCGGGCGAATCGCGGGCTGGCGTTGGTGGAGTCCTCCCGCCAGGCGATGGAGCGCGCCCGCAGGAACTCCAGCACCTCGGCGCGCTCCACCTCGAGGAGGGGACGGATGACGCTCGGGGTGACGGGCCGGATGCCCGCCAGGCCGGCCGTGCCGGCGCCGCGGAGCAGCCGGTACAACACCGTTTCCGCCTGGTCCGAGCGGGTGTGGCCCAGGGCGACACGATCCACGGCGCCGCCGGCGATGGTCTGGCGAAAGAAGGCCAGACGCGCGGAACGGGCCGCTTGCTCCAGGTTGCCGGGAGTGCCGGCAACGTCGGCCTCTTGTACTATCGCCGGCAAGCCGAGGCGAGCCGCGAGATCGCGCACGAATTCCGCGTCCCGGCGCGATTCGGCGCCGCGGAGCTGGTGATCGAGATGCAGAACGCTCAGCGTCAGATCCCACCGGGGCGCCAGTTCGAGGAGCACGTGGAGCAGGCACACGGAATCCGCGCCGCCCGACACGGCCACTCCCACCCGCATCCCGGAGGTGAGCATGCCGTGGCGCTCGATGGTTTGGATGACGCGGGCGAGCACGCCTCCATTGTACGGCCCCGCTGTTTTGCCCCCGCCGACGGCCCCATGTTATAAGAGAGATTGTCATCTGGAATCATCCGATTTTCCGAACGTCGCCCGTCCCCTGGACCCTCGGCATTTCCTGATTGCTTGCGTGGGTCGGGTGCGGCATCCTGAGGAGCAAGATTATGGAACCGACAGCAGATATCGCCCTGATCGGCCTGGCCGTGATGGGGCAGAACCTGATCCTGAACATGAGCGACCACGGCTACACGGTGGTCGCCTTTAACCGCACGGTCTCCAAGGTGGACGAATTCCTGAACGACGCCGCCAAGGGCCACAAGAACGTCGTCGGCGCCCATTCGATCGAAGAAATGACCGGCCTGCTGAAGCGGCCGCGCAAGATCATGCTGATGGTGAAGGCCGGGAAAGCCGTCGACGATTTTATCGGCCTGCTGCTGCCGCACCTGGAGCCGGGCGACCTGCTGATCGACGGCGGCAACTCGCATTTCCCCGATACCATCCGCCGCACCAAAGACCTGGAGAGCAAGGGCTTCCTGTACGTCGGCACGGGCGTGTCGGGAGGCGAAGAGGGCGCGCGTTTCGGGCCTTCCATGATGCCCGGCGGCAGCCCCAAAGCGTGGCCGCTGGTCAAGGACATATTCCAGGCGATCTGCGCCCGCACGCCGGATGGCGCGCCTTGCTGCGACTGGATGGGCGAGGACGGCGCGGGCCACTACGTCAAGATGGTCCACAACGGCATCGAGTACGGCGACATGCAGCTCATCTGCGAAGCCTACCAGCTTCTCAAAGAGGGACTGGGCATGGGCAACCAGGAGATGCACGACGTTTTCGCCGACTGGCTGAAGGGCGAGCTGGACAGCTACCTGATCGAGATCACGCGCGACATTCTGGCGTATAAGGACGAGAACGGCGAATCGGTGGTGGACAAGATCCTGGACACGGCCGGCCAGAAGGGCACGGGCAAGTGGACCAGCGTGAGCTCGCTCGATCTGGGGATGCCCCTGACGCTGATCGGCGAAGCGGTGTACGCCCGCTGCCTGAGCGCCATGAAGGAAGAACGGGTGGCCGCCTCCAAGATCCTCAGCGGGCCTGAGTTCCGGTTCGAGGGCGACCGGAAGGCGTTTGTGGAAGACATCCGGCAGGCCCTGCTGGCATCCAAGCTGGTTTCCTATGCGCAGGGCTTCATGCTGCTGCGCGAGGCCGCCCAGGAATATCACTGGAATCTCAATTACGGCGGGATCGCGCTGGTGTGGCGCGCGGGGTGCATCATCCGGTCGGCGTTCCTGGACAAGATCAAGGAAGCTTTCGACCGCGATGGCAACCTGAGGAGCCTGCTGCTGGATCCGTATTTCCACGAGCTTATCGACCGCTGCCAGGGATCGTGGCGGCGCGTGGTGGCCAAGGCCGTGGAGTCGGGCGTGCCGGCGCCGGCATTCACCACCGCGCTTTCCTTTTTCGACGGCTATCGCAGCGAGCGGCTGCCGGCCAACCTGCTGCAGGCGCAGCGCGATTACTTCGGAGCGCACACCTACGAGCGCGTCGATCAGCCGCGCGGCAAGTTCTTCCACACCAACTGGACGGGCAAGGGCGGCACGGTCTCGGCCGGCACCTACACGGTGTAACGGGATGCCGAAGGAAGTCGAAGGCCGCTCGCTGATCCGCGCGGATTGGAACGTCAACGAACTCGCTTCGAAAATCCGCCTGCTGCTGATGGACGTGGACGGCGTCCTCACCGACGGCAAGCTGTACAATGTGCCGGGGCCCGACGGCAAGATGGTGGAGACCAAGGGCTTCGATTCCCAGGACGGCATTTCGCTGCAATGGCTGAACCGCCTGGGAATCTCGACGGGCCTCATCAGCGGCCGGTCTTCGCCGGCCACCGTCGAGCGGGCGCGGCAGTGCAAGTTCAAGTACATCTACCAGGGCCACACGGAGAAGATCCCGATCCTCGAGGAGATTCTCGCCGACTCGGGCCTGCAACCGAGCGAGGTGGCTTACATCGGCGACGACTTCACCGACGTGGTGGCGATGCGGCGGGTGGGCCTGGCCATCGCCACGGCCAACGCGCGTCCCGAGGTGAAGAAAATGGCCCACTTCGTGACCTCCGCGCCCGGCGGCCAGGGAGCCGTGAGGGAAGTGGTGCAGCTGCTTCTCGAGGCGCAGGGGCGCTGGAGCGAAATTCTTCGGCATTACGAAATCGGCAGTTGATGGAGGAGAACACATGAGCCATGGTTTGAACATCCCTGAGGACGGCGCGCTGGATTTTGTTTCGCTCGGCGCGCTGGTCCATCGTCTGGACCCCGGGATCATCCCGTTCCGCAAGGCCACCGAATGCCAGATCCACGTCAGCGGCGGCGAATTCAACTGCGCCGCCAACCTGTCGGACTGCTTCGGCCTGGCCACCGGAATCGTCAGCGCGATGGTCGATTACCCCATCGGCGACCTGATCGCCGAGCGGGTGCGCGCCATGGGCGTGAAGCCCTTCTACAAGCGCTTCAAGCACAACGGCGTGACCGGTCCGAACATGGCGGCGGTGTACAGCGATCGCGGCCACGGCGTGCGCGCTCCCGTGGTGTTCTATAACCGGTCGGACGAAGCGGCGGCGCGCCTGAAAGCCGGCGACTTCGACTGGAAGGCGATCTTCGGCGGCGGCGTGCGCTGGTTTCACAGCGGCGGGATTTTCGCGGCGCTGTCCGCGACCACTTCCGACGTGATCATCGAGGGCATGCAGGCGGCCAAGGCCGCGGGCGCGGTGGTGTCGTTCGACCTGAACTACCGCGCCAAGCTGTGGAGCATCTCCGGTGGCGAGGACCGCGCGGTCGCGGTGCTGGACCGCATCGTGAAGAACGTGGATGTCCTGGTGGGGAACGAGGAGGACCTGCAGAAGGGGCTGGGGATTCCCGGGCCGGAGGTTGCGGCCAAGTCCAAGCTCGATCCCAGCGCGTTCTTCGGCATGATGGACCGGGTGACCAAAAAGCACCCGCAGGTAAAAGTGGTGGCGACCACCTTGCGCGACGTGCGCTCCACGAACCGGCACCATTGGAGCTCGGTGGCGTGGATCGACGGCAAGACCTATACGGCGCCGACCGCCGAGCTGGATGTGCACGACCGCGTCGGCGGCGGCGACGGTTTCGCTTCCGGCTTCTTCTACGGCCTGCTCACGGGAGAATCGCCCGAGGAGGCGGTGAAGTTGGGGTGGGCCCACGGGGCACTGCTGACGACGTTCCCGGGCGACACCACGATGGCAACCCTGGACCAGGTTCGGGCGTTCGCCAAGGGCGGGTCGGCGCGGATCCAGCGGTAGGCGGCGCGGCGCGCCTGGCCGCCTGACGGGCGGGCGGCGGGAAGAATAGCATATAGAGTGATGGCACTCGAAGATCTTCCGCGCCGCGGCTTCTTCCGCACGTGGGTGGCCGGCGCCGCCGCAAGCTCGCTGGCCCAGACCAGGCGGCCGCGGCCCAACATCCTCTACATCCATTCGCACGATACGGGACGCTACCTGCAGCCGTACGGCCATGCCGTGCCCGCGCCGAACCTGCAGAGGCTCGCCGAGGGCGGCGCCATCTTTCGCAAGGCGTTCAATGCGGCGCCCACCTGCTCGCCCAGCCGCGCCAGCCTGCTCACCGGGATGTGCCCGCACAACAACGGCATGCTCGGCCTGGCCCACCGCGGGTTCGCGCTCGCGGATTACCGGCGGCACATCCTCCACACGCTGCGCGCGGCGGGCTACCAGTCGGCGCTGATCGGCCTCCAGCACATCGCCGCCGACCCCAAGACCATCGGCTACGACCACGTGTCATCGTTCCAGGGCAACCACACCGAACAGGTGGCTCCCGCCGCGGCGGAGTTTCTGGGCAAGCGCCCCGCGGCGCCGTTCTTCCTCGACGTGGGATTCTTCGAAACCCACCGCGAATTCCGCCGGCCAGGACCGGCGGAAGACCCGCGCTTCTGCCAGCCGCCCGCGCCGATTCCCGATACCGCCGAAACCCGCGCCGACATGGCCGCTTTCAAAGCCAGCGCGCGCGTCATGGACGAAGGCGTGGGTGTGGTGCTGAAGGCGCTCGAAGCCAACGGCCTGGCCGAAAACACGCTGGTGCTGTCGACCACCGATCACGGCGTGCCCTTCCCGGCCATGAAGTGCAACCTCACCGACCACGGCATGGGCGTGTCGCTGATCCTGCGTGGGCCGGGCGGCTTCTCCGGGGGCAAGGCCATCGACTCGATGGTCTCGCACCTCGACCTCTTCCCCACCATTTGCGACCTGCTGGACATCGAGCGGCCGAAGTGGCTCGAAGGGCGGTCCATGCTGCCGCTGATCCGCGGCGAGGCCGCCGAAATCCACGAGGAGATCTTCGCGGAGGTCAACTATCACGCGGCGTACGAGCCCCAGCGCGCCGTCCGCACGCGCCGGTGGAAGTACATCCGCCGCTTCGACGGCCGCGTCCATCCCAACCTGCCAAACTGTGACGACAGCCCGAGCAAGACGCTGTGGCTGGACAACAACTGGCGCGGCCGCACGGTGGACGCCGAGCAACTCTACGACCTGGTGTTCGATCCGAACGAGACGCGCAATGTCGCGGCCGACTCCTCGGCGCGGGCGGCGCTGGACGAAATGCGCGGCCGGCTGGACCGCTGGATGCACGCCAGCGGCGATCCGCTGTTGCGCGGCCCGATCCAGGCGCCGCCGGGCGCGACGGCCAACGACCCGGAAGGAACTTCGCCCACCGAAACGCCCAAGGTGATTGCGTGAAACGCCGCGATTTCCTGAAGACGAGCGCCCTTGCGGCCGCGGCGCCGCAGTTGCGGGATCGCCCGAATCTTCTCCTGATCATGGCCGATCAGCACCGCGCCGATTGCATCGCGGCCGCCGGCAACCCGGCCATCCACACGCCCAATCTGGACCGCCTGGCACAGGGCGGCGTGATGTTCCGCTGCGCGTACTCCTCCACCCCGACCTGCACGCCGGCGCGATCGGCGCTGCTCACCGGGATGGCCCCGTGGAATCACGGCATGCTGGGCTACGGCGTGGTGGCCGGGCATTATCCCGTGGAACTGCCCCGCCTGCTGCACGATGCCGGTTACTACACCATGGGGATCGGCAAGATGCACTGGCATCCGCAAAGGGCGCTGCACGGCTTCGACCGCACGCTGCTGGACGAGTCCGGCCGCGTGGAGTCCGCCGATTTCCGCAGCGATTACCGCGCCTGGTTCTGGTCGGAGTTTCCCGATGGCGATCCCGACGCGACCGGCCTGGATTGGAACGGCTACGAAGCCAGGCCGTATGCGCTGCCCGAGCGGCTTCACCCCACGGCGTGGATCGGCGACACCGCCGTGCGCTTCCTGCGCGGCTATCAGCGGACGCAGCCGTTTTTCCTGAAGGTCTCCTTCGAGCGGCCGCACAGTCCCTACGATCCGCCGCGGCGATGGCTGGACCGCTACCAGCAACCGCTTCCTCCGGCCCATGCGGGCGCATGGGCGGAGAAGTACCGGGCGCGATCGGGCGATGGTCCGGACATCTGGCACGGCGACCTGGGCGCGGCCGCGGTGGAGAACTCGCGGCGAGGCTACTACGGGTCGACCAGCTTCGTCGACGAGCAGGTCGGCCGCATTCTGGAGACGCTCGACCAGCGCGGCTGGCGGGACCGCACGTTGATCCTCTACACCGCCGACCACGGCGACATGCTGGGCGACCACTACCTCTGGCGCAAGAGCTACGCCTACGAATCGTCGGCGCACATTCCGATGATCGTGCACTGGCCGGAAGGCTTGGGCGGCGAAGCGCGCGGCCGCGCGCCGGATCATCCAGTGGAGCTTCGCGACGTGCTGCCGACGTTGCTGGATGCGGCCGGCGCGGCGCCCCCGAAGCAGATCGACGGCGTGAGCCTGTTGCCCATCGCGCGCGGCAGCGGGGCTTCCTGGCGCGAGTGGATCGACCTGGAGCACGACGTGTGCTACAGCCCCGAAAACCACTGGAACGCGCTGACCGATGGGAAACGGAAGTACATCTTCCACGCCACGACCGGACAGGAGCAGTTTTTCAATTTGGAAGGAGACCCGCACGAGCGCGCCGACCTCGCCGGGGACGCGCGGTCGCGGAGCGAATTGGCTCTCTGGCGCCAGCGGCTGGTAGCCCACCTGTCGCCGCGCGGCGAGCCGTGGGTAATCGGCGGCCGGTTGGGCGTGCGGACGCGGAGCCAGCTCTATTCGCCCAAGTATCCGGGGTAGGTGAATACGGTTCAATTAAGGAACGGCGTCCCGGCACTTCCCAGGCCGCCGTCAGGCAGGATACGGCCACGGGTAGCCCCGTCAACTTCCGCATGCGCCGTTATTCAGGATCTGAGTCCTCGCTTGCAGTAGACTTGGGCACTCCGGGGAGAAAAACGGGGCTGTATTCAGACGATTGAAAGCGTCGTTTACGGCCACGTGCGGCGCGATCGAAATCCAAGGTCCGTCCCCCGATAATGTACGGGCAGACGCGCCAACGCACTCTTCGAGACCTGAATTATTCGAAACTGTAACGGAATTTTAACAGTAGCATCCCGTCCCGCATGATATCTTGACAATTCCCTATTCTCTATCTATCGGCAAAAAGGAAGGATTCTGTATGAGACAAATCGTATCGATCGCAGCATTGATGGCTGTATCTCTGTCAGTTGCTCAAGCCGACGTCATCGCCGCCTGGACCTTCGAGAACAATGCGATAGCGGTTAACAACAGCCCGGCTCCTTCCACCGGTTCGGGTACCGCCAGTTCGATTGGCATGGCCACTTACCCGACCCCAAGTGTCGGAGTAACCACCGACGACGTGCTTGTGGGATCTACGGGAGACACGGGCGTGAACGGTGTTGCGGATCTCACCCAAATCTGGCGCGTGCGTGCGCAGGCCGCTGCCGGCGGTGGGGCAGCGAATGGCTGGTCGAGCCTTGCGCCTATCGGGACTCAAGGCGTCGTGTTCGCCGCGAGCACAGCGGGCTATAGCAACATCACTGTCAGCTTCGACTGGTATGCGACGAACCAGGGTGAGGCGAACCTGCAACTCCAATACACCACGGATGGCGTCACCTGGAAAAATGCGCCGCTGAACCTCTCCGGATCCGATGCCGGATTGGCCCTCATGACCAACAGCACCTCCGCCAATACGGTTAAGGGGTCGTATGTCAGTATCACCGGGGGCGCCGGGCAGGGTTGGTTCACCGGCTTGAGCGCGACCATAAGCGATCCGAATGCGGCAAACAATCCCAGGTTCGCGGTTGAGATGGTAAACGCCTCGACAGGCGCCGACGATATCGGCGCATCGGGAACCGCCTTGAACAACAACTCGGGCAACTGGCGGTTTGACAACATCGTGATTTCGGGTCAGAGTACTTTTTCCGGCTTCACCCCGGGGAATCTGGTGCTCTCGCGCAGCGTCTATACCGGCGATCCGAGCACCGTTGTCGTGGGCTCGGAATTGCCGCCGGTTTGTCCGGCGAGCGCCAACGCCGCGGCGGCCGGCTCCTGCGGGCTCAAGGCCACCGATAACGGCGCGTATGCGTCCACCAGCAGCGCCAACAACGTTTTTAATAACAATAAAGTCGACGGCAGCTTCGGGGTCACGTCGCCCATCTTTCTCGAGCAGCTCACTCCGTCCGGTACGACAGTCAACAGCTTCGCGGTCCCCAGTAACATGATTGTAACCAGCTTCAGCTCCAAATCCGAGCTGGGACTGAATCTGTCGTTGGATGGAAGCGTGCTCACCTTCATGGGTTACGTGGCGGCGCCTAACACGGTGGATGTTTCGAACTCCAATACGCCCGGGGTCTACGATCCAACCAATCCGTCCGGAGGCAGTTATTTCCGGGCCATCGCGCAGGTGGGTGCCAACGGGGCGATCCAGGTCACGCCGACCAACGCCTACAGTGGCAACAATGGCCGGGCGGCCATTCTGGCCAACGGGCTGTACTACATGGTCGGCAACTCCAACAACGGAGCCGGGACGCCGGACAACGTCGTGGCCTCGACCGGCGTCGAAATCGCAACGCCCGGGCAGGCGGCAAACACGGCCCCGACAGAGGTAGGAAATTTCAATATCGACTCGGTGATCAATCCCGCCACGGGCACGCTTTACACCCAAGTTGACAAGGCCGGCAAGGACAATAATTTCCGCGGAATGGCCATCTTCAACAACACGCTGTACGTCACCAAGGGCAGCGGCAGCAACGGCATCGATACGGTGTATCAGGTGGGCAACGCTGGCAGCCTGCCCACGCCGGCCACTGCGGCCACTGCGCCCATCACGGTGCTGCCGGGACTTCCGACGGCCGCCGCCAAGACCGCCGGCGCCACCAACGATTATCCTTTCGGGATCTGGTTCGCCAACGCTACCACGCTGTATGTGGCCGATGAGGGCGACGGCGTACTCGCCGATGCCGCCGGCAGCACGACCGCCGGCTTGCAGAAGTGGATCCTGTCAGGCGGCGCCTGGAAGATGGCGTACGTACTTCAGAACGGCCTGAACCTGGGACAGCCCTACTCGATCGCGAATTACCCGGCCGCGCTCAACCCCGCCACCGCCGGTCTACGCAACATGACAGGCATTGTGAACTCCAACGGAACCGTGACCGTCTACGCCGTTACATCCACCGTGAGCGCGAACGGCGACCAGGGCGCCGACCCCAATAAGCTGGTGTCCATCACCGATACGCTGGCCAATACTACCGCTGCCGGCGCCGCGGCGGAGACTTTCACGACCTTGCGCACCGCCGTTGCCGGTGAGATCCTGCGCGGCATATCGTTCGCCCCCAGTTCGACCTCGATGCCCAATGTTCCTTCGATCCTCTCGGCCGCAAGTCCCAGCGTGACTTCGATTGCACAAGGCGGACTGGCGTTCGCCATGGGTCAGAATCTTGCGCCCGCGGCCGACGAAATCCTGGGGCCTTCGCCCACCACCTTCGATGGCGTTTCGGTTACCATCCAGGACGCGGCGGGAAAGACTACCAGTGCGCCGCTGATCTTCGTTTCGCCCAGCCAGGTGACGTTTCAGGTTCCCTCGACCGTCGCCGCCGGAACGGCTAAAGTGACGGTGACGGCGCCGGGATCGAGCCAGACGGCAAGCAACGTTGTGATCGCCCCCGTCGCGCCCGCGGTGTTCACGGTGAACGGGAACGCCCTCATCGCGGGCTATGCGGTCCGCGTTTCGTCGAGCGGGACGCAAACCGTGGAGCCGGCCTATGCCGTGAACGCGCAAGGCTCGTTCTCGGCTGCGCCGATCAACATGGGCTCGGCGCCCGATAACGTCTACCTGACGATTTACGCCACGGGCGTGCAGGCGGCCGGACTGGCCAACGTCGCGGTAACCGTGAACGGAGTAAGCGCGCAGGTATTGTATGCCGGCAGCGCAGGCTATAGCGGCGTGGATCAGATTAACGTGCTGTTGCCGGCATCGCTGGCGGGTTCGGGAACGGTGGCGCTGCAGGTCACGGCCTCGGGCATTTCCGCGAACACGGTGCAGGTCGCGATTCAGTAGAACCCCACGCGCTGGCGCTGTAGGGCAGGACAGCATCCTGGACAGCATCCTGCCCTACATTCCGAGCCTCCCAGGCTTTCGCAAAAGGTTCAGCAGCCTATTAGCGATAAGGGCAGCCGCTGATCGAGTCTTCCACTATCGAAACAACTTGTTTCCAATGCGAGTTCTAGCTGAAATTTCTACCTGCTATTAGCGAGGTTGAGGATCGAAAACGCCGGGATCCCCGACTTCAACCAAAGGGCGTTTCGGCACAACTTTCGGATGGCCGACCCGGCGGACCCGCTACTTCAGCAGATCGTCGAGGTAGCTCTTCAGCAGGCTGAAGGGAGGGATGCCGGCGATCAACTGGCGCTTGCCCCTCGCCACGATGACCAGCGACGGCGTCTGATTGATGCGGTCTTCGCGCGCCATCTCCATATCCGCGGCGACGCTGTCGTCCAGCTTCGGATCGTTCAGCAGGCCGCGGACTTTCTCCATGACATCGAGCGGCAGCACCGCGGCCACCTGCGCGTCGATATCGCCGTTCAAGCTCCAGACTCCCTGGGTGCTGAAGATCCGGTTGACCACGAGGCCGTACTGTCCGAGCTGTCCCGCGGCGTTGGCATAGCGGGCCGCCAGCCGCGAGTACGGATGTTGCGGGAGGGGAAAGTCGCGATGCACCAGCTTGACCCGGCCGGTCTCGACGTACTGGGCAACCAGGAGCGGAATCGTCTCCGCGTATAGCTGGGCGCAGTGGGGACACTCGTAGTCGGTGTAGACCTCGCAGGTGACCGGAGCGGTGCTGGAGCCGGATTCCTTGAAGCTGCCGGGCGTTGCGGGGCGCGCGATTCCGGCCGGCTCGGGGCGGAAGGAATGAAGCGCCAGCAGGCTCCCACACCCCAACACGATCGCCGCCATGGCCGCGATCCACCAGCGTCCTCGTATCCGCGCGGCCCGTTCTCTTTGGTGGAATCGCATGAGGCCCGCGGCGGCGCTCGGGCGCCATCCGGCCGGCGGCTCGAGGGACGCCAGCCGATCGGCCACCCAGCGCTCATCGTTGATTGCGTTGTTCGCCATAATGCTCGAGATACTCCTTTCGGAAGGCTTTCTGCGCCCGGCCGAGCAAGGTCCCCACAGAGGCGGGCTTCAACTGGAGGGCGGATGCCACCTCGTTGTAGCTCAGGCCGTGGCCGCGGAGGAGGAGCAGTTCCGCCTGGCGCGGGTCCAGCGCGGCCAAGACCAGGCGGACGTGCTGCTGCTCCTCGGCGGCGGCATGAACTTCTTCGGGGGTCGATACACCGGGCAGGAATCGCAGCAGGCGCTCATAGCGGGCGCGGCGCAGTTGCCGCCGCAGTTCGTACAGGCCGGCACGCACCGCCGCGCGGTAGAGCCATCCTCCCGCGTGTTCGCCTTGAGCCCGCGGGGTGCGCCACAGCTTCCAGAACACCTCCACGGCAAGTTCCTCGGCGCGCGCGGGGTCGCGGACGATGCGCGCAATCACGCGCGCGATGCGCTCGTAATGGAGGTGGAAGACCGCCTCGAAGTCGAAGGGCGTCTCACGGGTTCGCCGGGCATCGATGGCCTTGATTCGGGGACTCACGAAATATCAATGCTCCCAGGGGAGGATTTGTGACACCCGGCGCCCGCCGCCCCAAAAAACAAATGGCGGCTTCCGCGCCTCACTGCGCGCGAAAACCGCCGGATTCACCCCGTATCCGAAAAGCGACTACGTGGTGGACTTCTTTGCGGTCGCTTCGGTCGTGGTCGGGCTGCCGTCGCGGCCCGGGCGAGTGATCTTCAGTTTCAGATCGTCGCCGGACAGGGTCCCGGTGTATTCGGTCACTATCGTGTTGCCGCCCATGTCCTGGGAGGTTTTGAAGGAGACGTTGTTGCCATCCACCTTGCCTTCGGTGATCTGGGCTTCCATGTTGCCGTTGCGGCCCGGACGTACTACGGTGCCGGAGAGTTTGCTACCCTCGGCCTTCAGAGTGAGGGTCACCTGAACGGGATTCCCACCCTGGCGGCCGGCCTGTTCAAACACCCACTTGCCCGAAACATCGGCCGCGATGGCGGCAAACGCGAGGGCAAGCAGAATTGTGGTAACGAAAAGCAGCTTTTTGGTCATCAAGCAAAGGGCGTCTCCCGCCCCGCGGATGTTACCGGATATCCACGGTTTTCGGACCCCCAAAAAATTAGCGGCCCCCTTCGGTGGGAAGGAGGCCGCTCAACTCTCAACACCGGCAAGCCGGCTGGATCGGTCTGAAACCTTCTAGGTGGTGCCCCTCTTCGCAGTCACTTCGTTGGTCTGCGGCCCGTTCTGGGTGTCGCGGGTGATCTTCAGCTTCAATTCGTCGCCCGACACGGTGCCTTCGTACTTCGTCACCATGGTCTGGCCCCCCATATCCCGCTTCACTTCGAAAGAGATGTTGTTCCCGTCCACTTTGCCATTGGTAATTTCCGTGGGAGGAGGAGGAGTTCCGCCGCCACCGCCACCACCACCGCCGCCGCGGCCGCCAAACCCGGGTACCGAGCCGGTCAGCGTGTTGCCATCCTGTTTCAAGGTGATGGTCACCGGTCGAGCCTGCCCGCCATTTCTGCCGGCCTGTTCATAGGTCCACTTGCCGGTTACATCGGCCGCCAGTGCGACAGATACAACGACAAGCAAAATTGTCATTACAAAAAGCAGCTTCTTGGTCATAGTGAGTGGTTAGGCGTAGGCGCCTGCCCGGATGTTACCGAGCCGGAGACCTCAAAATCTAAATATCTGATTCGAATATCCTTATTTCTCGCCTCCGGTGTGCCGGAGGATACCTTGGACCGCGGGGCTCCGGGGCGGGCGGAAGCTCTCTTCGGTCATCCGAAAAACCTGGTCACAACAATTTTGCTCAATAGATTCAATATCTTAGCTTCGCCAGCCGAACTCGGCGCGTTACCCTGATATCGGATGGAATTCACGGCCCGGCGCTCGAATACTCCGCGCGCCTGCGGGCCGGTGTCCGAACCGGAGAACCGCAAATGCACTTGCGATGAGAGCCGGGTCAAGTCTCTTGTTTGCGCCGGAGAGGCGGCGAAAGAAGGCAACTGCATTTGCGGTTTTAGCGGGATGGCCTCTTGGCCGGCGCCCACGGAGGAAGGAGTTTCATCTCGGAGTGTCCTTTTTTGGGATTGGGTTCGTTCCGTCATCTTGCTCCTCGTCCCCTCGGGCGGTCGGACCGTGACGGGGTGACAGGGTGAACGGGGCGTTTTCGATCCGCGGAGGGGCGGGAGTGGGTGACGGGGCGTTTTCGGGCGGAGGCGCCCTGGGCTCGGCGGTGACGGGGTGACAGAGTGACAGGGCGTTTTCGATGGGCGGAGGTGGCGGGGCGGCCAGGAGTTGGGTGGAGGATCCGGTCCATTAGCCGCTTGGGGGGCCGGCAGGCTCCGCCGCGCCACCTTCCACCCCAGCCCCCTCCCCGGCGCAACTGGGGCATTGCGATTCGCTGTTGAATCGGGCGCGCTGTTGTATAATGGAGTGGCATTTGGCTCTTGATTTCCGTTCGTAACAGAAGAGGGGGTTGCGTGAGTCCATCCGCACCCCCTTTTTTCGCGTGAGCGGGAATCGGGCGGCTCCGAGTGCATTTCAGTATAGAAGGAATAAAGGCAGATGAAAGAAAAAGGTACGGTGAAGTGGTTTAACGCAGCCAAGGGCTATGGCTTCATTCAGCGGGAGAACGGAGAAGATGTCTTCGTTCATTTTTCGGCGATTCAGACGCAGGGATATCGAACCCTGGATGAAGGCGCCAGGGTGGAGTTTGAAGTGACCAAGGGCCCCAAGGGTCTGCAGGCAACCAACGTCACGGCGGCCTAGTGAAGATCCGGCGGGCCGCGCCGTGTAGCCCGGCCCGCCCACCCCAGTTCGCGGAGGTTTATGAGCAAAGAAGATAGTATCGAAGTAACCGGTACGGTCTTAGAAAAGTTTCCCAGCGGCCTGTTCAGCGTCCAGTTGGAACACGAACGGGTCGTGCTGGCCCACCTGGCCGGCAGGCTGCGGCGAAATCGCATCCGTGTCCTGGCCGGCGACAAAGTGACCTTGGAGTTGTCCCCCTACGACCTCACCAAGGGCAGAATCACGTTCCGGCACAGGTAGCCTCCGCCGCCTTCCCCGCAAATCCAGGTATTTTAGTACCAGTTGGTATCCCATTTAACACCCCCTTTCCCCTCGGGACATGATATTTATAGGATACGCACTCGGCCGGTCACAAGACTTTGAGATATTTTTTCCTCTTCCCGGCGGTTGCTCGTAATCTGTTGTAATTGCTCGGAAAAAGGCGATTTCATGAAAGAGCCACAGCATCCCGAACAAAGGCGGCGAACCCGGGTCAGGACTCCCTCGGCTCCTATAATCAAATTGGAGGGAGCGTTGGATAAGCCAAAAAGCACACAGAACCGGCCCCGAAAACAATCTTCGGAGGTAGCCGAAGACCTCACGGCCGTCCTGTCGCAAAAAGTCGTGGGCCAACCCACTGCCACGCGGGTTATCGTGCCATACATCCAGATGTTTCAGGCGGGCCTGGCCCCGGAAGGCCGCCCGGTGGGAGTGTTTCTGCTGCTGGGTCCCACGGGCACGGGCAAGACCAAAACCGTGGAAGCACTCGCCGAAGTGCTGCACGGCAGCGAGAAGAACGTTCTCAAGGTGGACTGCGGGGAGTTCCAGATGGAGCACGAGGTGGCCAAGCTCATCGGCGCGCCCCCGGGGTACCTGGGTCACCGCGAGACGCAGCCCATGCTGACGCAGCAGAAGCTGAACGCCGTCACCAGCGAAAAATGTCCCGTATCGCTGGTGCTGTTCGACGAGATCGAAAAGGCCGCGCCTTCCATGACCCGCCTGCTGCTGGGCGTCCTCGACAAGGGGATCCTGCGGCTCGGCGATAACTCCATCGTGAATTTCGAAAAGAGCCTGGTCTTTCTGACGAGCAATCTCGGCTCCCGCGAAATGATGCGGGAGATCAACCCGGAATTCGGATTCCAGTCGGTGAGAGGCGCGGAGCGCGCCGACCTGTCCGGCAAGCTCCAGAGCATCGCGCTGGTGGCCGTGCGCAAGCGCTTCTCCCCGGAGTTCGTCAACCGCATCGACTGCATCATCACCTACCAGCCGCTGACCGCCGAATCGCTGGCCGCGATTCTGGACAAACAGATCACCGATTTACAGAACCACGTGAATACGCGGCTGGGCAATCGTTCCTTCACGCTCGAAGTGCCGCAGGAGGCGCGCCAGTTTCTCCTCGACAAGGGCACCAGCATGGAGTACGGGGCACGGGAGCTGAACCGGACCATCCACCGCCACCTCACCCAGCCGCTGGCGACTTTGGTGGCCACCAACCAGGTGAGCCCCGGGGCGAATGTGTGGGTCGAAGTGGCCGAAGGCGGCGAGAAGCTGAACATCCGGACGGCGGATGCCGCGGCGGTCGCGGGCGTGAATCCCACGGTCCTGCTGGTGGACGACAACCGCGATCTGCTGCATTTCCTGGAGCGCCTGATGGCCAACGACGGCTGGACGCTGCTGACCGCGGAAACGGCCACCGAAGCCAAGCGCCTGGTCGCCGAGCACCAGCCCAATGCGGCGCTGCTGGATTACATGCTGCCGGATGGCAACGGGGTAGAGCTGGGGGTGGAATTCCTGCTATCCGTGCCCCAGATGCTGGTGATCGTGATGACCGGAACCATCCTGCCGCCGGAAGAGGAAGCGCTCTGTGAAGAGCACAACTTCCCGGTGTTGAGGAAGCCGTTCCTGGCATCCGACGTGATGAACCAGATCCGGGGGCGGCTGTCCCCCAACGGCGTATCGCGGGGCGCATAGTGCCGCGAGCGGTGCCGCGCGCCGTGGTCGTCCACTACGAGCCGGCCGAAGCGGGCAACCTTCGAAGCGGAAGTTTGCCCGCGGCGCGGCGCGACCGGCCTGCGGAACATCCGCGACAATCCGCCCGGCGTGGTGGTGATCGACCTGGTGCGCATGCCCTGCTACGGGCGATGGATGGGCTCGCTGCTGCGCGGGCACCAGGCCGCTCGAAAGATCCCGCTGGTGCTCGTCGAAGGCGACCCGGAGAAGGCCCGCCTGGTTCGCCGGGTGCTGCCCGATGCCGTGTTCACCGGCTTCCCGCGTATCGGCCCGTCGCTCGAAAAAGCCATCCGCACGGCGCTGGCCGAGCCCATGGCGTGATTCTGCTGTTCGTGAAGTCCGCCGCGGAACTCGGGCGCGAGTTGCCGCGGCGCCGCGCTATCATGCAACTGTAGTCCCCTCGAATGAGCAAAACAATTCTTAAGACCCAGGCGGCGCCGAGTCTCGTGGGCGCCGCGGCGCCCGCCCGCTATCTGCCGCTGCTGCTGGTCCTGTTTGCGGGCAGCGGCTGCTCCGCTCTCATTTACGAAATCGTGTGGTACCAGTTGCTGCAACTGGTGGTCGGTTCCACGGCGGTGTCGCTGGGCTTCCTGCTGGCCACCTTCATGGGCGGGCTTTGTATCGGCAGCATCGCGCTGCCGCGCATCATGGCGGCGCGCAGACAACATCCCCTGCGCGTTTACGCCAAGGTGGAGCTGGGGATCGCGCTGTGCGGCGTGCTGGTGCTGTTCGGCATGCCCCTGCTGGACGGCATCTACATCGCCGCGGTGGGCCACGGCCTGCCCGCCGTGATCTTCCGCGCCCTGCTGTGCGCCTGCTGCCTGCTGCCGCCCACCATCCTGATGGGCGCCTCTCTGCCCGCCGCCGCGCGCTGGCTCGAAACCAGCCCGGAGGGCGTCTCGTGGATGGGGCTGCTCTACGGGAGCAACACGGCGGGCGCGGTGTTCGGCTGCGTGCTGGCGGGCTTCTACCTGCTGAGAGAATTCGACATGGCCACGGCCACGTTTGCGGCCGCCGCGATCAACGTGGCGGTGGCGCTGGGCAGCTTCGCGATCGCGGGCCGCACCCGCGGGGCGCCCGCTACGTCGACGGAATCCGGCGGGTCCGGCCTCGCCGCCGCCGGATATTGGCCGGTCTACGTCACCATCGCGATCTCGGGCGCCACGGCGCTGGGGGCCGAAGTGATCTGGACGCGCCTGTTGGGCCTGCTGCTGGGCGCCACGGTCTACACCTTCTCCATCATCCTCGCGGTCTTCCTGGTCGGGCTGGGACTGGGCAGCGGCGGTGGGGCCTTTCTTTCGCGCGCCATCCAGCCGAGGAACGCCCTGGGCTACTGCCAACTGCTGCTGATCGCCGCCGTCGCCTGGACCGCCTGGATGCTCAGCACGTCGCTGCCGTATTGGCCCATCAACAGCCTGCTGTCTTCCAGCCCCTGGTACACGTTCCAGATCGATGTGGTGCGCTGCCTGTGGGCCATTCTCCCGGCGGCGCTGCTGTGGGGCGCGAGTTTCCCGCTGGCGCTGGCCGCCGCGGCCACGCCCGATACGGATTCGGCCCGCCTGGTGGGAGGCGTCTACGCGGCCAACACCGCGGGCGCGATCGTCGGCGCACTCGGCTTCAGCATGCTGCTGGTGCCCTGGATCGGCACGCAGGGCTGCGAGCGGGTGCTCATTCTCCTGTCGGCGGCGGGCGCTGTGTTCGTGCTGGCGCCGGCGGTCGGCCGCGCCCGCACCATGGCCGGCGCCGCGGCGCTCACGGTTGCGCTCGCCGTCGGCGGAGTGCTGGCTTCCCAGGTGTCCGGCGCACCCCCCATGCTGATCGCCTACGGCCGCCGCATCATGACCTCCCTCAACCGCTCCAAGATCCTCTACTCGGGCGAGGGCAGGAACGCCTCGATAGCCATCTCCCGGTGGGACGACGGCGCGGTGCAGTTCCACGTCAGCGGCAAAGTGGAAGCCTCCACCGAGCCCTACGACATGAAGCTCCAGCGCATGCTGGGGCACATGCCCGCGCTGTTCCATCCCGATCCGCACTCCGTGCTGATCGTGGGATTCGGCGCCGGCGTTACGGCCGGCACTTTCGTGATTCACCCGGGAATTCAGCGCATCGTGATCTGCGAGATGGAGCCCCTGATTCCTCCGACGGCCACGCGGTACTTCGCCAAGGAGAACTACGACGTGATCCACGACCCGCGTGTCCAGATCGTCTACGACGACGCGCGGCATTTCGTTCTCACCACGCGCGAGAAGTTCGACATCATCACGTCCGATCCCATCCATCCCTGGGTAAAAGGCAGCGCCACGCTCTATTCCAAGGAGTACTTCGAGCTGGTGAAAGAGCACCTGAACCCCGGCGGGATCGTGACCCAGTGGGTGCCGCTGTACGAAAGCGATGCGCAGACCGTAAAGAGCGAGCTGGCCACATTCTTCGACGCCTTTCCTTACGGCACGCTGTGGGGCAACACCAACGGCGGCGGCTACGACACGGTTGCGCTGGGGCAGGTGGAGCCTCCCCGGATCGATATCGAAGCCTTGCAGGCGCGCCTGGATCGCCCCGACTACCAGGCCGTGGCGGGGTCTCTCCAGGAGGTGGGGTTCAGCTCGCTGTACGGCCTCATCGGGACTTACGCCGGCCGCGCATCCGACCTGAAGCCGTGGCTGGAAGGGGCGCAGATTAATCGCGACGGCAACCTGCGGCTACAGTACCTGGCGGGCCTGGCGTTGAACACCAGCATGGAAGGAGCCATCTACGGCGAGATCCTGAGTTACAGCCGTTTTCCGAGCGACATGTTCACGGGATCGGAAGCGCATCTTCAGGCGCTCCGGACCGCCATGGAAGCGCAGCGGCAGTAAGCCGCTACTCGTACCTCAAGGCCACCACCGGGTCCAGGCGCGATGCCTTGTTCGCGGGCCAGATGCCGAAGAACAGCCCCACCCCTACGGACATCACGATGCCCAGCACCGCCGACCACATGGGCACGCTGGCCGGAATCGACGTGAATACCAGCCGGCTGATCAGCGAGATGATCCAGCCGAAGAGAATGCCCGCAATCCCGCCCAGCCCCGTCAGCGCCGCGGCCTCCAGCAGGAACTGAATCAGGATGTCGGCGCGCCGCGCCCCGATGGCTTTGCGGATGCCGATCTCGTACGTCCGCTCGGTCACCGAGACCAGCATGATGTTCATGACGCCGATGCCGCCCACCAGCAGGCCGATCGAGCTGAGGACCGCCATCACCAGGAACGTCATGGCGGTGATCTGCCGGAAATCGGCGACCATCTGCTCGGCGGTGGAGAGGGCGAAATCGTCCGGCTTGCCGTAGGGCACGCGGCGGTCGACCCGCAGCACCGTGCGGACTTCATCCATGGCCTCGGGCAGCAGCCCCTCCTTGGCGGTGACCACGATGGCGTTCTCCCGCGCATTCGGAAACATCTTCTGCATGGTTCCGTAGGGCAGCAGCACGCGGTTGTCGGTGTCGCCGAAAAACGAGGCGGCCGGCCGCAGCATGGTTCCGATCACCATGAACTCGTGCCCATCCACGAGGATGGTCTTGCCGATGGGGTCGAGGTTGGCGTACAGGCCCTTCTCGATACCCTGTCCGATCACCGCCACAGGCAACCTTCGCCGGCTCTCTGCGTCCACAAAGAACCGCCCCAGGTGGAGATCCACCTGCCCGCCCCGGGCGTAGGCCTCCTCCACGCCGAAGAGGTCGACGTCGTACATGTCGTTGCCCTTGTAGTGGACGTTGATGGGGCCGTGATTGGGAAACAGCATGGTGGAGACGTCCTCGACCGACTTGCATCTCTCCCGGATATCCGCGGCGTTCTGATACGTCAGGTTCTTTCGCGCGCGCTCCTCGGGGCTCAACCGGCCGGTGCGCGGCCCTACTCCGAACTTGAAAACGATGATCGAGTTGGGGCCGAAGCTCCGCAGCACGCTGGCGATCGAAGCGTCGAACCCGGTCAGGATCGCGGCTACGCCGATGATCGTGCCGGTCCCGATAATCACTCCCAGGACCGTCAGAAACGCGCGCAGCTTGTGCGACCGGATGGTTTGGAATGCCAGTACCACGCCGTTGGCGAGCGCCAGTTTGGTCATAGTTACCTTTCGACTCGCAAAGCTTCGATGGGATCGAGCCGCGAGGCGCGGCGCGCCGGGTAGATGCCGAAGAACAGGCCCACCGTGGCGGAGAGGCCCACGCCGATCAGCACCGAAGTCCAGGGCAGGGCCATGGGCACCGCGGTGAAGGTCCGGACCACCACCGCCACCACCCAGGCCGCGCAAACACCCATGAATCCGCCGGTTCCCGACAGGATCGAAGACTCCACCAGGAACTGGTTGAGAATGTCGGTGCGCCGCGCGCCGAGCGATTTGCGGATGCCGATCTCGTGGGTGCGCTCGGTGACCACGGCCAGCATGATGTTCATGATCACGATGCCGCCCACGATCATGAATACCGAGACGATTCCAATGGCCATGCCGGAGATGGCCGCCGTGAGGCTCTCCCACAGGCTCACGATGGTTTCGGAGGCGAAGATGCTGAAGTTGTCGTCCTGGTTCGGCCTCAGGTGGCGGTAGGCGCGCAACAGGGCGCGCACTTCATCCTGGGCCTCGAACAGGTGCGGCTGATCGACCGCTTTGGCGATGAGAGCGATCCCGGTCCGGCTTCCGTAGGTCTTGAAGTAGCTCTCGATGGGGATCATCACGAAATTGTCCTGGGAGTTTCCGAACACGCTTCCCAGGGTCTTGGCGACGCCCACCACTTCGTACGGGTTGCCTTCCACCGAAATGATTTTGCCGAGCGGTTCTTTGCCCTCGAAGAACTTGGTGCGGACGTCGTTGCCGATGAAGGCCACGGGCGCGTGGCGGCGGACCTCCTCGTAGGAGATGGCCCGCCCGATCTCCACCTGCACGTTGTTAATCGCCGGGATGTTGTCGGTGATTCCCTGGAGGTTGACGTCCTGCATCGTCTCGCCCTTGTAGGAGATCAGGTTGGCGCGCCGCGACGACACCATGCCAAGGTTCCGCACCAGCGTGGTGTTCTCCTTGAGGAACTCGAATTCGTCGGGCTTGATCTGCGGGTTGCGCTTGTCCATCTCGAAGAACTTTTTCGGATCCCAGGGGCCGAACCACGCCATCCGCACGATGCGGAACCCGTCCGAGCCCATGTTCGACACCTTCTCGGCGATGTACACGTCCATGCCGTGAATGAGCGCCGTGACGGCGATCAGGGTGGTGGTGGCGAGAATGATCCCCAGCAGCGTCAGGAAGCTGCGGAGCTTGTTCTTGCGGAGCGAATCCAATGCGATACGGGTGGCTTCCCAGAAGGAAGCGCTCAGACGAAACTGTTTCGCATGGGCCACAGTGCCGGTTCACTAGGGAGACGCACGTCGCCGGGGTATTGTTCCCCTCGCAAGTACGTAATCGCCCGCAGATATAGAGACGAACGAGATCGGAATTTGTTAATTGTGGGCCCGCAGCAGGCCGGATGGAGCCGAGACTTGGCAAACCGCGAAATCCCGGTTTTCATACGGACAGGCCATGCCGCTCGGACCGGGGCTCCTCGTGAGGATCCACGTGATGGGAAACTCGGACGCCAGCCTTTCGAAGTCCTGTTGCTGGAAATTCTGCCAGCCAATTCCCGCTTGTGTCTGGCTTCTCCAGGAGTCGGCAAGCTGCGGAAAAAGGGAAACCGCTCCGCTATCCTTGACCTTGTCGGCGAGCACGCTCCGCTCGGCGACGGCGCGGAAACCGTGCATGTCCTCTCCCGGACTCAGCATGTAGTCGGGGTCGAGCGCGAAGACCGCGTCTTTCGGGGTGTGGCTGCGGATCCACAGGAAGGCGGTATTCCAGGTGTTCTCCGAGTGGGAACCCGGCCACTCGACGTGCAAGCTGGAGGGAAATGTACTCTGCTGGAGAAACCACATGCCGGCCGCCAGCGGAATGAAAAGGCCCAGCCAGCGCTTGACGCTGCTCTTCAGCGCATACTCCTGAATCAGCCCGCCTAAAAGAACGAACAGGACCACGTACACGAGATGGAACGATCGCATGGGTTGCAGGCGGGTGTAATTCTCGAGCCATGCGGGGAACCCTACCACCATGCCGGCCGCGGTGAACAGAAGGCCGAACGGGATCATGGCGCCCGCCAGGGTCCGAAAGGCGGGAGTCGTGCCCCGGGGACTCATGGAGGAGAACCACCACAACAGGGCGAGGGGAGCGACGATGCCGGCCCACTCGTACCACGCCCACTGGTACACGAAGAAATACGTGCGCGAGACCAGGGCATCGCGGGCCGCTCCCTGGGCGGCGTGCAAGGGAAACAGGAAGGGGACAAACGCCGCCATTCCGAGGGCGGCGGCGTTTTCGGAACGGCCGTTCCGGCGGCGCGCCAACTCCAGGCAGCCCAGGAACGCCGCGGCGAAGACGCTCATCTGCGGATGCACCAATGCCGTGAACAGGAGCCACGCCAGCGCCTGTTTGCGCCGGTTGGAGAGAAAGCAGGCGATGGCGAAGATGGTGGCCGGAGTGGACAGCGACCGCGCCGTGAGATACGGGTCCATGATCAACAACGCCGTGCCCGCCACCGGAACACTCAGCAGGGCGGCGAGCAATACGGCGCCGCCCCATCGCGCGGAATCCCTCAGGAAGCACACGCTGGCGAGCCGCCACGACGCCAGCAGCAGCAGGAAAATGCTGGCGGCGTGCCACGCGAAAATGACGAAGTCGATCGGCAGGCGCGTCAGTCTCGCGGAGCCGCCCACGATGTCGGGGAAGAACGACAGGTGGGCGTGCGACATGAAGAATTCGGAGCCGAACGGATAAAGGCTCGGGTCGGCCACGCTCTTGATCGCCGGCACATAGATGGCGGCATCGTCCGCGCCGAGGTGATAGCCATGGATGAGCACGGCCATCGCCGTGACCAGAAGGAGCGCGAGCACCGTTACGGCGGTGAGTGGAGGTCTAGAAGAGGACATCGAAATCGGCGGTGAAACGCCGCCCCCGCTGGCCGAAGAAGAGTCCATACGCCGGGTCGGCCACATTCCCGTGAAACGCTTCCGGATTGAAATGGTTGGTCAGGTTGTAGCTGCTGACCGAGAACCGGACGCTGTATTTCGGACTAACCTTGATGTCTTTGGAAAATCGCGAATCCAGCGAGAGAAAGTTAGGGAAACGGTTCGTGTTGGGGACGCCCACGTAGTTTTGCGCGGCGTCGGTGACGGCGTAGGGGAACCCGCTTCGGAACTCCAGCAACGGAGCGATTCGGAATCCGCGCGGAAGTTGGATGAGGCCCCAGGCCAGGAATCGATTGGGGAGATCGGCCGGCAGATTGCCGAACTGATTGGGGCGGATGATGGGGACGGGAAAACTGCCCGCGTAACCGGCATAATCGTTCAAGTCGCCGCGAGCCCGCGCGCGAACGTACGAGAAAAACAACGGGCCCTTGTCGTTCAGCCGGACCCGCGCGGTGGCTTCGAACTGCCGGTATCGCGATTGCCCGCTGCCGGAGAGCAGGTAGGCGCCGGTGTTGGTAGCCGGATTCGGCGCCACCGGGTTCAGAATGACCAGCCCCGACGCCTGGCTCTGCATGTAGCCGATCCGCACTTTCAGGCGCTCGGACAGAGTTTGCTCCAACTGCACGCTGCCGTTGGCGCTGCGAGGCGAGAAATTTCCGGCCACGGTTTCCTGGAAGACGAAGGGAGTCCGGACATCCACGGTTCCCAAACCGTTCTGATAGAGAAATGGTCCGGCCGCGACCTGGCCGTCCGGGCCGAACATGGTCACGACTTGATTGGGGTAGCGATCGAAGGAGTAAACGTTGAGCGGCACCCGGTCGTAGAACAGGCCGAATCCGGCGCGAATCACCGTCCTGGACCAGGGGTTCCACGAGATGCCCGCCCGCGGCGCGACCCGGAAGCTCTCGGACAGCTCCTGCGACTCGGTGCGCAGGCCGAGATCGACTGCCAGCCGCGGCCCCACCAGCCAGTGGTCCTGCCCGAAGAAGGCGTATTCGGTGTCCTGCTGGTGAAACGGCAGTCCGCCGGTAAAGGCAATGCGCTCGATGGGCTGGTTGGCGGCGTTCAAAATATCGATGGGATGCTCGGTGATCTGGCCGTTATCGGCGCTCTCCGCCAAAGTGGCGCCGGCTTTGAACTGGTGCGTCCCCAGCCAGTGGACGGCGGCGAAGTCGTATACCGGCATCCAACTGAAGCGGGAAGCGTGCCGGTCCTGTTGCGCGAAGTAGTTCCCGCTGTTGCCGCCCGGCGTGATGGTAAGGTCCTGCGGGCCACGACCCCAGACGCGAGCGTCGAAACGGGTAACGGAAAACGTGTTGTCGAGCAAGCCGCCGCCTAAAGTCAGGTGGTCCGCCACGGTGGCGGTGTAGTTTTGAGTGCCGGCGTCGGGCGTGGTGACTTGCGGATTGAAGTAGTTCAGGTTCACAAACCCCAGGCGCTGCGGGGCGATGTGGACGGTGGCAGTCAGCAACTGCTTGTCCGACGCGACCCAGTCGAATTGCGCGAAGGAGTTTATCCCGGTTTGCGTCTTTTGATTATAAGGGAACGGGAGCTCGTAAACTTCGGTCTTACGGACCTGGTATTCGAATCCTTCGGAGAAGTACAGCCGCCTGGGAATCAAGGGCCCTTCCACATTCAGCCGCGGGGTCGCGTCGCGGAGGCCGCGCAATCGCCAACTGCGAATGCGGAAGTCCGGAAACGGATCGTTCAAATCCCATTTCCACTTGTCTCCTCCCCGGTGCGTTTCCACCGAGACCAGGCCCGCCGTGAATTTGCCGTATTCCGCCAGGAACGGCGTCTGATAGAAATTGAGCGTTTCGACGCTGTCGATGGGCACCGTCAATCCGAACTGTCCGGTGGCGGGGTCGGTCACATCGGCAGAATTGACGATCATGGCGCTGCGGTGCTGGCCGGCAGCGGAGAGCATCAGTCCCCCTCCCGGCGTGCGCACCACGCCGGGAAGCAACGGCAGCGCATCGCTTACGGTAGCGGGGTGGCCGGGAAGTTCTTTGGCAACCTGCGCGGGCAATTCACTCGAAGCCGGCGAGCCTTGTTCCAGGGGCGTTGCCGCTCCCTTGACCTCAATGCTCTCCCGCCGGGCCAGCGCGGCGACCATGGTCAATTCAACCGACGTGCCGGCTGCCGTCGAAAGATCCAGGCCGCTCTTCCGCAGTGGCTCGTAATCCTCTTTAGAGGCGGTGACGTCGTAGCGCGCGGGCTCGAGTCCGGTGAATGCGGCATTTCCCTGCTGGTCCGTCTCGGCCGAGGCGACAACGCTTGGGCCGATCTCGAGTTGTACCCGCACGCCGGGTACGGCCCGGCCTGTCTCATCCAGAGTCTTAATGGTGACGCTAACTGCTTCCGCGGGTGGCCCGGCGAACGCCAGGAGCCGGCAGGACAGCAGGAACGCCCATGCAAGGCATCTCAGGTGGTGCATCCCTATCGTTCTTTTCCGATGAGCTAAGTGACGTCTCTCCAATAGATTGCGTTTCCGAATTTCACAAAAAAACTAAGGCAGCGCCGCCGGCCGGCCGGTCAATTCCATGGAGTCCGAGCCGACGCCGGCGGCGGGCAGCGAGATGCGGAAACGAGTGCCCTCTCCGAACTGGCTGTCCACTTCGATCTTTCCGCCGTGCGCCTTCACGATCCAGGCGACGAAGCTCAGTCCCAGTCCCAGCCCCTGTTCCGGACTCGGTGCGGTGCCCGACCCCGGCACGCGATAGAAGCGGTCGAAGATATAGGGCAGGTGTTCGGTGGCGATGCCGTGGCCGGTGTCCTCCACCACGATCTCGATGCGGTCCGGAAGCGGGTTCAGCACCATGCGCACCCGGCCGCCCTTGGGCGTGAACTTGATGGCGTTCGAGAGCAGGTTGGTGATCATGCGCTCGATCTGCACGCGGTCCACTTCCGCGGGGCATTCCGGCGGCAACTCGGCGGTCAGCCGGACGCCGGCCTCCTCCGCGGGAATCTGGAATTGCTCTACCAGGTCCTCCACCAATTCGCGCAGATTCAGGCGCACCTTCTGCAGCACCACCTGGCCCGATTCCGCCTGCGAAAGCAGCAGCAGCGCGCGCACGATCTGGGAAAGCCGGTCGATATCCTGGAGCGCGTTGAACATGGCTTCGCGGTACTGATCGGTGGTCTCGGCGGTGAACAGGGCCACTTCGAGCTGGCCGCGGATGGCGGTGATGGGAGTGCGCAGCTCGTGCGACACGTCGGTGGAGAACTGTTTCATCTGCTGGAAGGAGGATTCCAGCCGCTCGATCATGCGATTGAAGGTGAGGACCAGGTAGTCCAGCTCGTCGCCGGACTGGCGCCCAGGAATGCGCAGGCTGAGGTTCGAACCGGAGATCCGCTGCGCGGTCTGCGCCGCCTCCACCACCGGCGTCAGCACGCGGCCGGTCATCAGCCACCCGAGAAGCGAGCCCAGGAAGAGCGCGCCCGGAATAATGGCGACGTCCCTCAAGGTGAAGCGGCGCAGGATCTTGTCGCTTTCGGAAAGAGGAGCGCCGATGGCCACGTAGTAGGGCAGGTGGAGGCCGGGGGTCAAATGCCCTTCGTCGAACACGATGCCGGCGCGGATCAGGAACCGCTCGCCGCGCGGATTCCGGCGTTCGTCCCAAAAGGTTTTTCCCGGGGTGCCGTGTTTCTGCGCCGCCATGGCATCCAGGGCTTCGCGGACCCTCTTCTGCACCAGGGCCGGAGGATCGATGCCGATTTCGTCGTAGGTGGTGGAATACTCCGGCTCTTTGGTGGAAGCGTCCTGGATGAGGTTGCCGTTCTCGTCGGCGATCATGTAAATCTTCTTGAGGTCGGCGACGATGGTGGCTTCATCCGGGTCGTCTTCGGCGAAGTACCAGTTGGACGCGTTCTTTCCCAGTTCGGGGCTCTTGTCGATTCGCAGGTAGCCCTTCATGGCCGCCCATTCCTGGTTCAGGACTTCGTGCACCTGGTTATCGAGGGTGAGCACGAGGGTGTAGCGGAAATAGGCCGCCACGCCGGTCAGCAGCGCGGTGAAGAACAGCGCATAGGTCGCGGTGAGGCGGAAGCGCAGGCCGCGGGTGATGCGCCGAAGATCGCGTTTGCGAAAGAACTTCACGCCGGGCGCTCGGACACCGGCTCGGCTGGCCGCTCCGCCTGCTTTTCGGGAGCCTCGATCATGTAGCCAATGCCGCGCACGGTCTGGATGAGCTTCTGCGGGAAGCGGTCGTCGATCTTGCTGCGCAGGTGCCGGATGTAGACGTCCACGATGTTGGTGAGGCCGTCGTAGTCCATGTCCCAGACGTGCTCTACGATCATGGTGCGGCTCAGCGGGCGGCCGCGGTTGCGCATCATATATTCCAGAATGCCGAACTCTTTGGGCGCCAGGTCGATGTTCTCGCCCGCGCGCATCACTTTACGGCGGATGCAATCCAGGGTGAGATCGGCCACCAGGAGCCTCTCGGGCGTGGGCTGGCCGCGCCGCAGCAGGGCCCGCACGCGCGCCAGCAGCTCGACGAAGGCGAAGGGTTTCACCAGGTAGTCGTCGGCTCCCTGCTCGAGGCCTTTGACGCGGTCGTCCAGCGACCCGCGCGCGCTGAGGATCAGCACCGGGGGGCCGATCTTGCGGTTGCGGATCTTCTCCAGCACCTGGAGCCCGTCCATGTCGGGCAGCATCAGGTCGAGGATGATCAGGTCGTAGTCCGTGGAGTGAACGTGGTCCAGCGCGGCCGCGCCGGTGGGCGCGGCGTCCACGGCATGGCCGGCGCCCTCCAGGCCGCGGCACAGGAAGTCGGCGATGCGCTTCTCGTCCTCGACCACCAGAATTCTCATAGTCGGCCTGTCCACCTACTTAAATCGGAAACTGATGCGGTTCTCGCGCCCGCCGAACTGAAGTTCCAGGTCCTTCAACTTCTGCTTTTCCAGGGCGAAGTACAGCAGGCCGGACACCGGCTCGCTGGTCTTGCCCTCCTTCAGGATCTTGGCGTCCAGCACTTTCAGCACGGGGTTCGCCTGGTCGTCGCTTTTCATGGTGGCGCTGGTGGGCCCCTGGTCGTGGGCGCCGCCGCTCCCCATCATGATGGGACCGCCGCCAATACCCCACCCGCTGCGACGCTGTTTGACCTCGCCCCCGGAAACGACGAGGGCATCCTGCCCGGCGATCTGGCCGCCGACAAAGGGTTTAGCCTTCTCGCCGTCCTTGTCGGTGCGAAGCACGAAGTCGTCGCGGTCGATGGCGATCTCTTTTCCGTACTTGGGCTCGACTTTTACCTCGGCCACAACGTAATGTCCGCCGAGGTCGGAGCCGATCAATTCTTTGACGTCAGCGGGATCGACGTAGACCGTCATGGTGAGGCTCAGATCTTCATTTTCGCCGTGGCCGGCGCCAATGGTTTTCTTGGACGCCGCCGTCAGGAGCAGCGCGGGTATCAGGAAAAGTGAGAAAAGGCGGGGTGCCATCCAACACATCCTCTGGATTGATTATAGCGTCCGCTGGTTGTTGGCTGCCGCTGTTACAATACTACTTTCACTGAATCACAGGAGTTTCATCCCGCATGGACGAAAAAGAGCGCTCGCGCGCCTTAGAAGTCGCCTTGAGCCAGATCGAAAAGCAGTTTGGCAAGGGCTCGATCCTGCGTCTGGGGTCGAAGGATGCCATCGTGCCGGTCGCGGTGATCTCGACAGGGTCGATTTCCCTCGACGCCGCCCTGGGCGTGGGCGGCCTCCCCCGCGGGAGGATCAATGAAATCTTCGGGCCGGAATCGTCCGGCAAAACCACGATCGCGCTCCAGGTGATCGCGGAGGCGCAAAAGAAGGGAGGCATCGCGGCATTTATCGACGTGGAACACGCGCTCGATCCCTCGTATGCCCGGAAACTGGGGGTCGATGTGGACAATCTCCTGGTTTCGCAGCCGGATTACGGGGAGCAGGCGTTGGAAATCACCTCGCACCTGATCAGCTCCGGCCAGATCGACGTGCTGGTGGTCGATTCGGTGGCCGCGCTGGTCCCCAAGGCCGAGCTGGACGGCGAGATGGGCGACAGCCACATGGGCATACAGGCTCGCCTGATGTCCCAGGCCTTGCGCAAACTGACCGGCTCGGTCAACAAGTCGCGAACCTGCCTGGTGTTCATCAACCAGATCCGCGAGAAGATCGGGGTGATGTTCGGCAACCCCGAAACCACGACCGGCGGCAGGGCGTTGAAGTTCTACGCGTCGGTGCGGCTGGACATCCGGAGGATTGCGGCCATCAAGGACGGCGAAAGCGTGATCGGCAACCGCACGAAGGTCAAAGTGGTGAAGAACAAGGTCGCCTCACCGTTCCGCGAAGCCGAGTTCGACATCATCTACGGCGAGGGCATCTCGAAGGAAGGCGACCTCATCGATCAGGGCGTGGCGCAGAACCTGATCGAAAAGAGCGGCTCGTGGTTCAGCTACAAGGGCGAGCGAATTGGCCAGGGGCGCGAGAACGCGCGCCAGTTCCTGAAGGACAACCAGGATATCCGGCAGTCCGTGGACACCGAGCTTCGCAAGGTTCTGGGCCTGACCAAGACGGAGGCGGCAACCGCCGAAGCGGCTGCGCCCGCGGCGGCTACCGGACCACCCAAAGCGGTACCCGCGCGAAAGTAGGAGCGTGGCGCCCGGGCGCGGGCAATGGGACACAAGAGCGTCCCGATGAGCGCAGGGCGATCCCTGTGGGGACGTCTCTGGCGCCAGAAACGTAGCGCGACGGCGCGAACAGGCGAGCATGGCTCGCCTGGACCGATTGACAATCGGTCCGCAGGTTGCCAACCTGCCCCACAAGGCCACAGGACCGATGACCGAAGAGCAACGCCAGCGAACCATCCGCCTGAAGCTCTCGCGCATGACGGACCAGCCCGGGCGCGCCATCCCCACGGGGTTTCGGGCGATTGATCGGGCGCTGGGCATCGGCGGCCTGCCGCGCGGATCGATCGTGGAACTCTACGGCCCGGCAGCCTGCGGGAAGAGCACCCTGGCCGCGCAGATCGTGGCCTCCATCCAGGGGCAAGGCTCGAGCGCCGCGTGGATCGATTCGGAGCACGCCTTCGACCCGGCGCGCGCCCGATGGCTCGGTGTGGCGATCGAAAAAATGCCGGTCCTGTGCCCCGAATCGGCGGAGCAGGCGCTCGAAATCGCCCGCCGGCTGGCCGGTTCCCACGGGCTGGACGCGCTGGTCATCGATTCCGCCGCGGCGCTGGTGCCGGAACTCGAGCTGGAATCCGCTATCGGCGAGGCCGGCCAGGGCTTGTACGGGCGGGTCCTGGCGTCCGGACTGCGGCGTCTCGCGGCCACGGTTCGCAAGACCAGCGCCTGCGTCCTCATTCTGAACCAGACGCGCACGCGGCGCGACGCTTCCGGCGAAGACGCCGAGATCAGCGCGGGCGGCTCCGCGCTCAAGCTGTACTCCGCCGCACGGCTCGCGCTATATCCGGTGACAAACCGCCGGATTCGCTTGCGGGTGCTGAAAAATAAGGCTGCGGCGGCGTTCACGGAAGGCGAACTGGAGTGGCGGCAGGACGGGAGGTTCGTAGAAAGCCCGTAAATCGGCCCTTCCAGCGAGCCTCGCCTCAAAAAACCTAGGAAAACCGGCCTTTTTTGCGCAATTCCTCTTTACATCACCAAGCCCTTCCCGTATGATTGATATCGATCGAGACGCGCCGTTCGAGAGCGAACGCCGCGGGCTCAACCTTGTTCGATGGTGAATGCGCGGGGCGTTGCTCCGTAACGAAAAATTAAACGGGAGAATCAGAAGGAGAAATATGGCGACTCAACGAATGACCCAGACGCAGTTGGTGCGAGCGCTGGCGGAGGGCTGCGAGGTCAACAACAAGACGGCTCGCGGCATGCTGGACGGCCTGGCGAGCATGGCCATTGCCGAAGTCAAAAAGAATGGCGTGTTCGTGCTGCCGGGCATCGGCCGCCTGGTGCGCGTGGATCGCAAGGCGCGCACGGGGCGCAACCCGGCGACCGGGGAGACGATCAAGATACCGGCCAAGAAGGTCGTGAAGTTCCGCGTGGCCAAGGCCGCCAAGGACGCGATCGTTCCACCCAAGAAAAAGTAGAAAAAGTAACGTTCCTGTTCGACTTGCTGGATAAAAAACCCCGCGCAGCCTCACAGGCCCGCGGGGTCTTTTGTTCTGGATGTCTGAAGCCGAGACGGAACCAGCTCACATTGCGAGACTGTTCCTCGAAGCTTACACCTGCTTCTTCTCTTCGACCTTGGTCTCTTCTTCCTTGAGTGCGGTCTTGAAATTCTTGATGCCTTCCCCTAAACCCTTTGCCAGCTCCGGGAGCTTCTTGCCGCCGAACAACACGACGAACACGATGGCAATTACCAGGATTTCCGGGAAGCCAAGACCACCAAGAGCACCAGCGAACTGAATGCCAGTGGGTTCCATACGGCCTCCTTCTTTCTTCAGTTATTGTAGCGGATTTCACGCCCCCCTGGCGAACGGCTTCGCCGCCGGGGCTTTAGCGGAACAAATGCTGCAGGTCCTGGATGTCCTGCCGCATTCCCACCGAGTACGGCGCCATCAGGACATTGACGGCAAACCAGACGGTGCTGACGGAGACCAGGAGGCTGGTAATCCGGCTCTTCCCCAGGGCCACGCGCAGCACCAGGGCGATCAGGAATGGCAGCACCGCGGTGGCCACTCGAGCGTGCGGAGTCAATGAGTCTAACAGGCCCATGGCGGCTCAATAGGAGTGTAGCTTGCGGGTCGGTTCCCCGGTCAAGCTATCCTCGGTTAGGCTCGCCGTGTTTACCGATTGCTCATCCGGAGGGGCGGAACCCATGCGGGATAATACCTGAAGGGGCGCCGTGGACTTCAAGGAGCAGCTCAAATCTTCGATCAGCATCGAAAAGGTGGTCGGGGAGTACGTGCGGCTGAAGAAGGCCGGGGGGCAGCGCTACGTGGGCCTCTGCCCTTTCCATAACGAGAAGACGCCCTCTTTCGGGGTCCACGTGGTGCACCAGATCTACAAGTGCTTCGGCTGCGGAGCCGGCGGGGACGTCATCGATTTCGTGATGAAGTACGAGGGGATCAGCTTCTACGAGGCCCTCAAATCGCTGGCTGAGCGCAACGGCATCCCCATGCCCAAGCGCTCGCTGGTGGCCGACGAGGACGCCAAACTGCGCGAGGCGGTCTTCCACATGCACGAGCTGGCCGGGGAGCAGTTTCGGGCCAACCTCCAGTCGCCGGCGGGAGAGGCGGCGCGGTCCTATCTGGCGAAGCGCGGCATGGCGCCCGAGACGGTGGAGCAGTTCGGCATGGGGTACGCGGAGCGGGGCGGGCGCGCCATCCTGCGCGTTCTGGAGCAGCGGTTTTCGTCCGCGCAGATCGAGCAGAGCGGGCTGGTCCGCCGGCGCGACGACGGCAGCTTCTACGATTATTTCCGCAACCGTCTCATGTTTCCCATTCACAACGAATCAGGCAAGATTATCGGTTTTGGGGGGCGCGCGCTGGCCGCCGAGGACAATCCGAAGTATTTAAACTCGCCGGAAACGCCGATTTATAAAAAGAGCTACGTGCTCTACAATCTGCACCGGGCGAAGGACGCCATCCGAAAGGAGGACCGGGCGGTACTGGTGGAAGGCTATATGGACGCGATCGGCGTCACGGCGGCGGGCTTCCGCGCCGTGGTGGCGAGCTGCGGAACCTCGCTCACCGCGCAGCAGGTGCAGGCGTTGAAGCGGCTTTCGCAGAGAATTGTGGTCAACTTCGATCCGGACGCGGCGGGCGCCAGCGGGTCGGAGCGCTCCATCAACCTGCTGCTCGAAGAAGGCATGAGCGTGCGCATCATGGAACTGGACGGCGGCCTCGATCCGGACGAATACTGCAAAGAGCGCGGCGCCGCGGCCTACGAGGAGCGGCTCAAAGGCGCGCAGCCGTATTTCTACTGGCTGGCCGACCGCGCGCGAAAAGCTCACGACGTGCGCACCACCGAAGGCGTGGTCGCGGTGTTGAAGTTCCTGATGCCCGCGGTGGAGCGCATTTCCGACCGCCTGGAGCGGATGGCGATCGCCAACGACGTGGCGGGATATATCGGCGTGGAGCGCGGCATGGTGCTCGACAGTTTCCGCAAGGCGGTGGCCGAGCGGCGCCAGGAAAAATCCTTCGATCGTCCCAAGGTCGAGATGCGCGCCGACGAGCGCATGCTGCTGAACGCGCTGTTCCTTTCCCCGGAGCTGTGCGGCGAAATTCTGCCCGAGCTGAAATCGATCGAAGCCATCACCCGGTTCTCTTCGCGCCGGATCTTCCAGACGGTGTTCGCCATCGATGCGTCCGGAGGGCGGGTGACCTTCGAGGAAGTCAACGCCCGCCTGGAGGAAGCCGATCAGAACCTGCTGGCCGAAGCGGTGCTGCGCGAGGATGCGGAGCCGTCCCGCGAAGAAGTGCTGGCCGCGGTCGGAAGCATGCGCCGCACCGAAGACCAGCAGAACCGGGTGCAGTTGAAGCTGAAAATCCGCGAAGCCGAGCGCGCCGGCAATTGGGAGCAAGCGCTCCGGTTCACCGAAGAGTTGCAGCGCGTGGAGCGCGCCGCGCGGGAGCCCAGATGATCGCTCGACGGTCCACTCCGCGGCGCGCCGTGGTGTACAATGTCTTGGACTTCTCCTCCGCTGGGAGTACGGGGCTTCCGTGGCGATAGACGACAAATTCGACGGCCTGCAGCGGCTCGTACAGATGGGCAAGGAAAAGGGCTACGTCCTGTACGACGAGGTGAGCGAAGTCCTGCCCGGAGACATTCCCGGCGGCCCGGAACTGGACGACGTGCTGGCCGGCCTGGACGGCGCCGGAATCGAGATCCTGGAAGAGGCCAAGGATTTCGAAAAGAAACTCGAGGAAGTCGACGACCTTCTGGATCTCGAGCTGCCCGCCGGAATCGGCGAAAAGGTCAACGACCCGGTCCGCATGTACCTGCGGGAGATGGGCACCGTTCCGCTGCTGACCCGCGAAGGCGAAGTGGAGATCGCCCGCCGCATCGAGCGCGGCCAGAACACGGTCCTGAAATCCCTGACGCGCGCGCCGCTGGTGGTGCAGGAAGTCATCGCCATGGCCGACGAGATGGCCAAGGACATGATCTCGGCGCGGGATGTCATCCAGATCGCCGATCCCATCCTGACCGATGAGCTGGTGGAAGAGAAGCGCCTGGAGTTCGCCAGGAGCATCGAAGACATCACGCGGCATTACCGCAGAGTCCTGCAATGCCGGCAGAAGCTTCAGGCCATTCCCCGGGGGATGAAGCCGAAGCAGTACCGCAGGCAGTTGTGGGAGCTGGGCCGGCTGGTGGTGAAGACCTCGCGCCTGGTGCGCGCCATCAAGTTCCAGAGCCCCGTGATCCGGCACCTGATCGAGTGCATCCGTCGGGCGGTGGAGGAATTGAAGCCGCTCGAGCGGGAAATCTCGCGCGTCCAGAAAAAGCTGGAAACCTGGCCCGGCGGGCGCGCGGAGAATATCAAGGACCTGCGCAAAGAGCAGCGCAGCTTCGTGCAGCGGCTCCAGCAGATGGAGGAGCAGGCCGGCGGATCGGCGTCGGAGATGCGGCGCACCCTCGAGATCATCACCAAGTCGCACAACGAGGCCGAGGCCGCCAAAAAGGAGCTGATCGAGGCCAATCTCCGGCTGGTTGTGAGTATCGCCAAGCGCTACACCAACCGCGGGCTGCAGTTCCTGGACCTGATCCAGGAGGGAAACATCGGTCTGATGAAGGCCGTGGACAAGTTCGAGTACCGCCGCGGCTACAAGTTCTCGACCTACGCCACGTGGTGGGTGCGGCAGGCCATCACCCGCGCCATCGCCGACCAGGCCCGTACTATCCGCATCCCGGTTCACATGATCGAAACCATCAACAAGCTGATCCGGACTTCACGCCAGATGGTGCAGGAACTCGGCCGCGAGCCCACCAACGAGGAACTTGCCAAGCGGTTGCAGTTGCCCGTATCGAAGGTGCGCAAAGTCCTGCGCGTGGCGCAGGAGCCGATCTCGCTCGAAACCCCGATCGGCGAAGAGGAGGAGTCGCACCTGGGCGATTTTATTGTCGACCACAACGGGATCTCGCCTTCCGATGCGGTGATCAACCTGAATCTGCGGGAGCAGACGGCCCAGGTTTTGAAAACCCTGACGCCGCGCGAAGAGAAGATCATCCGGATGCGTTTCGGCCTGGAGGACGGCAGCGAACACACCCTGGAGGAGGTCGGACAAAACTTCGCCGTGACGCGCGAGCGCATCCGGCAAATTGAAGCCAAGGCGCTCCGCAAGCTGCGGCACCCGAGCCGCAGTCATCGCCTGCGGGCGTTTCTCGAGAACGGCACGCGGGGCGGATAGCCCCGGCTCCGATTACCAACCCGGATTACCAGCGAGGCTCGCGCCGGCCGCCGCCGGGACGGCCACCACCGCCCCCGCCGCCGCTCCCGCTGCGCGGAGGCCTCCCGCCGCCACCGCCGCCGCCGAAACGATTTCCCCCCCCGCCGCCGCCGAAGCCGCGATCGGGTTTGGGACGCGCCTCGTTGACATTCAGGGTCCGCCCACCCAGCCCGTAGCCGTTCAGCGCGGCAATCGCCTGGTCCGCTTCCGTCTCGTTTTCCATCTCCACGAAGGCGAACCCGCGCGAGCGGCCGGTGTCGCGATCCGTCATGATTCTGGCGCTGTTGACGGCGCCGTATCGCTCGAACAAGCTCCGGACGGACTCTTCCGTCGCGCTGAAATCGAGGTTGCCCACGAAAATATTCTTCACAAAGTCCTCCAAACAATTTGAAAGCGGCTCATCGGGGAGGAAACACAAGCGGGGCGACGCTGCCGTCGCTCAGAAACACTCAGCCGGACTCGCGAAAGCTATCAAACGCTCTCCACTTTAGCATGTCCGGCGGTCCCGCGGCGCGAGCATTCCCGCCGGTGTGACTTCTACAACAGTTTGGAGGTCAGCGTGATGTTGGTGCGATACAGTTTCGACACCGGGCAGCCCGTCTTGGCGGCCTGGACGGCCTGGTCGAAGGCTGCCTGGGTGGCACCCGGAACACGCGCCGCGAGCTCCAGGTGGCTTTCCGTGATGGCGAAGCCGTCGGCCTGCTTTTCGAGCGTGATCGTACAGGTGGTCTGGATGCTCTCGGCCGCCAGGTTGGCCCCGGCGAGATGTGCCGAGAGCGCCATCGAAAAACAGCCGGCGTGCGCCGCCGCCAGCAGCTCTTCGGGATTGGTGCCCTTGGCATCCTCGAATCGCGTGTGGAACGAGTAGGGCGTGGCCGAAAGCGCTCCGCTTGCCGCCGAGATGGTGCCCTTGCCCGATTTCAAATCGCCGCGCCACTCGGCGCTTGCTGTTCGTTTCATAGGGAATGGGATGCCCGCCCTAAAAAAAGGATGCGGCCTGTATCCTGGAAAGCATGGAAGATCTCACGGGAAAGGTGGCGCTGGTCACGGGAGCCAGCCGGGGCATCGGCCGGGAAATCGCGCTGGCGCTGGCGCGCGCCGGATGCCGCGTGGCGGTGAACTACCGGGAGCGCCGGGAAGACGCCGAGAGCACCGCACTGGCCATCGGCAGGAGCGGCGGAAGGGCCGCCCTCGTCCAGGCCGATGTGTCGCGCAGCGGCGAAGTGAGCGCAATGGTGCGCTCGGCCGTGGAGTTGCTGGGGCCCATCGACATCGCGGTGAACAACGCCGGGATCGCCCGCGTCCAGCGAATGGAGGAAATCACCGAGGAGGACTGGAACGAGCTGATCGCGGTGAACCTCACCTCCTGCTTCCTGGTGACCCAGGCGGTGCTGCCCGGAATGCGGGCGCGGCGCTGGGGCCGCATCGTCAACGTCTCCTCGGTGGCCGCCCAGGCCGGCACGGTGGTGGGGCCGCACTACGCCGCGTCGAAAGCCGGCATGCTTGGTCTCACGCGGGCCTACGCCCGGCTGCTGGCCAAGGAGGGCGTCACGGTGAACGCCATCGCGCCGGCGCTGATCGAAACCGAGATGGTGACATCCAATCCCAACGCGCGGCCCGAGCTGATTCCGGTGGGCCGCTTCGGCACGGTCGCGGAGGTCGCGGATGTGGCCGTGATGCTGGCCGGCAACGGCTACATGACCGGCCAGACCATCAACGTCAACGGCGGCTGGTACATGGGTTGAAAAGCACGGGGCGGGAGCGCTAGTGTTTCGCCAGCTCGGCCTGAAGCTGGCGGTAGGCCGTCTCTTCGTAGTTGGTCTTGAGGCGCTCGCGTGTTTCCGTTTTCGGGTCGCCCGGCCGCGGCCCTGCTCCCATCAGGGCGCGGCCCAGCAGGGTGGTGGCTTCGGCATCGCCGGGGCTGCGCGCCAGCACCTCGCGGAAGCTGGCGGCCGCCGCCGGGTATTGGCCGGAGCGCCAGAGCGTGTAGCCCAGGTTGAAGTGATAGTCGGGGTCGGCGCTGTCGCCTTCGAGGGCCTTCTGGAAACTGGCGATGGCGGCGGCGGGGTCGGCGCCGCGGGCCTGGACCGCGCCCAGATCGTTGTAGACCTCGTTCAAAGGCACGCTCGCCGCAACCACCTGGAAGGCCTGTTCGGCGCCGGGGAAGTCCCCGTTGTAGTAGCGCGAGAGCCCCAGGAAGAACTGCGCCTCGAGATAGTGGGGGTCGGTGCGCGCCACGCGCTCCAGCCAACCGGCGGCGACCTTATAGTCCTTTTTTTCCCAATAGGTTTTGCCGAGCTGGAAGCAGGGCTGCGAGTAGTGGTCGTCGAGCCGCGCCGCCTGGGTGAAGAAGCGGTGGCGCTGATCGGGCGCCGTGGACATCAACCCGCGGATGTAACTTTCCACGGCGTCGATGCGCACCCGCGGGCGGGCCTTCAGGAAGTCCTGCTCGGCGGGCGCCCCTTTGGGGTTGAGCGACTCCAGCACCTGCCAGCCCAGGTGCACCTCCAGCGCCGCAAGGTCCTCGAGCGCGCCCACCTCTTCGAACGGGGCGCCCTGGCGCGTGTGCTTCAGGTCGAGGATGCGGGCGAGGATGCGCAGCGAGGACTTGGCCGGGTCCTTCCCGGCTTCGGCCGGCAGCACCTCGTAATAGCCGTAAATGAGGTTTGAGGCGTCGAGCGATTCGCCGATCTTGATTACGGAGGCATGCGTCAGCTCGGCTCCGGGACGCAGCGACAGGCGCCGGTAGACCTCCAGGCGGTCCTCGCGGTCGAGCACCAGCAGCCCTTCCGAGACCAGGGAGTCCCGCACGCTTTCCGCGATGCTTTCGCCGATCCATCCGAGGTTGGCGGCCTTGGAATGGTTGAAAAAGGGAAGAACCAGGGCCGTATCGGCGCGGATCGAGCCGCCGAGGAGCGCGGTCAGGATCAATAACTTCCGCATCTTCTCTTAGTTTATCAGCGGGTTCGTCTGACCGGGCTAAAGCTCCGCCCAAAGCGGCCGATATAGGGAACAGACCATGCCGAGCGCATCCGCCTACACGTCGGGCCGGCCTTTCGGGCGCGCCGGTGCTCTGCTGGCGCCGTCGCTGGCGGACCTGTTCGTGGCGATTCTGCTGGCGGCCGAGTTTGGCCAACCGGCCTCGTGGCTGGCGCTGCTCTCCGATGGCGATACCGGGTGGCACATCCGCACGGGCGACTTCATTCTCCGCAGCGGCGCCGTCCCGCTGCGCGACCTGTTCTCCTTCTCGCGCCCGGATCAGCCCTGGTACGCCTGGGAATGGCTCGCGGATGTGATTTTTGCGCTGCTCCACCGCTGGCACGGGCTGGAGGCCGTGGCGGTCTTCACCGCGATCGTGCTCTCGGCGACCGGGGCAATCCTGCTGATGTGGCTGTTGCGGCGCGGCGCGGGGTTGTGGATCGCGGTGGCGGTGGTGCTGGCCGCCGTCAGCGCCTCGACCGTGCACCACCTGGCGCGGCCGCACATGTTTTCCCCGCTGTTCCTGACGCTCGCGTTGTGGCTGCTGGATGAGGACCGCCGCTCGCCGGGCGCCCGGGTGTGGGTTCTGGCGCCGATGTCGGCGCTGTGGGCCAACCTGCACGGAGGATTCGTCTGCGGGTTGGCGGTCGTGGCCATGCTGGCGGCCATCCGCGGCGCGGAGCGGAAATGGGCGGCGGCGCGGCGCTACGGCGCACTGGCGGCCTGGTGTTCGGCTGCGACCCTGGTGAACCCGTACGGCTGGCACTTGCACCAGCACATCCTGAAGTACCTCGGCTCCTCCTGGATCCTCAACAATGTGCAGGAGTTTCAATCGCCGCAGATTCGCTCGGAGAGCATGCTGGTCTTCGCCGCGTTGCTGCTTCTGGGCACGGCGCTGGCATCGCGGGCTTTTGCGCGCGGCCAGTGGTTTGAAGGGGCCCTGGTGATGGCTTGGGGCTTCGCCGCGCTCCGGTCGGCGCGGCACGTTCCGCTCTTCGCGGTGGCGGCGGCGCCGCTGATCGCGTCGGAATGCGCGGACTCGTGGGCCCGGGCGGCCGGGAGCCGGCCGGCGCGTTCCGCCATCCGGGTCTGGTGGGTCCTGTCGCAGGAACTGGGCCGGTCGCGGCGGGTGAGCCCGTGGAGCGCGGTGTTCGCGGCGGTAGTGCTCCTGGCGGTGCTGCCGCGCGGCGGGCTGGCGGATTTTCCCGCGGCGCGGTTTCCGGTTTCGGCCGTAGCGCGCAACCGGGATCTTCTCGAGCCGGACGGCGCCATGCCGCACATCCTGACTTCGGATCAGTGGGCCGACTATCTCATTTTTCACCTTTACCCCCGGCAGCGGGTGTTCTTCGACGGGCGCAGCGATTTTTACGGTCCGGGGGTGGGCGGCGACTACCAGGCGCTGCTGGCGGTAGGCCCCCGGTGGCGGAGCGCGCTGGACCGCTATGGCTTTGAGATCGCGCTGCTTCCGCTCGACTGGCCGCTGGGCGTGGTGCTCGAAGGCGACCCCGGCTGGCGGGTGGCCGACCGCGATGCGGTCTCGGTCCTGCTGATCCGACGTGACCCGGGTGTAAAGGAAAACGGCGAAACCGCCGATCGTGGTTTCGTAGGTGAATATGGACGCGAGGACATTCGTGGCCCTGACTCTGGGGTGCATCGCGGCGGTGGATGACCTGCGCCGCCGGGTCATCTCCAATTGGATCAGTCTCGGCGCGATCGCGGCCGGCCTGATCTGGCATACGGTCCAGCGCGGGTGGACCGGGCTGGCGGCCGCAGCCGGCGGAGCGGCGCTGGGGTTTGCGGTGTTTCTGGTCTTCTATTGTCTCGGCGGCATGGGAGGCGGCGATCTCAAGCTCATGGCGGCATTCGGCGCACTGCTGGGACCGCAGGGAATTCTGCTGGCCGCCCTGCTGGCCAGCATCATCGGAGGTTTGATGGCCGCGGCCAGCCTGATCGGGGACCGGCGCCGGCGAGCCATTCCATACGCCCCCGCGATCGTGCTGGGCGCGTGGCTGGCGCTGCTGGCGGGGAGGTAAACCATGCGGATCGATCGAAGATTCGGCATCGTGGTGGGCTGCAGCCTTTTGTGGGCGCTGCTGGTCGCCACCGTTTTCTATCGCGTTACCGCGCACGCCGGTGGACGGCGGGGCGAGCCCGGCAAGCCCCTGGTCGTGGCGGCTCTGGCACTGCCGCTGGGCGTGGTGATTGGTCCGGAGTCCGTGAAGCTCACCGAGGTCCCGGAGAGCCTCTTTCCCAAGGGCGGTTTCTCGCGCAAGGAAGATGTCCTGGAACGGCCAGTGGTGAGCCCCATCGAAGCCGATGAGCCGGTGGTGGAGGCTCGCATCGCCGCCAAAGGCAGCGGGGTCGGGCTGGGGCCCATGATCCCGCCGGGAATGCGCGCCATTTCGGTTCGGGTGAATGACGTGGTGGGGGTGGCGGGGTTCGTGCTGCCGGGTATGCGGGTAGACGTGCTGGTGACCGGGCACCCGCCGGGCCGGGACGATACGGTCACGACTACGGTCCTGCAGAACGTGCCCGTGCTTTCCGCGGGGCAGACCATCCAGTCGGACGGGAAAGGACAGCCGGTCAACGCCGCGGTGGTGACCCTGCTGGTGACGCCCGCCCAGGCCGAGTCGGTGACGCTGGCCAACAGCGAGGGCCACATTCAGCTTGTCCTGCGCAATTCGACGGACCGGCAGGTGACGCCGACCCAGGGCCGCCAGTTGCGCGAACTCTACGCTATTGAGCGGCTCGCGGCGCCGCCGGCCGCCAGCCAGGCTCCGGCGCCCCGCAAGCCGCCCACGAGCCCCCGGATCCCCGCGCCGCCGGAGGTGAAGCCGGCTCCGGTCCTGGTGCAAACCGCCGACGACGTGATCATGATTCGCGGCAACCAGAAGAGTGTGGAACAGGCAGTATCGAGAACGGGGACGCGATGAGATTTCCTGGTCGAACGATCGGGCCGTGGGTCCTGCTATGGGCCTTCGGCGCTCCGGGAGCGCCTCTCGAGACACCGCCGCAGAAGACCGTGGAAATGACGGTCGCGGTGGGTAAGGGCGTGGTGATCGACTGCCCCGACGGCATCATACGGGTCGCCACCAGCAGTCCCGAGATCGTGGACGCCGTTACGGCCACCGGCCACGAGATCCTGTTTCACGCCAAGGCCCTGGGGCAGAGCACGCTGTTCGTCTGGTCGAAGACGGGCGAACGCACCATATACGAGGTCACGGTCGAGCCCAACCTCGAGCCGTTCCGCAAACTGGTTCGAGACACGTTTCCAGGAGAAGAAATCGATGTCCGCGCCTCGCGCGAGTCTCTGTCCCTGGTGGGGAAGGCCAGCAGCCAGGCCGTCGCCGACCGGGCGCTGGCGCTGGTGGCCGCCTCGGTCAAAGGGGCCGTCAGCAACATCGTGGTGGCGCCCCCGCCGGTGGAGAAGCAGGTGGTGGTGCACGTGAAGTTCGCCGAGCTGAGCCGCACGGCGGACGCGGAGTTCGGGGTCAATCTGCTCTCCACGGGAGCGCTCAACACGACGGGCCGGATCAGCACCGGACAGTTTCCGTCGGGCGGCGTGGCGCAGGTGGGCGCGGCGGGCGCCAGTCCCTTCTCGCTCTCCGACATGCTGAACATCTTTGCTTTCCGGCCGGATCTGAATCTGGGGGCTCTGATCAAAGACCTGCAATCGCGCGGCCTGTTGCAGATCCTGGCCGAACCGAACCTGGTGGCGGCCAACGGAAAGGAAGCCAGTTTTCTGGCGGGCGGCGAATTTCCCATCCCGGTCGCCCAGAACGGCGCCACCTCCGGCGCCATTTCGGTGATCTTCCGCGAATACGGCATCCGGCTTTCCTTCCTGCCGCAGGTCACCCCGCACGGCACCATCCGGCTGCACGTGAAACCGGAAGTTTCCACCATCGACTCCGCCAACGGCGTCACGATCTCGGGAATCAACATTCCGGCGCTCACCACGCGCCGCATGGAAACCGATATCGAGCTGGGCGAAGGCCAGAGCTTCGCCATCGGAGGGCTGATCGACGACCGGGTAATCGAAAACCTCTCGAGCGTGCCCGGGTTGGCCCACATCCCGCTTCTGGGGGCGCTGTTCAAGAGCCGGTCGGTCACCAAGTCGAAGACCGAGCTGGTGGTCGTGGTAACGCCCGAAACGGCCATGCCGGTCGTGGGCCCGGCGCCCGTGCCCAAGATGCCGCTCCCGTTCCTGGAACCGCCGGCGGAGGAGAACAAGGCCAAACAACCATGACCAACACGTCCGAGACCGGGGACTGGGGGGAGCCGGGCTGGCAGCAGCGTCTTCTTCGCAGTGCCGCGCGCAAGACCGGGCTGAAGCCCGAGTACCAGGAACTGAAATTCACGCTTCACCGCAAGCTGCTGGACCGCATCAACCTCGACGCCCTGGCCAGCATCGACAACGACCGCATTCGGGCCGAGGTGCGCCAGGCGGTCCTCACCATCGTGGATGGCGAGCCGACGCTCCTCACCGCCCCCGAAAAGCAGCAGATCAGCGATGAAGTGCTGCACGAGGTGTTCGGGCTGGGGCCGCTCGAGCCGCTGCTGCAGGACCCCAGCATTTCCGACATCCTGGTCAACGGCCACCGGCAGGTCTACGTGGAGCGGAAAGGCCTCCTGGAGCAGACCAACGTCCGCTTCCACGACGACGGGCATCTGCTGCGCATCATCGACAAGATCGTGTCGCAGGTCGGCCGGCGGGTGGACGAATCGAATCCCATGGTGGATGCGCGCCTGACCGACGGCTCGCGCGTGAACGCCATCATTCCGCCGCTGGCGGTGGATGGTCCGCTGCTCTCCATACGCCGTTTCAGCACCGACAAGCTGATGCCCGCGGACCTGGTGGAGCGGACCTCGCTCACGCCGGGGATGATGCAGCTGCTGGAAGCGGCGGTGAAGGCGCGGCTGAACATCATCGTTTCGGGGGGCACCGGAGCGGGCAAGACCACCTTGCTCAACGCGCTCTCGGCCTTCATTTCGCCCAAAGAGCGCATCGTCACCATCGAAGACGCGGCCGAGCTGCAACTGCGGCAGCCCCACCTGGCCCGGCTCGAGACCCGTCCCGCGAACCTCGAGGGGCAGGGGGCCGTGCGGCAGCGCCAGTTGCTGGTCAACAGCCTGCGCATGCGGCCGGACCGCATCATCGTGGGCGAGGTGCGCGGCGAAGAGGCGCTCGACATGCTGCAGGCCATGAACACCGGCCACGACGGCTCCCTGACCACGGTGCACGCCAACAGCCCGCGCGACGCCATCTCGCGCCTGGAGGTGATGGTGTCGCTGGCCAACGCCAACATGCATCTCACCGCCATCCGGCAGCAGGTCGCCTCCGCGGTCCACATCATCGTGCAGGCCACGCGGCTGAGCGACGGCTCGCGGCGCGTGACCAGCGTCACGGAGGTCACCGGCATGGAAACGGACGTGGTGACCCTGCAGGACATTTTCGTGTTCGAGAAGCGCGGGCTCTCGCCCGAGGGCAAGGTGCTGGGCCGGTTTGCGGCCACCGGCATCCTTCCGAAATTCAACGAAAAGCTGATCGCGGCCGGAATCCGGCTGCCGGTCGGAATGTTCGACGAAATCGTCCCGGTGGGAGGAGCATGAGCTTCCCGGTTTTCCTTCTGGCCTTCCTCACGAGCATCGTCACGTATGTGCTGGCCGGCGCCTTGTCGGATCGCCGCGTGCGCCTGGAGACGTTGCGCCGCCTCACGGGGAGAGAGCCCGCCATGGCGGCGGCGCACCGCGCGCAGCCGGTCCTGATGCGCATGGCGGACGACGTTCGGGGCCGCCTGGCAACCCGGCTGCTGGAGTGCATCCGGCTCAAGCAGGCGGCCGAGCGGCTGCTGGAGACCGCCGGGCTCAAGTGGGGAGCCGTGGGTTTGACCCATCGCTCGGTGGGAGCGTTCCTGGCGGCGTTCGCACTCGTCACGCTGCTGACCCAAAATCGCCAGCCCGCCGTGGCCATAGGGTGCGGAGCGCTGGGCGCCTGGATGCCGTTGTTTTATGTCCGGCGCACGGCGCGGAACCGCGTGCGCAAGTTCGAAGAGCTGTTCCCCGACTGCCTGGAGTTCATCTCGCGCTCCATGCGCGCGGGCCATGCCTTCTCGGTGTCGCTCGAAATGGTCCATCGCGAATTCAGCGAGCCGCTGGCCACCGAGTTCCGCCGCACGTTCGAAGAGCAGAACCTGGGCCAGCCGCTGGAGATCGTGCTGAAGAAGTTCTCGCAGCGCATCCCTTCCATGGACGTGCAGTTCTTCGTGTCGGCGGTCCTGCTGCAGAAGCGCACCGGCGGCAACCTGGCGGAACTGCTCGACAAGCTGGCGCATATCATCCGGGAGCGTTTCAAGCTGCGTGCCCGCGTGCGCGCGATCAGCGCCCAGGGCCTGATGTCCGGCCGGATTCTGGCGGCCATCCCCCTGGCGGTGGCCGGGCTGATGTTTGTGGTCAACCCGCAATACGCCATGTTTTTCATCGACGACCCGATGGGGCACGAACTGGTGGCCGGCGCGCTGGGCCTGCTGGCGGCCGGCTATCTGATCATCCGCAAGATCGTCGTGATCGAGGTGTAATTTGCTGGCAGCGATTGTGGTCTTCGTTTCCGTCGCAGCCGTGACGCTGTTCCTGGGGCTGTGGGTATCGGACGGGAGGGCGCGCGCCGTGGAGCGGATCGCCCCTCGGAACCAGACCGTGGTTCCTTTCCTGCCATCGCCCAGCCTGATCTGGCACGAGTTGGTGCTGCGCGTGGGCTCGTGGGTCCCGGCATCGCCCAAGGATCTGCCGCGGCTGAAGCGCCTGCTGGTCCGCGCGGGGTTTCGGGATCCGGGTGCGGCGCGCACCTTCGGCGGCATCCGCGCGGTGTTGGCGGTGGGCTTCTTCGGCGCCGGCGTCCTGGCCGGCGCGCGCACCCATGCCTCGATAGGCAACCTGCTGGCGCTGTACGGCGGCGGCGGCCTCATGGGCTACATGGCGCCCATGAACTACCTGCTGTTTCGCATCCGGCGGCGAAAGCGCGCCATCGAACGGGGGCTTCCCAACGCGCTGGACCTGATGGTGGTGTGCGTGGAATCGGGCCTGGGACTCGACCAGACCACCATACAGGTCGCCAAAGAGCTGCAGTTCGCCTACCCGGAGATTTGCGACGAATTCACGGTGAAGAATCTCGAAATGCGCGCCGGCAAGCGCCGCGCCGAGGCGCTTCACAATCTGGCCGAGCGCACCGGGGTGGACGAGCTGAAAAAGCTGGTGGCGGTGCTGATCCAGACGGACCGTTTCGGCACCAGCATCGCGCAAAGCCTTCGCGGGCACTCCGACTACATGCGGGTGATGGCGCGGCAGCGGGCCGAGGAGCGCGCCGCCAAGCTGGCGGTCAAACTGGTTTTTCCGATTTTCTTTTGTGTTCTGCCGTCGCTGTTCGTGGTGACGGTGGGCCCCGTACTGACGCGTCTGATACGGGATCTTCTGCCCGCGATCGAAAACATGTAAACGGCCGATAAGGTGAGACAGGAAAGGAGTGTTTCGAAATGGATAGTACGATGCTTCGCGTGATCTGCGCCGTGGTGGCGGTGGCTTTCGGCGTGTTGATTTTTTTGCGGCGGCGCAGCCGGAGTGCCGAATAGCCGGGGTGCGCCGGGGGGAAGGGCGTTCCGCGCTCCTTCCCCAAGCACCTGACCAGCGAGACGGCCGCGGACGCCTCGCCACCAGCCACCTCGATCCCCATCGGTGATAGAATCAGACGACCGGGGAGGGGATCGATGTGTTTCGTCTGGACGCGGACCGGCCGGTAGAATTCTGCGATGGCTTGCGGCGGCGCGATTTTCTCCACGCCGGCGCGCTGGCCACGCTGGGCTTGAGCCTCACGGACTGGTTCGCGCTGCGTGCCCTGGGCGCGGCCGACACCTCGGGCGTCAACTGCATCCTGCTGATGCTCATCGGGGGGCCGTCCCAGCTCGACACCTTCGACATGAAGCCGGACGCGCCGGTGGAGATCCGCGGGCCCTACAAGCCCATCAAAACCAACGTCGCGGGCATCGAGATTTCCGAGAATTTCCCGCGCACCGCCAGGCAGGCGGACAAGTTTTCGCTGATCCGCGGCGTCTACCACACCGCCGCCGCGGTCCACGATACGGGCCACCAGATGATGCAGACCGGGCGCCTGTTTCAGGGCGGCATCGAGCATCCGCACGTGGGCTGCGTGCTCTGCAAGCTCAAGGGGCCCAAGGGCGACGTCCCGGCCCACGTGCTGCTGCCGCGGCCCATCGGCAATACCGGCGGGAATATGCCGCACGGGCAGACCGCCGGCTACCTCGGCAAGGCTTACGATCCGTTTGTATTGAACGCCGACCCGTCCGACCCGAATTTCCGGGTGCCGGACATGCTGCCGCCGGATTACCTGACGCCGCTGCGCGTCGACCGCCGGCGCAACTGGCGCGACCTCGTGGATAAGTCGGTCAGCGAATTCGAAACGTCGGCGGACGCGCGCCTGCTGGATTCCACCTTTCACCAGGCTTACACGCTCATGTCGTCGCAAAAGGCCCGCGAGGCGTTCGAACTGCATCGCGAGCCGGAAGCGGTGCGCGAGAAGTACGGTATGAACCGCTTCGGCCAGAGCTGCCTGCTGGCGCGCCGCCTGATCGAAGCGGGCGTGCGCTTCGTCACGGTGAACATGTTCGAAACGGTGTTCGACGAGATCACCTGGGACATCCACGGCTCCAAGCCGTTCAGCCCGATCAGCTGCTATCGCGACCTGGTGGGCCCCATGTTCGACATGGCCTACGCATCGCTGCTCCTGGAACTCTCCGAGCGCGGTTTGCTGAGCAACACCATGGTGGTGGCCACCGGCGAATTCGGCCGCACTCCCAAGATCAACCCGGCCGGCGGGCGCGACCACTGGCCGCAGTGCTGGACCATGTTGATGGGCGGCGGTCCCCTCAAAGGCGGAACGGTCGTGGGGTCGTCGGACGAAATCGCCGCGGCGCCCAAGGATCGCCCGGTGACCCCGGCGCAGGTCGCGGCCACCATCTACCGCGGGCTCGGCATCGACCTGCAAGTCGAACTGCCGGGCGCGCAGGGCCGCCCGATTCCGCTGGTCGATCGCGGCACCGAACCGATTCGGGAGTTGCTGTGAGAGCCGTCATTGTCCTTTGTCTCGCCCTGCCGGCCTTCGCGCAGAAGCTCGCCGTTCTCCCGCCGTCCGTCGAGCTGACCGGTCCCGAAGCGCGCCAGCAGCTCATCGCCGAGGCCACCGTCGGCGAGCGCCAGGAGGATTGGACGCGCTCGGCGGAATGGTCGTCGTCCGACCCGAAGATCGCCGCCGTCGATGAGCACGGCCTGGTACGGCCGGCCGGCGACGGCGAGGCGCGCATCACCGCGCGCGCCAAGGGAATCGCCGCCACCGTGACGGTGCAGGTGAAGGATGCCCGCGCGCCTTTCACCTGGAGCTTCCGCAACCACGTCATCCCGGTGTTGACCAAGATGGGGTGCAACCAGGGCGCGTGCCACGGCGCGCTCGCCGGCAAGAACGGATTCAAGCTCACCTTGCGCGGCTACGATCCGGACGCCGATTACGACACGCTGACCCGCCAGGGCGTGGGGCGCCGCGTGTCCCTGGCCGATCCGCCCGCCAGCCTGATGCTCCTCAAGCCTTCCTTCGCGATTCCGCACGGGGGCGGCAAGCGATTCGCGGCAGACTCGCTCGAATACCGCGTCATTCGGGAGTGGATCGCGGCCGGCGCGCCCCCTCCGAGTTCCAAAGATGCGGAGATCAGCGGACTGGAAGTCTTCCCCGCGGCGGCCGTGCTCGCGCCGGGCGCCGAGCAGCAGGTGGCCGTTCGCGCGCGCTATTCCGATGGCCACACCGACGACGTCACCCGCTGGGTGAAGTTCAGCTCCAGCAATGAAGGCGTGGCCACCGTGGACGATTGGGGCCGCGTCAAAATGAACGGCGCCGGAGAAGCCGCGGTGACCCTGTGGTACTCCAGCCGCGTGCTGTATGCGCGGCTTATGGTGCCCTTTCCGAGCCAGCCCTCCGCCGAGGCTTACGACCGCTTTCCGCGCCGCAACTTCATCGACGACCTGGTGCTGGCCAAGCTGAAGAACCTGCACATCGCGCCCTCGAAGATCGCCGATGACGCGACGTATCTTCGCCGGGCCTATCTGGACGCGGCCGGAATCCTGCCGACTTCCGAGGAGGTCGAAAACTTCCTCGCCGACGCGTCGCCGGACAAGCGCGCGAAACTGGCGGACCGCCTGCTGGAGCGCGACGAGTTCGTGGATTACTGGGCGTACAAATGGTCGGACCTGCTGCTGGTCTCGAGCCGCCGCCTGAACTCCACGGCGATGTGGGCCTTCTACGATTGGATCCGCGACTCGGTCAAGCGCAACAAGCCGTGGAACCAGTTCGCCCGGGAAATCTTCCTCAGCTCGGGCAGCACCAGGCAGAACGGCGCGCTCAACTATTTCGTGCTGCACAAGGATCCCATCGAGCTGAGCGAGAACGCCACGCAGGCGTTTCTCGGCCAGCGCATCACCTGCGCGCGCTGCCACAACCATCCGCTCGAGAAGTGGACGCAGACGCAGTATTACCAGATGGCCAACCTGTTCGCGCGCATCGGCGTGAAAAGCGGCGCTGGCGAAAACATCGTATTCACGAAGACTTCGGGCGACGTGTTGCATCCGCGGCTGGCGCGGCCGCTCCCGCCCACGCCGCTGGATGGCCGCGGCATTTCGCTCGATTCACCCGAAGACCGCAGGGCGGTGTTCTCCGAGTGGCTCACTTCGCCCGACAACGCCATGTTCTCGCGCACCGTCGTCAATCGCGTGTGGGCCAACTTCATGGGGCGCGGGCTGGTGGATCCGGTGGACGACCTTCGCGCCACCAACCCGGCGTCGAACGAGGACCTGCTGGCCGCGCTCGCCAAGGATTTCGCCGGGCACGGCTACGACATCCAGCGGCTGATCCGGCTGATCATGGATTCGAGCGCTTACCAGCTTTCGAGCGAAGCCAACGCCACCAACCAGGCGGACAACGTTTATTATTCGAAGCACATCGTCCGGCGCCTGGCGGCCGAAGTGATCCTGGACGCGATGTCGCAAGTGACCGGCTCGCCGGCGGCGTTTGCCGGATACCCCGCGGGCACGCGCGCCTTGCAGTTGCCGGACACGCAGGTGAAATCGGAGTTTCTGGCGTCGTTCGGCCGGCCGCCGCGCATCCTCTGCGACGCCGCGGAGCGGTCGAGCGACCCGACCATCGGCCAGGCGTTGCACATCATCAACGGCGACACGCTCAATAAAAAGCTGAGTGCGCCCGAGGGGACCATCGCGCTGTTCCTGAAGCTCGGACTCTCCGACCGGCGGATTCTCGACTACATGTTTCTTTCGGCGTTCAGCCGATATCCGGGCGACGAAGAGCGGCAGACGCTGCTGGCGGCGCTCGAAAAGGCCCGGGAGTCCAAGGGCGCCGAGGAGACGCGGCGCGAGGCCCACCGGCAGGCGCTCGAAGACATGGTGTGGGCCATGCTCACGAGCAAAGAGTTCTTGTTTAGTCACTGATGAAGATTGCTGCTTACTTTTTGGCTTTCGCCGCCCTCGCCGCGCCGGGGCCGCAGATCTATTCCATCGCGTGGCGGCCGGATGGCTCGGGGCTCGCGCTCGGCGGCTACAAAGAAGTGCGGCTGGGCAACGCGACGCTCGCCGGCCATGCCGAAGCCGTGCGCGCGCTGGCGTTCTCACCCGATGGCAAGCGGCTTGCGGCCGCGGGCGGACTGCCCGCGCGCAAGGGCGAAGTCAAGATCTGGGATGTGGCCGCGCAAACCGTCGCCGGCACCATCGCCGGCCACTCCGATTGCATCTATGCCGTGGCTTTTTCGCCCGACGGCTCGACGCTCGCCACCGCGAGCTACGACCGGCTGATCAAGCTGTGGGACGTCGCCGCCCTCAAGGAGATTCGCACGCTGCGCGACCATATCGACGCCATCACCGCGCTGGCGTTCACCCCCGACGGCAAGCGCATCGTCACCGGCGCGGCCGACCGGAGCGTCAAAATCTGGGATGCCGCCACCGGCGCGCGCCTTTACACGCTCTCCGATTCCACCGACGCCGTGAATTCGATCGCGCTCTCGCCGGACGGCCAGCGCGTGGCGGCGGGCGGACTCGACAAGACCATCCGCATCTGGCGCCTCGGCGACAAAGAGGGCGCTCTCGAAAAAACGCTGATCGCGCACGAAGACGCCATCCTGCGGCTGGCGTGGTCGCCCGACGGCAAGTACCTGGCATCGGCCTCGGCGGATCGCAGCGTCAAGCTGTTTCTGGCTGCGGATCTGACGGAGGTGCGCACCATCGCGGGGCGGCCGGACTGGGCCTTCGGGTTGGCATTCTCGCCCGACGGGAAGTCCCTGGCGGCGGGATTCTTCAATGGCCTGCTGGAAATTTACGAGGTCGATCATGACAAAGTCCTGGCTGCGAAGTAGCGCGCTGGTTGCCGCGGCCTGCACGTGCCTGTTGGCCGCCGGCGATCGTTCCACCGGCAACCGCATCACTCCGCCCACTCTCAATTCCGTGCAGCCCCTGGGGGCGGCCCGCGGCACCACCATCGAGATGACGGTCGAAGGGCTGAACCTGGCCAAAGCCAGCGCCGTTTACTTCAGCGAACCGGGCGTCACGGGCCGCGTCCTGCGCGTGAAGGAATTGCCCGACCTGCCCGATATCCGGCTCGGCTCCAACGGCACGCCATCCACCATCGACCTGGGCCCGCTGCCTCCGCGCAACCAGGTGACGGTGGAAGTGGAGATCTCTCCGGACGCCGAGGTCGGCCCCGTCAGCTTCCGCTTGCTCACGCCGCTGGGCACCAGCCCGGAAGGCCGGTTCCTCATCGAGCCTTACTACGGCGAAGCGCCCGACCTGGAGCCGAACGACACGCCCGAGACGGCATTCGAGACATTCCTGCCGGCCGTTTTGACCGGCGTGATCTCCAAGCCCGGAGACGTCGACTACTTCAAGATCAAGGTTGGTGCCGGCCAGCAAATCGATTTCGAGAACGGGGCGATGCTGATCGGCTCCACGCTGCAACCGGTGGTCACGATTCTCGATGACGAGCTCAACGTGGTGCGCGAGTTCGGAACCGACGGCGCCGCCGGGCAGGTGATGTTCGCGCATCGATTTGAAAAGGCCGGGACGTACTACGTTCGCGTCAGCGACTATCAGCACGGCGGCCGGGCGAGCCACTTCTACCGCATCATCGCGGGCGAATTCCCGCTGGTACTGGGCACCTATCCGCTGGGCTTGCGGAAGGGCGCGGCGGAAGAGATCTCGCTCCGCGGTTACCACGTGGCGGCAAAGGAGAAGGTGGAAGGCAAGCCTTCGCCCGAGTCCGAAGACACGCTCGCGCTGCGGCCTGAGCACGCTTTCAACCGCGTGCGCGTGGCCCTCGGCGCGGAGCCCGAGATCGAATCGCAGGGCGGCGCGATACCCGTTCCGGTTACGGTCAACGGCAAAATCGCGGCGGCCGGCGCGGAGAACCGCTACCGCTTCCAGGCGCGCAAGGGCGAGCAACTGGTGCTCGAAGTCAACGCCAGGCGGCTGGGCAGCGATCTCGATTCGTTCCTCGAAGTGCTGGATGCGAACGGCAACCCGATCGAGCGCGCGGTGGTGCGGCCCGTGTGGGAGACCTCGATTACGCTGCGCGATCACGACTCGGTGGGACGCGGCATACGAATCGCCTCATGGAACGGCCTGGAGGCCGGCGACTACGTCATGATCGACGGCGAGATTATTCGCGTGACGGACCTGCCGCTTTCTCCGGACAACGACACGGTCTTCGAGGCATTCGGAGGCCAGCGGCTGGCCTTCTTCGACACTTCGACCGAGGCGCACGCCGTGGATTCGCCGGTTTACAAAGTGCAGATTCATCCGCCGGGCGCGAAGTTTTCGCCCAACGGGCTGCCGGTCGCGCACCTGTATTACCGCAACGACGATGGCGGCCCCGGCTATGGCAGCGACTCGCTGCTGCACTTCACCGCGCCGGCCGACGGCGAGTACGTGGTGCGCCTTCGGGACGTGCGCGGCGGGGGCGGCGAAGCCTTCGCGTACCGCCTCACCGTCCGGCATCCGCGTCCCGATTTCCGGCTCACCGTGAGCCCGCGGAACCCCAACGTGCCGGTGGGCGGCGCGGTTCCGGTCACCATCACGGCGTTCCGCATGGACGGCTTCGATGCGCCGATCGCCGTTTCCCTCGAGGATCTGCCGCCCGGACTGCACGCGGCGCGCGCCGAAATCCGGCCGGGACAGGTTTCCGCGACAATCGTGCTGAGCGCCGGCGCGGATGCCAGGCTGAGCGCGGCGGTTCCGCTGAAGGCCGTTGGCCGGGCGCAGTCCGGCGGCGAGACGCTGTCGCACGCGGCCAATCCCGAAGATCCGCTCAAGCTGATTTCGGTGATGCCGCGGCCGGACGTGGTGATGACCGCGGAGACTCGCGAGGTCACGCTCGCTCCCGGCGGCAAGGCGGAGATCACGGTTTCGGTCGCGCGCCAGGGCGACTTCCGGGGGCGCGTGCCGGTGGAGGTCCGCAACCTGCCGCCGCGCGTGCGCGTCCTGGACGTCGGCCTGAACGGCGTGCTGATCACCGAAGACGAATCGCGCCGCAGTTTCACGGTGGAGGCGCTGCCGGGCGCGGAGCCGGGCGATCAGCTCATTTACGTGGCCGGCGCCGTCGAGACGCGATCGGGCCAGCCGTCCTCTTACGCCTCGCCCGAGCCGATCCGCCTGCGGGTCACGGCGAAGTAGCGCGGCATCCCGCCCGGCGCGGCTTACTGCAATTCGATCGTCTCCACCTTCAGCACGTCGCCCGACAGCGTGCCGGAGACTTTGGCCTTCAGGTCCTTTTCCTTGCTGCTTTTCTTCAGCGCCGAAAGCGTGCGCGCGTTGCCCGCTTCGTCGAACTTCAGGAACTTGCCTTCGGCGGTGACCAGGCCGTAGCCGCTCTTCGAGCAGGTAACCGCGCATTCGCGGGTGTGGCTGGCGAGATCCTTCCCGCGGCACATGACGTCGACCACCGTTCCGGAAAACGATTCGGCGGCGGCGGAGCAGGCGAACGCCGCCAGAATAGCGAGGGCACAGACAGCGGATTTCATAGAGTCCATTATGCCTCGCTTCGCACTCCGCGCGCCGTGCTAAAATTTTCGGCGCCTACCGATGAGAGCTTTTCCGCTGCTGGTACTGGTCTGCGGGTTAGCCATTCTCGCCTCGGCCCAGAAAAAGAAGAAAGAAGAGGAGACCCAGACTCTTCAGCTCCCCAAAGAACTGCCCACGGTGGTCACCGGCGAGACCCGGCATTTGAACTTCTACGTCACGCCCCTTTCCGCCAAGGGATTGCTTTCGCAGCAGGTTCGCGACGCCCTGAAGGCGCTGGCGCACGCCTCCGGCAGCGACACCGTTTTGAAGATCCGCGCCTTCGTCGCCGGCTCCGGAGACCTGCGCCGGGTCCGCGACCTGGTGAGCGAAGTCTTCACCGACCGCCGCCAGCCGCTCCCGGTCCTCAGCCTGATCCGGGCCGGCGGGTTGCCGCTGGAAGGCGCGCAGGTGGTGATGGAGGTAATCGCATCCTCGAAGAAGGCGATCGATCCCATGGGATTGGCATTCTTTTCCGCCCAGGCGGCGGTAACGGATAACCCTCTGGATCCCGTGGCGCCGTTGACCGCCAGGTCTCTGGCCTCGCTGCGCCAGGCGGTGAAAGCGTCGGGGTCGGAGCCGTCCGACGTGGTGCGCGTCACCTGTTTCCTCAGCTCGCTCGACAACGTGGAGGCGAGCCGCCAGATGGTGGCCAGCGAATATCCGCGCGTCGCCGTCGATTTTGTCCAGACGCAGCGCGCTCCCTACCAGGCGTTGGCGGCCTGCGAAGCCGTGGCCCGCATTCGGGGCGGTGCGCCTTCCGGCGCCGGCGCGCGCCTTACCCTGCTGGACCCCGAAGGGCTGCCGCGCGCGCCCGGGGAATCGCGGATCGCGCTGGTGGGGGCCCCGCACGTGGTGCTGACCGGCACCCAGATCTCCTTCGGCTACGAGGAGAAGGATTCGCGCCTGGCCCTCGAACGCCTCCAGAAGGCCCTGGAGCAGGCCGGCGTCTCCACGCGCGATGTGGCCTACACCCACTACTACTCGCTGGCCGCGCGAATCACGGAGCAGGTGCGGAAGATCCGTCCGGATTTCTTCGATGCCGCCCATCCGCCGGCCGGAGCGCTGCTGCTGTTCGAAGGCCTGCCCTCCATGGATGCGGGCTTTGCCGTGGACGTGGTGGCGGTCAAAGATTGAGTCTCCCCGCCGGCCCCGGCACGCGCTAGAATAGGACCAAGCTGTGATGTCCATGCTTCGCGCACTCGTAGTGGTATGCATTTGCGGATTCCTGTTGTGCCTGCCGGGCGTTCCCCAGACACAAAAGATTCCCCCACAACAAACCCCGCCGGACCAGCCCGAACACCGGATCCAGGTCCAGGTGAACGAGGTCATCGTTCCGGTGACCGTCACCGACGACAAGGGCCGCTTCGTTTCCAACCTGGTGGCGGAGGATTTCCGCGTACTGGACGAAGGCAAGCCCCAGCGCATCCGCTTCTTCAGCCACGAGCAGAAGCAGCCCATCGTGGTGGGTTTCCTGGTCGACCTGAGCAACAACAGCCGCATTCACTGGAAGACCTACCAGGACGCCATGCTGGAGCTGGTGTGGAACCTGCTGCCGGGCGACAAGCGATATTCCGGCTACCTGATCTCGTACTCCAACGAGGCCGAGATGGTGGTCAATACCACTACCGACTCGGAGAAACTGGCCGCCAAGATTCGCCTGATGAAGCCGGGCGGCGGCTCGGCCCTCTACGACGCCATCTACAAGGCCTGTACCGACCGCAGCCTGATCAGCGGCGAACCCTACGAGCCGCGGCGCATCATTATCGTGATAGGCGACGGCCACGACAACGCCAGCAAGAAGACGCTGGATGAGGTTCTCGAGCTGGCGCAGCGCAACCTGGTGACCATCTACGCGGTGAGCACCCAGGCATTCGGCTTTGTCAACGAAGACCAGGCCACCTTGGACCGGCTCACCACCGAGACGGGCGGCCACACGGAGTTACCGCTGAACACGCTCTACAAGGACGTCTCCGGCTATCTCTCCAACCCTCAGGATGCGGGAAACTACGCCCTGACGGTGGGGACCGGCGGGTACGCGGCGGAACTGTCGCGCGGCATCATCAACTCGGTGGCCGGTATTTCGGGCGAGATCACCACGCAATACGTGCTTCGCTACATCCCCGACGTGGAGCCCGAAGACCGGCCGAAACTCTTCCGCAGGATCAAAATAGAGCTGCCGAATCTGCCGGCCGCCAAGGTCCACGCGCGCATCGGATACTTCCCCAACGGAGTTCAGGGCGGAGCGCCGGCGGCGGGGCAGTAGCCCCACCTTTTATAATTCGGAAAACAGGCATATAGTAATAGAACCGAGGGTAACTGCTATGCGGTTCGTACTGCTTGTGCTTGTGGCTGGGATATGCGCTCAGGCTCAGCCGGTCAAGCCCTATTTGCGGATTGAAACGGGGTCGCACACGGCGGCCGTATGGAGGATCGACCTTGATGCTGCCGAACGGTTTCTGGTCAGCGCATCTTCTGACAAAACTGCGCGAGTTTGGGATCTAGGCACTGGAAAACTACTGAAAATCCTGCGGCCGCCCATCGGCGATTTCCGGGACGGCATGCTTTACGCTGTCGCTATGTCTCCCGATGGAACAACCGTAGCGGTAGGAGGATTTATAGGTCCGGAGAACTCCGTAGACACTCCAATCTACATCTTCGATCGGGAAAGTGGAGCGCTCCGCAGAGCCATACACGGCCTCCCTGAGGTTGCTCACCATCTCGCGTATTCCAAGGACGGCCGTTACCTCGCCGTGGCGCTTCACGGGACCAACGGAATTCGTGTGTTCGCCACCGCCAACTATTCCGAGGTGACCCGCGACGCGACGTACGGCGACTCCCCTTATTGGATCGAGTTTGACAACTCGGGCAGATTGCTAACGACAGGTGACGACGGTTTCGTCCGGCTGTACAGTTCTGATTTCCGCCTGCTGCACAAGGAGAAGCCGCGGAGCGGAAAGGGCCCAAGGTCGGCTCGCTTCTCGCCCGATGGGAAGCTGATCGTGGTTGGTTTCAACGACCTTGCGGCGCTCGATGTTCTCTCGGGACAGGATCTGGGATTTCAATACAAGGTACAGACGCCGCCCGACGGCTATAATCTTGCGGCGGCATTGTGGTCGGCGGACGGAGGAACGCTTTGCGCAACCGGCCGGAGGAGTGGCGAAGTGGACAGCGTGCTCTGTTGGAGTGACGCTGGTAAAGGAAAGCAGCAGAGCTTCCCCGCGGCAGGCGACACTATCCTGGACATTCGTGCGCTTCGCGGCGGTGCCATCGCTTTTTGCTCATCCGACGGTACGGTTGGCGTTCTGGATCGAAATGGCATCGCGAAGTGGGGCACCCCGGATGAACTGGAGTACCGCGGCGAACCGGCGTTCCCCCGCCTCTCGCCGGACGGCAACGATATTGAACTCGCCTCGTCGTATTTCAACGGAATCACATCGTCGCACCACAACATTGCTTTTTCCGTTTCAGGCCAGAGCCTGGAAACCGACGCCCAGCCAAAACCCTCACTGTTGTCTCCTACAACGAGTGGTCTTGCCATTAATGGATGGCGAAACGGTACTAATCCTACACTGGATGGCCACTCTATCGAGCTACAAGAGGGCGAGGAGGCACGAAGCCTGGCGATCTCATCGGGCAACGACGGTTTCGTCCTCGGGAGCGAGTTTTTCATTCGCAGGTTCGATCCGAGAGGTAAGCTGATCTGGAGCATTCCACTTCAGGGCGTGGGTTGGGGCGTGAACATCACTGCCGACAAGCGCTTCGTAGTTGCGACACTGGGTGACGGCACGGTGCGGTGGTACACGTTCGACAAAGGCGAAGAAGTGTTAGCGCTTTTCGTCGACCACAATCTCCAGCGCTGGGTGGCTTGGAATCCGGATGGGTTCTTCACCTTCCACGGCGGCGGCGACGCTCTCATCGGCTATCACATGAACCGAGGGCCCGACCAGGCCGGCGAGTTCGTAAAGGTGGACCAGCTTCGCGAAACCTTCTACCGGCCCGACCTGGTAGCCGAGATCCTCAAGCCCGGCGGCGCGGAAGCCGTTCTCGCGGAACGCAATCGCATTGGCGATATTTCGGGGATCCTCTCCGGCGGGCTTCCTCCGGAAATCGAGCTGATCTCGCCCGCTCAGGCGACCGTCACCGGCGAATATCTGCTCCAGTTCAAGATCAAGGAGATGGGCGGCGGCCGCGGGCGCGTCGTGTACCGCATCGACGGAGCTGAAATCACGGGCCGCGCCATCGACATCGCCGGCACGGGAGGCGACACCATCAACCGTTACATTCCCGTGGGGAACGGTGGCCATACCCTTGCCATCACGGCGTACAGCGCCAATGGCAAAATCGAGGGCCAGCCCAAGACGGTCCGGATCACCAGAAGCCTGCCGGCGCAGGGATCGAGTCTCTACCTGATTGCGGCCGGGATCTCGCACTATTCGGATAACTCGTTATCCGAAGGCGTCAAATTCGCGGCTGCCGACGCGGACATGATCGCGGCGACGTTCAAAGGGCAGGAAGGCAAGGGGCTGTACAGCAGAGTGAATGCCGTCCCGCTTATCGACAGGCAAGCGACTATCAAGAACATTCAAGACGCGGTCGCTCAGGCGGCCAAGACGGTTCAACCGGGAGATACTTTCGTGCTGTATCTGGCCGGCCACGGCATGGCGGTCGAGGGCGAGTACTATTTCATTCCGTGGGAGGCCGAATACCCGAATCAAAAAGACCTGCTGGCCAAGAGCTTGAACCGGGAGGCGATCCAGGCGATGCTCAAGCAGATTCCGACCAATAAGAGCGCCCTGATCCTGGACACTTGCGGCGCCGGGGGATATCTGGAAAGCCGGGCGACGGCCAGCGAGAAGGCGGCCATCGAGAAAGTCGCTCTGATGTCCGGGCGCGCCGTGCTCGCCGCGTCCTACAGCGGCCAGATGGCCATGGACGGCTACCAGAATCACGGTGTGTTCACTTATGCGCTGCTCGACGGCCTGCGGCAGGCGGAGGTCAACTCGCAAGGCGAAATACTGATCACCCGCCTGGCCGAGTTCGTGCAAAGCCAGGTGCCCAGGTTGACGGAACAAAAATGGGGCGTACGGCAGTTGCCCTTATCGAGAATCGACGGCGAGCCGTTTCCCATCGCGCGCAAGGCTGCCAACTGAACGATGGCCGAAGCACGCCCCGCTCCGCCGCTCCGCGTTTTTGTTTCTTATTCGCACCACGATGACAAGCTGTGCGAGAGGTTCCTCGTTTATCTCGGCCAGCTCGAGCGGCAGGGCCTGATCGAGCCGTGGGAGGACCGGAGCATCGTTGCCGGCGAGGATTGGGACCACGAAATCAACGAAAGCCTCGACGCCGCTCACGTCATCGTCCTGCTGGTCAGCGCGGATTTCCTTACCTCCGACTACTGTAACGACGTCGAGATGAAGCGCGCTCTGGACCGCCGCCACGAAAGCGGCGTGCGCGTGGTCCCGGTCATCCTCAAGCGCTGCGAGTGGCAGACATCGCCTTTGGGCAGCCTCCAGGCGCTGCCCAAAGGCGGTGTGCCGGTGGAGGATTGGAAAACCAACGACCGGGGATTCGACAATGTCGTGAAGGGTCTGCGCGGGTCGATCCGCGACCTGTGCGGTCACGCGCCGGTCGGCGTGCAGGTGGCGCAGATGGCGGTCCGCCGTCACCCCTGGCGATGGGCGGCCGGCGCCCTGTCCGCGGCTTTGCTGCTCGCGCTGTACGGGATGTGGTCGAACGGCCAGCGCTATCTGAAACAGGGAACAGATCTGCTGAACGTTGGCCGATACGCCGATGCGCGCCCCGCACTCCAGTCGGCGAAAAGGTTCAATCCCCTCAGCGGCAAGGCCGGCTGCGGTCTGGATGCGGTCGAACTGGATGCGCTCCGATCCGACCGCGTGCGGTTCGAGCAGCGCTCGAGCGAGGCGAGCCGGGAACACCCGGGCTGCGCTTATCTGAAGGTGTTGACGGGAGACGAGAAATACCGGCTGGGGGATCGGAAAGGCGCTCTCGCCGAGTATGCGGAGGCAGTGAAGCGCGAGCCGAAACTCGCCGAGGCTTACTTCGATATGGGCCGGATCCTGGATCTGGAGGACGATCGCGACTCGGCTTTAAAGGAATACGAGAAAGCCGTGCAGCTCTCGTCCGAGACGCCGCGCTACAGCCACAACCTCGGGGATCTCTATTTTCGCCACGAAGAATACGACAAGGCACTCGAAGCGTACGGCCGGTTGACCCAGTTCCCGCTCGCGGCAATCGAGGCCGCCAAGATTTACCGTTTGCAGGGCAAACTCGAGAATGCCCGCGGCCGCGAGGAGGACGCGGTCCGCTGGCTGAAAGACCCGGTGGTCAAGAGCGCCGAGGAACAGAACGCCTGGGCCTTCGATGTCAGCCCCATTCAGCAGGTGCAGTTGCGCCTCTTCGATGAAAAGCAGTGCTACGCAGACCTGGAATTGGCGGTAACCACACTGCTCCAGGGCGACGATAACGAAGCGGCCGGCGCGATGCCGGCCGCATTCACGAAGTGCCGTTCCCGGCAACCGGAGCTGAAGGACATTCTCAAATGGGAGTTGCGCACATTGGACAATCAGTCACCGGCGCTCGCGCCGCGCTCGGAGGCGATTGTCCAGCGGTACCTGAAGTCCGGCTCGTGACCGGCCTCGCCCGCTATCGCGCTTCCGGCGACCTCGCCTCGGTAATCCCCAAATCGGTGATCACCTTGGGATTGGTCTCGTCCATCGCCAGCAGGTTGTGGCAGGCGGCGCAATCCTGGGTGATCGATTTGCCGTCCTTGGCGTTGTGGCCGCCGTCGTGGCACCGGAAACAGCCGGGATAATCGGTGTGCCCGATGTTCAGAGGGTACTTGCCCCAGGTGACGTTCATGTCGGGGAAGATGTTGCGGTTGTAAATCGCCAGCACCTGCCGGGCCGATGCGGTGATCTCCGGCTGGCGTTGGGCCCACAACGCCCGATAGCTGTCCTGGTAGTATTTGGCAAAGGCCGCCGGTATCTTCTGCGCGGCATCGTCGCGCGAAGCGTAGGTGGCCTTCAGAAGCTCCACCGCCTTCTTTTTCGCAAACGGCAGCGAGGCGGAAATCAGGCCCGAGTTCATTTCGCGATCCACCGCACGATCCGGCAGGTCGTAGGTATGGGACGGGCGGTTGTGGCAATCCATGCAGTCCATCTCGCGCATGGCCAGGCCCGCGCCATCCGGTTTGGCGTCGGCCGTGGCGTACACCGTCTTCTGGCCGTTGACCGAGTATTCCACCCAGGGAATGGTCTGCCGCGCCTCGTCGGAATGGCCGTAGCGGATCAAGATCCGGGAGTTCGGTCCTCCCAGGTGCGTGCCGTGAATCCCGATGCCGTTGTTGCCGCCCCCGATTTTGATCAGCAGGACGGTCTTGGTGAGCGAGTTCTTCTCATCGTCGGCGTACTTGGGGATCACCTTGATGCGGTCTTCCCCATACTTCTGCGGCCAGTGGCAGGCTTCGCAGGTTTCGGCCGCGGGACGAAGGTTGTGAACGGGCGTCGGAATAGGGCGGGGATAGGTATTGAAGACCACCGCGAACACCTGTCCGACACCGGAGAGCTTGCTCCGCACGAACCAGCCGGCGCCCGGCCCGATGTGGCACCGCACGCACTCGACCTTGGAATGCGGCGAGTTCTGGTAGGCGGTGAATTCGGGCTGCATCACGGTGTGGCAGGTCTGGCCGCAGAACGTGACCGAGTCCATGTAGTTCACCGCGGAGTAGCTGAGCTGGCTGGCGATCATGATGTTCACCACCGTGGTGGCGCCGATGAAGTACACCAGCCTGCGCAATTCCGGGTTCGCCCAGGTCAGCACCGGGAAATCCGGCGGGTAGATGCCGGCCCGGCCCTCGCGCCTGCGCTTGAGCCACATACCCAGCGGGACCAGGACGAGGCCGCCGAAGAAAGGGCCCGGGAGGGTCAGGAAGGCGAGGATGCCGACGTAAGGATTGGCGGTCTCCCCTTTCAACGTAACCGGCAGCAGGAACAGCCAGAATACCGTCGCCGTGGTGACGATCACCACGCCTGCCATGCTGATCCAGTTGTTACAGAGATGAACCACCGGGGACAGCCAGCCCCGGCGCTTGCGATCGGAGTTTTCAGGTGTCATTCGTTAGTCAGTCTCCCGTTGCCCTGGCCTTCTGGGGCCGGTGCTCCTTTGTCGAGGGCTCCGGCTTCTTTACACTATGACCGGTCCAGAAGGCAGTATTCAACGGGTAGACGTCGGGGTCGAATATGCTGGAGTAGAAGTGCCACACGATAATCGCCAGAGTGGCCAGCAGGGCTTCGTAGAAATGGACCGACGTGGCGAGGTCGAGCCAGGTCTTCGACAGGAGCCTGAGCGCCAGGCTGTCGGCCCAGAGGAGCACCCCCGAAGCGATCATGACGATGGCGCCCCAGACCACGGCCCAGTACTCGACCTTTTCGATATAGCTGTGGGCGGAGCGTTCCGGCGGCTGGTCGCCCAGGCCGAGATTGTAGGCGAAATTGGAAAGGGCCTCGCGCGCGTCGTTGACTTTCGGCATCATCTCCGTCCAGTGGTGGCGCAGCTTGCGGCTGGCGATGAGGGAGATCAGGTGGGTGAGGGTCACCGCCATGAAGACGGCAGCCGCGACGCGATGGATCAGACTCCGCATCGAATGCGTGCCCTCCATCAGGAGAAGCGGCCGCGCCCAGGCCTGGTCCGGGTATTTCAGGGCAAAGCCGGTCCAGACGAGCGTGAAGAACGAGATCACCAGCACGGCGTGTTGCACCCGCTCGAAGGGGAGCATGCGAATTTCGGTGTCCCGGCGGGCGGGGACAGGGCGGGCCATTGTTCCGCCGAAGCGCAGGCGGATGAGTTTCCGGACCCAGTCGCCGCCGTTGTGAAGCAGCATCAGCCCTATGGTCACGGGAATCACGAGCAGATAGAATTCCCGCACCCAGCGGAGGGCGGCAGGCTCGGCCTTGCCTTCGGCGATATGCACCTGGCTGATGGCGAACCGTGTGCCGGCGCCCGAGTGGCACTTGCCGCAGGTGGCGGGCAGGTTCTTGGGGTTGATGGTGGACTTCGGGTCCGAGGAGGGCAGAATGTTGTGGACTCCGTGGCAGCTAGCGCAATTCGCCACGGTTTGCGAGCCTTCCTTGGCGGCCAGGCCGTGGAACGATGAATCGAAGCTGACCAGGCGGTCGGTGGGCAGTCCGAACTTGCGGGTGAGCCGCACGTCGCCGTGGCAATTCCCGCACGTATCCCGGATCTGGGCCGCGTTCACCGGCGAGTTTTTGCTGGTGTGCTTGATGATATTGTGCTCGCCGTGGCAATCGGTGCACAGCGGCGCCTGGGTGACGCCGCGCGCCAGCGCCTGGCCGTGCACGCTCTTGCGGTACTGCTCCACCACGTCGGTATGGCACATGCCGCAGGTGTCCGGAACGGCGGTGCGAAACGCCTCGGACTTGGGCGGCAGCAACTCGTGCGCGCTACCGTGGCACAGGGCGCAATCGGGCGCGCCTTCATTGCCATTCTTCCGCGCCTGGCCGTGGACACCGTTGGCATAGTCCCCCGCCTGGTCCTGGTGGCAGGTGATGCACGCGGGCTTGGGGATATTGGCTGGATGGGGATATTTTTCGTGGGACTCGTGGCAGGTATCGCAGGTCAGCCCCGTATGAGCGCTTTTTTCGAGTTTCTGCCCTTGATCGTGGCAGGACGAGCATTCCACGGGCGGCGCTGCATCGGCCGCCTGGAGACTAGCGCCGACGGCCCCGAGAATCAGGCCAAGGAGGGCAGAACCGAGCCGCAGAATGATGCTGGAATATGCCCGGTTCATGTTTTATGCTTCCGGTTACATTCCTGGGACGCTGTTTGAATTCACCCAGAACTGATAGAGGTACACTCCTCCAACGATCAGCCCCAGAACCACCGCGATCACCGTAGTCAGCTTGCCCCATTTGTCGATCTTTTCGAGCTTGGTGGCCACGGTGGTCTGTTCGGCAATGGTGCCGTGCTGCAAGTGCAGAGAGTCATCTTCTTTCCTGGCGACGGCCTGTCGCCACGCAAACAGCGCGGCCACCACCGCCAGAAGCAGGACGTCGATTCCGAAAAACGGCGTTAGATTAATGTTCATAAGTCACCTTCCAGGTAAGCTTCACAATCGGATTTCCGGCCTGATGCGGACAGTCGCTCCGGCGCCCAGGCCGACGTTCTTTCTGTCGAAGTTCCTTCCCGTGGCCTCCTCGATGGCGTCCACCACCGGAATCAGGTAGGCATCCAGCGCGCAGTTCACCTGCTGCCGCGTCTCGCAGGAGCCATCGGCGGCCTGGCCTTCGCAAACCGAGCAGACCTGCCGGCGGATCGCATCGATGTACTGTTGGATGTCGTCGCTCTGAACCGACTGGATGGCGCGGGCCACCTCCGGAAAAAGCCGGAACAGCGCGCAGGAAGAAGGTTCCTCCAGACCGCACTGCCCGTCGATGGTGCGTTCGGTACATACGCTGCAGATCCGGTTTCGGACAATAACCTCTAATTCTGCCAAAGAGCGTTCCACGTTCTTTTCCCTCCCGGACTCAAGGTAGTGCACGTGGAAGACCATGTCTGCGCCTGTCTAAACTATTGGATTTTGCAACGCTTAACAGCAGAACCCCGGCTTTGTGGGGGTATTGGCGCAGTGACGGGACTCGAACTGGGGCAAATTCCGCTCGGAGCAGGGCCTTCGCGAGACTTCGCGGCGCGCAGGGCGGCGGCCATGATCGCGAGCAGAACGGTATTGGTGGGATCCTCCTGGGATACCACGGAAACGATCCCCGCCTCCCAGGCCTGGGCCAGTGACTGGGGGTCCTTGCGGGTGATGAGCACCACCCGCTGCGGATTGGATAGGGGGAGGGGCAGCCGATCGAAAGCCGACTCATCCAGAACCAGCACGCAATGTAGCGAGAGGTCCGGGCGATCGACGGTTTCGACATGCCACGCGCAACTTCGGGCCAGGGCCTCCCGAAGCGCGGCTGCATAGACGCAGTCGGCAATGGAAAGCTGAACCGTTTGGATCATGGACGACTCCCCACCCTTCCGGCAACTACTTCTTTTCCTGGTAACCGTCCAGGGACTTGTGCTCCTGATAGTACTTGCCCGCCTCGGTCAGGTTCTTGCCCATGGCATCCTTGTTGGCAGGCTCGTTTTTCGAATGGCAGAACAAACAGGATTTCTTGGTTGCTTTGGTGTATTCCGGTTTGCCGTACGTGGCCGTCGAGCAAATCAGGAAACCGCCCAGCACAACAGCAGCGGGCACGATCAGTTTCAAACGGGACATGTTGCCTCCGCATGTCGAGGTAGCAATTGCATCTCCACCCCATATCTGCCGTGTTCCGATACCCTTGGGGGATTTGCCAACGCCGGGTGGGGTTAATTCCCCCCAGAAGTCGCCGCTAACTGAGCCAATTGGCGCAGAATTGGTCCTTGGTATAATTAGAATCAACCCAGATGTCCAAACTCACACCAGGCTGGCAGAAGACCAGTGTACTGGAGTCCGTGTTCGACCAGCTTTCGGACGCGCTGGTCCTGTACGACCCGGACTTCCTCATCACCGGCGTCAACCGGTCGGCTGAGAAGCTCTTCGGCATGTCGGCCGAAGAGATGCTCGGAAAACACTGCCAGGAGGTTTTCCACTGCTCGTCGTGTGAGCCCGGATGCGGGGTTCTGGTGGGATTGAACCAGCCTCCGGCCGCACCCAATTGCACCGTGCGGCTGCACACCGGCAACGGCATGGAGCGGCTGGTGGTCATGCGGACCAACCAGATGTACAACGGCGACGGCCAGCTTACCGGGGTGGTGGCGACCATCAAAGACGTGACCGAGGAGGCGGCGCCGCAGAAACGCGAGGTCATAGCCGAATCGCCGGCCATGCGCGAGGTGATCAATTTCGTGCGGCGGGTGGCGGCCAGCGAGGCCACCACGATTCTGCTGGAAGGCGAGAACGGCACGGGCAAGGACCTGATCGCCAAGACCCTGCACTACCAGAGCGTCCGGCAGGCCGAGCCGTTCATCGCGATCAACTGCGCGGCCATCCCCGAAACCCTGCTGGAAAGCGAGCTGTTCGGGTACGAAAAGGGCGCCTTCACCGACGCGCGCTCGCAGAAGCGCGGCATTTTCGAGCTGGCCGACCGGGGCACGCTGTTTCTGGACGAAATCGGCGAAATCCCGCTGATGCTGCAGGCCAAGCTTCTGCGCGTGCTGGAAGAGCAGAGTTTCCGCCGGCTGGGCGGGCTGAAGGACATCAAGCTGGACCTGCGCGTGATCGCCGCCACCAATAAGAACCTGCGCGAAGCGGTGAAGGAGGGCGCATTCCGGCAGGATCTGTATTTCCGGCTGAACGTGATCCAGATCCTGATTCCGCCCCTGCTGGAGCGGGCCGACGACATCGTGCCGCTGACGCGCTTTTTCATCGAGCACTACAACCGCAAGTTCAAGCGAAACATCGAAGGGGTGACCGACGCGGCGGCCAAGCTGCTGCTTTCGCACGACTGGCCCGGCAACGTGCGCGAGCTGCGCAATGCCATCGAGCGGGCCATGATTCTGGAGGAATCGGCCCTGATCACGGTTCAGAGCCTGCCGATTGCCATTTCGCGGCCGGATCCGGCTTCGCCCGTGGCCATCACGTCCGCGAACACGGAAATCCCCAGCGACGGCCTGTCGCTGGAAGACAACGAACGAAGCCTGCTGGCCCGCGCGCTGGAGAAGACCAACGGCAACCAGACGCAGGCCGCGCGCCTGCTGCGCATCACGCGCGACACCCTGCGCTACAAGATGAAGAAGTTCAATTTGCGGTAGGGCGGAGGGCGGGTTGCGAAGTTGCACGCCGAGCCCGCCGCCCGGTCCGCACGATCAGAACTGGAAGCGCAGCGACATCGACATCTGCCGCGGGTTCAAGGCCGAGGTGTAACGGCCCAGGTTGGCGTTGGTCTGCTGCAGCACGCCGCTCTGCCAAAGGGGCCAGGAGTAACTGGGAGTAATGTTGGCCCCGTTGAACTGCGTATGGTTGAAGACGTTGTACGCCTCCGCCCGGAACATGATCACCCGCCTTTCGCTCTTCAGCGGGAAGACCTTGGTCAAGGTGACGTCGTTGTTGAACATCCGCGTATCGGGGAGGGTGATGATGCTTCCGGGTCCGGCGTTCCCGTAACAGGACATGGATTGCCCCACACCTTGCTGCGGAGTCGGTCCGGGAGTCCAACTGCACGGGAAGGGAATCACGAATGCGCTTTCATTGAGGATCTGGTTGCCGGGCGTCCCGTTGGCGTTGGCGCCGGGGGCTTGCACCAGCGAGGTATTGCCCGCGAACGACACCTGGCCCGACGAGAGCTGCGGGTTCCCGACCACCTCCATCCTGGCCCCTTCGTACCCGCCAGTCCAGTTCATTTGAGGGTTGGTGGAAGTAGTCCCGGTAAAGGAGATGCCCGGTACGGTGGTCTTGATGTCGCTGTGCCACTGGGTAATGCCGGAGACGGTCCAATGGTCGGTGACCCATCCCACCGGCCTGTTATTCATCCTCTTTCCGAGGTCAGGCAGCTCGTAGATGTAGTTCACCGCCAGCACGTGCGGAGTGGGCTGATACGAAGGCCCGTAATTGCGGAACTTGTCCGTGAAGTAGGGGCTGGCGGTAGTCGGATACCCTCCGTAAGCCGTCATGGTCTTCGACCAGGTGTAAGCCAATCCGTAAGACAGGCGCCTGGTCATGGCGCGCCGCACGGCCACTTGCAGGGAGTTGTAATTGGAATTCCCCGATAAGTCGTTGGAGGTAAGTGCGCCCAGGCCGGCCAGCGGCCGGAAATAATTGTCGCTGAGGGCTTTGCCGCTGGTATTGGGAGGAAGATAATCCACGGTCGGGTTGTTGTTGGCGGGATTGTATTCCGAGTACGGGGCAACGGGGTTGAGTTGGTGAGTCACCCAAGTGTGCTTGCTCAAATTGAAGACATAAGAGGTCTCCAGGACCGTTCCAAAGCCGACCTTCTGCTGGATCATGAAAGTCCCATTGTAGTTTTCCTGCACCGGCTGGTTGCCGATGGTGTATTGGGGAGCGATCGGTGTAATGGCCGCGACATTCGCGAAGCTCGGAACCTTGTCGATGGTGGAGTAGTAGATCGTCCGGTTGATGGTCACGGGCGGGTTGCCGGAAGCCAGTTGGGCGAAGTGGCTGTCGGTGAGGTTGACGAACTGACCGAAGCCCGCGCGGATGGCGGTCTTGCCGTCGCCGAACACATCCCAGGACGTCCCAAAGCGGACCGCGGGAATCAGCGCGGCATGGGTATACATTTTCAGGGGAAGATTGGGGTTGTTGTTGGTGGATACTTCCATGCCCGGGGTAGGGCTCGGAGTGGTGGAGTAACCGCCCACCGCGGCGGGCACGAGAGTGCCTTGAAGAGCGAAGTAAGTGGTGTATCCGGTTTTCGGATCGACCGCCACCTGGTCCGCCGTGGGGCAGGCCCTGGCGGCGGTGGAAACCGTGCAGCCCGGAAGGTAGATCCGTTCCGCCTGCGCCGGATTGTAGCTGCTCCTCAGCCAGGCCGCATTATTACCGTTGAGGTTCTCGGTGGGCAGGACGTGGCTGAAACGCATGCCGGCATCGAGGGTCACCCGCCGGCTGACGCGCCAGTTATCCTGGACGAAGGCCTCCATCTCGGAGTACCAGAAGTTGCCTATCGACCGGCCGCCTTCGCTGTAGCTGTTGAAATCCCCCAGGAAGGCGTTGGCAAAGCCGTCTTGGGTATTGTTGGGCATGGCCGTGGAACTGGCGAAGTTGTAGCTTCCCAGATACGAGCCCTGGCTGCCGGAGCCCACTTCCACTTTGCCGGTCTTCTCGTAGTAGAAGCCGGCTTTGAGGTTGTGCTTGCCCACCACCTTACTGAGGCTATCGTTGAAGCTGTAAATGTCGTTCCAGTTGGAGTAAGGGCATTGTCCGCTGCATCCCGGGGAGAAGCTGACTTCATTGGGCTCCTGGCCTCCGCCAAAGGCGATATTGGGAACCGCGGTCTGATAGAACACGCTACCCGACCCGAGCCCGGCGGGCTTCTGCTTATTCACGTCGTTGGTAAAGAGGGGATCGGTTGCGAAGTTGTCGAACGAGGGAGGATTGCCCATCATGGAACGATCGGTCTGCGACGCGTCGTGGGCGTAATAGTCCCAGGAGTTATAGCTCTTGCCGAAGGTGAACTCGTTGACCATGGTGGGGGAAATGGTGTAGGTGATCCCAACCCCATAGCCATGCCCGGGGTTCGGGTGATCCGCGGACCAAGGCACGAAGTTGCCTTGCGAGTTCTTCAGAGCGATGTTGCCGCTGGTCTGGTCCAGGTCGTAGTCGTTGATATAGCGGACCCAGGTGCTCAGCTTGGAGGTCACGTTGTAGTCGATGCGGACGGTGTCGTTGCGCCGCGGGTGCGACTCGTTGAACTGCCAGTAATAATTGCGCTGGTATCGCTGGCTGGCGAACTGGGCGTCCTGGAAGCAGCCGGTGGAGGAAACGCCGGGCTGGCCGCAGATGTTCGGAAGAGGCAGGAAATTCAGGATCGCCTGGCCGAACTTCGCGGCCGCCGGATTCAAAGCTGCCAGGCCCGCAATATTGTTGTTGGGGACCGGGTTCCCGGTGGTGGGGTCGTAGATCGGATACGGCACGCCGTTCTGGTCGGTGTAGCCGGAGAAATCGCCCGCCCGCTGCGCCGCCGTCGGCACATTGGCATACCCGCTCTGGGTGGCCGGCTTCTGCTTGGTGTACTCCTGCGAGAAGAAGAAGAACAGTTTCTTTTTCTCCGTATTGAACACTCTCGGAATGTACACCGGCCCGCCTATGGAGTAGCCCCAGACGAAGAACCGGTAGACGCTCTTCGGCTGGCCGTTGTAGTTCTGGAAGAAGCTCTTGGCATTGAACATCTCATGCCGCTTGTTGGCCCACGCGCTGCCATGGAACTCCTGGCTGCCGCTCTTGGTGACCACGCTGATGGTGCCGCTGGAGTTGCGGCCGTATTCGGCCTGATAGTTGGCGGTGAGCACGCGGACTTCGGCGATGGAATCCATGTTCGGCTCGTAGTGCAGGGTGGTATTGTTCGCGGTGTCCGTGTCCGCGATACCGTCCACGGTGAAGTTCGCCAGGCCCGCGATGCCCCCATTGATGCGGACCGATCCAATGGAGTTCTCGCTGGTGGTATCCTGCTGGGTGGTCTGCATCCCTGGCATCATCACCAGGAGGCCGAACAGATCGCGGCCCTTCAAGGTAATGCCGTTCATTTGGGCGCTGTCGACCAGCTTCGAGTTCTCGCCCGAGGCGGTCTGCACGGGCGTGGTTTCCGCGGTCACCGACACCTGTTCCGTGATCGAACCCAGCTCCAGGGTGATTTTTCCCAGGTCGCGGACTTCGTTGGCCGTGACATCTATATTAGCCTCCGAGTAGCTTTTGAAACCCGACGCGGGCTTGATAGTCAGGTTGTATGTCGCCGGAACCAGGCTATTGAAGCGGAAGATGCCCTCGGCCCCGGTCGTCGTCGTTATGACGGCCCCGGTCGCAACATTCTTCAGCTCGACCTGTGCTCCTGGCACGGAGGCGTCGCCAGGATCCGCCACGGTCCCGAGCAGGGTCCCAGTTGTTGTTTGGCCGAAGATGCAGCCGCATAGAAGCGCTAAGGCACAGAGCACGAGCGCCATTCGGTTAACCGTCATGAGTAAGCCTCCCCTTCCCGGAATTCCCAATTTGCTTTCCCCGGTCCATAAGGGCCCTGTTCTTTCGTGGCTGAAATTGTATCCGGTAGCGGCGGGTTTTGCAATGGGATTGTCCGATAGCGGGCGGCGAGACGGGGGCGGGGTCTTTTTCGCTAAAAATGCGTCACCCGGCTGGCGGGCCGATCGACCGCAAATGCATTTGCGTCGCGTTTGCCGGAAACAAAGGAGATAAGGTCTGTTTCCGGCCTATTTTCCGCAAATGCATTTGCGTTTTTGGCCGGATCGGCTGTCCGGCGGCGGCCTTTCCGATTTCGGGAACTTGGTGGAGTTCTCACAGGCTTCCTTCGATCTCATGGTGGCACACAGGTTCAGGGCTGCTCGGGGAATTCGGTGAATTGAGTCTGAAAACAAAGAGAAAATAAATCCGGAAAATCGGTGACTGAGAAATTCGGGCAGGCGCGTTTTGCGTGAGGTGGTGCGTAAGCGATTGAAACACGCACGCGGAGCGTGGGTTCAGGAGGATCTGGTTGGAGGCTCACGCCTTGAACGACCAAACATCGACTCCCAGATCGAAATCGTAGGCATGTTTGTTCCTCCTCCCGCATTCTCAGTTTCCGGGTGGCTTTCCAGCCTGCCCCGGCGGATGGATTTCCCAGCAGGTATCGGTATATATCAACCACCATCCTTTTTGATCCCGCGGTTGCATTTTTTCGCGCGGAGCCAGTTTCGCCTCGCCAAGCGGTGGGGACAGGGCAGACGGCCTCTGTCTGGAAGGCGAGGAACGCAGGGCGTCCGGATGGAGCTTGCTGAAAAAGATGGTACTGCCGGCTGATGTTATGCCGTCAAGGTGAAAGGCAAGGCGTTGAAGGGCGCGCATCGTCCGGCGTGGTGCGTTACTATTCTGTTCTGGAATCCGCCGGCTGGCCTGACTGGGCGTAGCCGGATGAGAGAAGGAGCGATCATGCCCTCGGTGTTACGTTCGGTTTCACTCGTGCCATTCGTTCTACTGCCGCTTGCCGCGGCGTCTCTGCCCGTTGCCAAGCCCGAAGAAGTGGGGCTGTCCACGGAACGGCTCCAGCGCATCCACGAAATGGTGATGCGCCGCGTGGAGGCGCACGACATTTCCGGCGCGGTTACCATCGTGGCTCGCCGCGGGCGCGTGGTGCACTTCGAAGCTCACGGGCTCATGGATCTCGAAGCCAAGAAGCCGATGACCAAGGAGGCGTTGTTCCGGCTGGCTTCCTCGAGCAAACCCATTACCGCGGCGGCAGTGTTGATCCTGATGGAGGAAGGCAAGCTGAAGCTCACCGACGCGGTAGCCAGATACATTCCGGAATTCAAGAATTCCAAAGTGGCGGTGGAGGCGGTGCGCGGAGCCGTGCCGATGTCTGACTCCGCGCCGGGCGCGGGCGAGCGGTACTTCACGATCCCGGCGAACCACGACATCACCATCATCGATCTGCTGACCCACACCTCCGGGCTGGCCAGCGGCGGCATCACGGCCCCGGATTTCCAGAAGCTCCAGCAATCCAGGAAGCCAACCGACACGCTGGCCGATTTCATCCCGCGCCTGGGTTCGCTGCCGCTCGATTTCCAGCCGGGCTCCCAGTGGCGGTACAGCGGAACGGCCGGATTCGACACGCTGGGCCGCATCGTCGAGATCGTCTCGGGTTCGACGTTCGACCAGTTCCTGAGGGAGCGGCTGTTCGAACCGCTCGGCATGAACGATACCTTCTTCAACATTCCGGAGAAGGATGCCGCGCGCGTGGCGACGATCTACCGCAAGACGGCCAACGGGCTGGAGAAGGGAGCGACCCTGGCCATCGGATCGCGCGCGTATTTCTCCGGGGCGGGTGGCCTCACTTCGACGGCCGAAGATTACCTCAAATTCGCGCAGATGCTGTCGAACGGCGGACAACTGAACGGCAAGCGCATTCTCAGCCCATGGACGGTCGAGACAATGCTCAGCAACAACGTTGGCGACCTGTTCAACGGGCAGATCGGCCGGCCGCCCAAGGGCGTGGGGTTTGGCTTGGGAGGCGAAGTGGTGGTGAATGCGGTGGAGGCCAGGCTGCGCAAGCCAAACGGAAGCTACGGATGGGACGGCGCCTACGGCACCTACTGGTGGGTGAACCGGAAGGAGCAGATGGTGGCCGTGCTGTTCGTGCAAACACCCGGGCGGTCGCTGCAGTACGATTTCGACAATGCCGTTTCCCAGGCGGTCATCGAGTAGAGGCTGCGGGCGGGTCGGGCCGCGGAGGCGGCCGCAATCACATCCTGGTAAAATTCCGGCATGCCCAAGTGCCCTTACTGTAAACAGGTTGTCACCCTGGACAAGACCCGGAGGGAGTCTGCCGACATCTCCACCCCCGAAGGTGTTCAACGGGAAGTCTCCGGCGTGATCAAGAAGGAGATCATGTACTCCTGCCCGCATTGCGATTCGATTCTCGGGTTCGGGTTCTTCCTCGGTGGGTTATTGACCGACCGGCCGTAGCGTATTCTATTCCCGCCGGTCCTTACTCGTGGCGCAGCGCCGTCAGCGGATCGATGCGCGTGGCTCGAAGCGCGGGAATACCGGCGGCCGAGAGCGCCACGGCAATCAGAACGGCCGGCACCACGGCAAAGGTCAACGGGTCCGATGGCTTCACGCCAAATAACTGGGATGTGAGCAGGCGGGTAAGTCCGAACGATGCCGCGATACCCACGGCAACACCTGCTATCGCCGTTCGCAAGGCTCCGAGCAGCACGAGCTTCAGCGTGTCGCGGCGGCCGGCGCCCAGGGCGGCGCGGATGCCGATCTCGTGCGTCCGTTGTTCCACACTGTAGGACATCACGCCGTAAATGCCCACCGCTCCAAGCAGGAGCGCCATGGCCGCGAACAAGCCGAGCAACAGCAGATTGAAGTTCTGCCGCGCCGTCGAGTCCCGGCTCACCTGGTCCATGGTCCGCACGTCCGAGGCCGGGAGCTGGTCGAGCGCCAGCAGCGCTTGCTGAACGGCCGGGCTCACGCTCATCGGCGCGACCCCGGGCCGCGTGCGGATCAGGACGCCGGCCGGCTGGAGGCGGTTCACCAGCGCCATGGCGGCGTCGAGAACCTGCGATGGCGCCTGGTACATGACGGGCGCCGGATCGATATTCAGCCGCTCGCGCACGTCGCCGGCCACGCCGACGATCTCGGTGGGGCCCGCCTCGTAGTCCGGACCGAGCCGGGGACCAATGACGATGGTCTGGCCGACGGGGTTGGCATCCGGCCAGTATTTGCGCGCCATGGCCTGACTGATGACCACGGTTCGGCCGGGCTCCTGATCGCGCAAGAACCTGCCGGAGAGAAGCGGTATCCGCAGAGTGTCGAAGTAGCGCGGCGAGACGATGCGCCACTGGACGTCGCCGGTGAAGTAGTAACCCTGGAGCGGCTGTCTTCCGGGGATGCTGAAGAGCATGTCCTGGCGGCCCTGAAGCGGGAGCGCGCTGGCGAAGGCGGCGGACTCCACGCCGGGGATTTGCTCAGCCCGCTCGACCACGCGCCGGGCGAGACGGTCGACCACGCCGGACTTCGCATACCCCGGGCCGCCCAGCGACACCTGCATGGTGAGAAGATTGCGAGGCTCGAAACCCAGGCTCACGGCGTGCATGGCCGCAAAGCTGCGAATCAGCAACAACGCCCCACACAAAAGGACCGCCGCAATCGCCACCTCGGCCCCAACCAGCAGGCTGCGGGTCCGGTTCTGCCGCAGGCCGGTGCCCACGCGCCCGCTGGATTCTTTCAGCGCGGAGGCCAGATCCACGAGGGAAATTTGCAGGGCGGGAAACAGGCCGAAGAGCGCGCCCGTGATCGCCGTGACCAGCAAGGTGAATCCCGCCACGCGCGGATCGAGTGCCGGTACGGCCGCCATCTCCTGAAGGCGCGGCAGGTCGCCGGGCGTCAGATGGAGCAACACTCGCACGCCCCACGATCCCAGCGCGAGGCCTATGGCGCCGCCGCCGAGAGCCAGCAGCAGGCTCTCGGTGAGCAGTTGCCGCACGATGCGGGCGCGGCCGGCTCCCAAAGCTGCGCGGATGGCGATTTCCCTCTGGCGCGCAGTGGCGCGCGCCAACAGCAGGTTCGCTACATTGGCGCAGGCGATCAGCAGGACCAGCCCGACCGCGCCCAGCAGGATCAGCAGCGCCGGCCGGATGTTTCCCGTCAACTGCTGCCGAAGAGGGGAGACCTCGACCTGGTCGTCGTTCCCGACGAGCTGTTGGGGATGGGCTTCGACGTACTGCTTGCCGATCGCGGCCAGCCGCGTATTGGCCTCGGCGAGGCTGACACCGCGGGGAAGCCGCGCGGAAACCAGCAGCACGTGCGCCTGGTCGGTGCTGTGCGGATCCGCCTGGAGCGGCATCCAGACATCGGCTGCCGGGTATGCGGTGAAGCCCGGTGAAAGCACGCCGACTACCGTGTAAGGGGCTCCTCCGAGAGCGATGGTGCGGCCCAGGATCGACGGATCGCCGCCAAACCGCCGCTGCCACAGGCCGAAACTCATCACCAGCGCGCGGGGGCCTCCGGGCCGGTCCTCCTCCGCCGTCGCCGTCCGCCCCAGGATCGGATTCGCACCGAAGAGGCGGAAGTAGTTTCGCGAAACTCGCGTTGCCGCTACGAGCTCGGGCTTGTCGCCGCCGTTCAGATTCATGCTGGCGCCGGGCAGGCAGGCGGCCAGATTCTCGAGGCCGGGGTTGTCCTGTTCCCACCAGGTGAACATCGGTATGGAAGCCGTGAGACCCCCGCGGCGGCCGAGGCTCACGATGCGATCCGAATCCGCGAAGGGCAGGGGGCGCAGGATCACCGTATTCACCACGGTGAAGATCGCCGTGTTCGCGGCAATTCCCATGGCCAGCGCCGCCACGGCGGTAACGGTGAAGCCAGGGCTTTGCCGCAATGTGCGGAGCGCGTATTCAAGATCGCTCAAAAACGATTGCATTCAGGGGAGACTCCCTGCGTCGAGTATAGATCAGGTATGCTGAGCGAGATGCCGGCACCTCGTCGCAAGGCGGTCTCCCGCCCGTTGGACGACGCCCTCTTGGGCGTCACGCGGCGCAAGGCCGTCCCGCACGAGTTCGTACTCGACGCGATCGCCGCGCTGTCGCCCACGACGCGCTCCATGTTCGGCTGCCTGGCGGTCTACGTTGGGGAAAAGATCGTCCTCATCTTGCGCGACAGGCGCGATGCGACTGCGGACAATGGGGTGTGGCTCGCCACTACGAAAGAGCACCACGAGAGCCTGCGCCGCGAGTTCCCGAACATGCGATCCGTTCAGGTGCTCGGCGGCAAGATAACGGGCTGGCAGGTCCTTCCGGCCGATGCGCCGGATTTCGAGGAGGCCGCGCTGCGCGCCTGCGAGCTGATCGCCGGCAGGGATCCTCGAATCGGCAAGGTGCCGGGGGCGCGGCGGGCTTCGCGAGCGGGGAAGAGTTTGGCCACGGATAAACACGGATAAACGCGGATAAGGCAAAGGGCTAAGCACTAACGCTCCGGGCTGCCGGCCAGAATGATCCGGCGGTGTAGATCGGCCAGTTTCGCCGCGTCATACTTGATGACCTTGCGGTCGTAGGTCATCAGGCCGTTGATCTCTCCTTCCACGTCGGTGGTCTGGGTGTAGACCGCGGCGGCGAGTCCCTGCTTGACCAGCGCGGCGAGTTTGTCCATCAATTCCTCGTAGCCCGCCTGGAGTTTGGTGCGATCCTCGAAGGTTCGATAGCCCCAGTTGCGCTTGTTCCACCAGAGATGGTCCTCGATGGGCAGGCCCAATCCCCCGAACTCGCCGAGCACCGAGGCGCGGTCCGGCATCGCCGGATACATGGCCGGACCGGGATATTGGTGCATGTCCTTCATGTCGCCGAAGCCGCGGTCTTCCCATCCGCTCGGTCCGTTCACCAGGCGCGTCGCATCCAGGGATTTGACCCACTTCAGAATGCCGTTGGTGTCGTGCTGGCCCCAGCCTTCATTGAACGGCACCCAGGCGATCACGCTCGCGGTGTTGCCGAGGTTGCGAACCTGCGCTTCCAACTCCCGCCGGAAGATGGCGTCCTCCTCGGTGGTGAACTCGGTGTCGGCGGCGGCGCCGCGCCTCGCGCTGCCGTGGCCCTTCGGCATGGCGCTTGGCAGATCCTGCCACACCATGAATCCCAGCTTGTCGCACCAGTAGTAATACCGCGCGGGTTCGACCTTCACGTGCTTCCGGCACATGTTGAAGCCGAGCTTTTTGAGCGTTTCGATATCGAAGCGGAGGGCCTCGTCGGTGGGTGCGGTGTAGAGGCCGTCCGGCCACCAGCCCTGGTCGAGGGGGCCGATTGCGAACTGCGGCCGGCCGTTCAGGAACAACCGGTTGAAGCCCGCGGCGTCCGGGCGAACTTCGATCTTGCGCATGCCGAAATAGCTGGTGACACGATCGCCGCCGCGGAGGGAGATTTCGAGGTCGTAGAGCGTGGGAGCATCGGGAGACCAGGGCCTGATCTCCGACAGCGGCGCCTCGGAGCGTTCGTTGAGCTTTCCGGAGACCCTTCCGACTGTCTTGCCGGCCAGCCGGATCATCGCGGTGAATTCGCCGGAGGAGGCGGAGCGTACGGTCAGGCGCAGCTTGCGGCCGTCGAGATCGGGAATCGTGGACAGCTCGGAGATGTAATGCTCGGGAACCGGCTCCAGCCACACGGTCTGCCAGATGCCGGATACCGCGGTGTACCAGATGCCGTTCGGATTCAGCACCTGTTTGCCGCGCGGCTGAGGGCCGGAGTCGGTGGGGTCCCATACGGCCACGACGATTTCGTCGGGCCCTTTCGCCTTCAGCGCATCGGTAATGTCGAACGTGAACGGGTCATAGCCGCCTTCGTGCTTGCCGACGGCTTTCCCGTTGACCCACACCTCGGCGCGCCAATCCACGGCCCCGAAATGCAGGAGCAGGCGTTTGCCTTTGAGCGGCGGTGCCGGGAACGTGCGGCGATACCACAGGCGCTGCTCCGGCGTCAGGGGCCGCTTGACGCCCGAGAGCGCCGACTCCACCGGGAACGGCACCAGGATGCTGCCGTCGTAGGTCGCCGCGGCGGTCTCCTGTTGGGGCCGGATGGCATAGTCCCAGAGTCCGTTCAGGTTGATCCAGTCCTTGCGCGCCATTTGCGGCCGCGGGTATTCGGGCAGGGCGCGGCCGGGAGTGACGAGCGACGTCCACGGCGTGGTCAGCGGGCTTTCCGCCAGGCGCCAATCGGCCGCGGAGAGTGCGGGCAGCGAGAGGAGCGTCAGGGCAATTGTCAGTTTCATATTGGATTGTCCGGTATTCTAACAGCCGTTCAGCCGGTTTGGGCTGCGCGCAGGTGTGAAAGGCAATAGACTTGTGGTGTGCCCACCGGCTGGCCAGCCATGACGACCGGCGGGAGGAGAACATTTTCGACCATGAAGTGGAATTTAGAGCTACTAGTTTTATTGGGCTTCCTGGGAAGCTCCGGCGCCGCGACCGCGCAGGTCAGGCCCGAGGAACTCCGGTGCGAGTATCGCGTCAACCCGTCGGGGATTGATGTGGTGGTTCCGCGTCTGAGCTGGGTGATCACAGATCAGGACGCGAAGGCGCGGGGCGCCAGGCAAAGCGCGTACCGCGTGGTGGTGGCCTCGACCGCCGAAGATCTGGCAGCCGGCAAGGGAGACCTCTGGGATTCCGGAAAAGTGAACTCGGGGCAGTCCATCCACGTGGCCTACGCGGGCAAGGCGCTGGCATCGGGCGGGCAGGCGTTCTGGAAGGTGCAGGTTTGGGACCAGGATGGCAGGCAATCGGCGTGGAGCGCTCCGGCGTCCTGGTCGGCAGGCCTGTTGAGTCCGGACGATTGGAAGGCGAAGTGGATCGGGCTGGACCAGGAGAGCGTCTACAAAGATCCGCGGAGCCCTTTCCGGCAATTGGAGGAGGCGCGGTGGATCTGGGCTTCGGGCGATGGCCCGCGGAACTTCACAGCCAAGCTGTCGATTCCGGCGGGACGCGTGGTGGCCAGTGCGGAGTGCGTGGTAGGCGCGGACAGCGGCTTCGAACTGTCGCTGAACGGGGCTCCCGTGGGTCGCGGAACCACGGTGCAGTCGCCCGAGGTTTGGGACGTCAAGCGGTTTCTGAAGGCCGGCGACAACGAGATTCTGGTGGCGGCCAAGCCCGCGCGGCGCGGCCAATCCGGGCTCATCGGAGCATTTCGAGTGACTTTCCGCCAAGGCGATCCTTTGATCGTGCGCACGGATCGGAATTGGACCGCCGAGGGCGCCGAGGTTCAGGACGTTGGCGCTTACGGCATGGCGCCGTGGGGCGAGGTGGGTTACGCGGAGGAGCGCGCGCTGCCGGCGCGCATGTTGCGGAAGGAGTTCGAAGCGCGCGCAGGCGTGAAGCGGGCAACCGCATATGTCTCCGGTTTGGGGCTGTCCGAGATGTACTTAAACGGCCGCAAGGTGGGCGACCATGTACTCTCACCCAACCTGACGGAATACGACAAGCGGGTTTTCTACGTGACGTTCGACGTCACCCGTCAGGTGGCCCAGGGAAAGAACGCGGTCGGCCTGATGCTGGGCAACGGACGCTATTGGGCGATGCGGAAAACCGTTCCCACGCGCATGCGGAGCTATGGATACCCCAAGGCGCGGCTGCAAGTGAATATCGAATACCAGGACGGCCGGACGGATCGTGTGGCGACCGATGAGAGCTGGAAGCTCACCACGGAAGGGCCCATCCGCGCCAACAACGAATACGACGGTGAAGAGTACGATGCACGGGCGGAGTCGCCGGGCTGGGACCGCGCGGGGTTCGACGACTCGAAATGGCAGCCGGCGAGGCTGGTGGACGGCCCTTCCGGCGCCATGGTGGCGCAGATGTCCGAGCCGCTGCGTGTGATGGAGACGATCAAGCCCGTGAAGGTGACCAACCCGCGTCCGGGCGTCTATATCTTCGACTTAGGCCAGAATATGGTGGGCTGGTGCCGGCTGCATGTGACCGGCGCCCGCGGGGCGGAGGTGACTCTGAGGCATGCGGAGACACTGCGGGACAACGGCGAGCTGTATCTCGACAACCTGCGTTCCGCGCGCGCGACGGACTTGTACATCTTGCGGGGCGGCGGTCCGGAGGTGTGGGAACCGCGGTTTACCTACCACGGATTCCGATATGTCGAAGTTACCGGGTATCCGGGTAAACCGACCGAGGCAGCGATCGAGGGACGAGTGGTGCACGATGCCATGCCCCAGATCGCGGACTTTACCTCGTCGAATGACTTACTGAACCGGATTCACCAAAACATTCTCCGGGGCGTTCGCGGGAATTACCGCAGTATCCCGACCGACTGTCCGCAGCGCGATGAGCGCCAGGGCTGGCTCGGCGACCGTTCCGTGGTGAGCCGAAGCGAGAGCTACCTCTTCGACGTCGCGGCCTTTTACAGCAAGTGGGAGACGGACCTGGCGGACTCGCAGCGGGACTCCGGCAGCATCCCGGATGTGGCGCCGGCATACTGGCCCATGTACAACGACGACGTGACGTGGCCCAGCACGTTCGTTCAGATTCCCGTCATGCTCTACGACCAATACGGGGACCTGCGGGTGATCGAGCGGAACTTCGGTCCGATCAAGAAATGGATCGATCACATGCGCGGGTTCGTGAAGGAAGGCCTGATGCCCAAGGACACCTACGGCGACTGGTGCGTGCCGCCGGAAGATCCCAAGCTGATTCACTCGCAGGATCCGGCGCGCAAAACGGATGGGACGCTGCTCGCCACGGCATATTACTACCTCATGCTGCGGCAGGTCGCGCGATTCGGCCGATTGATCGGCAAGGAGTCCGACGCGGCGGAGTATGACACCCTCGCCGACGAAATGAAGGCGGCGTTTCACACCAAGTTCTTCAATCCGGCGACCGGAATGTACAGCAACGGCACGCAGACCTCGGGAATCCTGCCCCTGGCGTTCGGGATGACGCCCGCGGAGAACCGCAAGAGCGTTTTCGAGGGACTGATCGGCAACATCGAAAACGTGAGCAAGGGGCACGTGGGCACGGGGCTTGTGGGCGCGCAGTGGCTGATGCGCGCGCTGACGGAGAACGGCCGCGCGGATGTGGCCTACGAGATCGCGACCCAAACCACGTATCCGGGGCTGGGGTACATGGCGTCCAAAGGCGCGACCACAGTCTGGGAACTGTGGAACGGCGATACCGCGGACCCGGCGATGAACTCCGGCAATCACGTAATGCAAATCGGGGACATGGGCGTTTGGATGTATGAATGCCTCGGCGGAATACGCCCCGATCCGGAAAACCCGGGCTTCAAGCACATCATCATCCGGCCGTATCCCGTGGGCGGGCTGAGTTTTGTCAAGACATCGCACAAGTCGATGTACGGCTTGATCGTGAGTCAATGGAAGCGCGAGCGCGGGCGACTGGTAATGGACGTGACGATTCCGGCGAACACGACGGCGTCGGTCTGGGTTCCCGCAAAGGAGGGCGCCGGCGTGACGGAGGGCGGCGCGCCGGCAAGTGCGGCCCGCGGAGTGAAGTTCATCCGCATGGAAGACGATCGTGCGGTATTCGAGGTGCAGCCGGGAAGTTACTCGTTTGCAGCCGGCACTTAGAGGAGGTATCCATGCTGCGCACACGCCGCGAGATTCTGGAAATGGCCGGCCTGCTTGCCGGGCTGAACAAGCTGAAGGCGGCGGTGAAGCCGGTGAAGGTCTCCGGCATCGATCTTTTTCGGATCGACATACCGGTCAGCCCGGCCGAGGACAAAGCCGGCATTGAACATCGCTTCAACGTGGTCAAGATCGCGACCGATGCCGGGGTGACGGGATACTCGTTCGCCGGCCCCGCGCCCAATGCGCTCGACCGGCTCAAGACCATCCTGCTGGGCAAGGACCTGTTCAACATCGAAGAGCTGTTGCGAGCGGGGCTGATGCGCGACGGCAGCGTGGAGCACGCCGTTTGGGACGCCATTGGCAAGATCGCCGGACAGCCTGCCTACAAACTCCTGTCGGGGCGCAACGACCGCATGAAGGCCTACGTCACCTGTGTGTGGCTGGGGAATGCGGACCAATCGCACGTTCCGCCCGCCGAGCAGGTCGCGCAAGCGGTGCGCCTCCGCAAGGCCGGGTTCAACGGCATGAAGATCCGCATCTGGCGGCCCGATCCGATGGACGACGTCGAGGTGTGCCGGCAGATCCTGGCCGCCAACGGCAAGGACTTTCACCTGATGGTGGACCGGACGGCGCAGATGCCCGTCTCGATGGCCGGGCAGAAGGTCTGGGACTTTGAAACCGGGCTCAGGGTCGCCCGCGCGCTCCAGGAGATCGGAGTTTATTGGCTGGAGGAGCCGTTCCACCGCGACGATTTCGACGGCCCCGCCCGGCTGAATCGCATGGTGAAGATACTCATCACCGGAGGTGAGGGCTACAGCACCCTGGACGCGTACCGGGAATGCCTCGTGCGGGGCAGCTACAACATTCTCCAGCCGGATCCGCGCCAGGCCGGCGGAATCCTGATGTGCAAGAAAGTGGCCACGCTGGCCGAAGCGTTCCACGTGACGGCAATCCCGCACGGCTACATGGGGCTCACGCTTGCGGGATGGATGCAGGCCGGCCTGGCGATGAACTCGCCATGGCAGGAGATCACCATGGTGCGCCCGCCGCTCGTCCCCGAAGAGCAGTGGGCGCCGGGCCTGAAGGTCCTCGGCAGCAAACAGATGTACCGGTTCGAGAATGGCGAGATACTGGCGCCGCCTTACGCCGGTATCGGTTTGGACATCGACGAGGACGCTCTCAATCGATATCGCACGCCGGCTTAGCAGCAGGCAGTCAGGCGCCGGCGGCGTGCCGCTTCTTCGCCTCGGCGAGGATGCCGCGCAGATAATCGCAAGCCAGTTGGGCGTTCTTGTCCACAAAATCCAGCCCGACCGTCCGGCCGTCAACCACCGGCAGCGGATGGCACAGTTCAAAGCCGGCGTACCCCTTGTATCCGACGTCCAGCAGGCCGAGCATCTCGCCCAGGCACTTCTCGTCGCCCTTCAACACGATCCCATCAGGGCCGCGATCGTACTCGCCACCGAAATGCCAGAGCGTCTGGAGCGGGCCAACCTCGTTGACCGCCTTGCGTACGGCCGCCTCGTCGAGAGTGTGCTCCAGCCTCGCATCGAAGCAGATCTTCAGGTGCGGGGATGCGACGTCCTTCACCATCCGCAGACAGTCGAGGTAGCCCCGGGCAATCACCGGCGGGTGGTTCTGTAAAGCCAGGACAACGCCGAACTCGCCGGCCAGCCTCGCCGCTTCTACCAGGGTCTGGCGGCACCACTCCCAGGTCTGTTCGTCGGAGAAGTCCTTGTGCTCCGCCTTCCACACAGCTTGCGCGATGTCGTATCGGCTGCCGCCGCCGGGCAGCATGGTTACGCCCGGCCAGCCGAGAAACACGCGCATCACTTTCGCGCCGAGATCGGCGGTCATGCGCATCAGCTCGCGAGTGTAGACCAGTTGGGATTCGCGGTGCTCCGGGATGGGGCTGCTGAAATCGTTATTGCCAGACACGGCGTAGATCTCGATGCCCTGGTCGCCGGCCAGCTTGCGGAGTTGCTGGCAACGCGTTCTTGGCATGTCGAGCGGATTGCCATGGGGACGCTTGCCGTCGATTTCCACGCCCTGATATCCGAACTTTTTGGCCCGGCCGATCACCTGCTCGACGCTCAGGGCGTCGCCGCGATACCAGACGCCTCCGTAGGTGATGCTGTACAGGCCCACTTTCACGTCTGCCGCGGATGTGGCTGCGCGGGCCGGGTCCGCGACGCCGAGCGTGGCGGCCGTTCCGGCCGCAGCCTTGACGAAGCCGCGCCGGCTGAGTGGATTACGATCGTCTGTCATCGTTCAATTATGCCACCGGGCGACCGCGCGGCGGCGGTTGGCTGCCTCTAGTGGTGGAACTGCGCGGCTTGCGCCGTGGACCGGAAGCCGGGCTGCGCGGCGAACCAGTCCAGGTGGCGGCGGATGTCGCGGACCAGCATGTCGGCCAGGTCGCAGGTGAATCCGTTGCGCACCACTACCCGCTGCACTACCAGGTCCTGGCGGTTCGCGGGCATGCGGTAGGCGGGGACCTGCCAGCCGCGGTCGCGCAGGCGATCGGCCAGATCGTAGAGGGACCAGTGCGCTTCCTCCTCGAGTTTCCACGCGAACACCGGGAGATCGGTGCCGTGGCTCACCAGCTTGAAGGGGCCCATGGCGGCAATCTGTTTGGCGAGGTGAACCGCAACGTCCTGGCAGGCCTGGTGGACTGCGCGGTAGCCGGACTTGCCAAGGCGGATCAGGTTGTAATACTGCGCCACCACCTGGCTGGCGGGGCGCGAAAAGTTGATGGCCAGCGTCGGCATGCTGCCGCCGAGATAGTCGACGTTGAATATCAACTGCGGATCGAGATCGGAAGCTTCCCTCCAGATGACCCAGCCGACACCCGGAAACACCAGGCCGTATTTGTGGCCGGATGTGTTGATGGACTTCACGCGAGGCAGTTGGAAATCCCAGGTGAGCTTCGGTTGCAGGAAGGGAGCGACGAAGGCGCCGCTGGCGCCATCCACGTGGATCGGAATATCCAGCCCGGTCTTCTCCTGGAGACGGTCGAGGGCGGCGCTCAAAGCCTGGACATCCTCATAGTCGCCGGTGAAGGTGCTGCCGAGCACGGCGACCACCCCGATGGTGTTCTGGTCGCACATGGCCGCGGCGCGTTCGGGATCCGTTACGAAGCTGTCACCCTCCAGGGGAACCGAGCGCTCCTCCACATCCCAATAGCGCGCGAACTTGTGCCAGCAGACCTGGGTATTGGCGCCCATGACGATGTTGGGCCGGTCGGTGGGCCTGCCGGCCTTGCGCGCATTCCCGCGCCAGCGCCATTTGAGAGCCAGGCCACCGAGCATGCAGGCCTCGCTGGAGCCGATGGTGGAGGTGCCCAGAGCGCTTTCGGGGCCGGGCGAGTGCCAGAGCTCGGCCAGCATGTGGACGCAGCGCATTTCCAACTCGGCGGTTTGCGGATACTCGTCCTTATCGATCATGTTCTTGTCGAACGTCTCGGACATGAGCTTCTGAGCTTCCGGCTCCATCCACGTGCCGCAAAACGTGGCCAGGTTGAAGCGCGAGCTGCCATCCATGATCAGCTCGTCGTGAATAAGGCGATAAGCCGTGCCGGGCGGCATTTCCTCCTCGGGAACGGAGTGGCGGGGAGACGGTCCGAGCAGCCACTGGCGGGCGTACATGGGCCGCATGACGCGCAGAATCTCGCGCTGGGGGTGGGTTTTCTCGTCCATGATCGGATACGACTCTACCATTCCTTTCGGGCGCGCGGAAAATGCGGGCGAACCCAGCCAACCCGTGACGCGGCGCGCCGGTCCATTTACTTATCGCCGACCTGCACCAAATCTCACAAAATGGCAAAAGAAAACGGGCTCACGGGGACAATCGCGGAGTATACTCCCTATCAGGCACGGAGGAAAAACACATGCCCCTACAATCGTTCAAAGTCGGAAATCGAACCATTAAACTGGGTAAACAGGCTGCGCGCTACGATGCGCGGACCCTTCAATTCTCCAACTACATGAAAGCTACGGCGCCGCCCGCGCCGCCGAAATCGGAGGATTGGACCAAAAAAGTGGCGCAGTGGCCCATGATGCTCAACGACAACCTCGGCGACTGCACCTGCGCCTGCGCCGGCCACATGATCGAGGAGTGGACCACTAATGCGCAACCTGTGGGCTATACGCCGACCGATCAACAGATCCTGACAGCCTATGAAGCCGTCGGAGGGTACAAGCCCGGAGATCCCAGCACCGACAACGGCGCCGTCATTCTGGACGTGCTCAACTACTGGCGGCAGACTGGGATCGCCGGTCACCCGATCCAGGCGTTTGTGTCTGTCGAACCCAAGAACCACGTAGAAGTGCAAGACGCTATTTACCTTTTCGGAAATTGCTACATCGGCGTCCAGTTGCCGGTGAGCGCGCAGAACCAGACAGTCTGGACGGTGCCTCCCGGTGGACCAACCGGGCAAGGCGCGCCGGGCTCATGGGGAGGACACGCGATCCCCATCGTCCAGTATGATGCCCGCGGCCTCACGGTCATCACCTGGGGTGCCACGAAGCGCATGACGTGGACCTTCTTCGACGCGTACTGCGACGAGGCGTACGCCGCCCTGAGCAGTGACTGGATCGCCGCTAACCAGAATGCGCCGAACAACTTCGATCTCACGCAACTGGCGGCGGATCTGACGGCGATCGGGGCGCAACCGGCTGCTGTCAAAGTCGCCACGGCCTGACACCCCACGATGGCGGGCCGGCACTCCCGGCCCGCTTACCGCGCCTGATTCAACTCTTGAGTGTCATTCTGTAAACCAGCGCCTCGGGCGAGGGCGTGGAGTGGGGTGCCGTCTGCGCCAGAGTCAGTTATTGCACCTGGTACGGCACGGTGATCTCGACGTTCTTAGGCGGGAAACAGGTGCGATCGTTGCACGCCTGGTAACGCAGTTGCCCGGCCGCCGCGCCCGGCCCGGCGGGAGCGTTCGCCGCGATTTTGAAATTGGCGATCAGGTCGAAACTGCCAGTGTACACCGAAAGCGGTTTCTCGGAAAACTCGTATTTTTCCAGCGACGGTTTCGGGTACTTGATCTGCCCGCCTTCCAACGCGCCGAAGGATTTCCAGGTGAGTTTCAACGGGATCAGGTACTCCTCGGCCGGAGTATTGCTGTTGACGTGGAATCCGGCTTGGACCGTCACCGGTATCTTCGCCTGGACCTCCGCGCCGCGCTTGCCCGCGACTTTCTGCGGCGCGCCGACGGTGAGATAACCGCTATTCTGAGCGAGTAGAGGAAGGCAGAGCAGTGCGGACAGCACCGGCCGAAGTACCTTCGAGTAGCTGTTGGACGCCATCTTCAAAATCTTTCTTGCTCGCCAGGCCAATGTGCACGGCGGCGATTTTTCCTTCGCGATCGATGAGAAAAGTCGTGGGCAGCGCATCCACGCCGCCATAAGCCTGGGCGGTGGAATCGTTGCCGATCACGATGCGGTAATTGACGCTCAGTTCCTGAAGGAAAGGCTTTACGGCCTCCCATCCTTCGTCGTCCATGGCCACGCCGAGCACTTCGAAACCCTTGTCCTTATTCCTGCGCTCGATCTCCATGAACCAGGGGATCTCGACCCGGCACGGGCTGCACCAGGTGGCCCAGAAGTCCAGAAGCACGACTTTGCCGCGGTAATCGGAAAGGTGGACCACCTTGCCGTCGGCGTCTTTCAAGGCAAAATCCGGAGCCGGATGCCGCTCCTTGTCCGGCTTGACGGCGGCCTTCACCGTCAGCGGAGTCGAAGAGCAGCTTTCCAGGAAGCCGCCCAAAGCGAACGCGGTCAGTGCGACGAGGACGAGACGCGGTGAAGACACACAAATTCCTTCCCTATCTGATTATATCGACAACTTGCGGGATTCAACGGTCTTCCGAAACCAGTCCCGGCGCACAAGCCGGCAGCGTCGCTCGAGTGTAAACTCTTCGTGCCGGGTGGCGCCGGAATACAGCCAGGCCGCGGTATCGCAGAAGCTTTCGCAGCAGTATTCCCGCCAGCGCCGGCTGCGCTCGGGCACTTCCGGCGAGCGAAGCGCGGCCTTCCGCCACTCGGCCGACCATCCCAGTTCGCCGCGCGCCCCGGCCTGCCATTCCCGGCGCAGCAGATCCTCGAACGCCAGCCGCACCACATTGCCGGCCCGCAACCAGACGAAGTGAAACAGCTCATGCACGAAAACGCGGGGAAACTCCGGCCGCGCGCAATCGAAGGCGATGCGCCGAGCGCGCAGGAAGGCGCCGGCATGCACCGGGCCGTGCCGGTCGCGGAGGCCGCGAACCGAGGAGATCACCAGGGGATCGCCATCCAACGGCGGCAAGCGCCGAAGCAGGGCCAGCGCCTGCTTCTCGTACGCCTTGTCTTCAAACTGGAAAACAGCGGTTCGCGGTGCCAATCAGGCGACGTGCGCCTCCGGCCGCTCCATGCGCGCAATCTCCGAGGCGTGGCGCTGGAGATCGGACAGCGCCACGGTGACGAGGTCCTTTTCCATGTCCTCGCCGGTCTCCACCAGGCGCAGCAGGTGGAGCGCCGCGAGACGCGCACACCAGGGGTCATCCAGTTCGCGGCCCGACTCGCGGCTCACCCGCAGCAGGTCGGCGTGCGGCAGCGCGATGGTCTTTTCCGTGCGCGCACCGCTCTCGTCGACGAGGATGAATTTCACGTCCACGGTGTCGGCGTGGCGCAGCGAGATGGCGGTTTGCAGCCACTTGAACATCACCTGGAACTTGCGGCCGAACGGGTCCGGCCCGGCTTCGAACTGGCGAAAATTGAGCATGCCTACGGCTATCTTACAATGGGGCAGTGGGACACACACTACAGGTTGCCGAACTGACCGCGCCGCGCGAATTCCGCCTGGCGCAGCAAGACATCCAGGATCCCGGTCCGGGAGAGATACAAGTGCGGGTGAACGCCGTGGGGATCTGCGGCTCCGACCTGCATTCCTATTCGGATGGCGGCGTGGGCGACACGCCGTGCGCTTATCCCATGGTGCTGGGCCACGAACCCGCCGGCACCGTGGTGAAGGCCGGGGCCGGCGTGACGGGCTGGTCGCGCGGCGACCGCGCGGCGCTCGAGCCCGCCCTTTACTGCTACCACTGCGAATTCTGCCGCACCGGGAATCACCACCTGTGCGTCAACATCCGTTTCCTCAGCACGCCGGGCAACCAGGGATTCTTTCGCGATCTGGTGAATCTGCCAGCCGCGAACGTGATGGCCATTCCTGGCAACCTGTCGCTCGAGCTGGCCTCGGTGGTCGAGCCCCTCGCGGTGGCGATGCACTCCATGAAATTCGCGGCGATTCAACCCCGCGAGACCGTGGCGGTGTTCGGCGCGGGTCCCATCGGATTGTTGACGCTGGCCTGTGTGAAAGTTGCCGGCGCGGGCCGCATCTGGGCCGTGGAGCCGGTGGCGCACCGCCGCGAGATGGCCAAACAGATGGGGGCCGACGAGGCGATCGACCCCGCCGAGGTCGATGCCGCCGCGCAAATTCAATCCGACACCGGCCAGCGCGGCGTGGACTGCGCCATAGATTGCGCGGCCAAGGAGCACACCACCAACCAGGCCATCCGCGCCGCGCGACACGGGGGCCGCGTGGTGCTCACGGGGATCCACTCCGACAGCTTTGTGCCTTTCGAAGTCTCGCCGATGCGGCGCAAGGAGCTGGCGGTTTTCAACGTGCGCCGTTCCAATACCGAATCTCCCGCCGCCCTGCGCCTGCTGGTGGAGCGGACCGCGTGGTTTGCGCCGCTCATCACGCACACCCGCCCGCTGGATCGCATCGCCGAGGCGTTCTCGATCGCGGAGCACTACACCGACGGCGTGGGCAAGCTGGTGGTGAAGCCGGCCGTTTGAGAATCCCTCCCGCCCTGTGTCATAATCCTTTGCATGCCAACGGCGGTGGTCAAGAGGGAGCCGAAGTCCGAGGGGATCCTCACTCCCCGCAAGAAACGGCCCAAGGAACTGGCGATAATTACCGAGTGCTGCACCGGCTGCGCGGGCTCGCCCGCGTGCGTGCCGTATTGCCCGGTGGCCGACTGCATGTACTGGATCCCCGATGAAGACCACCCGCCTTTTGGACGCATCGACGTCGATCCCGTGCTGTGCATCGGCTGCAAGAAATGCACCAGCAAGGGTCCCGACGGCGCGTTCCTCGACGGCTGCCCGTGGGACGCCATCGAGATGGTGCCCATCGAGGAAGTGGAGGTCATGACCGGCATGAAGATGCCGGTCTGAACCGCCCCGCCATGTCTCTCGATCTTCAACAACGCGAACACGAAGGCGTCACCATTCTCGATATGACCGGCCGCATGACGGCCGGTCCGGAGGCCACCGCCTTCCGGGACAAGATCGCCGCGCTGACCGCCGCCGGCACGCGCAATGTAGTGCTCAACCTGGCGCACGTCGACTACATCGACAGCACCGGCCTCGGCGCGCTGGTGATGAGCGCCACCAGCCTGCGCCGGCACGACGGGGCTGTCAAGCTGCTGAAGCTCACGCGCCGGAGCATCCAGCTTCTGGTGATGACCAAGCTCGCCACGGTTTTCGAGATCTTCAACGACGAGCAGGACGCGGTGAACAGCTTCTATCCGGACCGCAAGATCAAGACCTTCGACATCCTGGATTTCGTGCAAAAAATGAAGGACGAGGATTAGCCTCCGATGCGGTTCGTGCTGGAGGAGTGACTCCCGATGGCGCTGGTAGTCATCGGAGGCGTGGCCGCGGGCCTCAGCGCGGCTGCCCGCGCGCGCCGCATCGATGCGCGCCTGGAAATCATTGTCCTGGAAAAAGGCCCCACGGTTTCGTATGGCGCCTGCGGTTTGCCCTACTTCGTCGAGGGGCGCGTCCGCGAAGCCCGCGAGCTGATCGTCTACACGCCCGAATACTTCCGCAAGGAGCGCGGGATCGATGTGCGCACCGGGGCGCGGGTGGTCTCCATCGCGCATCCGCGGCGGGAGCTGGCGCTCGAATCGGGCGAGCGCGTGAAGTACGACCGCCTGGTGATCGCAACCGGCGCGCGGTGCGTTTCGGGCGGGATCGAGGGCGCCGCCGAGCCGCACGTTTTCACTCTCCACACGCTGGAGGACGCCGGGCGCATGCGCCGCTTTCTCGGCGAACGGCGGCCGCGGCGCGCCGTAGTGGTGGGCGCGGGATATGCGGGGCTCGAAGTGGCCGACGCGCTGCGGCGCAATGGTCTCGCGGTGACCGTGCTGGAACGGTCGTCCGACGTTCTGCTGCGCGGCGATCCGCACCTCACGGCGGCGATGCGCCGGCAACTCGAAATCCACGGCGTGGAATTGCAGACGGGCGTCAACGTCCAGTCAATCGAAGCGGACCGCGTGGCGGGCGTGGCTTGCGACATGGTGGTGCTGGGCGCCGGCTTCAAACCCAACGTCGAAATTGCCGCGGAAGCGGGCGTGGAGATCGGCCGCTCCGGCGCCATACGCACCGACGATCGCATGGAGACGGGCCTGCGCGGCGTTTACGCGGCGGGGGATTGCGCCGAGGTGACCCACCTGGTCACCGGCCGGCCCACTTATATTCCGTTGGGCACTACCGCCAATAAGACCGGACGTGTCGCCGGCGCAAACGCGGCGGGGGCCCGCGAACGGTTCGCGGGCGTCACCGGCACTCTCATCGTGGGCATTTTCGGAATGGGCTTCGCGGTCACCGGCCTGTCGGACGCGCAGGCGCGCGCCGAGGGCTTTTCGCCCGTCAGCGCGCGCATCGAAGCCCGCGAACGGCCGCGCTACTTCCAGGGAAAAAACGCCACCGTGGAACTGGTGGCCGACCGCGCCACCGGCCGGCTGCTGGGCGGATCGGTGATTGGCGTGGAAGGCGTGGCCGGGCGGATCAACGTGATCGCCACCGCCCTCCAAAGCCGCCTTCGGGTGGACGATTTCGAACAACTGGACTTGGCCTATTCGCCGCCATTCTCGCCGGCGTGGGACCCGCTGCTCATCGCCGCTCAGCAGCTCATTCGGGAGTTGTAGCCCAACCGTCGTACACTCAAATTATGGCCGCCCGCCACCAGCACAAGCTCCTGCACGCAGGCGTCCGCGCGCCGGATTTCCGTCTGCCGCGGCTGGACGGCGGCGAGGCCGCGATTCGGGAATTGATCGCTGCCTCCCCGGTGCTTCTGGCATTCTTCAAGGTCACTTGTCCGGTGTGCCAGTTCACGCTGCCGTTTCTCGATCGGATCCATTCCCCCGGCCGCCTGCCCATATACGGCATCTCGCAGAACGATGCCGGGGACACGCGCGATTTCAAAGGCGAATTCGGCGTGAGGCTCCCCACCCTGCTCGACAGCGAGGAAGACGGCTTTCCGGTGAGCAACGCGTTCGGAATCTCCAGCGTTCCGACCATGTTCCTGATCGAGCCGGACGGCACGGTTTCCCGTGTCATGGAAGGCTGGAACAAGAAAGAGATCGAGTGGCTGGGCGGCAGGGCGGGCGTCCACCCGTTCCGGCCGGGCGAAAATGTTCCGGCGTGGAAAGCCGGCTGAAGCTCCCGCAATTAGGCTCCCGGCGGGAGCCGTGGCAATTCCGAGCCGCGCGATGGCGAGCGGTTTTCGGCCGTACCGGCAAGTTAGAATAGAGGCAGAGTCCATGGCCAACAAGCTCGACATCTTCGGCACCGCTGCCAACATCGCCAAGGGAATGGGCGTCACGCTGAAGGAAATGATGTCTCCCACCGTGACGGAGAACTATCCCGACGAGCCGCCGAAGTTCGAGGAGCGTTATCGCGGCGTTCACGTTCTGCAGCGCGACGCCAACGGGATGGAGAAATGCGTCGCGTGTTTCCTTTGCGCCGCGGCCTGTCCTTCCAACTGCATCTACATCGAAGCCGCCGAGAACACCGCGACCGTCCGCATCTCCGGCGGCGAGCGTTACGCCAAGGTCTACAACATCGATTACAACCGCTGCATCTTTTGCGGGTACTGCGTCGAAGCCTGCCCCACCGACGCCATCACCCATGGCCACGGCTTCGAGGCCGCCAGTTTCAATACGTCCACGCTGGTCAAGCGGAAGGAGGACATGCTGGCTCCCATGCCCTCCGGAGCCCGCCCTCCCGTGCCGGCCGCGGACTCTCCGGGTGCGCCCTCAGCGGCGCATTAACTCATGTTTCAAGCCGTCCGAGAACAGATCGCCACGATTTTCCGGGAAGACCCCGCCGCCAAAAGCGTGATCGAGATTTTTCTCTGTTACCCCGGCTTTCACGCCATTCTCCTGCATCGCCTGGCCCACCGGCTGTACGGCTGGCGCGTGCCGCTGGCGCCTCGCGTGATTTCGCAGATCAGCCGTTTCTTCACGCAAATCGAGATTCATCCCGGGGCGCAAATCGGACGGCGCTTCTTCATCGATCACGGGTCCGGCGTGGTCATCGGCGAGACCGCCGAGATCGGCGACGATTGCTTGCTGTACCAGGGCGTGACCCTGGGCGGGACCGGGAACGAGCGAGGCAAGCGCCATCCCACGCTGGGCAACCACGTGGTCATCGGCACCGGCGCCAAGGTGCTGGGCAACATCAGGATTGGCGACAACGTCAAGATCGGCGCCGGCTCCGTGGTGGTGCGCGCCGTGCCCGACAACTCCACCGTGGTGGGCGTTCCCGGCCGCGTCGTTCGCGTGCGTCCCGAAGGCCTCCTCGAGCACGGCCGCCTTCCCGACCCCGAGGGGCAGGCCATCGACGACCTCGCCGGACGCGTTGCCGAGCTGGAAGCCACGGTGCGCCAGCTCATCTCCGAGCACGAGATCGAGCCTCACCGAAAGAACTAGGATGAGGGTGCCCCGGCACGAGTGACCGCGCCGCCTGTGATAAAGTTGAAATGTCGATTGGCAGGCGGGGTTGGCCTAGCGGTCGGGCGTCAGCCTTCCAAGCTGATTTAGACGGGTTCGACTCCCGTACCCCGCTCCAAATGCCTTCAGCCTTTCCTTCCGGGCACCACATCGATCTGCAGGACCGGATCCGCGGCCGGCACGTAGGTGGCCGGCAGCCCCAACTCGCGCCGCACGATGTTGGATCCCTGCGCGATGGCGCTCGCCTTGTAGAAGGCGATCTCGCGGTTGCAGCCCTGGCGGCCGAAGCCGCAGTCGCTGGACACGATCAAGCGCTCGGGCGGGATGTATTTCAGGGCTTTGCGGATTTCGGCGGCCACGTCTTCCGGCCGGTCGGCCTGTAGCGCGCGATGGCTCACGGCGCCGATACAGATCTTCTTTTTAAGGTCGTGGCGGAACGGCTCGAACAGCTCGAGATCCCGCTGGTTGCGGTCTTTCATCTCCAGCGTCCACACATCGCCGCGGCACCGCTCCAGGTAGATCTCGATGGAGTTGGCGTAGCTGGTGTCCTCCATCACTCGCTGCATGTTGGGATTGCCCCAACAGGTGTGGATCCACAACTCCACGTCGTCCAGCCCCTGGACCTCGCGGTTGAACGCGTCGATCATGAACTTCACCTGCTCGTGATCCTTGCCATAGGTGTTGGCCATGAAATGGAAGGTGGGCTCTTCGATCTGGATGCAGCGGCAGCCGGCATCGCGCAGCGCCAACAGCTCGCGGTTCATGGCCTCCGCCATGTCCCAGATCACCTCGCGTTTGTCCTTGTACGCGGGAGTGTGGATGTCCAGGAAGAGCGCCATGACCTGGGAGCAGCACGTGCCGAACTTGACGGGCTTGCGCGTCCTTGCCTGCGCGATGCGCCACAGTTTGGGATAGTCGAGCGGCCGGTGTTCGATCTTGCCCACCACGCGCGGCCAGCGCCAGCCGGTGTAGATCTCGTTCAGCAGCGTGCCGGGCGGGTAGTGGAGCCACGGCGCGGTGGTTTCCTCGGGCTGGAGGTAGTCGCCTTCGAAGCCGGCCCAGCGCTGCAACGGGTAGTGATGCCACGCGCGGCCGGCCATGTCCTCGTCGACGTGCAAGTCGCCGTGGGTGAGGATGTCGAGCCCGGCGCGTTCCTGGTCGCTGATCACCACGGCCATGGCATCCTGAAACTTCTCGCGGAAGCGGACGTCGAGCATGCAGGTGTCCAGCGGGCGGCCCCACATACTCACGTCGAACCAGCGCGGGCGCGGAAACGAACCGGTGACGGTGCTGGGGAGAATCAGATCGGCGGTAGCGGTGAACATGTTTCCTCCAAACGGCATTGTACTCAAGCTGGGACTCGGGTGGTCCGGCGGGAACCACCGGACCGCTTCGCGCGGCGTGGCGGTTTCGCCACGCAAAACGAAGCCCGCCGGCCCAGGTCCGCCCGCAGCCCTCGCAAAGCCGGCCATGTGATTGATTCGCTTGCCCTCCGAGGGCATGCTCCCATTCCGCATGCTAAAACACAATCACGCGGCAGGATTTTACCCGCGCGCGTTCCGTGTTGCAGTATGATGATGGCCGCTCAGTGGAATTGGCGCGTCCCGTTCAGGGGCGGGGCGCGGAACGTGAATCAAGGGAGGATCACCATGCGAGTATTCTCATGCTGCTTGCTGGCCGCGCTCCTGTCAGCCGCGACGGCGACGGCGCAAGTGGCCGGCAGTGGAACGATTGAAGGAACGGTCACGGATCCTTCGGGAGCCGTCGTGGCCGGCGCTTCGGTTACCGCGGCGAACGTGGAAACGGGAGTTGAAACCAGCCGCAAGACGACCGATGCCGGGTTCTTCGTGCTCTCTCCGCTCCAGGCCGGCGAGTACACGGTCACGGTCAAGATGGAGGGATTTCAAACGCTCACCCAGCAGCACGTGGCCGTCGAGGCGCTGGCAACCGTCGGATTGAATCCGAAGTTGCAGGTGGGAGCGGCCACCCAGTCGATCACCGTGCAGGACGCGCCGCCTCTGCTGCATACCGACGATGCGACGATGGGCTCGTCCATGGAGAACGGCCTCTATGCGGCGCTGCCCCTGGCCATGAACGGAGTTCCCAGGGATCCCTCGCAATTTGTCGCGCTGGTGCCCGGCGTCAATAACGCCAGCACGCAGGCCGCGGGCCCCTCCACGGCCGCCTTCAACGGCGGCCAGACGTATCAAAACGAGGTCTATCTCGAAGGCATGCCCCTGACCAGCGCCGGAACGCAAGGCGACACCCGCTATCTGGCGTTTGCCGTCTCGGTGGACGCCGTGGACCAGTTCCAGGTCGAGACCAGCGGCGCCAAGGCCCAATACGAAGGCCAGGGCGTCGAGAACTACGTCATGAAATCGGGCACCAACGGGTTCCACGGAGCGGCCTTCGAATACTTCCGCAACACGGATTTGGACGCGCGGGGTTTCTTCCCCGCGGCAAGACCCCCGGATCATCAGAACGAATTCGGCGGACTGATCGGCGGCCCCATCAAAAAGAACAAGATTTTCTTTTTTACCAACTACGATGGATACCGTTACGACTCGGGATCCATCCCCAACCTGCAGTCCATCCCCACGGCCGCCGAGCGGACCGGCGATTTCAGCGCGATTCCGGCCGTGATTTACGATCCGGCGTCCCAGACCTGCGCCGGCGCAATCTGCACGCGGGCGCCGTTCGCCGGGAACCTGATCCCTGGCAACCGCATCTCTCCGATTTCGCAATCGTTCGCATCCTATCTTCCCGGTCCTACCAACGCGAACATCCAGAACAACTACCTGGCCAGCCTGCCCATCCAACTGAGCACCTGGAACATGACCGCCAAAGTGGATGCCAACCTGTCGGACCGGAACCGGCTCTTCGGGTTCTACGCCATGGGACATTACGCCACCAATTTCACCGGCAGCCTCGCCCAGACGGGAGCCGGCGTGCTGCCCGAGCCCTACACGCAGGGACGCATCGTGGAGGAAGACGTCAAAATGGCGCAGTTGCACGACACCTTCACCATCAAGCCCACCCTTTTGAATCAATTCAGTTATTCCGCCAATCGCATCTGGATCCCGCTACAGAACCCCACCGAGGCGGGGGCGTATCCGCAAAAGGCCGGCCTGAAGGGCTTGCCGCCAGGCCCGGTCTCCCTGACTTTTCCGGACATCAATTTCAGCGGCGCCAATGCGCCCGGCGGCTGGCAGGGAACCAACGCCCACTTCTTCAACGAAGCCGCCAACACGTTCACCGCGCAAGACAACGTGATGTGGGTGAAGGGCCGCCACTCGCTGACCTTCGGTTTCCAGTTCCAGGCATTGCAGGACAACGAGAACTTCGCGCTGGTCGGCTCGTTCAACTTCACCAACACCCAAACCGGCGGCTACAATTCCACGGGAACGCTGGTGTCCACCACGGGCAACGCTTACGCCAGTTACCTGCTCGGCGCGGTGAGCAGCAGCGGCATCAACCAGAACGCCATAGGCGAGACCGGAGGCCGCTATAAGACTTACGCCGCCTACATCCAGGACGACTGGAAGGTCAGCCAGCGGCTGACGCTGAACCTCGGCCTCCGCTGGGACCTGTTCGGCACGTTCTACGAAGTGGACAACCTGATGTCCTTCTTCAACCCGAACCTGGCCAATCCGGCCGCCGGGGGACACTTGGGCGCGCTCCAGTTCGCCGGCAGCGGCCCCGACAGCTGCAACTGCCGCACTCCGATCGACACTCACTACAAGAATCTGGGCCCCCGCGTCGGAGCGGCTTACCGTCTCGGCGACAAGACCGTGCTGCGTGCGGGCTTCGCGATCATGTACGTGCACGCCGGCGGCGTCGGCGGGCGCACCAACTCACGCCAGGGACTCAGCCAGCTCGGTTACACCGGCACCAACAGCTCAACCAGCGCCGGCAACAACGTTCCGGCATATTACTGGGACAGCGGTGTTCCCGCTTTCCTCCAGCCGCCGCCGTTCCTCGATCCGAGTTACGGGACCGGTTTCACGACCGCGAATCCCACGGGCGCGCAGACGGTCACCTACGGCGACCCGGCGCTCGGCGGCAAGCCACCGTATTACGAGAACTGGAACTTCGGGATTCAGCGCTCGCTTACGGCGAACATGACGCTGGGGGTCGCTTACACCGCCAGCCTGGGCAAGTTCCTGCCTGGCGCCGGCCCTGGTGGGGCGGTGGTCAATACCGCGCCGCTACAGTACCTGGCCCTGGGCTCGCTGCTCACGGCAACGGCCAACACCGCCAACATAGCCGCGGCGCAAGCCATTATCCCGGGCATCGCGCTGCCCTTCTCCAATTTTTCGGGAACCATCGGCCAGATGCTCCGCCCCTTCCCGCAATACGGCGCCATCAGCGACCCGTGGGCGAACCTCGGCCAGTCTAACTTCCAGGGTTTCCAGACCACGTTCAATCGCCGGTTCACCAGAGGCCTGACCTTCTCGGGGGGCTACACCTTCAGCAAGCAACTCGACGATCTGCTGGGCACTCCCCGGAACCCCTTCAACCGCGCCCTGGAAAGAGCGCGCGGCGCCATCGACCACACCCACGTGTTCACCGCAAGCTCCGCTTACCAACTGCCCTTCGGCGCCGGGCACATGCTGAACCCGGGCAGCGCCGCGGCGCGCGCGCTGATCAGCCGCTGGACGGTTTCCGGAATCGTCTCCTTCACCACGGGCTCGCCCTTGTCCGTGACCGGCACGGGCTGTAACGCGGGCGGCATTCTGGGTACCTGCTTTCCCAACTACAACCCCGCGTTCAACGGGAACATCCGCATCAACGGCAATTACGGGAGCGGCAACGTCCTGGGATCCTCGCCAACATCGTACCTGGACCGGACCGCGTTCGTAGATCCTGCGGCATACACGGTGGGCAACCTGCCGAGGAGCGGAGTCTTCGGCCTGAATGCGCCGTTCAACTCATCGATCGACCTCAGCGTGCGCCGCGAGTTCGCGATTCGCGAGAATGTCAAGCTGGCCGTCCAGGCCGACGCCTTCAACGTGAACAACACGGTCCGCTTCGGCACGCCTGGAACCAACCCGGACCAGGCCAGTTTCGGCACGGTGACTTCGCAGGCCAATCAGCCGCGTAAATTGCAGCTCAACGCCCGCATCACATTTTGATTCGCCGTGCCGGCCGGGCGGACGCGTTATTCCTCCAGCGGATCCGGAGGCTCAAACGAATCCAGCAGGTCGGGATCGCGGGCAAACCGTTTGAGCACCCGCACGATCTCTCCCGTCTGGAAGCCGGCATGGAGCAGCCTGCGATACGCGGATGCCACGTCCTTCTGGTCCTGAAACAGGCCTTCCCGCGCGGCGAGCCGGTATTTCTTGCGGACCCACTCTTCGATGAGGGCGGCTTCGTCCACCGCCTGGTAGACCTTGTGCACGGTCTGCTCGGCCAGGGAGGGGGCCACGCGATGCCGGCGCAAGTCGCGAATCACGCGCCCCCGGCCGAGCTTCTCGTTGGAGAGGCGGGAGGCGGCGTAGGCTTCCGCGTAGCGGCGGTCGTCGAGGTAGCCGTGGTCTTTCAGGCGCGCCAGGATGCCGTCGACATCCCCGGCCCGCTCCGCGCGGCGGCGTAGCTTTTCGCGCAATTCTCCGGTGGAATGCGCCCTTCCGGCCAGGATCTTCAGTGCGTATGACCACAGCGCGTCGTCCGGCAGACGTCGAACTTTCGGTTCATCCATGATTCCGATTCTTATGGGGAGTATACTGAAAACTGGCTCGAGATGACGGCTTTTCAGCCCATCGAGAGCCGCTTTCATAGGAGGACGTATGGACAAGAACGGGCTTTCCAGCTTCTTACTGGGACTGGGAGTGGGCGTCGGACTCGGCATGCTGTTCGCGCCGAAAGCCGGTCGTGAGACCCGGGAACTCATCAAGAACAAGGCCGGTGAAGGCACGGACTTTTTGAAGCAGCGCGGCACGGACATCAAGCAGACCGCCTCGGAATGGGTGGACAAGGGCAGGGACGTCCTGGGCCGGCAGAAAGACAACATTGCCGACGCCATGGAGGCGGGCAAGCAGGCCTATCGCGACGTCGTTGGCCAGCCGCCATCCTCCGAAGGCACGGCCCACTAGGGAGGCCAGTCGGAGCAAGGACCTCTTGGCATGCCGGACGACGTTTTTCGCATCGTCATCGCGGTGGCGGTGGTATTGGCCAGCTTCGCGTTCGTGGTGCAGGCATTCGCGGCGGTGATGATCGAGCGCGCCGTCCGCAAGATGCAAGGGAAGGTCGAAGCTGTGTCGGACCGCGCGCAACCCATCCTCACCAGGTTTAGCGGGACGCTGGATCAGGGCGAGCCGCTGATCAAAAAAGCCGGGCCGATTATCGACAAATTCGGAACGGCGGCAAACCGGATCGGGCCCATTCTGGATAAGGTGGGCCCGGCATTCGATCAGGCGCAGCAGGTGCTGGCCAATACCAACCGGATTGTGGAAGAGGCCCGCCCCCGAATCTCGGAAATCACCAGGGAAGCGGTCAGCATAGCGCGTGTAGGACGCGAGCAGGTGGACCGGCTCGGCAACGTGCTGACCGATGCGACCGATCGCGCGCGCACGCGGCTGGAGCAGATCGATGAGACCGTGCAGAGCACGGTGGAGCAGGTGGAGCAAGTGGGCGAGTCGGTCAAGCGAGCGGTATCGCGGCCGGTGCGCGAGGTGAACGGCATCGCTGCCGGCATTTCGGCCGCCATGTCCACCCTGGTGAAGGGCCAGCGCAAATCGTCCGTGGACGCCGCGACCCAGGACGAAGAGATGTTCATCTGAGGCTGGTTAGAAGAGGTTCACGTCCAGACCGGCGATGAAGTCGATGCCGGGGATGACGAGGCCGCGCAGGCGGCGATCATTGGTCAGGAAGAGGTTGACTCCGGCGTACGCGGCACAGGCGAGATGCATGCCGTCGGCGGCGCTGACGCGGTTAAAGGCGCGAATCCGAGCATAGTGTTCGGCAGTCTCGAGCGTAAACGGAAGGAGTTCCACAACTGGCGGGCGGAGCAGGGCTTTGGTGTTGACTACAATGTCCGTGGCGCCTCGCTTATAGGCTCCCGCCAGCACTTCGCCGACCGTGAGCATGCTGGTCAGGAGTGTGTCCTTGCGTCGCCCCACGACATCCAGGATCTCCCGAACGCGGCCTCCATGTTCCGGGTGGGCTTCCAAAACGTAGATGAACAGCATTGCGTCAAAATAGATGCGGCTCACCAGTCGTTCCTTGGGTCCCCTGGTGCATAGAACGGCTCCCGCAGACTGCGGAGGTATGCCTCGCCGCCCCCCAAGCTCTCGAACACTTCCTTTCCAATACCCCACAACTCCAATAGCCGCAGAACAGGCGACTCGCCGGGCTTGGCCGCCGATTGCTTATCATCCAAGCGATAGGTGAACTTCACAGTCGTGCTCTGGCCCGATGGAGGGCCTTCCCACTTCTCCAGCGTCACGTGGTTTCGCTCCAGGAACTTCCTGCCCTTCAATGCGCTGCAAACTGCTGGGGTGAGGTGTTGAAGGCCAAGCTCCTTTTCGACTTCTCCCGCGACGATGGTGACAGTTAACTCGCCCCGGCGCCGGGAAGGTTCAATATACCTGGTGCGGGCATGGTCCCGAATGCGGTCGGCAAGTTTTTCCTTCATGGAGCCAGCATAGCACAGCATAGCATGCTTAAGGCTGACTGCGCACGAACGCCACCACCAGCCGGATCTGCTCGTAGGTGATCTCGGGCGGCAGCGCTTCCCGCAGCGGCTTCAGCCATTGCGGACCCAGCCTGCGCACCACTTCCTCGATGCGCTCGTGGTCTTCCGCGCCGACCCAATCCATGCGGTAGTCCAGGCGGCCCTTCTCCACCAGATCGGCCACCAGATGCACTACGGTCGAGACCTGGCGGCCGCGAATTTCGGCGATCTCCGCGAAGGTCTTGCCCTCGGCCAGGAGCCGCATGGTCTCTTCGGCCGGAGAGACCTGGGATTGAACGCGCGCGGCGGCCCGCACGCCGTTGCGGAACGCTTCGAAGGCGGCGAAGATCTCGCTGCCGTACAGTTCCGCCTTACGCTCCCCGATTCCTGTGACGCCGAGCAGTTCCCGCAGATTGGAGGGTTCCTTTCGGCAGAGGTCTTCGAGCGCGACATCGCTGAGCACCACGTAGGGTGGCACCGCGGCGCGCTGGGCCGTCCGGCGGCGCCATTCCTTGAAGAACTCCACCAGCTCGCGATCCGCCGCCGGCTCCGCGATTTCAGTTGGCGGCGGCGGTGGTGGAGTGGCTGGCCGCGGAGGCACGGCTGGCCGCGAAGCCGCGACCGGCTGTGGAGGCGGCGGCACGGGCCGCGCCGCCTCCTTCCGGCGACGCTTCTTCTTCGGCGCCTCGGCCTCTTCCACCGGCGCCACCAGCCACTCCGGCACATTCCCGCACACGTCGCACATCTCGCAGCGCTGCCACTTGGGGACCTGCCCGAAATGCGTGCAGATCTGCAAATGCCGGCAGCGCGAGCTTTCCACGAACCGGCGCACGGTGTGGTATCGCTGCCAGGACCGCTCTTTCTCGGCCGGGTCCCTCACCTGTTCGATGAAGTAGGCCAGCAGGCCCGCGTCTTTGGGCTGCCAGAGCAGCAGGCAATCGGCGGGCAGCCCGTCGCGCCCCGCGCGGCCCGCTTCCTGGTAATACTGCTCGATCGATTTCGGCAGCGACATATGGATCACCGCGCGCACGGCTGGCTTGTTGATCCCCAGGCCGAACGCGATGGTCCCCACCAGCACCCGCACTTCGTCGTTCATCCAGCGCTCCTGGTTGCGCCGGCGCGTGGCGGACTCCATCTGGCCGTGATAGGGCGTGGCCGCGATGCCCCGGTCGGCCAGCGAATCGACGGTCTCTTCGACCAGCGCGATGGTGGGAGCGTACACGATCACGCTCTCTCCCGCATAGGCGCGCAAGGCCGCCAGCAGCGCCTTGGAGTGCGATCGCTTGTCGCACTCGTGCACGATGTAGCGCAGGTTGGCGCGATGGAAGCTGGCAATGTACTTGTGCGGATCGCGGAGCTGAAGCTGCTCGAGGATGTCGTGCCGCACGCGGCGCGTGGCGCTGGCGGTGAACGCCGCGATGGGCCGGTCGGGGAAATTCTGGCGCAGGGAGCTGAGCTGGCGGTATTCCGGCCGGAACTCGTGCCCCCATTCCGAGATGCAATGCGCCTCGTCGATGGCGAAAAACGCCAGCGGAAGTTTTTGCAGCCATGCGACGGTATCCGCGCGGGCCAGCCGTTCGGGCGAGATGTAGAGCAGCCGGAACGCGCCTTGTGCGGCCGCGCGCATCACGGCCCGCTGCTCTTCGGCGGCCTGCGAGCTGTTCACCACCGCAGCCGGGATGCCCATGTCGGCGAGTTGCGCCACCTGGTCCTGCATCAGGGCGATGAGCGGCGAGATCACCACCACGGTCTGGCCCAGCACGAGGGCGGGCAACTGGTAGCACAGAGACTTGCCGCCGCCGGTCGGCATGACGACGGCCACGTCGGTGCCGCCCAGCAAGCTCTGGATGATCCGTTCCTGCAACGGGCGGAACGAGTCGTAGCCCCAGTACCGTTTCAGGGCTGCAAGAAGGTCTTCCACTGTTGAACTACGAGTCTAACAGGCGGCCGCCCCGCATCTCGACGCGGCGCACGGTTGCGGGCGGAGCGGCATCCAGCATTTCGCGCACGGTCTGGCGCGTCACGGGGTGGCGCAGGGCGGGCGCGAGATCGGCCAGCGGCGCCAGCACGAAGCGCCGCTCGGCCATGCGCGGATGCGGAATCTCCAGAGTCGCGGTGCGCACCACCGCCCGGCCATAAAGCAGGATGTCGATATCGATGGTCCGCGGGCCTTTGGCTACGGTGCGAATACGGCCCAGACTGCGCTCGATCCGCGCCGTGCGCGCCAGCAGCTGCCGGGGGAACAGATCGGTTTCGGCTTCGACCACCAGGTTGAGGAACCAGCGCTGCGCGGTGAAGTCCACCGGCTCGGTTTCGTAGACGGGCGAGCAGCGGAGCACGCGCAGCTCGGGGGACGAAAGGCGCGCGACGGCCTCGCGCAAGTTCGTTTCGCGGTCTCCGACGTTCGACCCGAGGCCCAGGTAGACGGTTTTCATCGCGGGCTAAAACAGCGCCGGCTGGTCGTCGCGGCGCAGCTTGGGCTTCACCTGGAAGTACTCGAAGGCCAGATCCGTGGCTACCCGGCCGCGCGGCGTGCGGTTGAGGAATCCGAGCTGGATCAGGTACGGCTCGTAAACCTCTTCGATGGTGTCGGCCTCCTCGGAAATAGATGCCGCGATGGTATTCACGCCCACCGGCCCGCCGCGGTATTTTTCGAGGATGGTCATCATGATCTTCTGGTCGATTTCGTCCAGCCCGTAACGGTCCACGTCGAGCAGGTTCAGCCCGGTCTGCGCCACCGGCAGCGTGATTCGCCCGTCGGCGCGCACCTGGGCGTAATCCCGCACGCGGCGCAGCAGGCGATTGGCAATGCGCGGCGTTCCGCGGCAGCGGCGCGCGATCTCTTCGGCGGCGCCGTCTTCGACCTGCACCTGCAACAGCCGCGCCGAGCGCTTGACGATGGCCTCCAGCTCACCGACCGAATACGGGTCGAGCCGCAGCACCAGCCCGAAACGCCCGCGCAGGGGCGCGCTCACCAGGCCCTGCCGCGTGGTGGCGCCGATCGCCGTGAACTTCGGCATGGGCAGCGAATGCGTGCGGGCGCCCGGACCCACGCCCACCAGGATGTCCACGCGGAAATCTTCCAGCGCCGAGTAGAGCATCTCTTCCACGTCCGGAAGCAGACGGTGCACTTCGTCGATAAAGAACACCTGGCGCGCCCGGATATTGCTGAGGATGCCGGTGAGGTCCAGCTTCTTCTGCAACACCGGGCCGCTCGTGGTGGTGAAAGTCACCTCCAGCTCCTCGGCGATGATGGAGGCCAGCGTGGTCTTGCCCAGCCCGGGCGGCCCGTAGAGCAGGACGTGGTCCATGGCTTCGCCGCGCATCCGCGCGGCCTCGATGGCGATGGAGAGGTTTTCCTTCAGCTTGCTTTGTCCGGTAAAGTCGGCGAGGCGGCGCGGGCGAAGGCCGGCTTCGAAGGCCAGATCCTCGGCCTGGGGATCGCCGGAAATGAGATGCCGGTCGGGCATGTGCTACCAGCTTAACGTACCAGTTCGAGCGCACGCCGGAAGAGCGGCTCGAAATCGGAGGGCGCGCCGGCAGCCTTGGCCTTGCGCACCGCGGCGTCGGCCTGGGGCCGTCCGCAGCCCAGATTGAGCAGCGCCGAAAGCACGTCCTGCTCGACCGCGGAAAGCGCCGCCGGGCCGGACGCCGCCGCGGGCTCTTCGCCGCTGATCGCCGGCAGCTTGTCGCGCAACTCCAGCACCATGCGCTCGGCGGTCTTCTTGCCGATTCCGGGAATGCGCACCAGCCGGTCCACCTCGCCGCGTCCGATGGCGCGAATCAGGTCGGGAGCGGCGAGTCCGGAGAGGATCGTGACCGCCAGCTTGGGGCCGATGCCGCTCACGCCGATCAGCTTTTCGAACAGCGCCTTCTCGTCCTGGGTGAGGAATCCATAGAGCGCCAAGGCGTCTTCCCGCACGTGTGTATGGATGCGCAGCCGCACCTCGGCGCCGGCTTCGGGCAGATGCGTGAAGGTGGAGACCGGGATGGTGACGTCGTAGCCCACGCCGCCGGTCTCCACGATAGCCTGGTTCGGATGCTTTTCGAACAACACGCCGCGCAGCAGAGCGATCATACAGACGATTGTAGTGGGTGGAAGCCGAAGCGGGTGACTCGTCTGCCAGGTCTCGCCGTTTCGCTAGCGGCCGTGACCTCCTCCGCCTCCACCGTGGAAACCACCGGCGCTGTTGGCGCGGCCAAAGCCAGCCCGCAGCAGACACTCTACGCCACTCTCACCGTCTTCACGTTGACAAACTCGCGGATGCCGTAGACGCCGAGTTCCCGGCCGTATCCCGAGCGCTTCACTCCGCCGAACGGCAGGCGCGGGTCGGAAGCCACCATGCCGTTGATGAACACCATGCCGGCCTCGATCTCGTCGATGAACCGCTGCTGCTCGGCCGCGTCGCGCGTCCACGCGCTGGCGCCCAGTCCGAACTCGGTGTCGTTGGCCAGCCGGATGGCCTGCTCGATTCCCGATGCGCGGAACAGCACGGCGACGGGTCCGAACAGCTCTTCGCCATAAGCCGGCGAGCCGGTTGGCACGTCCGCCAGCACGGTCGGCGCGTAATAGTTGCCGGGCCGGTCCAGCCGGTGGCCGCCGGTCAGCACACGCGCGGAGATAGCTTCGCCCGCCGCCGGTGTCGATGGCCTCGTCCGCCAGGAACCGCTCGCCGCGCTCGACGTAGTAGCGGCAGGCGAGCGCGCACTTGGCCGCTTCCCCGCGCGCCGCCCCGATCGTTTTCCCCATTTCGAGCGTCATGATGCGCCCCAGCCGGTCCCTCTCCGAATCCAGGATCGTGGCCGCCGCGGCCAGCCAGCGGGCGCGCTCGGCAAAGCTGGTGTGGCGATACGCCCGCCAGGCGGCCTCGGCCCGCCTCAGCTTGTCTTCGATCTGGAAGTCCGTCAGGGCGTCGAACGTCCGCAGGGTCTCGCCCGTGGCGGGGTTGATGGTTGCGATCACAGCGTTGCCTCCACGTGCGGAACGTTCGCCAGCGGCTGGCCGCCGCCCACGCTGATTCGCATGCGCGGCTCCGGCACATCCTCCGGGGCCAGCAGGAACTCCACGTCGCGGCTTTCGCCCGCCGCCAGCCGAATCCGGCGGAACGCCCGAAGCTGGCGAATGGCGCTCCCGGCCTGCTGGCGGCCGCTCACGTAGACCTCGACCACCTCGTCTCCCGCGCGCGCCGATTCGTTTTTCACCCGCACCGAAACACGCGCGCCCCTGGCCGTGCGGCTGGCCTCGAGTTTGGAATAGTGGAACGTGGAATAGCTCAGTCCGGAGCCGAAGCCGTAGAGCGCGTCACCCGTGAAATAGCGGTACGTGCGCCCCTTCATGGAGTAATCGTCGAAGGGCGGCAACTGGTCCGTGCCGCGGTAAAACGTCACGGGAAGCCGCCCGGCGGGATTGTTCGCGCCGGCCAGCGTCTCGGCGATCGCGGTGCCTGCCTCCTCGCCTCCATACCAGGCCGCCAGCACCGCCGCCGCGTGCTCCGCCGCGTAGTTGGCGGCCAGCGCGCTGCCGCTCGTCAACACCACGACCACCGGCTTTCCGGTGTCGATCGCGGCCCGCACCAGGCGCTCCTGCGGCTCGGGCAGATCCAGATTCGTGCGGTCGCCGCCCGCGAAGCCGGGGATGTTCACGCGCATCTCTTCGCCTTCCAGATTCGCGTTCAGCCCGACGAACGCCACCGCGGCGTCGGACGCTTTCACCGCTTCCACCGCCTCGGCCAGCAGCGGGCCGGAGGGCGGGATCCACACCAGCTCCGTTCCCGTGCCGGGGCCCGTCTGGCGGTATTCGGCCAATAACTTGTAATCGTGTCCCGCCTCCAGGGTTAAGCGCCCCTGCCGGAACCCGCGGGCGCCCATCTCGGTAGCGGGCCCCGCCACTTCCTTATCGTCGATGAGAACCCGGCCCGATTGAAAGCCGATCACGTACTCGCCCGTGTACGGGGCGCGCAGCGAGCCGGTCCATCGCACCGAGAACCCGCGGCGCGGAACGGCGGCCACCACGGCGGGATCGTTCATCTCGTAGTCCAAGTAGATCCGCGGCTCCACGCGTTTCAGCTTCGGCGAGCCCTCCAGATCGGCGTTGTCGAAGTACTCGGCCTGGAGGCCCTGGCCGCCACCGGCGGGCGGCGACAGAACATCCGGCGGCACCAGCGCCTGGCTCACGCTGGTGTAGGTGCTGCCCAAGGCCGCCCGCACTTCGGCCTTCCCGGCGAACTGCCGCCGCAGGCCTTCGAGCGGCGTCACGATGCTCGAAGGAATCCCGTTGTAGTTCCCCAGCGGCGCGTCGGGATCGTCCGCCGACGGTCCGATCACCGCGATGCGGCGAACCGAAGCGCCCAGCGGCAGCACTCCCTTCGCATTCTTCAACAGCACGATGGACTCGCGGGCCGTCTCCAGGGCCAGCCGCCGATGCTCCGCCGAATCGTTCTCCGAGTATGGAATCCGCGCGTAGGGCACGCGCTCGGGCGGGTCGAACATGCCCAAGCGGAACCGCGCGACGAACAGCCGCGCCAGCGCCTGGTCGATTTCGGCTTCGGTGATCTGGCCGGCCTTGACCGCGTCCACCAGCGACCGGTACTCGGTGCCGCAGGTCAGGTCCGTGCCCGCTTTCACCGCGGCGGCCGATGCCTCGGCCATCGACGGCTTGTACTTGTGCCCGCGGAAGATGTCGCTGACCGCGCCGCAATCGCTCACCACGAATCCCTGAAAGCCCCACTTCCCGTGCAGGACGTCTTGCAGCAGCATGGTGCTGGCGCAAGCCGGAACGCCGTCCACGGCGTTGTACGCGCACATCACCGAATCGGCCTTGGCTTCCACGATGGAGGCGCGAAACGCCGGCAGGTAGGTTTCGTTGAGGTCGCGCTCGCCCGCCTCGACGTCGAAGCTGTGGCGCGAGGATTCGGGCCCGCTGTGCACCGCGTAGTGTTTCGCCGTGGCGATCACCTTGAAGTAATGCGGGTCGGTGCCCTGCAGCCCCTGGATGAACGCCACCGCCATGCGCGCGGTAAGGTACGGATCCTCGCCGTAAGTCTCCTGGCCGCGTCCCCAGCGCGGATCGCGGAAGATATTGATGTTGGGCGACCAGAACGTGAGCCCGCGATACCGGCTGTGGTCGTTGTTGCGGATGGCCTCGTGGTACTTGGCGCGGGCCTCGGTCGAAATGGTGTCGGCCACGCGGTGCATCAGGTCCGTGTCCCATGTGGCGGCCAGCCCGATGGCCTGCGGGAAGACGGTAGCGAGGCCGGCGCGCGCCACTCCGTGCAGCGCTTCGTTCCACCAGTCGTAGGCGGGAATCTCGAGCCGCGGAATGGCGGGGGCGGAGTTCTGCATTTGCAGGACCTTCTCCTCCAGCGTCATGCGCGAGACCAGGTCGGCCGCGCGCTTCTCGGCGGGCAGGTCCGGATTGCGGTAAGCCATCTCTTGCGCGGACAGGCACGAGGCCAGCGCCAGGATCGTCCAGCGAGCGGATTTCATACAGCAATAGTCTAACCGCGTTCGCCGGGCGATGGCTCGGGCAAGCTGCGAATCCTGCACGGTCATACCCATTCAGACCGGGAAATAATCCCGGGTACGCCTGTTGCACCCGAATCTACGCGCCTGAATCCTCGAGACAGCCCTGAAGCCAGAGCGTTCCGGAAACCATGTCTCCGGCCGTCGGTACGGTGCGCGACCGAAACCGGGCGCGATCCACATAGATATCGACGGCCAAGTCGTCGCCGTCCAGGTCCACAACGGCCGTCCGAAAGACCAGGAATGGACGGTCCAGGAAGTCGGTTTTCCGGATGGTCCTGACCGGGCCTTGAAAAACGTAGTAATCCGAGGCGTCCTGAGCGGCCCGCACCAGGATCTCGGCCCGGCTCGTGTCGACTCCCGCGTGGTCCTTCGTAATGCGAACGGGAACTGGTGCGGCGAGCTTCAAATCGAGCGAGAGCGCGGCGAGGGCGAAATTGTGTTGCGACCCAATCTCGTACTTGCCCTTGTTCAGCGCGTACAGCGGGTCGAAGAATATTACGGACGGGCCATTATCGATGCCGGCAGCGATGAACCCTTCAAGGCCGAAGTGATTCGTGACGGAGTCGTACAGCCTGAGGCGCGCGGAGGCTCCGGCGGCGAGCCACGGGAACGCGCTGTGCAAATAGAAACTGGGCACGCTACGAGGCTTCACGAGGTGAACGATGGCGCGGATATCGCCGGTGGCGAATCCCATGCACGCAAAATCGGCGCCTCCGAGATCTTCGCCATCCGGCTTAAACCGCCAGGAAGAAAAGTGCTGCCGAGCCAGCGTGGTGCTCTCACCGACAATCCGCTGCAACGGCGTGTCTGTGCCCTCGGGGATCACACACTCCCAGTAATTTCCGATTGCCATCCAGGTCTGAAGCTATCATGTGGCGCCAGGCGGCGCTGCCGGCCACGCAACATGGTGGAAGACTGCGCTAGAACCGTGCGGCGGTTCCGCGGACCCACTCGATGCCTTACAATGATAATGAAGCTGATGGTGCTGCGGTTTAACGAACGAAGAGCGACCGAGGCGGCGGCTCGCTTCCTGAAACTCCGCGGCGACCGCATGAGCTACATCAAGCTCATCAAGATGCTGTACCTCCTCGATCGGGAGGCGCTGCTGCGGTGGGGCAGGCCGGTTACAACCGACAGATACGTTTCGATGGACAATGGGCCCGTCGTCAGCCGGATATACGATCTGATCCGCGAGGAACCTGCTCCGGGCGCCGATCCAATCTGGCATCATTACATCTCCACTCCCCAGGATTGGGAAGTCGCCCTCATCGCAGAGCCGGAACCTGCCGAACTCTCCCGTGCCGAAGAAGCGCTAATCGATGAGATCTACGCAGAGTACGGAAGAATGAACCGGTGGGATTTGGTACGCCTTTCCCACGATCTTCCGGAGTGGCAAGACCCCAAAGGAAGCGCCATCCCGATTCAGTACAGGGACATCCTGCGGGCCGGGAACAAGACCGAGACTGAGATCGCGGCCGTGGAAGCCGAACTGGAGTCGCTGGCGGCCACGGAAGCGATGCTCCAGCCGGCATAGATGGAGTGCGGCGACACATTCCTCATGCCCGCACCCGGCGGGCATGTTACGCCGCACCTTTGGATTGTCGTGACACAGCCCGATCCAGAGACGCATATGTGCGCCATCGTCAGCGTCACCACCTTACGGAACAGCAAGGATCAGACGATCATCCTCCGGCCCGGCGATCATCCGTTTATACGGCACGATTCGGCGATTTTCTATGGCGACGCAATGATCGTCGATGCCCTGCGGCTTGAATCGGAGATCGCGGCGGGACTGGCACTTGTTCGGGAGAAGTGCTCAAAGCCGACTCTGAAACTGGTGCAGGACGGCGTACTCGCATCGCCATTCACCAGACCGAAGGTCCTGCGCTTTTGCCGGGAGCACTGGCCGCGATAGCGCTGCGTTGACCAAGCCAACTCTCGGGTTGACATTCGACCCGAAAAGGCGCATACTCGGGTCGAATGTCTACACGGGACTCGGCCAACGAACGCATCACCCTGCTGCAGGGCACGCTCGACCTGCTCATCCTGCGCACCCTGGTCTTCGGCGAACAGCACGGGCAAGGCATCGCCCGCGCTATCCAGGAGACGTCCGAGGAGGTTCTCCTGGTGGATCACGGCTCGCTTTATCCGGCGCTGCAACGCCTGGAGACCAAGGGCTGGATCGACGCTAAATGGGGCATCAGCGATAACAACCGCAAGGCCCGGTTCTACAAACTGACCAGGCACGGCCGCGCGCAACTGGCGCACGAAGCCAGCGAGTGGCGCCGCCTGGCCGCCGCCATCGGCCGGGTGCTGGGGCCGGAACGGGCCGGGAGTTGAGCCATGTTTCGCAAGGCGCGCCGCACGGACCAGGACTTTCATGAGGAGATCCAGGCCCACATCCGAATTGAGGCGGGCCGGTTGATCGGCGAGGGGCTGGACCCCGGAAAGGCGATGGCCGCCGCCCGCCGCGCCTTCGGCAACGTCACCAACAGGCGCGAGCAGTTTTACGAGTCAACCCGGTGGATGTGGCTCGATCATGTCCAACGGGACATCCGCTACTCGCTGCGCCAGCTCCGGGCTTCGCCCGTTTTCACGGCGACCGCAATCGTGTCGCTGGCCCTGGGGATCGGCGTCAATACGGCCATTTTCTCCCTGGCCGACCAGGCGCTCGTGCGGATGCTTCCCGTCGAGAAGCCCGAGGAACTGGTGCTGCTGAACTGGAAAGGCCTGTTTGTGGGCGGCGGCGTGGGCAGCGACAATCTGTTTCCGTATCCGTTTTACCGCGATCTGCGCAGCCGGAACGAGATCTTTCAGGACATGTTCGCGCGCCATCCGACGGAGATCAATCTCTCTTGCGGCGGCCAGCCGGAGCCGGTCGATGCGGAGCTGGTTTCCGGCTCGTACTTCCCCGTGCTCGGCGTGCGGCCCGCCCTGGGCCGGCTTCTGGAAAACTCCGACGATCTCGAGCCGCAGGCCCATCCCGTGGTGGTGCTCTCCTACGATTACTGGCGGAACCGGCTGGGCGCGGACCCGGGAATTGTGGGCAGGAGCGTTCTGGTGAACAGCTACCCCATGACGGTGGTGGGTGTGGCAGCGCCGGGGTTTCACGGCGTCGATTGGGGCTCTGTGCCGGCCCTCTGGATTCCCATCATGATGAAGCGGGAGGCCACGCCGCACTGGGACTCGCTGTTCGACCGGCGGACCAAGTGGCTGCACATTTTCGGCCGCCTGAAGCCGGGCATCGCGAGGGAACAGGCGGCGGCTCGGTTGCAACCGTGGTTCCAGGCCTACTTGCGGGAGGACACGCGGCGCGAGGGCTGGCCGCCGGTGACCGCCGCGCAAATGAAAGAGTACCTGGCGTCGCGGCTCCAGGTGCTGCCGGCCGCGCAGGGACGCTCCGATCTGCGCCGCCGGATTCGGGAACCGATGTTGATCCTGCTGGGCGCCACTGCCCTGATTCTCACTCTGGCCTGTCTGAATGTGGCCAATCTTTCGCTTGCCAGGGCGTTCGCGCGGGCCCGCGCGACGGCATTGCGGACCGCGCTGGGCGCTACACGCGGCAGAATTCTGGCGGAGCATCTCACCGAGAGCGCATTGCTGGCCGCGGCGGGATGCCTGGCGGGCGTTCTGCTGGCGCCCCTGGCCGGCCGCGCGCTGCTCTCATTTTTGCCGCAGGGCACAACCGGGGTCGGGTTGCATACCGGTCCGGACCTTCGCGTTCTGCTGTTCGCATTGGCAGTGACGGTCGCGATCGCATTTCTGTGCGGCAGCGCGCCGGCCCTGCATGCGGCATCCATCGACCCCGTCGCCGCGCTGAAACAGCGGCCGGCCGGGGTGGCCGGAGGGCTCGGACTGAGAAAGGCGCTGGTCGTCGGCCAGTACGCCCTGGCGCTCGTTCTGCTGATCGGCGCCGGTCTTTTCGCACGGACGCTGGCCAGCCTGCGCGCCCAGGGACCAGGTTTCTCCAGCGCCAATCTCCTGACGTTCGGCGTCGATCCGGTCAGCAACGGATACTCCCCCGAGAAGGCGAAACAGCTTCTGCGGCAGTTGCAGACGGTGGTGCGGGAGTTGCCCGAAGTCGAGCAGGCTGGGCTCGCCCGCAACGCTATCCTGCGCGGCGGCGGGTGGAACAACCCGGTCACCGTGCAGGCAGCGAGGCAGCGCATTATCACGGAAGACATCGGGATGAACGCGGTCGATCCGGGCTTCTTCGAGGCGCTGGGGACGCCCGTCATCCAGGGCCGGAACTTTAACGAGCGCGACTCCTATTCCGCCGGGGGCGGACCGCTCCGCTCGGCGATCGTGAACGAGCAGTTCGTCAAGCAATATCTCGCGGATGGCGACCCCATTGGAACGCGCGTGGGCATCGGCGACCGGCCGGACACGCGGGCTGCGGCCCAAATCGTCGGTGTGGTGAAGAGCTTCCACGATTTCGGGCTGCGCCAGCCGGAAGCCGAGATCTTCTTTCCGTTCTGGGAGGATGGCCCGGCCGGGGCAACGTTCTATGTGCGTTCGCGCAGCTCGGCGGAGGCGGCGGCATTGTCGATCCGGGCCGCCATCCGGCGAGCGGCCCCCACGCTGACGCTGGATTCGCTTCGCACCGTTGACGACCAGCTCGATCGGCTGCTGATCGGCGAACGCATGCTGGCGCAGCTGGCCGGGGTTTTTGCGGTCCTGGCCACGCTTCTGGCCATGATCGGCCTGTATGGAGTGCTCTCGTTTTCGGCTGCCAGCCGCACGAAAGAGATGGGCATCCGCCTGGCTCTGGGCGCGCCCCGCCGGGCCGCCGGAGGCTTGATTATCCGCGAGGCGGCCGCGCTGGCGGGCGCGGGGATGGCGATTGCGATGCCGGTATCGTGGGCGCTGGGACGCCTGGTCGAGAACCAGTTGTACGGGGTGCGTCCCATGGATGCCGTGACGATTCTGGGCGCGGGCGCCATCCTGGCATTCGTCTGCCTCGCCGCCAGTGCGGCGCCCGCCCGCAGGGTCGGCGCGCTCGACCCGCTGGAGATCCTCCGCGGAGAGTGATACCGCGCGCAGTTCGATTGCCGCACCCGGCTCATTGGTAGAAGCTCTATGGTAGGATATCTACTAATGACCGATCGCATCGATCTTCTTCAAGGCACGCTCGACCTGCTCATCCTGCAAGTCCTCCAATGGGCGCCCGAGCACGGCCACGGCATCGGGCAGGCCATCCGCGCCGGCTCCCGGGACGTGCTGCAAGTGGAGCACGGGTCGCTCTATCCCGCCCTGCACCGGCTGGAGCTTCGCGGCTGGCTCTCGTCCGAATGGAAAACGTCGGATGCCAACCGCCGCGCGAAATACTACAGGCTCACGCCGCGGGGCAGGAAGCAATTGATCGAAGAGCAATCCAAGTGGAAACAACTGGTGCGCGCCGTGGCCCGCACCATGAAACCGGTTCAGGAGTAAAACCATGTGGCGGCGCGTATTCCTCCAGCGGCGGCTGGATCGGGACCTCGATGCGGAACTTCAGGCGCACCTGGAAATCGAAACCGCGCGGCTGATGGAGCAGGGGCTAACGCGCGAGGAGGCCCGAGTGCGGGCCCGCCAGGCATTCGGCAATCCCGGGCTGGTCGCGGAGGCCACCCGCGAAGTGTACAGCTTCGCCTGGCTGCGGCACGTGCTGCAGGACCTGCGATACGCCGCGCGCGCGGTGCGGGTCAGTCCCGGCTTCAGCATCGCCGTGGTGCTCTCGCTGGCGCTCGGCATCGGCGCTTCGACGGCCGTCTTCAGCATCGCCGATACCGTCTTCCTGCGTCCCCTGCCCTATGCCGGTGCGGAACGGCTCGTGTGGGTCGCGATCCGCTTCCCCAGCATCAAGGGCGAGTTCCTCCCCTCGCCCGACTACGTCGCCTGGCGGCGCGATAACCGCGTGTTCGAGCAGTTGGCCGCCACGCAGGCAAACTGCTGCGCCACCGCGATTGTCAACGCTCCCGACCCCGCCGAAATCCACACCGCGCGCGTCTCCGTCAATTTCCTGGAAGCGTTCGGCACGGTCCCAGCGCTCGGCCGCACCTTCACCGCCGAAGAGGAACCGCCCAACGGGCCGAAAGCCGTTCTGCTGACCGCCCAGTTCTGGCGAAATCATTTCCACTCGCGCCGCGACGTCCTGGGGCAAACCATCGCGCTCGATGGCCAGCCCTTCACCATCGCCGGCGTACTGCCGCCGTCCTTCATCTTCCCCATGGATGTCCAGGTGGACGTCCTCACCACTCTGCCAGTCTCGCCCACGGCCAGCCATCACGACCGCACCATGATGACCTGGGCCACGTTCGGGCGCCTGAAGCCTGGCGTCACCGTGGCCCAGGCCCGGGCGAACCTGGAGACGCTTTTCGCCGCCAGCAAGGCCGATGCGCCGCTTTTTTTCCGCGCGGACAACAGCCTCGTGGTCGAGCCGCTCCAGCAACACCGCGTGGGGAATGCGCGGATGCTCCTCGCCGTTCTGCTCGGCGCAGTGGGCTGCCTGCTGCTGATCGCGTGCGCCAACGTCGCCAACCTGCTGCTGGCGCGCTGGTCGGCGCGCTCCCGCGAGCTTGCCGTACGGGCCGCGATCGGGGCCGGCCGCGCCCGCCTGGTCCGCCAACTGTTCACCGAGACGGTGTTCCTGACGGCCCTCGGATGGATCGCCAGCCTGGCGCTGGTCGCGGGCGCCCTCTCGGCCTTCGTCCACTTCGCCGCCCATGAGCTGCCGCGCTTGAGCGAGGTCGCCGTGGATGCCCGCGTGTTCGGCATTTCGCTCGCGGTCTCGCTGGCGACCACGCTCGTGTTTGGCGGCCTGCCCGCCCTGCGCGCCGGCAGCGTCGATATCCACGCCGTTTTGCAGGGGGCCGGCCGGCCGGGAATCGCGGGCGGATACCGCGTCCTGCGCCGCGCCCTGGTCGCCGCCGAAATCGCGCTGTCGGTGATGCTGCTCTCCGGCGCCGCCCTGCTGCTCCAAACGCTTTGGCATCTCCGGAACGACCGCCTCGGATTCCAGCCTGACCACCTTCTGTCGGTCTCGCTTTCGCTGCGCGGAACGAAGCTCGAAAAGCGCGACACCGAAACGGTGGCCAGCGGCATTCTCACTTATATGCGGCGTCTTCCGGGAACCCAGGCGGCCGCTCTCACCCAGTGCACTCCCCTCTCTGGCGGGTCGATGTTCATCACCTTCTCGCGTTCCGACCGGCCGCTGCCCGAGCCCTTTCATCGCGGCGACGGCATCGCCGTGTGCGGCGTCGGGCCGGACTACTTCCAGGCGGCGGGCAGCCGGCTGATCCGCGGCCGATTCCTTGCCGAGGACGATTACCGCCATCCGGACACCGCCGCGATCATCAATGAAGCCGCGGCGAGCGCGTACTTCCCCGGCGAAGATCCCGTCGGCAAGCAGATCGGAGGCAACGCCAAGGGCGGATGGAAGACCGTGGCCGGCGTCGTCTCGGATTCGAAGAATCAAGGCCTGAACCTGCCGCCCATGCCGCAGATGTTCGTCAACAACCCGGGCGCCGCCCAGTCCTCGCAGCTTCTCTTCGTGGTGCGGAGCCTGGCCGGCGAGCAAGCCCTGGCATCCGAGATCCGCTCCGAGCTTCGGTCGCTCGATCCCGGCCTGTTCGCCAAATTTGAAACGCTGGACGAGGCGATTCGCCGAATCACCGCCGGCCCGCGCTTCAACGGCATCCTGCTGGCGAGCTTCGCCGCCATTGCCTTCCTCACCGCGATGGTGGGAGTCTACGGCGTTATCGCATTTGCCGTCGCGCAGCGGACCCAGGAGATCGGCATCCGCATGGCCTTGGGCGCCGGGCCGCGCCGCGTGCTCGCCCTCCTGCTGCGCGAAGGCGCCCTGCTGGTCGCGATCGGAACCGCCGTGGGACTCGGCGGCGCGCTCGCCCTGAACCGTTACGGGTCCACCCTGTTGTACGGCGTCGCCGCCGCCGATCCGCGGACCTATGCCGCCGTCGTGCTGGGGCTGGCGATCGCCGCGGCCGCCGCGACCAGCGTCCCCGCCCGCCGCGCCGCCTCGATCGACCCGATCCGCGCCCTGCGCCACGACTGAGCACGCGCTCTATTGCGCGTCAGTCCACCAGCCCGTTCCTCACGGCGAACCGCACCAGCTCGTTGATGCTGTGCAGATTCAGCTTCTCCATGATGTGGCCGCGGTGGGCATCCACTGTGTAGACGCTGAGGTTGAGCACGCCGGCGATCTCCTTGTTGGTCTTGCCTTCGGCCAGCATTTGCAGCACTTCCCGCTCGCGGCTGGTGAGCTGGTCGATAGGGTTGGTCACGTGGCGGCGGTAGTCGTCGAGTACGGCGTCGGAAACCGCCGGGCTGAGGTAGCCTTCGCCGGACGCCACCGCGCGCACCGCGGAGACCAGGTCGGCCGCCACGGAATCCTTCAGCAAATAGCCGCGCGCCCCGGCTCGCAGGATTTCGCGCACGTAGACCGAGTCCTTGTGCATGCTCAAGGCCAGCACGCGCGCGTGAGGAGTCGAGGTGCCCAGCCGGCGGGTCGCCTCGATGCCGTTCAGCTCCGGCATGGAGACGTCCATTACAATCACGTCGGGCCGCATTTTCTCGGCCTGCTCCACGGCTTCCCGGCCGTTGCCCGCCTCGCCCACGATTTCCATGTCGGGCTGCTCGCCCAAAATCATCTTGAAGCCTTGCCGGACCACGGCATGGTCGTCAGCCAGCAGGATTCGTATGCGTTTCATTCCGGACCGGGACCCGCACTTCAATTACAACACCCTCGCCGGCTTTGGAGCGCAGCGCCAGATCCCCGCCGGCGCTGCGGGCGCGCGCGCGCATGCCGGTCAGACCCATGCCGCGCCCTGCCGGCGCCGCGGGCATCCCACGGCCATCGTCCTGGATGGTGAGCCCGATCTCATCGCCCTTGGAGGCGAGATTCATCTCCACATGCGCGGCGCCCGAGTGGCGCGCCACGTTCGTCAGCGCCTCCTGCGCGATGCGGAACAGGTGCGTCTCGGTCTCATCCGACATCCGCCCCGAGTAGTTGGACGTCAGCCGCACGTCGATCCCGGTGCGCGTGCCGAAGCCCTCGCACAGCCAGCGCAGGCCGGCTTCCAGTCCGAAATCGTCGAGAATGGTGGGCCGCAGCAACTGCGACATCTGGCGCACGTTGCCGATGGCCTCGTCCACCAGCCGCAGGCAGTCTTCCAGGCGCGGGCGGTTCACCTGCCCGCCCGAGTCGAGCGCCGTCAGATTGGCCTTGACCGCGGTCAGCGATTGGCCCAGCTCGTCGTGCAGCTCGTGCGAGAACCGGCGGGCGGTGGCCTCCTGGTCCTCCAGCATGTGCCAGGAAACGCGCGCCAGCTCGGCGGTCTGCCACTCCATTCCGCGGATGAGCTGCGAGACCATCCGCACGGTGACCGCGGCGAACACCAGGGCCAGCACGATGCTGGTGGCGCCGAACAGCAGCGAAGCGATGAACAGCCGCGACGACCGCTTGTCGATCTGCGTCTGCGCCGCGCTGGCCTTTTGGTACTCCGCTTCGATCAGGCGGGCGACCACCGAAATGAAGTCCTCGTGATCGCGGAACAGGTCGTTGGAGGCGTAGGTCTCCACGTCCTCGGTGGTCAGCAGGCGGCGCGCTTCGTGTGAGAACTGCGCGGAGGTTTCCTTCAGCCGCGACCACAAGCGGTACTCCGGCGTTTGCGCTCCCTCCGCCGCAATGCGGTCGATATCGCGGTCGGCTTCGTCCAGCTGGCTCATGATGTGGTCGTAGTCCACCGAATCGGGGTCGCGCGCCAGCACCGAAAAGACCTCGCTGAGGCTGGTCTGCCGGCTGTGAAGCTCGCCGATCAGGCGGTTGGTCACGGATTGCTCCCGCAACAGGCTGGCCGCGTTTTGCCGGATGGATTCGATGTTCCGGATGCCTACGATGGCGGCGGCCACCAGGAACACGATGACCAGGCTGAAACCGCCGATCAGCACCCGGAAGATGTTCTGATGAGTTATCTGCTTCGGGAGCATCGCGTTCTCAGTATCGCGCGCCGGGCGCCGGGCTCACATCCCCGATACGGGCTAAATCCGAAGCTTAAAAAGGATTAACCGCTATCGCCCCGAATTCGGCAGCTTCCATAGCCTGCGCAGGCTATCGTGTTTCGGACGCCCCGGCCGCATCATGGGATTGTGAGCGGGCACAGAGGAAACGGCCCGCCAGGGAGAAAAAAAATGAAGAACAGCTTACTCGCACTGGCACTCGCGGCTGCCACATTGCCGTTGACTTTCGGGCAGGCGCCGGCGCCGGCCCAGAATCCGCCGGCCAATCCGCCCGCGTCGAACACGGCCACAACCACCAAGAAGACTTCCAAGGCCTCCAATAAGGTAGTCAAGAAGTCGCACCACAAGAACCCGGCGAAGAATCCCACGACCGGTTCCACCACCGGCACCGCGAAGTAACCGCCGGTCAAAGGGCAGGCGGCACAAACCGGGCCGCCTGCTCCACCTCAGGTTTGCCGCTCCGCCCAGCGCAGGTAGCGCAGCAGGTCTTTGCGCCGCCGCCAGGCGAATCTCCAGAACTCTGCGAATCCGATCTGAGCGGCGGGTATTCCCCAATACGTTTCGATGCGCCAGCGGAGATACGGACTGCGCCACGGCCGCAGCCGGTAGCCGCGGCTGATGCGCCACAGAACGCGGAGCATTCCGATTCCTATTTGAACGACGACGAAGATTTGGGCGGCGCCCCCTGGTCGGGCGTGGCGTAGTAGCCGCTGCGCGTGCGCACCGTGGGCTTGCCCGGCGCGTTCACCGCAATCTTGATCTGCCGGTACGAGCCGTCCATGGCCTCGTTGGTGGGCGTGTACTCGATGGTGTACTGGTTGCGAATGTCGCGCGCCACCTGGCGGGCGATCCGATCCACTTCCGAAACCTCCTTGGGGAAGGACGCTTCGCCACCGGTGGCCGTCGCCAGGTCGTTGAGGGCGTGTTCGGCGCGCTTGGCTTCGCGCCGCTCCTCGTCGCTCAGCAGGCCCACCGAGTAAATCAGGACTTCGCTCTGCTGCGAAGCCTTCACCAGGTTCTCCAGCGTAATCACGCTGGAGTTGTCGTTGCCGTCCGTGACCACCACCAGCACCTTCTTCTCCTTGTGGGCCTTTTCCTTCAAGTGGTCGATGGACATGCGAATAGCGTCCCGCATGGCCGTTCCGCCGCGCGAATCGATGCGCGTGAGCGCCTCTTCCATTTCCTGGATGTTGTTGGTGAAGTCCTTGCCGTGAGGCAGGTCCAGGAACGCCTCGTCGTTGAAATTGACGACGAAGACTTCATCCTCGGGATTGGAGGCCTTTACCAGCGCCAGCGAGGCGGCTTCCACCTTGGCCCGCTTGTCGCGCATGCTGCCGCTGTTATCGACGATCAGCCCCAGCGACACCGGAACGTCCTCGCGCTTGAAGATCTTGATGGGCTGCTGCACGCCGTTCTCGTAGACCGTGAAGGCCTGCTTCGGCAGGTCCGTCACCAGGTGGCCGTTCTTGTCCACCACCGTGGTGTGGCAGACTACCAGGCGCGTTCCGACCTTGAAGATCGCCCCGGACTCCTCCTGCCCCGCTGGGTGAGTAGCCGCCGGTGGCGAAGCCGGCGGATTCGTCTGCTGCGCCTGAACGGCAACCACCGCCATCGCGCTGGCGAGAGCTAGGGAACATAGACCGGCCACGAGGCCTGTCCTGCGATTATTGGGCCGGAGCATAGTAGCCTTGTCGCCAGAAGGGGCGTAGGGTCGGCATTCCTCGAGGTTGGACGAGCTTCACTTGCACGTGACGGTATTTTCCGTCCCGTTCCAGATTTGCCGGCGAATAGCCCAGCACGTATTGATTCCGCAATTCCACTCCGATCTTCGCGGCGATATCCGGCAACTCGTTCAGGTTGTCCACCGGGTACTGGCGGCCGCCCGTCTGCTCGGAGATCTCCGTCAGCAATCCCTGCCCGCCGGCCTCCTCGGGCGTCCGGCCCCTGCCCGAGAGCGGTTCATAAATTCCGATCGCATATATTTGGACATCCGCTTCCTTCACCAGGTTCCGTATTTCTCCTTCGGTGTACCGGCTGTTGTTGTCGCCGCCGTCGGAAATGATCAAAAGCGCCTTGCGGGGGTTTCTGGCTTTCTTCATTTCGTGCAGGGCCAGGTACACGGCATCCAGCAGCGCCGTCCGTCCCTTCGACTGCGTAAACGTGAGCCGGTTCTGGATATCCTCCAGGTTGCGGGTGAACGGCTGGACCAGGTCGGCGGAATCGTGGAATTCCACCAGGAAAAACTCGTCCTCGGGGTTGGCCGTCTTGAAGAACTGGGCCACCGCCAGGCGCGATTTTTCGAGCTTGTGTCCCATGCTCCCGCTGCAGTCGAAAACCACCCCGACCGAAAGCGGCGCGTCCTCGCTCGAAAACTGCGAGATGGTTTGCTCCTTTTTGTCCTCGAAGACCTTGAAGTTTTCCCTGTCCAGCCCGGTCACGAAACGGTTGAGCGGATCGGTCACCGTGACCGGAATGAGCACGAGGGTGCTGTCCACCCGGATATTGGCCTTGGGGAGCACCTCGTTTTTCGGCACGTTCTGGGGGCGCGGCGTGATGGTGACCGGTGGTTGGGCGAACGCCCGAACCGCCAGCCCCAGAGCCATGGTGCAATACACAAACAGCTTGCGATAGGACGGCAGCATAGCTGGCACGCCTTTCTCACCCAAGTTTAGCATAGGGGTTTTGTGGTATCATCGCCTGTGCCGCGTAAAATTCTGGGCGTGATTCCTGCACGCTTTGCTTCCTCCCGGTTTCCCGGCAAGGTTCTGGCACACATCTCCTCCAAATGCATGCTCCAGCACGTGTATGAACGTGCCTCCCAAGCCCGGTATCTCACAAGCACCTTGATTGCCACTGATGATGAGCGGGTTTACGAAGTTGCAAAAAGTTTTGGCGCCAGGGTCAAAATGACGCGGGCCGACCATCCGTCCGGAACCGATCGCGTGGCGGAAGCCGCTTCGGCGGAAAATGCGGAGATTATCGTCAACATTCAGGGCGACGAACCGCTGATCGACCCGGCGGCCATCGATACCGCGATCCTGCCGATGGTGCATGACCCGGACCTGGTCATGGGCACCCTGAAGAAGCGCATCGAGGATCCGGCCGAGATCCACAATCCCAATGTCGTGAAAGTGGTAACCGATCGCAACGGGGATGCCATCTATTTTTCACGGTGCCCGATTCCCTATCGAAGAGAAACTCAGGCGGAATTGCCCGTGCCGCCCGGGCAACATTACTTCAAGCACGTAGGGCTCTACGTTTACCGGCGCGATTTTCTGCTGGGATATTCCGCCCTGCCGGTCGGGCCGCTCGAACAGGCGGAGCGTCTCGAGCAGTTGCGCGCCCTGGAAAACGGATACCACATCCGGGTGGTGGAAACCGAATACGAATCACTAGGGGTGGACACCCCGGAAGATCTGGAGCGGGTGTCCGGCTTGTTTGAGGGGGTGTTCAGGAATGGTTAAGTACATCTTCGTCACGGGCGGAGTGGTTTCCTCGCTGGGCAAGGGGATCGCCGCGGCCTCCATCGGGTGCCTGCTGGAGAGCCGCGGCCTGAAGGTCACCTGCCAGAAATTCGATCCCTATCTCAACGTCGATCCGGGAACCATGAGCCCCTTCCAGCACGGTGAGGTCTTCGTCACCGACGATGGCGCCGAGACCGATCTGGACCTCGGCCACTACGAGCGGTTCACCCACGCCCGGCTGACCCAGAGCAACAACGTCACTTCCGGCCGCATCTACGAGACCATCATCACGCGCGAGCGCCGGGGCGATTATCTCGGTAAAACCGTGCAGGTGATCCCCCACGTCACCAACGAGATCAAGGCGGCCCTGAAGCGCGTGGCCAACGACGTCGACGTGGTGATCGCGGAGATCGGCGGCACCGTAGGCGATATCGAATCGCTGCCTTTCCTGGAGGCCATCCGCCAGATGCGCCACGAGCAGGGGCGCGGCAATTGCATCTTCGTCCATGTAACGCTCGTGCCGTTCATCGCCGCCGCCCAGGAGCTGAAGACCAAGCCCACCCAGCACAGCGTCAAGGAGCTGCGCGCCATCGGTATCCAGCCGGACATTCTGATTTGCCGTTCGGAGCGATACATCTCGCAGGAGATGAAGGAGAAGATCGCGCTGTTCTGCGACGTGGACGTGGAAGCCGTGGTGACGGCGCGCGACGTGAAATCGGTCTACGAGGTCCCGCTGGTGTTCGCCTCGGAAGGCGTGGACGAAATCGTCATGCAGCTCCTGCGGCTCGAGGCGCGGCCGCGCGAGCTGGCCGCCTGGAAGGGCATGCTGGAGCGACTCCAGAATCCGCAGGACGAAGTCACCATCGGGATTGTCGGCAAGTACACGGAATACGAAGATTCGTACAAGAGCCTGAAGGAGGCCCTGCTGCACGGCGGCCTGGCGCACCAGTTGAAGGTCAACATCAACTGGGTGGAAGCCGAGGGCATAGTAGGCGAGCAGTGGGACCGCCAACTCGAAGACTACGACGGCATCCTGGTGCCCGGCGGTTTCGGCAAGCGCGGCATCGAAGGCATGGTCAACGCCATTCGTTTCGCGCGCGAGCACAAGGTGCCGTACTTCGGAATCTGCCTGGGCATGCAGACCCTGGTGATCGAGTACGCGCGCAACGTGTGCGGGCTGGACGATGCGGATTCCACCGAGTTCAACCCCGGCACGCCGCACCGCGTGATCTTCAAGCTGCGCGAATTGAAAGGCGTGGAGGACCTGGGCGGAACCATGCGCCTGGGAGCGTGGCCCTGCCGCCTGGCGCCGGACAGCCACGCGTACCGCGCGTACGGCCAGCGCGAGATCACCGAGCGCCACCGCCACCGCTACGAATTCAACCGCGAATACGAAGACCGTTTGAAGGCCGCCGGCCTGCGGATAACCGGCGAAACGCCGGACAACACCTACGTGGAGATCTGCGAGATCGCCGACCACCCGTGGTTCCTCGGCTGCCAGTTCCACCCCGAATTCAAGTCCAAGCCCATGGAGCCGCACCCGTTGTTCAAGGCGTTCATCGGCGCTTCTTACGAGCACCGGCGGCGCCGCCTCATGCCCCTGGTGCAGGAGGAGCCGCGGGAGGAGCCCCAGTACTCGCGTGGCGATTGAGTTCAGCGCGTTCGGCCGGGGCCGGCCCCTGGTCCTCATCGCCGGCCCGTGCGTGATCGAAAGCGAGGAGCACATCCACCGCATGGCGCGGGGGATTCGCGCGGCCGTGGGCGAATTCGTTTTCAAGGCTTCTTTCGATAAGGCGAACCGCACCTCGGGCAATGCCTACCGCGGTCCGGGACTGCGCGAGGGCCTGCGCATTCTGGCGGGAGTGAAGGCCGAGGGGTTCACAATCCTCACCGACATCCACGAGGCGTGGCAGGCGGAGCCCGCGGCCGGGGTGGCGGACATTTTGCAGATCCCGGCGTTTTTGTGCCGGCAGACCGACCTGCTGGCGGCGGCGGGACGAACCGGGCGGATGGTCAACATCAAGAAGGGGCAGTTCGTGGCGCCGCACGATATCCATCGGGCGGCCGAGAAGGTGGCGGCCACCGGAAACCGGCAAGTGCTCCTCACCGAGCGCGGTTCGTCGTTCGGCTACAACAACCTGGTGGTCGATATGCGCGGCCTGCGGATCATGCGGGAGGCCGGCTGGCCGGTAATTTTCGATGCGACTCACAGCGTGCAGTTGCCGGGCGGGGCGGGAGGCGCGTCCGGCGGCCAGCCGCAGTTCATCGAGCCGCTGGCGCGCGCGGCAGTAGCGGCAGGGGTGGACGGAGTCTTCGTCGAGGTCCACGACCGGCCCGAAGAGGCGCTGTCGGATGGTGCGAATGCGCTGAGGCTCGATCTGTTGGATGAGTTCTGGCGGCGGCTGCGGGCCATTCACGAGTTAGTGGGAACGTGGGTTTGACCTGGAACCGCCCGGGCCGCGCCTCGTGGCGAAATACTATCCATCCTTGTGCATTTCTACTCATCGGCCAGTAGCAACCGGGCGTTCCGGCACGGCATCCACTAAGTAGAGGTCTTGAGAAGTTATGATGCGGTCAAGGTTGAAAGCTGTTGGAGGCTTCTTCCTGGCTGCGCTGTTATCCGGCCCCGCCTGGGGCTCCATACCCCCGCAACCTGGAACGGTCAATTACATCGAAGGGCAAGCGGCTATAGGCGCGCAAGCCACTACGTCGCCAATCGGTTGCTCATATGCCCTCAACGGCGGCGCGGAGGTGGATTCCCGGCGTTTTTGATCGTTTTCGGGCAGGCCGAGAAGTTCACTGTCAATCTTGATGTGTACGGCTTTATTGAAAACCTTCGGCTTTCGACCCCGGGCTTCCCGGCGGATTTCGCTCACACCTCGGTTTTGAATGGCTTTGTCGTTGACGACGCGAACGGCGGCCGCTGACTAACTTCAGCGCCACCGCCGGCTCCGGCGCCGTATACCCTGACGTTACTCTGCCCGAGCCATCCCCGTTGCCACCGGTGTGTATGCCAGGTCACGATCCGGGCCCATCTCCATGGAAGCTTCGCAGCCGGTTCATCGACGAGATCGAGGCGGGCATGGTGTTCGTCAATGGCATGGTGGCTTCCGGCCCGCGCCCCCCTTCGGCGGCGTGAAGCGCTCGGGATACGGCCGGGGAACTCCGCGTCTACGGCATCCGCGAGTTTGTCAACGTGAAGACGGCGAGGATCGCGTAGGCGGCCCTTGATCCAGCGCTGCCATTGTGCGTCATTTCACAGGGTTAACCAAGGCCCGTGTGTATGATTAAGTATGGTTGCCGCCTACGATTTCAGTAGCACCCAGTTTGACGATGCGGTGCGGGCAGCGTGCCGCGAAGCTTTCGCCGAGACGCTGGCGGCCGGACTTTCCGTCTTCTACATCGACGGCGAAAGTCTCAATGTGATGGAGCGTGCCGATGGCCGGAGATTCGAGATCCGCTGGCTGCCGGGCGCCCCGTCGGGCGAAAACTACGAAATAATCCGCGAATTGACTGCGCATGCCGCCTAGGGAAGCGTGCCCGCTCTCACGGTAATCGCAGGTCCAGTGCGGACCTGCTTCGCAAAGCCAAATCCCGCGGGTATGAGATCCACCTGATTATTTATTGGATTGGACAGCCCGGAACGATGCATCACACGGATTCGGAATTGAGTGGCGCGGGGAGGTTATTATATTCCGGATGCCGGCGTGAGGCGGCGATACGCCTGGAGTGCTGCAAATGCCGCGCAAGCACGCCGAACGGCAGATATGGCGAGATTCAACGACAATTCCGGCGATGGCGCCCGCCTCATCCTGGTAGCGAAGGCCGGAATCGTCGCGTGGCAGACGAGGCAACTTCCGGAGTGCGTCAGACTGTGAACCGCGTCCACGACTGCCCGGCCGCTCACCGGGGACTCCACGGGAGCAATCGCAGCTGGAGGCCGACCTGAAGCCGAGCCAACGGAAAACCAGGGGCGTTTGTGGGGAGTAATTTTGTGCGCGCCTATAGGAAGCGGAGCCAAACAACTGCGTTGCGGCCATGTGACCGTGATTCGCTCGATCGCTAACCGACCTGGGACCAGCGTCCGTTGGGAATCGCGTGGTCCTCACCAGACGGTTCCTGGGCAGATTGCCTTCGCCGAATTCCGCGACGGTCCAATCATGCAGTAATCTGAATTCTGCAACTCTTTTAAAACTGTCGGTTAGAGTGCTATACTCGTTCTTCTTGGGGTTCATGATCGGTCGGATTTTGTGACCAGAAGACGAGGCTGAATCTCTGCTGAAATTACCGGTCGCCGGCGCCGTCCATCCGCAAAAGATTCTCAACGGCGAAGTCCATAACTGGTACCGGATCATCCTCGGCTATTCGGACCACCTCGTCAGCCATCTGTTGGAACAGTTCGCGGTGAAGGAGGGCGACTGGGTCCTTGACCCATTCTGCGGCAGCGGTACAACGCTTGTGGAATGCCTCAAGAAAGGGATCAATGCAGTTGGTGTAGATGCCAACCCAGCAAGCTGTTTCGCCGCCAGCGTCAAGTCCGACTGGACCCTTAATGTTGACCGTCTGCGCGGGAACGCCGCTAAGGCCCGCGCTGGGTACCTGCAGGAGGTTCGGTCCAAGCGGTATCTGGATGACCCGACCTATCGCTACCTCGATTCAACTGGATTCATAGAGCGCGGCTGGATGAGCCAGAAGCCTCTCCGCAAGGCCCTTGCATTAAAGAGGAGCATCCAATCCTTGCGTATCACCCCTCGCTACAAGAACGCGCTGATGCTCGCCCTCATCACGGAAATCACGACGGCTGCATCGAACATCAAGTTCGGCCCTGAGCTCTATTGTGGGCCTGCGAAAGAGAATCACAATGTTCTCGACGGTTTCCTAGCGCGTGTAGAGACTATAGCATCTGACCTGGGCAGGGTGGCGGGTCTCGCCAGAAGTACTGTTAGCGTCGTTCAAGGAGATTCTCGTGCCTGCGGAGCCATACGCCAAGTCACAAAACACGCCCCTTACGCCGCAGTAATCTCATCACCGCCCTACCCCGCGGAACATGATTACACCCGCAACAGTAGATTGGAGCTTGCCTTTCTGGACGAAGTTTCAGACATCGAATCGCTACGAGCCATTAAGAAGGCTATGATCCGCTCACATAGCAAGGGCATTTACGTAACGGATTCGGATGGTGACGCCGTGGCCGGCAATAATCGCGTGATGGCGGTTGTGAAAGAAATCCAAGGAAAGGTCGAACATAAAGATTATGGATTCGCCCGCTACTATCCAGTTGTTGCGAAAGAATATTTTGGCGGTATCAAGAAGCATCTCTCGACTATTCCACCTCTTCTAAGGGAGGATGGTGTCTGCGCGTATGTTGTGGGCGACCAATCTTCCTATCTTGGTGTACATATTCCAACCGCAGAGATCATAAGCGAAATCTCCAATCAAGTGGGCTTCAAAACCGCAACAATAGAGCACTGGCGCAATCGGTGGTCGACTACAAAGTCGAAGAACATGGAAGAAAATATTCTCATAATGCGCAAGACCTAGCCTATGCCCAAGATCAAGGTCCATGAGAAAGCACTCGCCCATCTCAGCCGCGGCCTCTATCGAAGCCCGGCCAGCGCTCTCCGGGAACTCGTAAGCAACGCTTGGGACGCTAACGCCGCTACAGTCACAATCAACACCAATTATCCGAACTTCTACCAGCTCTCCATTGAAGACGATGGAGACGGGTTTAGCAAGTCGGATTTCGAGCAGCTGATGGAGGGTGGTATCGGCAATAGCCAAAAGCGACCATCCGAGCTAACGCTCATCAATGATCGTCCGGTCATCGGTCGTTTCGGGATTGGGATGCTTGGCATTGCGCAAATGTGCGGAGCGTTTGTCATTACCTCCAAACCGAAGGACAAGTCCCCCGGTTTCCGAGCACGTATCCAGCTATTTGACCGGCTGAAAGAGCGGCTTGACGCCGAGGATCCGGAGGTCGTTGCGACGCCCGAAGCCAGGGATGCGGCCTATCCCGAAGAAATTTATGCCGGCAACTATGAGTTTGAGCAGTACGATGCTGGGAGCGTCCGCTGCGGCACCCGGATACTGGCCGATGACCTGCATCCTACGTTCATCAAGACCTTCCAGGTATCTCTTGAGAATTCAAAGCGCGTCCCCACCAGTTGGAGCAAGGCAATCGACATAATCTCCTCCAAGCGATCGTTGCAGGAACTCGGTGATTACTGGCGGCTCCTTTGGGAACTCGCCGCAGCGTGTCCGCTGCCATACCTAAGCGCGAACGTTCTTCCTGACAACCTCATCACCCAAGATCATAAACGACTGAAGAAATACGGCTTCAATGTCGTAATCGATAACATCGAGCTCGCCAAGCCGGTACGCCTGCAGAACAACCCTGGCGGCTATACCTCACATCTCATTGAAGAGCAGCGCCAGACTATCTATGGTAGGGATCTGGTGTTTCACGGGTACATAGTCGTCCAGGAAGGGCTCAATCTCCGCCCGGACGAGTTTCGTGGCATCATGATCCGCATCAAGGATGTTGCGGTCGGGTATTACGATACCTCGATGCTCGACTACCGCATAAACGAGGGGCCGCGCAGCCGCTGGTTGACTGGCGAAGTCTACGTTTCCGAGGGGTTGGAAGACGCTCTAAATATCGATCGCGATAGTTTCAATAAGTTCCATCCTCAATATAAAGCCCTACAATCCTACGTTCACAACATCCTGCAAAAGAAGATCTTTCCTGACGTTTATAAGCAAATAGAGGTACGATCTGGGGCTCGTGCCGAGTCGAAGGAGCAGGCTCATTCGAAGCATCTCCAACAGGTGCTAAAAACGCATGTCGGCTCACCCGTGAATCTAAAGCAGTCCGCGGCCTCGGAGGATGAGCCGACCGTTGAAGTCACCGAAACGGCCAAGGGTATTACGCTCAACCTGCCTCCCCAGGAGTCCCTTAAGACCAAGAAGAATCAACGGCCGCTCGCGCGCGCAATTCTCGCCGTTTTCGAAATGGCGCTGCGGGAAAGCGGCCGGGAGCGACAACGAACCCGTTTCCGAGAACTTCTCCTTGATCTTCTGGACAAATGGTAAAGACGAATGGGAATCTTCAAGTACGAGGATTGTCCTCTGAAACATTTCGTGCGCCTCGAGGGATGGCTCCCCTATGCGCGACGACGCCTCCGATCCATCCGCGCCAATCGCAAGGCGAGTCAGCAGCGCGGCCTCCGCTACTTCACCTTCTGCGCAGTCGGCGCCATCGATGTCCTGATGCTTGATGTCGCCAGGATCATTACAAAGAATGATGGACGATTCGATAACGTCGTCTTTTTCGACCGCACCGATGAGCAAATCTTGGAAACGCAACGGCGAATTCCGGGAGCGATTGGCTTTCCCGGAAAGTTCACACCAATTGTGATTGATGAAGACCCAGTCGCAGACGCCCAAATCGAAGCCGAAGATGCGTTGAGCGAGAAAACCGACCAACCGGACGAAAGCCAGATTCGTGAGCGCCAGAGACGACTCGATATCCGGAAAAAGTTCCGGCTTCAGTTTCCCTTCGATGTGATCAACCTCGACCTCGAGGAATTTCTCTTCAAACAGCGCGACCCATTTCCAGGGCAGGTCGTCAAGGCAAATGCGACGTTTGTTTGAATGGCAGCGGCAGCCGCTGATCCCACTCAAAGGCCGCAAGGAGCATTTAAACGGGTTCACATTGATGTTCACGACGCAGATAGGGCCGCCCGCAATGCATCCTGACTACCTTCACATGCTACGCCAGTTTCTTCAGGAGAACATCGAAAAGCAGCCAGTATTGCTGGATTTGCTCGAAGGCAGGTCCGGCTTGCGCGACCTTGGGCGCCTAGAGAGCGAGCGCTTCGATCTTTTTTTCAAGTTAGCCGTTCCCAAGGTCATCGCATCCATCCTTCTCGATGAAGACTGGTTTATTGATCCTGACAGCGGCCTGGCAATTTTTCAGTTTGATCGCGATTCCCAAGACGGCCCTTACACGCTCTTGCACATGGTCATGGACGTCAAACGGCAGAACCCATCTCGCGACAATCGTGTCTCCCACACGCATCCGCAAGCCGCCCTAGAAGCATACAGCGCCGTTGTCCGACAGATCTTCGAGGTAGCTGAGAAAGTCGTGGTTCAGGATCAGCTAGACCTTGATCAGATTAACAGGAGCCTAGAAACCATTCGGGCACGAAGGCGGACTTATTGTCCCGACGAGCCGCAGACCGCCGCCCCATAAAAGGAGGTCCGATACATGGGTGAGCCCATGGCCGGGTTCGCGCTTTAACGATTTTGAGGGCTCGCGCCGTCAAGCGCTCGCACATTGAGTCGACTGATGAGCAGGACGTGGGATCTATTCTGATCGGGGCAGGTGTCCCTGATGGAAGTCTCAGCGTCCCACGCGGCTTCTGGATTAGTCCCCGCAAGTCCGCTTGGCGACCGTAACGGGCCGAGTCGGGGGAAGCAGACGATAATGCCCGATCCGTAGATGCCTCGCCAGCCGACGCCAGCCAGACCCGGTCTGAGCGACAAGGTCCTGCTACGAACGCGTCCTTCATCTCGCGTCAGCCGAACCGCATCACCCCTTACTTCAATTCGCTCACGTCGTATCTCAGGTCGCGGTCGAGCGTCATCTCGACGGACGTGCCCTTGGGCAGCACCAGGTTGCGGTCTCGCGTCAGGAGCACCGCGCCGAGCCCGGCGCCGGCGCCAATGCCGGCGCCACCCATGGGGTGGCCCGCCGCGCTCCCCGCGATCACGCCGCCCGTGGTGCCGATGCCGACGCCCTCGGCGATGGTGCGGACGTCCGTTTTGGGGCCGTCGCTCGTAATCTTGCCCTCTTTGTCATCCACCTGGCCGGCGCCTTCGGCGGACGACAGCCTGGATCGAAACTCGCGCGTTACGCCGTTGGGCAGCATGATCGAATCGAACCGGATGTACAACTCGCCTTTGCCCGAGGAACGGCCCGGTTGCTTCACCTTGGTCAACGTCCCCGTCACCGAGCTGCCGCCAGGTATGACGATTCGGCCGTCGACGCCCACGGGAACACTCGTCTGGAGGTAAATGCGATTGCCTTCGCGCGAATGCTTGGTATCCAGGCTGTTCAGCAGGGTGAGCAGGATCCGGGTGCCCGCACGGACGGTGACATTCGAACCGGGGCCGGGCGCCGGCTGGCCTTCCGGAGGCGTGGGCTCCAGCCGCCGGGAGAGTGCCGGCAGTTCCGGTTGGGCGCCTTCCCTCCGGTACACCAGGGTGCCCTCGAATTCCGCCGTGCCGCGGACGACCTGGCGGGTGATGGTCAGGGCCGAGTGATCCTGGGACAATCTCCAGCGGTCCATGACGGTGTATCGGGCCGGTCCGGAGACCAGCGTGTTGATCAGCATCGCGTCGCCTTCCCATTTCGCGACGCTGTTCATGGACTCGCCGCGTATGCGGTACCGGGTCTCGCTGCCGTTCAGCTTATAGGTCCACTGGGACACGGTTCCATTGGCGGCCGTGGAGGAGCACTGAATGCCGGCATCCCCCTCCTGCACGATGGTGAGCCGCTCGTCCGGTTGCGCCGGCAAGGCGCGCAGGTTGCTGCCGTCCGGGTCGAGAACCCACTTGCCGGAGAAATCGCGGTCGGCATTGGCCGCACCGAGCGGCGCGACGCCGATGATCAGGATGGCAAGGATCAGGAAACGGGTTGCATGGCGCATGAAATCCTCCGTCCCGCCCAGAACCTCATGTTACCCCACGGACAGCAGCCCGGGAGAGCGCCCGCGCGGGTGGCCGGGTTATGACGCCTTGGTGGCGCCGCGGCGCAGCCGCTGGCACACAGCCACCAACGCATGCACCAGCGGTGTGCCCGCGTGCAACTCGGGCTGGAAGAGCGTGGCGACATAGAACGGATGGCCTTCCAATTCCACGGCGCGGACTTCGTCCTGGTCGTCCACCGCGGTCACCATCAGGCCTCGGCCTTGCAGCAACCGCCGGTACCTCTCGTTGAGCCCGAAGCTGCAGTGGTATTGCTCCATCGCTTCCGGGGAGCCATACGCTCTGCGGAGAATCGAGCCGGGGGTGAACCGGACGCGCGCCTGCAAGCCAAGCAGCCCGCTCACCAAAGGCGAGATGAGCGGCGCCGCGGCTTTGGGGTTGGTCTTCTGATGGTCCGCGTCGGCCAGCCCCAGCACGTTGCGCGCGAACTCGATCAGCGCGTACTGGAATCCCGCGGATGTGCCCAGAAACGGCGTTCCGGTGGTGCGGGCGTGCCGGATGGCCTGAATGGCGCCGGCGGCGCTGCGGTACGGCATTCCGGGCACGCACCACAAACCGTCGAACCCCGCCAGCGGCTCGCCTTTGCCGATGGAATCCGTGGGGACCCAGACGGCCTCCGCTCCTTCCGAAGCCGCTGCCAGGGCCTCGGGAATCGCGTGGTGGGACTTTTGTTGTGGGTTGAAATCTCCGATCAACCCGATTCGGATGGCTGAGTGCATGAGGGGTATTCTGCCACAACACCCGCGCCCGGCGCCACCCGGCGAACACCTAAACTGAGAGCATGGACTTTCAGCTCGATCCGGTGGAAGTGCGGGTACTCGGGTCTCTCATGGAAAAAGAGGTTGCCACGCCGGAGTACTACCCGCTCTCGTTGAACGCGCTGGTGAACGCGTGCAACCAGAAATCGAACCGCGAGCCGGCAGTTTCCTACGACGACGAAACGGTGGAAAACGCGCTGGCCAGTCTTCGCGAGAAGGGCCTTGCGCTGCGGATCACCGGCCGCGACGTCCGCGTTCCGAAGCACTCGCAGCGCTTCACCGAGAAGTTCAACCTGGGAAGGCGCGAGGCCGCGGTGATGTGCGTGCTGATGCTCCGCGGGCCGCAGACCGTGGGGGAAATCCGCGGCCGCACCGAGCGCCTGTTCACCTTCGACGATCTGGAGGCGGTGGAAAGCACGCTGCATCGCCTGGCCGAAATCGAGTTCGTGAAGCAACTGGCGCGGCAGGCCGGATTCAAGGAGCCGCGCTTCGCGCACCTGCTCTCGGGTGACGTCGAGGTGGCCGAAGAGGCGCGCGCCGCACCCATTAGCCCCGCCGGCGAGCCCATGCGGCCCTCCGACCGCGAGCGCATCGCCGCCCTGGAGGCGGTGTTATCCGAGTTGAGACGCGAATTCGAGGAGTTCCGGAAGAAGTTCGAGTAGCGCTCGCGCTCGCCGGCCCTACAGGGCCCGCGACATGGCGAAGCTGAGGCGCATCAGCGCTTCATCGGGCTGCCAGGTGTCGATCAGAAAATCGCAGGCCTGTAATCGGACGGCCGGGTCCAGGGAAAGAAGCAACTCCCGCCGGCCGATCAACAGGATGAGCATTCCCACCGGCGGGCGGAACTCCGGCTGGAGCCACGGCAGCGCCAGAGTCTCGGGCCGCACGTGCACCAGCGCCACCGCGCAATCGCGGATGGGGCCGAGTGCCGGTTCGTTGCCTTCAAACAAACTCGCGTAGGCGCTCACCCGTTCGAGGGCAGCGCATAAGCGTTCGGCTTCCACTTCCGCCACGCCCACGAGCGCAATCCGTCTTCCCCAAAGCCTCCGAGTCACGGAATCCGGCAGAGGTAGTTTCGTGGCCGCCTGGGCGGCATCGGCAAAGGCATCGACGAGGTGGGTGAAAGCGATGCCGAGCTTGGCCGCGGCCGGGGACGGAGCCTGCACCAGAGTCTCCGCTTCGAGAGCGCAGCCAGAGATCTTGCTGAAGCCAAGTAGGCCGGCGGTGGCGGCCCACTGCCGCAGGCGCCGTCTGGCTTTCGGCACGTCGAACCGGTGTTCCGCGCTCGCCAGGAACTGGCGGGCCTCCACGATGCCATCCTCCAAGAAATTCCGCCGCAGGTCCTCCACCTCCGGTTCCGTCAAGGAAAGGGGCAAATCCGTCTCGGAGTCCGCCGGGATGACCGACGAGGAGTCGCGGCGGTCCAGGAACTCGCGAACGCGTTCCGCCAGCACCCGAGTGTCGATCGGCTTGGTGAGATAGCCGTCGCAACCGGCTTCCCGCGCCCGATGCTCCACCTCCTCAGCGGTGAGCGAGGTAAGCGCGAGCACGACCGTATTTTTCAGGTGGTCCTGCCCCTTCACATGGCTGGTCAGATCCAGCCCGTTCATGCCCGGCAACCGGATGTCGACGAGCATCAGATCGGGACGGATCGTGCTCAGCGTCGTCAGCGCCTGCTCCGCCGTGGAAGCAATGTGAACCTTGTAGCCCTCGGCCCGAAGCACCGCGGCGGTCAGCTTCAGGCTAACCGGCGTGTCCTCGACGATCAGGATGGTCTCGTCCGCCATATCCACTCGGTAGAAGCCAAATTTTAATCTATTTCAAGGTGGGATTTTGTGGCGCCGCTGCGGCTTGCTTTAGACTTGAAGATCTCATTATGCCGGATCTATAATAACTATGGGAGCAAGCACCTGCTCGAAGTGGGGCTATGGATTACGGTTCAAAGGTCTCTACGGCGGAACGGGCGGTGGAACTGGTCCGTTCCGGGGACCGCATTTACGTTCACCCTGGGTGCGCGGCTCCACAAGTCCTTCTGAATGCGTTAATCAGGCGGGCGCCCGAGCTACGCGACGTGGAAATCGTCCACATGCTGACGCTAGGTACCGGGGACTATACCCAACCCGAGTTTGAGGGGCATTTCCGGCACAACGCCTTTTTCATGGGCGGCAACGTGCGGGAGGCGGTGGACGCCGGGCGCGCCGATTACACGCCCATTTCGCTCAGCGACATCGAGTACCTCTTCTGCTCCGGCGAAATGCCGCTGGATGTGGTGTTTTTGCAGGCTTCGCCTCCCGATGCCGACGGTTTCGTCAGCCTGGGGGTGAGCGTCGATTGCACCCTCACGGCGGCTTCCTGCACGCGCCACGTGATCGCCGAAATCAACCGGCAAATGCCGCGCAGCATGGGCGATACCACGCTGCATGTGAGCCGGCTTTCGGCCATCGTGGAGACGTCGCGGCCGCTGCTGGAAGTTCCGCCCGCGGCGTCCAGCCCGGTACAGGAGCGCATCGCGCGCAACGTGGCTTCGCTGGTTCCGGACGGCGCCACGCTGCAAATGGGCATCGGCGGGCTGCCGAATTCGGTCTGGGCCTGCCTGGCCGACCGGAAGGATCTTGGCATCCACAGTGAAATGTGTTGCGATGGAGCAGTACCGCTGATCGAAGCGGGTGTCATCAACGGTGCGCGGAAGACGCTGCATCCGGGAAAGGTAGTCGTGGGATTCGTGTTCGGGTCCAAAAGGCTTTTCGATCTGATTGACCGAAACCCTATGTTCGAGTTCCACCCCACGGCGTACGTCAACGATCCGTTCGTGATCGCGCAGAATGACCGGATGATCGCCATCAATTCCGCCATCCAGGTGGACCTGACCGGGCAGGTGGCGGCCGACTCGATCGGGACGGCGCCCTATAGCGGCGTGGGCGGGCAACCGGATTTCATTCGCGGCGCGGGCCGTTCACGGGGCGGGAAGGCGATTATCGCGCTGCCTTCGACGGCCCACCAGGGCGAGGTCTCGCGGATCGTGCCGGTGCTCGATCCCGGGGCGGGGGTGGTGACGACCCGCTCGGACGTGCACTACGTGGTGACGGAGCACGGCATCGCATACCTGCGGGGCAAGACGTTGCGCGAGCGCGCCCGGGCGCTGATCGCGATTGCCCATCCGAAGTTTCACGATGAGTTGTTCGAATTCGCCGTGCGGGCCCACTACGCGGACGCACGCGGCACGCTGGTGGCGTAGGAGGTCATGAGTATGACGGACGGGAAGCCCGACCGCGGCATGGTCGAGATGAATTCGGAAGAGTGCAAGGGGTGCGGCCTCTGCGTGGAGGCGTGCCCGCCCAAAGTGCTGCGCCTGGCGGAACATCTGAACCGCTACGGCTACCATCCGGCCGAGTATCTCGGGCATGGCTGCACGGGATGCGGCATTTGCTATTTTGCCTGCCCCGAGCCGGGCGGGATCAGGGTGCTGCGGCTGGTGGCAGCCGCATAGGGCGGAGGCGAGCGATGCAGAAACAACTGACCAAGGGCAACGAAGCCATCGTGAAAGCGGCGGTGCTGGCGGGCTGCCGGGCCTACTACGGGTATCCCATCACGCCGGCCAGCGAGATCGCCGAAGCGGCCGCGCTGTATTTTCCGCCGGCCGGCGGCGTGTTCGTGCAGGCCGAGAGCGAAGTGGCCGCCATTAACATGCTGTTCGGCAGCGCGGCGGCAGGCGTGCGGGCCATGTCGGGCTCCAGCGGGCCGGGCATCAGCCTCATGCAGGAGGGATTCAGTTACCTCGCCGGGGCCGAGCTGCCGTGCGTGGTGGCCGATATCACGCGCGCCGGTCCGGGGCTCGGCAATATCGCGCCGGAACAGGGCGATTACAACCAGGTGGTCAAAGGCGGGGGGCACGGCAATTACCGCACGCTGGTGGTCGCGCCCGCCTCCGTGCAGGAGATGGCCGACCTCACCACTTGGGCATTCGACCTGGCGGACGAGTACCGCAACCCGGTGGTAGTGATGGCCGACGGCTACATCGGGCAGATGATGGAGCCGGTCCAGTTCGCCGCGCCGAGGCCGGCGGCCGCTCCGCCGGATTGGGCCGTGACGGGCACGGCGGAGACGCGCCATAACCTGATAACCTCGATCTACCTCGAGCCCGATCTCATGGAGCGGCACATCCGCAAGCTGGAGGCGAAGTACCGGAAGGCGGAGCAGCGCGTGGCGCGCGCCGAGTGCTGGCGCACCGAGGATGCCGAGATCGTCCTGGTAGGCTACGGAATTGTCGGGCGCGTGCTGAAGGCCGTGGTGGAACAGGCGCGGGCGCACGGGATCAAGGTGGGGCTGCTTCGGCCCATCACTTTGTTCCCATTCCCCACGCTGCAGATCCGCGAGCTGAGCAGCCGGGCCAAGGCGTTCGCGGTGGTGGAGATGAGCACGGGCCAACTGGTGGAAGATGTGCGGCTGGCGCTCGAAGGACGGACGCCGGTGGAGTTCTACAGCCGCGTGGGAGGCAACGTTCCCTCGGCGGAGGAAGTGCTGGCGTTTGTGGAAGGCAAGTTTGCGTTTGCCGCGGAGGAGGCGCTGGTCCATGGCTAGCTACGCTGTCATTCACGAAAAAGCCGAGTGCTTCTACGACCGGTACGAGCGCAAGGCGGAGCTGCAGCACCAGACGCACTACTGTCCCGGCTGCGGCCACGGCATCGTAACCAAGCTGCTGGCCGAGGCCATCGACCAGTTGGGAATCCAGGACCGCACGGTGCTGATCAGCCCGGTGGGGTGCTCGGTATTCGGGTATTACTACTTCGACGTGGGCAACGTGCAAGTGGCGCACGGCCGCGCGCCGGCGGCGGCCACCGGAGTCAAGCGCGCCCGTCCCGAGAGCATCGTGGTGGCCTACCAGGGCGATGGCGACCTGGCGGCCATCGGGACCGCGGAAATCATTCACGCGGCGAACCGCGGCGAAGGCATCACCGTGATCTTCGTCAACAACGGCATCTACGGGATGACGGGCGGGCAGATGGCGCCCACCACACCGCTGGGGAAGAAGAGCACCACGACGCCCAACGGCCGCAGCGCGGCCAACGACGGCTATCCTATCCACATGTGCGAGCTGCTCAACTCGCTGGAGGCGCCGGTGTATATCGAGCGCGTGGCGCTGGGCAGCAACAAGCAGATCATGAACGCGGCGCGGGTGGTGAAGAAAGCGCTGGAGAACCAGGTCAAGGGGCTCGGATTTTCCTTCGTCGAAGTGCTTTCGCCGTGTCCCACGATCTGGAAGCTGACGCCGCTCGAGGCCCAGGCGTTCGTGCGCGACGAGATGGCCAAGGAGTTCGGAGTGGCGAACTACCGCGACCGCACGAAGGATGCGGTGCCCCGTACGGCGCCACCGCCGGTGCCATGGGGCACGGGCCTTCCCGACTGCGGCGGTCTCGAGGCGGCCGCCACTCCCGCGCTGCCGCTCGACGCCCGCATCAAGGTTGCCGGCTTCGGCGGACAGGGCGTGCTGATGCTGGGCGAAGTGCTGGCCGAGGCGGGCCTGGAGTCCGGCTACGAGGTTTCGTGGCTGCCCTCCTACGGACCGGAGATGCGCTCGGGGACGTCGAACTGCCACGTGCGGCTGGCGAGCCATCCGATCGATTCGCCGCTCGTTTCGAAGCCCAATGTCCTGCTGGCCCTGAACGAGCCCGCGCTGCGCAAGTTCCTGCCCACGGTGGAGCCGGGCGGGACCATTTTGTATAACGCCGAAACGCTGCCGGACGATTGCCGGCGGCCGGACGTGCGCATGGTGGCCAAGCCCTTCACCGAGATTGCCGACGAACTGGGCAGCTCGAAAGTGGCCAACATGGTGGTGCTGGGCGCGCTGCTGGAGGCCACCGGCCTGCTGGAACAGGAGCAGGTGGACGCGGCGCTGCGGCGCATCGTGAAGAGCCAGCGCTGGTTCGACCTGGACCAGAAGGCGCTGGAGCGCGGCCGCGAGGAGATCCGCGGGTCGGCCGAGATGATGATTCAGGGCGACGACTACCTTTGGGGCGTCTGAGGGTGAAGCTCCGCCCGTTTCAGCCAACCAGCCAGGAACAGCGCCGCGATGACCACCGCGGGGCCGGCTATGACCAAAATCCAGTTCAGCTTGACGGCCACCGGCAGGTGCCTCGGCAGGACCGTCCACACGTAGAACGTCGCGGCAGCGGCATACAGCACCGCGCCGATCCATTCCCACCGCCAGGCAAACACCAGGATGATCAGCAGAACGGCGGTCGGCCTCAGATGCATGGCGAGGGCGAGCGCGGTTTGCCAGAAGCCAAGGCCCTCGCTGAATACATCCAGGGCGAACAGGCTGATGAACGCAATGAACGCGATTGACAGCGTGCGCGGCGTCCAGAACAACACGCGACCAGAGAGTTGAGTCATACTGCCTCCTTCTCCCCTCGCTCCAAGTCTAACAAACCGTATGCATGCATACGGTTTTTCGCGGTGCCTTTGATGAAAACAAATGACTTACTGAAAGACTACCGTAAGCATGCGTACGGTTCCGCGGCCGCTTCCGCTATCGGAATTCCCGCATCACTGAACCCATACACACTTTACCATCCGCTCCGAAATTTCCAGGCTTCGAAATGCGCAGCCAGGTCCGGATTTCAGACCGGCGGAGGGGCTGGCTGCCTGCCGTAATATCAACCGAATCAACCTATTACCGGCATTGGCAGGCAGTGTCTCCCGGGCCGCGAAAAAATATTCCGATCGTGTGTGACCGGGATTTCCGGCTGCTGCCGGTTGGCGGCAAAAGGTCATAATCGCGGTTTCGACGGAACGTTTGAGGGATGATGGCCTCTTTTCCCCGTGCCTGACGCTAAGTAATATGAACGGAGTAACGTATGCGTTACCTTCTCCTGATCGCACTTACCGCAGCTATTACGCCTTACGTTCCAGCGTCCGAAGTGTCGAGGCCGCCGACCGTGTCGTTTGACGGCGCGGGCCGCACTAAAGATGAGGTTCCGGCCCTCAAGCCCGGAGAGAATCTCTATTTCAACTTGCCAAGTGGAATCACTCCTACCTACACCCTTACCTACCAGTTCTCCGACGAGATCGGTAACGGCAAGGTTCTGCGATGCTCCCTCCCCCAAACATACACTGGCCAACCGGTTCCGATACCGAAGGAAATCCAGATTCAGCGGACGGGACCTAACGGCAAGATCACTGAGAACAGAAGTGTGCGCGCCATTTACTTCAATCTGACAGGTCCGATTCCACCTGCCATCGGCGACAATGCCAAGCTCGATGAACTCAATGGCCAATTGAGATATTATTCGAATCTCAACTGGCCGCTTTCCTGGGAGCAGAAAAAACTATTCCAGGACCAGATCGCCGACAAGAACGAGCGGATCGCCCAAATCCAGGAAGAGATCAAGGCTTACACCGGCATGTCGCTGAGTGTCGCGGTATCGGCTATCGACGAGCGCCAGCGGGCGATTCGGGATCTGCGCAGCCAGATCAAGGATCTTCAGAAAACGATCGACAATGCCGGCTTGCAGGACCAGGTGGACACGTTGACAAAGCAAGTGGCCGAACTGACGGCCAAAATACAGAGCACAACGAAGCCGCAGTTATTGCGCGCGGGCGTCCTTGTGGTGGGAGAGGAGCGAAAGCCGGTCTATTACACGCTCAACAGCACCGGCGACGCATCGGCGCCCTGGCTGCTGAAGCGTTTCCAAAAGTTCCCGGTTTTCACAACGAACGATATCCCGTATGTCGTGGTTCTCGGCCAGCGTTACAACCAGGACCCGCAGGCTCTTCGCGCCACGTTCGCGTCGAAAGCGGGTACGTACATCGATGCCGATCCCGTTCGGCCGCTTGTGACTCAAGCAACGGCTCCGAGTGGCGGCCAAAAAGCTCTTTTTAAGGTAGAGGCAGAGCCTCCATCCTGTACCGCCGGCGATCCGCCGACATACGCCTACGTCGACCGCGTGCTTCAGTTCACCGACCGCCTGGCGGGCGAAACCATCTATTCGGTCTCAGTGAGCGGCTATGGCGTCGCTACCACGACCGATACTGTCACCGTGGTCAAGGGCACCACTCCGACCACCCAGCAGCAGACCGTGACTGCAAAGACAAGTCTCAAGCCCCTCGACGGCGACGCGTGGCCCCAGGTTCACTCGCTATACCGGTATAACCTGGCGACCGGTGTAGTCTGGAGTACGGTCCGCACGCCAAGTTTTTCCCGTGCCGCTACGGGGAGTTATCTCCCCGACGGATGCGACCCTACTATGAGTGTGGCCACTACGGGATCGACCACGAGCACGACCACCGGCACCACCACCGGCACCACCACCACCACAACAACCTCTCCGAGTACGATGATCACCACCACATGCACGCCCACGTACCAAACGCTTCAGGTTGCCGGCGGGCCCCGTATCCTGCCGGTCCTGATGTTCAGTTACTACTGGACCAAGCGCGACACGCAAACAAAGGGCGGATCGTGGAGTTGGGCCTTTCCCGTGCCCACAATCGGCCTGTCGCTCACCAGCCCCGCCGATGACTTCTTCCTGGGCGGCTCAAGCGAATTCAAGTTCTTGCGCAATGTGCAACTGGTCTACGGGGCCCATTTGGGCCGTGTGCCGAAACTCGGCACCAATGGTTTCCAGAACCCCATCGACAGCACTGCGCCGCAGACCACTACTTCGTTGCACGTGGGCTCATTTGTGGGCTTGACCTTCAATCTCGATTTCCTCAAGGGCCTGTTTAAACCGTAGCCTGCTCGGACGAGGGTCGCCGACCCGGTAGTACACTGGATTCGGACAGACGCAAAACCAATTCAGAAGCGGAAGGGCATCTTTATGATGACGATCGATCGCCGCAAATTCCTGACCCGGTCCGCCGGCCTCGCGGCCGCGGCCGCTATTCCCGCGCCAGCCATTCCGGCACCGGCCAGGGTCTCGCGGGAATCCGGAGTCAAGCTCAAACTGGGACTGAACGCCTACTCCTTCGACAGGCCCCTGCGCGAGGGCGGCATGACCCTCGCGGATACCGTCCATTTCTGCGCTCAGCACGGTGTCGACGCCCTGGACGCGACCGGATACTACTTCCCCGGTTATCCCAACGTCCCAACCGACGAGTACATCTACAACCTGAAGCGGACCGCCTTCGTCAACGGCGTCGCCATCAGCGGCACCGGCGTGCGCAACGACTTCGCCGTGGCGGACGAAACCGCGCGCAAGAAGGACGTGCAGTTGGTGAAGGACTGGATCGTGGCCGCGAGCAAACTGGGCGCGCCGGTGATCCGGGTCTTTTCCGGCGCGGCGCGTCCCAATGGGCATAGCTTTGACGAAGCGCTCGAATGGATGGCGGCCGATTTCAAAGAGTGCGCGGCGTTCGGCAAACAGCACGGCGTGATGATCGCGATCCAGCAGCACAACGACTTTCTCAAGACGGCCGCCGAGACCATCCGCGTGATCGACACGGTGGGGTCCGATTGGTTCGGCTGCATTCTGGATATCGGCAGCCTGCGCTCGGGCGACCCATACGCCGAGATCGAAAAACTGGTGCCCTACGCGGTGTCGTGGCAGATCAAGGAGAACGTCGGGCGCGACGGCAAAGAGGAGCCCACGGACCTGGCGAAGATCAAGGCGATCATCGACCGCTCCGGTTACCGCGGCTATGTGCCGTTCGAGGCGTTGGGCGGCGGCGATCCGCGGGTGAAGGTGGCGGGCTTCCTGGAGAAGATCCGCACAGCCTTCGGGTTGTAGCCGCGACCAGATCGCCGTCCCACGTGGTAATTTGGACGCATGCGTACGATACTTGGGGCGCTGCTGCTGGCTTCGCTGCTGGGCGCCCAACAGGACACGCGGACCAGCACACTGGCCAACGGGATGAAGGTGATCGTCCAGGAAGATCACGGAATTCCCAACGTGGCGATGTACTTCTTCTATCGGATCGGGTCGCGCAACGAGCGGCCTGGCGCCACGGGGCTCTCGCATTTCTTCGAGCACATGATGTTCAACGGCGCGAAGAAGTACGGCCCGAAGATGTTCGACAAAATGATGGACAACAACGGGGGCAACAACAACGCGTACACCAGCAACGACGTGACGGTGTACACGGACTGGTTCCCCAGCTCGGCGCTGGAGCTGATGTTCGACATGGAGTCGGACCGGATCCGCGACCTGGCGTTCGACCCGAAGATCATCGAGAGCGAGCGGGGCGTGGTGTATTCGGAGCGGCGCTCGTCGGTGGACAACAGCAACATGGGCATGCTGCGGGAATTGGCGATGGCCACGGCGTTCGAGGCGCACCCGTATCACTGGCCGGTGGTGGGATGGCCTTCGGACATCGAGTCGTGGACCATGGACGATCTGAAGAATCACTTTCGCATGGGATACGCGCCGAACAACTGCGTGATGGTGATGGTGGGAGACGTGCGCTTCGACCAGGTGATGGGGCTGGCGCGCAAGTACCTGGAGCCGATTCCGCGCCAGGAGCCGCCTCCGCCGGTGCGCACGAAGGAGCCGGCGCAACTGGGCGAGCGGCGCGTGACGCTCTCCAAGCCGGCGCAACTGCCGTTGCAGATGGTGCTGTTCCACGTGCCGGAGACGAAGAACCCGGACACGCCGGCGCTGCAACTGGCCGGTACGGTGCTGACGCAAGGGCAAAGCTCGCGGCTGTACCAGCGCATGGTGGACCGCGAGCAACTGGCGCTTTCGGTCGGCGGCGGCGTGCCGCAGGCCCTGGACCCGACGCTGTTTCAGTTCATCATCCAGCCGCGGTCGGGCGTGGACCCGGCGGCGACCGAGAAGGCGCTTTATGAAGAGCTGGCGCGGCTGGGGAGCGAGCCGGTTCCGGAGGCGGAGCTGCGGAAGGCCAAGAACCAGATGCTGGCGGCCTTCTACCGGTCGTTGAAGACCATCGAAGGACGCGCCAACCTGTTGGGGACGTACGAGGTTTTCCACGGCGACTATGCGGCGCTCTACGACACCGACAAACGGATCGAAGCGGTGACGGCGGCGGATGTCGAGCGCGTGGCCAGGCAGTATTTCACGGCGAAGAACCGGACTGTGGCGACGCTGGTTCCGGAGAAGGCGGAGGTGGGACAGTGAAACGGCTGATGCTGGCGATGGCCCTGTGCGGAGGGCTGGCGGGGCAGGTGAAGCTGCCTTCATACACGCGGGAAGTGCTGCCCAACGGGACGGTGGTTTACCTGGTGCAGCGGACCGGGCTGCCGCTGGTGAGCTTCCGGGTGCTGGTGAAGGGCGGGGACGAATCGGCGCCGGCCGCAATGGCGGGGCTGCCGGAGGTTGCGGCGGAGCTGCTGCGGCGCGGCACGGCCACGCGCGGGGCGACGCAGTTCGCCGAGGAGCTGGACGGGCTGGGCGGAACTTTCATGGCCGGGACGGACGAACAGGCCACCACGATCTCGGCGGAGTTCCTGAAGAAAGACTTCGACCGGGGGTTGGCACTGGTGGCGGACGCGGTGCTCAACGCGGCGTATTCCGAGGAGGAGGTGCGCAAGGCGCTGGGCCGGCGCGTGGACGCGCTGAAGTCGATCAAGGACAATCCGGGCGCGGCGATCACGCAGTACTACCACAACTTCTTTTTCGGCAGCGCGCACCCGTACGGGCGCGTGCCGGACGAAGCGTCGCTCGATCGCATCCGCCGCCAGGACATCATCGACTACCACAAGCGGCAGTACGTGGGGCGCAACCTGGTGGTGATCGTGGCGGGGGATTTCGACCCCGCGGCGGCGAAGGCGCGGGTGGCGGCCACGTTTGGCGCGGCTCCCCCGGGCACGGCTTATGCGTGGATGGAAGACAAGCCGCCGGCGGCGAGCGGCACGCGCGTGCTGCTGATCGACAAGCCGGATGCCACGCAGACGTATTTCGTGATCGCCCAGCCGGGCGTGCGGCGGGCGACCGCGGACCGCGTCCCGCTCGGCCTGGTGAATACGCTGTTCGGCGGGCGCTTCACGTCGATGATCAACGACGAGCTGCGCGTCAACTCGGGGCTGACCTACGGCGCGAACTCGCGGGTTCAAATGGCGCGGCTGACAGGCGGGCTGTACATCAGCTCTTACACCAAGACCGAGACCACGGAAAAGGCGATCGACCTGGCGCTGGAGGTTCTGAAACGGCTCCACGACCAGGGGATCACGGCCGAGCAACTCGCTTCCGCCAAGGCGTACACCAAGGGCACATTCCCGCCGCAGCGCGTGCAGACCGCGGACCAGATCGCCACCGTGTTGGGCGAGCTGGAGCTGTTCGGCCTGGGGCGGGACGAAGTGGACGAGTTCTTCGCGCGGGTGGATGCGGTGACGCTCCAGCAGGCCAACGACGTGGTGAAGCGCTACTACCGCACCGAAAACCTGACGTTCGTCCTGCTGGGCAACGCATCGAAGGTACGCAGCATCGCGGCGAAGTACGGGCCGAACGTGGTGGAGCGGACCACCAAGCAGCCCGGCTGGGCGGGCATGTAGCGGCGGGCGCTCGATATGCCGGTAATCGTCTCCATGCTTCGCGGCGTGAACCTCGCGGGCCACAAGAAAATCGGGATGGACGCGCTGCGGAAGCTGTATGAGTCGCTGGGGCTGCGCGACGCGCAGACCTTCATTAACAGCGGCAACGTCATCTTCCGGACCCAGGGGCGGAACCTCGCGGCGCTGTCCCGGCGGATCGAAGACGCGATCGAGCAGAGCTTCGGCTTCCGCTGCGACGTCATTGTCCGCACCATCCCGGAGCTGAGAGATGCGATTGCGGGAAACCCGTTCGCGGGGCGGAGCGGCATCGAACCGGGCAAGCTCGCGGTAACGTTCCTGGCCTCCGATCCGGGGCAGGAAGCGCGGGAAAAGGTGCTCCGGATCAAAGCCGATCCCGAGGAGGTCAGGATCGCCGGCCGCGAGCTTTACATTTACTATCCCAACGGCATGGCGCGCCCAAAACTGACGTGGCCGACGCTCGAGAGGATCCTGAAGACCTCCGGAACGGCCAGAAACTGGAACACCGCGAGGAAGCTGCTGGAGATCGCCGAGGGGATGGAGAAGCCAGTTTCCTGTTGACATCCAAAAGGAAGAGAGCCATACTCCTCTTGGATGCCTAAAGAAGATCCCAAATCCGAGATCCTCCAGGGGACGCTGGACCTGATGGTGCTGAGCACGCTGGAGACCATGGGGCCGCAGCACGGGTTCGGACTGGCGAAGCGAATCCAGCAGATTTCGGGCGGCGCCCTCGACCTGAACCAGGGCACGCTGTATCCGGCGCTTTTGCGGCTGGAGCAGCGGGGGTGGATCGAATCGCGGTGGGGCGCCTCCGATGCCAACCGGCGCGCGAAGTTCTACGAGATCACGCGCAAGGGGCGGAAGCAGATCCGGAAAGAGTCGGACGACTGGGCGCGCACGGCCGCCATCATGGAGCGGTTCGTGCGGCTGGCCGAGTAGGGGCGTGCGATGGCGGCTATCCGGCAACGTTTCCTGGCGCTGTTCCGCAGAGGCCGTCTGGATCGCGAACTGGGCGATGAAATCGCCACTCATCTCGCGATGCAGGAAGAGGAGTTTCGCCGCGCCGGCATGAGCCCGGCGGAGGCCAGGCGCGCCGCGCGGCGCGAATTCGGCGGCGTCGCCCAGACGATGGAGACGTACCGCGAGCGGCGCGGCATCCCGTGGATCGAAGGGTTGGCGCAGGACATCCGCTATGCGGAGCGCGGGCTGCGGCGCAGTCCCGGATTCACGGCGGCGGCGGTGTTGTCGCTGGCTTTGGGCATCGGCGCCAACACGGCGATCTTCTCGCTGTTTCATACGCTCATGCTGCGCATGCTGCCGGTGGCGCGCCCCGGCGAGCTGGTTTCGATGGCGACCACAGGGGGATGGAGCAGGGGCACTTCCTCGTACCCGCTGTACCTCGACCTGCGGCAGCGCAACGACCTGTTTCGCGACGTGGCGGCGCGCACCTTCGTGAGCAAGGTGCGTTTCCAGCCGGGGAACGGCGCGCGCACCGAGCTCGAGTAGAGATGAAACGACCCGGCAATCGTCCCTCCACCCGAAAACGGACAGGGGATAACACCATGACGCCGCAGATGATGACGACGCCACGGAGTTCTACTTCCGTGCGCAGGCGTTCCAGTGTCGGGTTCGGAAATCGCCGTGGAAATCAGATGAGCGACTTCGAGGAGGTGATTGATGTAGGGTTCGGCGGCGGCTTCCTTCCGCTTCTGGGTGGCGTGCTTTTCGGCGGCGAACGAAGCGGCTTCCAAGATGGCCTGCACGAATTTCAATTCGGCGGCAATGTCCGGTGTGGCAGCGGGTTCCGGCATGGCGTATCAGAATAGCACGCCAGATGCCGGTCGGACTTCAACGCCTGCCCCCAGTTTTTGTGCTGGAATACTGCGACCGACGACCTCGCTGGGATTCATTCCGCCATTTGCTGAATCCAATGACACCAAATCCGGCACCCAGAAGACAGAGAGTGGAAGGCTCTGGAACACTGGCAACTACTACGGTTCCAGAGACGCTCGTGAATTGGTTAGGGTCAGGAGAGACATTAATGGTTTCTCCAATAGGCTCGGAGGAACACCCTCCGTTTGAACTTGCCAAGCACCAAAAGTCACTACCCGTGAACAGATGCGGGGATTGAAATAAAACGTAGCCGCTGTCGGAGCCGCTGAAATTGAACAGCAGTAGGGTCGCTGTTGCCGACAAATCGGAGCCTACAAGACCGAGAGCGGAATTCGAGCCGCTCAACGGCCCCAGGAGGTCAAACGTAGTCGTGCCGTCATTCAACAACAAGTTCCAATCGAGAATCTTGCTGGCACCAAGAACCCCGACCGTTCCATCGGTTTCGATGAAGCCGGTCACTCTGCCAGCGCCGACCGTCTGATTAACGTCGTAGATTGCAGAGGCGCTGCTCAAGAAGACACTCGAAAGTAGAGTGATTGTCAGTCTCAACATGCGTATTGTCCTAAGCTGGAATTTCCCTTCCAGATAAGCTTTGCGGAATTTTATCACTCTCGCATTTTGGATGCAACAGGAAACGAAGAAGCATATGGCGCAAAGTACTGGCCTAGACGTACCGGAACGTTGCATAGTTAGACATTTCAGTTCGTCTCCCAAAAGTGTAATTGGCGATAAGCGATTTGGCAGCAATGGGTTGGGAGGTGGACGGCTGAGCGGTGGTTTGCCGAAGGGCGAGTGCCGGTGAGAGTTGGGGACCGGAAAGCCAACGGAGCCAATCGGACAGCGAATCGACGGAAGGCACCTCAGGGTTTCTGCCCAGGGATTTTGAGGCACTATCGCAGAAGACTATGTCGTTTCAGCGGACGGCAAGACCCTGACCCAAACTCGAAAAGGTAACGGCCCGCAGTTGGCACGTGGTGGATCTGGAACGTGAGACCGGCATCCAGACCGCATGGGGCGGGTCAGGTCGGTGGCCGGGGCGGTAGGATTCAGCGACTCAACGCCCAGTCTGCTCCTTTTTGAAGAGCGCGGACGTGGCCGGAGTCCGCCGTCGATTTCTGGCGCAAGCGGAGGCCCTGCCGGGCGTGCTCTCGGTGGCCTACGCGTTTCCCGGCCCCTACAGGTCAGGCAGCGCGGATTCCACCATTCGCGTGCCGGGCTCGGAGCGGACGGCCAAGGAGCCGGCCGTGGTAGAGATGCAATACGCATCGGCCCGCCATTTCGAAACCCTGGGCAGCATGCCGATCCTCGGGCGCGACTTCGACCGCAACGATACCGCGATCTCGCGGCGCGTCGCGGTGGTGAACGAAGCTTTCGCGCGCGCGTTCTTCCCGGGCGGAGCGAGTCCCCTGGGGCGCCTGGTGAGTTTCGACGACAGCAAGCCGGAGGGCGGCGAGCCCACGTACATTGCCGGCGTGGTCCGCGACATGACGCACTACGGGCTGCGAAAAGGAGTCAGGCCCACGGTGTACGTGCCGTTCGAGCAGAAGGACGCCGGTTGGCCGCCCACCATACTGGTGAGGGCGGAGACCCCCGAGGGGGCGCTGGTTCCGGCGCTGCGCCGCGAACTGGAGAAGCTTGGGCCGCAGGTGGCGATGACGGATCCGCGGACCATCCGTCAGCAGATCGACGAGGACATCTTCCAGGATCGCCTGCTGGCCACGCTGAGCGGATTCTTCGGCGCGCTGGCGCTGACGCTTGCGGCCATCGGGCTCTACGGCGTGGTGGCTTACGGCACGGCGCGGAGGGCCGGCGAGATCGGCATTCGCATCGCGCTCGGCGCGCGGCGTTCCACGGTGCTGTGGATGGTGCTGCGCGATGCCTTGCTGCTGGTGGGCCTCGGCCTGGCGCTCGGCCTGCCGTTTTCCATCGTTGCGGGGCGGACCGTGGCGTCGGTGTTGTTCGAAGTGAAGCCGGCGGACTCGGTAACGCTGGCGGCCACGGCGTGCGTGCTGGCGGCTATCGGGCTGGCGGCGGCGTTCGTGCCGGCGCGGCGCGCGGCGTCTTCGGAGCCCGTGCGGGTGCTGCGGCACGAGTGACTGGCGCCCCGCCGGGGGAAAAGCAAGCATGGCCGGATGACGTACCGGCCATGCATTTCAGGGACTCACATATGCGGGCCGGGCCCCGGCTGGCCTCCTCCCGGGCCACCGCCCGGGCCGAATCCGCCGGAGGAATTCAGCTTGGCCTGCTGGCCGGCCGTGAGGCTGGCGTAGAACGCCGCGTCGGCCTTGTTCTGGATATCCGTAATCTGGCCGGTGGCGGTTCCGATGGAAGCGGAGAGCGAGTCGATGGTGGCGGTCGCGTTGCTCTTCACCGCTGTCTCGATCGCGGTCCAGTACGAGTTGAGAGCAGTTTGAATCGGCGTGATGGCGGCCGCCGCGTTGGTGAAAATGGTGGTTGCCTGGCTGACTTGCGCCGTGGTCAGGCTCAACAGAGAAGTGAGGCGGGCCACCTGATTCTGCACCATGGCCGCCGGGTCGGGGGGCGCGTTGGACGTTACCACGCCGAAGGGACCTTGGGCGAACACCGCGCTGGTCGAGAGGGCCGCGAAAATCATCGCTTTCGAGAGAGTCTTCATCAATATTTTTCTCCTTGTGGTCCGGCATCGCGCCGGATCCTAAGAGGGACGACGGCCCGCGAACGCGGCGCGTTCTACCCGCGGCGCGAGGCTTTACCTCCTTAATAGAGAGTTTGCGGTGGCTTAACAAATCAGGCCGTGAAGCGGTAGCCCTTGCCGCGGATGGTCTGGATGTGTTTGGGGAATTGCGGATCCTGCTCGAGCTTTTGCCGCAGCCAGGCGACGTGCACGTCGATGGTGCGGGAAGAGACTTCGCTCGAGTACTCCCACACTTTTTGCAGGATCTCCTCGCGCGGCACCACGCGCTCGCGGTTGTCGACGAGGTAGCGCAGGAGCTGCAGTTCCTTCGCAGCGAGGTTCAGACGCTCCCCGTTCTTGCGCACCTCGGCGCGCTCGAAGTTGACTTCGACGTCGTCGAACTGAAACGTCCGGACGGGGATGCGGTTCTCTTTGTGCACGCGCCGCAGGAGCGCCTCGATGCGCGCCAGCAACTCGGCGGGATCGAAGGGCTTGGTGAGGTAATCGTCGGCTCCGAGTTTGAGGCCCACGACACGATCCACCACCTGTGTTTTGGCGGTGAGCATCAGGATGGCGGTGTCGATACCCTTCTGCCTCAACTCCCGGCAGACGTCGAAGCCGGTCTTTTTGGGGAGCATCACGTCGAGGACGACGAGATCGAAGCGGGCCTCCAGAGCTTTGGAGAGCCCCGCCTCGCCGTCGGCGGCCGATTCGACTTCGTAGCCCTCGGCGGCCAGCAGATCGGAGATGGTGAGGACCAGGCCCGGCTCGTCTTCAATCAGGAGAATGCGCAAGCTCATTCTGTAACTCCGGCGGGGCGGCGGGAATCCGCACGATAAACTCGGTTCCCTTCATCGGCTCACTCTTCACTCGTATGCTGCCTCCGTGGGCTTCCACGATCTTCTTCACCAGGTTCAAGCCGAGGCCGGTGCCATGCACCTGGTCGCGGACGGCCTGACGGCCGCGAAAGAACGGGTCGAAAATGTGCTCCTGCTCGTCCTGGGGGATTCCGGAGCCGCGATCGGCCACGCGGATCTCGACGGCCGGCCCATCGCGGTCCGAGACGGCGGAGGCGAACACGCCGATCCAGTTGCCGCCCTCGACTCCGTATTTCAAGGCGTTGTCCACGAGGTTCTGGAGGACGTGGCGCATGGCCATCTCGTCGGCCAGCACGAGGGGCAGTCCGGGATCGAGCTGTTTCTCGAGGGTGAAACCGGCGCTTCGGAGCGCGGCGCCGCTGGACCGCAGGCCGTCATCGATCAGGCGATCGACGGCAACCGGCTCGCGGGCCCGGATGACATGGCCCGCCTGCGCGCTGGCAAAGTGCAGAACCTGTTCCACCAGCATGGTGAGCTTGGCGCTCTCGGCCTGGATCAGGGCGCCGTACTTCTCCACCTGCTCGGGGCGGCCAGCCAGGCGGCCTCGCAGATTGTAAGCCGCGGTGTGAATGACGGTGAGCGGCGTACGCAACTCGTGCGAGACGCCGGCCACGAAGTTCATCTGCAACTCCGCAAGCTGATGGGCGCGGCGCGAGAAGCGCACCAGCACGCCGATGGTTGCCAGGATCAAGAGCAGGATGGCGGCGGAAATGGCGAGGTTGCGGCGGCGCGTCGAGGCAACGAGGGCGTCCAAGGAACCCGCCTGGTGCCGGACCAGCAGCCGCCAGCGGCCCGGTCCGCCTTCAGGCGGCGGGGGTTCCGTGCCCGATCCGCGGCCTATGCCTTCCTGGACATCCGGAGAAGCTCCAGGACTTGCGCTGCGCCGCACGTCATGCGGGCCATCCCGCGGAGAAAGGGGCATGCGCATCGGCCCGCGCCCGGGGCCGCCGCGACCGCCGCGCAGTCCAAAGCCGAAGGTGTTCAGCAGCCCGACCGAGGCATCGGGACTGCCCCGGATGGCGCGCTCGCGGCCGGGCTCCGAATCGTAGATGACGACGGCGGGATTGGCGCTGTCCACCACCTCCGCATCGTAGTCGAGCCTGCCGGACTCTCCGAGGTAACGGTTCAACAACTGGGGCAAAAGGGTGGCGGCGACCTGCCCGGCATCGAGTTCCGCGAGCAGCCATTCCTGTTCGCGCGCGCCGCGGCCATCCGGCGCCGCCTCGAAGCGGGGGACTTCGAAGATCACGGGGACGCCCTGGGCCATCGGCACCGGACCGCCTTCGAACCGCCGCATGAGCTGGTCGCGGGTGGCGCTCCATTCGGGCGGCCAATCGGAGGGCGAGAAAGCCGCGGTGTCGAGATCGAGCAGCAGGAGGCGGAGTGGGCCGCTGTCCGGCACGGCGAGGGCGATGCGGTGGAACAGCGGCTCGTGAGACTGTTTCCAGCGCAGATATTGCGCGGAGTAAGCGCGCTCGCGTCCGAGCTGTTCCACCTGGGCGGCTTCCGGCACGAGAGCGCCGCACGCGGTGGAGATCGCCTCGTTGAACGTGCGGCTGAGCGCGTTCAGACGCGACTGGAGCTGCGTACGCAACCGGGTCCGCTCCGCGCTGGTGATCTCGCCGATCCAGCGGTACTGAAGGACGGCGAGAACTCCGCACAGCAGGGCCAGCAGGCCCACGGAAGCCCACGCGAGCCAGGCGCGCCGCTGAGAAAGCTCCATACTCTCAGGGTAAACCGGGGCGCAAGGTTAAGGAGGTTAAGAAATCGGCATCCGCCCCGCGCAGGGCTCGTGGAGGCGGGGCGAACTCGGCTACAATGGCATCAGATCGAGCCGCATCGGCTGGCGTAGCTCAGTTGGTAGAGCATCTGATTTGTAATCAGAGGGTCGGGGGTTCAAATCCCTCCGCCAGCTCCATAAAATCAACAACTTAGAAGCTAATTGTGCTGGACTGACGGGGCGTTGTCAGCAACCGGGGTCAGGGCCACCTCCATCGCCGCGGCCGCCTCCCTCCGGAGGCTCGGCTGCCCGCCAAGATGCGCTCTGCTCCCCCATGGGGCGATCGCACGGAGGAGGGAGCGGGAGGCGAGGGCTGCGCCAACATGCGAATCCGGCCCGCCGGATGCCGTCGTTCGCCCGAGTCGTGAGGCGCGGCGTTGCGCTCGACGAGCCTATCGCACCCGCGGGCCAATCGCGACCGCGCGGCGGAAGACGCCGGAATCGACTGCCGCTCCAGCCGCGCAACCGAGAGAGCCGCGGCCGGCGCTCGCGTTTCAGTTCGTCGCGGCCCGGCGAATACCGCCAGCAGGTGGTCGTCACCGATAAGTTCGCCAAGGGTGAGTTCGGCGTCGCGACCCAATCGATGGATTTCGAAATCGAGCCCTCTAGGATTGTTGAGGCCGCGCTCGTTAAGGACGGGCGCCCGCTTCCAACACCAGCACCCAGTCGCGGTCGCCGGCGCCGTTCTTGCCCGGCGTGGTGAATTCGTGCATGCCCTGATTGGAAAACGGCGAGCCGGCAATGGCCTGGAAGGCATCGTCGGTGGGGTCGAACCAGCGGGCAGCGATGCCATTCTGAAGCTTGCTCATGGCCACGGTGATCGTCCCGCCTTGCGGCAGATAGGCCATCCCCAGCGTTCCGTCGGGCGTCACGGCCGCGGTTACATAATCGTTGTCGGCGAATCGCGATGTCGCCGCCGTAGCCGGCGGACCGGTGGAAATGTACCGGCCGTAGCCGGCGGTGACAAAGGCGTGCCCCTGGTCGGGCGTCAGATCAAACCACTTTCGAGTCTGAAACAGATTCGTCATGTAGCCCAACTGAACGACGCCGGGCGAGACGAGATAGCTCTTCCAGTCGGGCAGGAATCGCCAAATGTACTTATTGCCGTAAAGCTGGCCGGTCGCCCCGGAGAGCATGGTCCAGTATTCCTGCATGCGGAGAACGTGAGTCGTGCCGCCGTCTTCGTCGCCGTTCCTCTCATATTCGAAGTTGGCCTCGCCCATAAACACCGGGATTTTGGCAGATTGATTGTAGCAATCCAGCACCTTGGCGTAGGTGGCGTAATAAGTATAGGCCAGATTCAGGCCGACGATGGGGGCCCAATTCGGGTCGTCGAGCGAACAACTCGCCTGATAGTTCAATTCCACGGTCTGAAGTTGTTTCGGCGCTTCATCCTTGATACCCAGCGCGACCGAGGTAATGACCGCGTCGTTGGCCGGAACGTCCCATCTCTGAAAGTCGTTGCCGTTCAACCAAATGATGTTGGCAAAGCCCTTGTAACGATTCCCCAGATAGCGCCCATAGGTCCGGCACCGAGTGGAACCGTTGGCGAGCGCGGTTTGCAGCCACCCGGCGGTTTCGAGCGGATCGATCATCATCACGATGCCGTCCTTCGCCGCCATTCGGACAACTTCGTCCACACGGGCAAAATAAGCTTCATTCGGCGTGGTCAAGTCGTAATAGCGCGTGCCTGGTATGGTCGCGGTGAAGGGCTTGGTTCCGTCCAGAAGACTGGCGTCGGGGCGCCCCTCCACGGGTCGAATGCAAAGCAAATTGACCCACAAGGCATTGATTCCGCGCGCCGCCCGATCCGCCAGATAAATCGCCGCATCAGCCGACGAAAGGTTCGAAAAGACGCTGTGGGGGGAATCACCCACCATCAAGAATGGAACGTTGTTCTGGTCGACGAGAATGTGCGGATTCGCGCTGCTGATCTCGAGCGGGTAGCGATAACTCGCTGCAGAGAGCGCCCCGCAACAAAACAAGCCAACAAAAATGCGCCAATGGCGTGCAGTATTCATATATTGCTTTTCCTGAATCGTTTCCTGTTGCTCTCCCAGCGCCGGTTTGCCGTGGATTTCCGTTTCGCCCTTCCTTGCAGGCCCTGATTGTACACCCATTGGGGGCCTTTTTGATGCCCTCCGCGTTCGTATTTCGCCGGGACATTCTGGCAGCCGTGCTGCGGGCTGAGCCAGATTGGAATGCGCTGCCACCCATACGCCACCATCCATCCGCGGCTTGTTGCGCCGCTGCCTCGAACGGGATCGGAAGAAGAGGCTGCGGGACATCGGGGACGCGCGGCTGGAGCTGGATGAACCGACCGGGACAGCGCCCGCTGTGACGCGGGTTCAGCGCCCACCCGCGGTCTTCTGGCTGCTGGCGGGGGCGATCGGAGGCGCGCTGATTGCGCTGGCGTGGTACCGTCTGGTGCCGGGGCCGGCCATCCAAGCGCCGGCTTCGTGCTGGACAGCGATTCTGCCCGGCTCCGCAGTGTGGGACGTAGCGATATCGCGGGATGGCAAGCACCTTGTGTACGCGGGGCTCACCGCGGGAGCCGAGTCGCTCATGATCCGTACGATGGACCGGCAGGACGCCAAACCCCTGGCCGGAACGGCCGCAGCCGTCGGGCCGGTATTCTCACCCGACGGACAGCGGATTGCTTTTTTGCGAGGGAGAAAGGCTCGCAAAGGTTGCCGTGAGCGGGGGCGCACCTGCTTCGCCGTCATCGGCCGCCGCGGGCAGTTCGTGAAATGTGCGCGGATCACCCCAAAGCAGCGCGCGAGTCGGGTCGAAAAGCGGCGCTACGAGTGACTCCCAGATTTACACGCTCACTTCTTCAACCCCGCGCTGCAATTCGTCACCACCGCAAGAGACTGAGTGGAGGCCGTGCGCATGAGGCCTGTCGCGGCCGCACGATCCAATCACTGCACGGCGATCGTCACAATATTGGAAGGCCGCCCGGCGCCCGCCGCGAAGGTGATCTGGAGCGGCACAACACTACCTGACATCGCGTCCGCGGGAATCTGCACATTGACCTGGTACAGACCCACGAATCCGGGCGCGAGGCCGGAGAACTGTACCGGCGCATTGCAGAAGGTAAGTAACCCGGAAGAACCGGGGCACCCTATGCGTACCGCGGGCTGCGCCACCGTGGACGATAGGACAGTGTCGATCGCGCCATCACTGGGCGGATTCTGTACCGGCCCGAGCCCCGCCATGTAGATCGAAATGTACTCGCCTTTGGCCGCGGGCCTTGACCCTGGGAACGCTCCCGTGGGCGCCGCAATCGTCGCCGTGCCCGCGACCAGCACCGCTCCTTGTCCCGACCCCGCCTGATTCGTCGTGAAAATCTGCGGAGCCGTCTGGATCGGAGTGGCGACCGTATTCGAGGTCGTCCCACCCGACACAACGGCGACGCTGGCCACAGTACCCGCGGTCTCCCACGGTACGACGAAGTCAATCTGATTGGCGGAAACATAATATAGGGGCGCCGCGGTTCCGTTGACCAGCACCTTCACTCCGCCGAGCATGGTTGGAAACGGAAGCGGGGCCACCACCGGAGCCGTCGCCAACTGCGAACCATACAAAGCCACGAACATACCCGGCGACAATCCCACCGTGAAAGAATTCGTCGCGGAATCCGAGGTCACCGAGACCGGACCGGCCGCATTCTGGACGCCATCGGGGTAAATCGTCGGACCGTTCGAGGTGAGTATGGGATCCGCGAGCCCTCCACCGCTGCCAGGCGTGTTGACGGACACGTTGCAGACCGTGGAAGGGGTAATCGAGCTTGTGGGAACCGCCGCCGTCAATTGTGTGCTGCTCGAGAACGAGGTGGCAAGCGGGTTCCCATTCAGCCAGATCGCCGAGTTCGCCGTAAAATTGCTTCCGTTCACCGTCAGCTTAAATCCGGAGCTCGCCGCGGTGAGCGAAGCGCTACTCAGCCGTGGAGCCGTGGTGGGAACAGCCAGGTCCCAAATGCCGCGCCCGGTAGTGCCCGCGCGCAGGATTCTGGCCCCTCGATGCAGGTTCAGGCTGGTAATGTTCACCAGCGGAAATCCGGATGCCAAAGGGTACCAGGAAGCGCCTCCGTCCGAACTCCTGAAGACGGAAGAAGCCGTGCCGAGGTACATCGTGTTGGGCAGATCGGGGTCGACCACCAGGGCCCGCGGAATGTCTACCACATTTGGGCCGAAATTCCTGGCCTGCAAGCTCATGCCCCCATCGCTGCTCGTCAACAATGGTGCCGCCGACGTGCCATTGCCCTGCAGCGCATACAACTGATTCGGGTTGGCCGGATCAATGGCGATCCCCTCGAAATTGGTCGATGACGAGACGGTTACCAGCGGAAGCCCGGCGCGCCACGCCGCCGCGCCCGATTGGGCGTTCTTCGTGATCCAAGGCACCGCTCCTCCCGCCAGCACCGCCACCACCGTATTCGAATCCGACGGCGCCACGGCGAGACCATCCACGGTGTTGTTGTCCGGGGGGCCGAACTTCGGCCAGGTGTTCCCGCCGTCCAAAGATTGAAAGAGAGCGGGTCCCTGGAACGCATACAACGTGGTGGGTGTCGTGAAGTCCATCACTAAATTCCCGAATGTGATCGGCGAAGTGGGCAGCAGCGCAAAGGTGCCGGCCGCTCCTCCCGCTGTGGATCTATAAATGCCACCGACGTTGCTCACGGCATAGACGATGTTGGTGTTTACCGGATTGATTACGGTTCCATATCCGTCGCCCAAGATCCCTGCCTCCGCCCACGCCAAATTGCCGCTGTACATGATGGTTCCGTTGTCCTGGAGACCGCCGAAGCTGCGGTTCGGATTGGTCGGGTCCATCCCCAATGGCGCGTAAAATTCCGCTGTTCCAAACGTCTGGTTCAGGCCCTTCCAGGTTACCGAGGCGCTGCGAAAACTGGTCGAGGTCCACACCCCGCCATCGTTCGACTCGAACACCGTGTTGCCATCCGGTGTGAAAACCATCGCATGATTGTCGGAGTGCAGACGTGTGTTGGTCCCGCTTCCGTCCGCGTACGCCCACGTGACCCCTCCGTCGGTCGAGCGCTCCAAAAGAATCGCCCCCGCGAATACGGTATTGGGATTCGTGGGATCCACGGCGGTCACTCCGGGGGTGCGCGGCTTTTCCTCAGCAGCCAGGAATGAGGTGAGCGCATTCCAGGTGAGGCCGCCATCGGCAGTCTTGAACATGCTGATCACGTCGGGATCCGCGGAGGAATCGACCTGTAAGTAGATCGTCTTGGGACTCGAAGGGGCCGACGCAAATCCCACCACATTGGGGGCATACTGCGCCGATTGAGGAAGAGCCGTGGAACCGGAGCCGGGCGCGCTGGTCCAGGTTGTTCCCGTATCGGTGGAAATCTCGAACAGTACCGAGGAGGACGCGAAGCCGGCGGCGTAAGTGTAATTCGGGCTGGAGGCGTTAAACTCCAGCTTGTCGATCTCGCCCGCGATCGTCGCCTGCCTGCTCCAGGCAGCGCCGGCGTTGGTGGTCTTATAGATCACGGAAGTCGATGGTGACGCAGAGCAGTACTCCGAAACCAGCCACGTGGCGCTAACACTCGGATGAATCGCGAAGGCCTCGCCGGAGCACTTCAGGCTCGCATCGGTCACCACGGGCGGCAATTCCGTCCATGTCGAGCCGCCATCCGCCGACTTGTAGATCGAACCGGCATCCAGCACGTACACCGTGTTCAGCGCCACGGGGTCGACGGCGATCCACTGAACATCCACCAGCGGGCCAGTATCCGACAGCGGCAGCCATGTAGTGCCCGAATTCGTGGTCTTCCAAAGCTTCCCCACATAGGTGCCGGCGTAAATCGTACCCGGATTGTGAAGATCCATGGCGAGGTTGAGCACGGAGCCGGCGTCGGGGTTCGTGCTCGTGCCGATCGGCTGCGGGCCGATGGACGTCCATTGCTGTGGATTGAGCGTGGTGCTCGAAGCTGCCGGCGAGGCCGTTCCCAGCAGCGTCTGAACTTCGTGCAGCCGCACGGCGGAAAGCCTGCGCGCCTTAACCCAAGCCTGGCGTGCATCCCGATCCAACGGTGCGTCCCAGGGCGCGTGGACGTCGCTGTCGGCTTCAACCCTGCGCGAGGGCACCGTCGCAGGCGCGGTCCTCACAGCGAGGGTGCGATGTGCGCAGGAGCCACAAAGGAGTCCCGCGAAGAGGACGACAAAACCAGCGCGCATCCTTTTCATTCATCCCCCTAAACTAATTGCCACCAGTATAGACGAGTCGCCCTTGTTAAGGATCAATATTGGTAGCCAGGCAACAGGGGGCTGGAAGGACGGTCCCATTGAGTGATGCTCGCTGGCGGTTAGTCCTGGATGACACGGCGCATCCGGAAGTTGGGGGCTCCCAGACTCGATTCTCCCGCTCGCCGTAGTGTTCCCCCCTGCCCCGGTAGGTCCACTCTCCGAGATGGCGGTTTCACGGCCGCGATCTCATCGCCACCAGAGGCTTTTGTGGCCTTCTCTAATCTGGATCGCTCATATAGACGGGTGCCTGCGGACCGCGCCGATCATTCTGAAAGCACCGGGCGTTGACAGGTTCGACCACAGGGCCAGTTGGCATGCAAAGTTCGAACGTGTCCAGACTGGGGAGCAAACACTGTCCACGCTCACTCCGCTGTCGCCCCAGAGACGAATTCACGAAAGTTTATTGGGTCCTGCGAGTAACGCCGTTGCGCACTTCGAGCGCAATATCCGTGCCCAGATGGCAGAATTTGTAGGTGGCGCCTTCCATCCGGGCGGGCGGCCGGCCTGCGATTCGCACGCCGTCCAGCCCGGTGGAGTGGAAGAACGAGCATCCGTTTTCGTAGTTCGGGAAGTTCGTCTGGTTGCTGCGCTTGCCGAAATCCACCATGTCGCCGAGTTGCGATACCGGCCGCATATTGCAGGGCGTTGCGTATATAGCGTCCCGCGACACTTTGTCGTCCCGGCATAGCCCCGCATAATGCTCGTCCAAGTTGCGCGGGATGCGCCGCGAGCGTTGCGAACCCGCTGCGCCCTGAATCACCGCCATCAGGTTGTGGCCGGTGTAGAAGTAGTGCCGCCGGTCGCCGCGCACGTCGATCCAATCGCTGTACAAGGATTCCGCTTCGTTCCAGAAGACGCGATTGAGCACCCGCGTTGCTACCAAGAGCGGCGTGGCTACCGGGGTTGCTACCAATCCGGCTCCCAAGAGTCTCAACTAGGCTGTAAGTGATTGATTTGATGGAGCCACCCTCCGGGCTTGAACCGGAGACCTGCTGATTACGAAACCATACGTGTAAAGTCCCATGTGTAAAATATCTTCTCGTTATCAACCTATTTTCAGTGGATTTGGAAGCAGGCCGAAATTTCTGACAATTGCGGAAAACACATGAGACTTGGAGCGCGTGCTGACAAAGCTGCTGACAAAAAGCGATCACCGGCAAGCTCAAGCGAATGGTGGAAGCCGGCCCCACGCCAGTCGCCGTACGGGGTGGATGTCAACCGGGTCGAGCGCCTTCAGAGGCATTATCAATGTCCGACGACTGGGAACGGATGTACGGCCATCCGGTTTACTTCGCGGAAACCTTCATCGATCCCGGACGTTTTCGCGGCGCCTGTTACCGCGCGGCAAACTGGCAACTCCTCGGGTTGACCACCGGGCGCGGCAAGAACGACCAGACGAACAGGCCGAACCGCCCGATCAAAGAAGTCCTCGGCTTGCCCTTGACGCGGCGTTTCCGCGAGTACCTCAGCCAACCATGAGACAGCGGATCGAGGTGAACCTGGAGGAACTGGATCAGATCATCGATCGCAGCACGCGTGCGCCGCCGAGCGAATCGGAAGGCCGGAAGCTCAAAACCGCGCTGCATGCCATGGCAGAGAGACTGGTGCGGAAACGGAGCACGGAGAAAACCCCGTGCCGTTCTGCCGCCGGATGGAGCGCCGGCAGGCAAGCCGGAGGCCGGCGCATCGGCTCCGGTTGGGCATGGGCGCAATGGCGCCGCGGCGTTTACCGGCGCCAATCGGGTTGCCGTCGCACACGCCAAGCTCCATTCCGGCGACCAGTGCCCGGAGTGTCACCAGGGAAAAATCTACCGCCAGAAAGAGCCGGCAACGTTGGTACGATTCGTGGGCCACGCACCGCTGGAGGCCACCGTGTTCGAGATGGAGCGACTACGCTGCAACGCGTGCGGGGAGGTCTTCACCGCTGAGGAGCCGGAAACCGCGGGCGCCGACAAGTACGATGAGACGGCCGTAGCGATGATCGCGCTGTTAAAGTACGGAACCGGAGTGCCATTCAAGCGGTTGGAAAGGCTGCAGGAACATTTGGGCATGCCGCTGCCGGCGACGACGCAGGGGGATCTGATGGCTGCGGCCGCGAAACTGCTTTGGGCGGCGCTGGAGGAGCTGATCCGACAGGCGGCATAGGGCAGTGTGATGCAGGTCGAGCCATGGCCGGCCTGCTCGCGATATTCGCTGAATGCGAACGCGAAATACTGCGGGAAGGACGGGTATCACTGCGTCCAGCGCTCGTCCTTTAAGCCGAGTAGAATATCATGGACCGTGAAATTTGCGAGGATTGCCTCACGCAACGAACGTGCGACCGTCTCAATAGTCGAGAGTTGGTCGCGGGGTTTTTGATCGCGCAAATAGGTCCTCAGCCGTTCAATCTGTGAGCCGTCCGGACTTGCAGATAGTTTGATCGCCAATACGGATACTTCGTGCATGAGCTGCTCGCGTCGGGCCATTGCACGGAAGTCATGGAGGGAAGTCCGTTCTATTTCCGCCATTGCAGACCTGAGGTGTGCTTCAGTTGTCTGAGGCAGAGTGGCTTCTTCGTCGGCCTGGTGGCCAACCATAAAAGCCAGCTCGTCAATGATGTCACCTTTTGCAAAAACGAGAAGGCTGAGTTGTCGAAGCGCCTCTGGAGAGATCACCTCAAGACTCCACGCTAGGCGTTTGATTGAATCTCTGAGCCTCCAGAGCTCGTCGGCCTGCAGACGGAGTGTACTGCTCAACCTCTGTACAGCACCCTTGAAGTAACGAAGTCTATTTTCTTTAGAGTTAATATAGGAAATTGGAGTTCCAATTACTTCACATTCAGGCGTGTCAGCTACCAGTTCGTCATATTGTGCGATGACATGCTCAAGGCATGAGACAATGTCTTCACCCCGGATGATTATTCGATTGACTGAGGCGTAGAGAACATACAACTCGATGCCAATCGCCCTCAGCGTTTTTTCACGGCGTTTCTTTTGGATCTCAGACGGTGATAGGGAGTCTTTCAATAGCCCAACTATGAGCTTTAGGATTTCAAACATCGCGGGCATCTCCGTATTCCGGCAAGGATTCGCTGGGAGCCTGGGCGTCGTCACAAAACCGATGCAAAATAACGGCCATCAATAGCGCGCGCTGCGACTCCGGAAGTGAGATCATCGCAATCAACGATTTCCTCAGTATACTTCCATATTCTAGAACGGCGGCGTCCATAGTATTGGTTCTCTCGTGATTGCTCGGCCTTTCAGCCTCGAGACCGGCTTGCCTACGCTCGAAGATGCCTAGGCCGTTGGCGGATTCTCAGTCCCACACAATCGGCAAGGAGCGGCGCGCCCTGGCCTGCCTCGCAGGTTGACGGGTTAACTCGAGCCAACTTGCCGGCTGCGGCGCGTGCGACCGGACCTGGAGGACGCGTTCCCGTGAGCAAGTCACGCACTCTTGCCGGAAGGACACGCCGCGTTGGGAAAAACCGGATTCAACCCGCGACCTCCGATGTGACGGGCGCAAGCGCTAGTCCTTTGTTTTCAGCGAAGTACCTGTTCCTTCAAATGGGTTGCTGGCGACTCTGGGCGACACGGCCCGACCGGAAATGACCCGTTTTCGCAGCCTCTACTGACACAGCTACTGACGCAGGTGGGAGGAGCGGTAACCAAAATGCTTCCTCGGTCACAGACATTGGGGTTCGCCGGGGAAGGTTCCGGAGCGGATCGAGGGCACAAAGACGTCATCCTCCACCGTTTTGCTCAACCTCCTCGATAAGCCTCAGGACCGAGGTGTCGGGCTCGGTCCGATCTGCCTTGTCGCCCTCAAAGTGGTAGGAGATCCAGCAAACATTCTTCTTGTCGAGTCGGGTGAAGAAGTAGCAGGCGATCTGCTCCGACTCTGGAACCGACATCATGCGGAAGAAGTGCAACGTTTGGAGCGGCTGCCGGGTCGTTGTGTCGAAGAAATACAGTTCAGTGGAATCCATGAGCACGGATGTCGCAATCTCAACCTGCTTGAAAATCTGATGACTGCCCATGAGCTTTTCGGCCTCATAGTAGTGCATCCCAGCGGTGTACGCCTTTGGCCGTGATCGAATCAACCACCAATCCTCGAACGCCCCTCCGAGGATGCCACGGAGACGGGTGAGCTCTTCTTGGAGGAGCGTAAGCCTATGGTCCTGCTCTTTCTCTGCAACGATGCCGCCATGTCCCTTCCAGTTATTTCGGTAACGACTTGTCTTCTCAAGGATCGCGTAAAGGTTCTTGTCTGCAATCGCAGCAATTTTGTGTCGGTCACTCGCCCTGTAGAAGCCAAGGCAACGATTCTGCTCATCCTTATCTTCGCTCGAAAGCATTTGACGAGTAGTCTTCGCGAGACGCTGGCAGCGCACGACCCATTCGCCGAAGCTGCTTTTCGCGAGCGAGTGCGGATTGTCCTTTCCCGCTTCGAACCAATCTCCTTTGTGCTGTTGAAAATAGTTCTGATCGTCGTGCATGGCGCTCGTCATGAGCGTTCCGAGGAACTGGGCGGTGGCTTCGAAGAAATTCAAGAGGTGCCCAACCTTGCGTTCAGGGTTTATGCTGGCCGCATAGCGCTGAAGAATCGATGCGAGGGGGAACGGAAGGGTTTCAAGCCAGGCGTCAAATCCCTCCTTCTGGTTGAGCTTGCCAAGCACCTTTCGAACCCTTGCGGCATCAACAGGGCGGCCCCAAAGCTGAGCCTTTAGCTGTTCAAGCTGAAGGCGCAGCTCTTCCACCTGGCGAGTGACGTCAACGGCAGTTCTTTGAGCTTCCAAAGGAAGAAGGTAAACCGTTCCGCCCAGGAGAGTCTGTTTGCTGATCTTCGGAATGAACCCAACACTCAGGAGACCATCTCGCGTTTTTCGGCCGAGGGGTGAATTGAAAAACTCGGCGAGGAATCCGGCGTAGGCCTTGTCTGGGCTGACGACCAGTTGAGCGTAATTGTGTGGCTTGATGCGCAGATCGGACAATGCCGACACCGCGGGGGAGGTCCCAATAAGCGGCAGGTAAACGCTGTTTGGCAGATCGGCGAACGCTTCCACCTCGGCTTTCCCGCGGTTGGCGAGATTGACCGCATCGACAATGTCCGCAACTGGGACAGGAGTCAGTCCGCTTCGTTCAGCGAGCCGCTGTTCCTCCTCCGCGGCGACCAGGGCGTGCCATCCTCTGTAGCCTTCGAGCGCGACAAGGCGGCCTAGTTCGGGGGCGGCACCCGGTTTTCGCTTCTTGAGATTGCCGAGCAGCGGCGTCGGATCTTGCTCCGAATTGAGCCGCCCGACAAAGATTTCCGCTACTCGTTTTCTAGACAGGAATACGAGGTTCGATTCAATCACCGTGAATGGCGCGAAGATGTTGGCGGGGAGCGTAAGGATTGTGTGGATGAAAAGACCGAGTTTAGGGAGCGCGTCTCGAACTGCGGCCGATTGCGCGGAAAAGAAGAAGCTGTTCGGCAGGACGAAAATCGCCTCGCCATGCTCACTGAGGTGTGTAGCGGATTTCAGCGCCAAGACATGGGTCTTGGAGTCTTTGACCTCGACAATGCCTCCCCCGGTTCCGAACTTCTCAGCTACCGTACCAAGGTTCCACGGCGGTGATGAGACGATCAGGTCAAATGTGCCCAGTTCGTCGAGTACTTCGCTCGGCGCTGACGGTGTCCACTCGACCACCGAGCGCTCATCCATCGATCGCGCCATCTCGACCTCCGGCGGAACTGGTGAGATGCCCTGTGCTTTCCGTATGGCGTTCTTTTCAACAATCGGTAGAAGTAGCGATCCGATCCCAGCCCACGGGTCGAGGACACTTTGAGGCTTCTCATCGATAATGTAATCGCAGATAAAGTCCGTGACGTACGGCGGAATAACCACGGCATTGGCGCCGCCATGCCGAACGGTGAAGGAACGGAGATCCTGCCACGTTACAGGAATCTTTTGCTCTCTCGCGGTTTGAACAAGCATATCGAGACTCAGCCGTTGCCTGCCGCCGCGCAACCGATCTACGAGCGCCCAAAGGGCTGACTGGTGTTCGGCTTCTTTTTTGGGGTGAGGTTTCTGAGGCATATGGTCTAGACTTCTCCAGCAAAAGGTGGCACCAAATTACTACGCCGCTTTTTGGTAAAGATATCTTTGGAAGCCAGCGAAAACATTCCAGATCTCTTCCGGTTTTCCCAGTTCATTGATGGCGTCGGAAATGGAATCGTGATATTTGAGGCGAAGCAGGGGCGTTAGTTTGTCACGGTTGAGTTCCTGAACGCCTTCGTTCACATAATGCGAAAGCACAAAGTCGAGGAAAGCCTGTTGTTTTGTGTTGAAGCGGGTGCTGATCACCGGCCTGGCATTGATGGCCCGCTCCTCACGGGTGAGCGGCGGCGATGCGTACGCGATATAGGCCAACACGTCGAACAAGTCGCTTTTCTCGGCATCAATCATTCTCTGCATCTCGGCCAGTTGCTCCCCGCCAAAGCCTTTCTCGGCAAGGCCCTGCAACAGCTTGGCGCGGGTGTCGGGTGCGATCCAGATGGCGCGAAGCTCAGCTTCATCCTTGAAGAATTCTGGTAACTTGCCAAACAGCGCCTCCATGAACTGCTGTGCCGACATCGGTGTGCCGTCCGGGTGCCAGAACGTGGTGCACATCATGTGCTGGATTGTGCGCGCCTTGCCGTCGGCGAGTTTCACCTTCGCCTTCTTGCTGCAAACGCACGGGCGCTGGCCGCATTTCGGACAGGGCTCGGGCGGGCAGACGCAGGGCTGCTGGCCGCAGACCGGACACGGTTTTGGTTGCGCCGCTTCACAGACGCACGGCTGCGCGCCGCATCTGGAGCACGGTTCCGGCTCAAGCGGTTCGCCATCCCATTCTGGATCGTTGAAGTGGAGATGCGCTTTCACGAAATCGTAGATCGTGAAGTAATCTTTGCCATCGAAGAGCCGCGTGCCGCGTCCGATGATTTGCTTGAATTCGATCATCGAGTTGATGGGCCGCATCAGCACGACGTTGCGGATGTTGCGCGCATCCACGCCCGTTGAAAGCTTCTGTGATGTGGTTAAAATCGTCGGGATCGTCTTTTCGTTGTCCTGGAAATCCCGCAGGTGCTGCTCGCCCAGCGCACCGTCATTCGCCGTCACCCGGTGGCAGTAGTTCGGATCGCTGCCGGTCTTTATCTGGTTGATGAGGTCGCGCACGGCCAGCGCGTGGGCTTGCGTGGCACAGAACACCAGACTCTTTTCGTTCTGGTTTATCTGCTCCATGAAGAGCTTCACCCGGTACGCCTCGCGCTCCTTGATCTCGATGATCTTATTAAAGTCGGTCTCGGTGTAGCGCTTGCCGGCCTCGATCTCGCCCTCCACCACCTGGTCATCCGGAGTGTAAACATAATCGTCCAGCGTGGTCTGAATCTGCCTCACCTTGAACGGCGTGAGGAAACCGTCGTTGATGCCGTCCTTGAGCGAGTAAACATACACGGGCTCGCCAAAGTAGCGGTACGTGTCGGCGTTCTCGGTGCGTTTAGGGGTGGCCGTGAGGCCGAGCTGCACGGCTGGGGCAAAATACTCCATGATGCCGCGCCAGTTGCTTTCGTCGTTTGCGCCGCCCCGATGGCACTCGTCGATAACGATGAAATCAAAAAACTCCGGCGGATACTCCCCGAAATAGGGACTTGGCTTGCCATCCTTCGGCGGCCCGCTCATGAACGTCTGGAAAATCGTGAAGAACAAGCTGCCGTTCTTGGGTACCTTGCCCTTCTTGCGGATGTCCTCGGGAGCGATGCGCACCAGCGCATCCTCCGGGAACGCGGAGAAGGCGTTGTAGGCCTGATCGGCCAGGATGTTCCGGTCGGCGAGGAACAGGATGCGCGGGCGACGCGTTAGTTGGCCACTCAGATTCCAGCGGGAGTGAAACAGCTTCCACGCAATCTGAAAGGCGATAAACGTCTTGCCCGTGCCGGTGGCCAGGGTTAGCAGGATGCGCGTCTGGCCTTTTCCAATGGCCTCCAGAGCTCGCTCTATCGCAATCTCCTGATAGTAGCGTCCCGGATGCGAACCGCCCTTATCCTCGTAAGGCACGGCTGCGAAGCGGTCGCGCCAGGCGTTCTGCTTGGCGAAGGTCAGATTCCACAGCTCGTCCGGCGTCGGGTAGCGCTGCACCTCGCCTTCCTTACCGGTCTCCATGTCAATGGCGTAGATGCCCTGGCCGTTGGTGGCATAGGCGAAACGGACGGCCAATTTGCCGGCGTAGTTCTTCGCCTGCGCCACGCCCTCGGTCAGTTCTTCGTCCCAGGCCTTCGCCTCGTTCACGGCCAGCTTGTGGTTTCGATAGACCAGCACGTAATCGGCGATCAACGCCTTCCCGCGTCGCCCCAACCCTTCGATGCGGCCGGGCGTAATAGGGTATTCGCGCTGGATGCGGCTGCCCTCGACCACGCCCCAGCCGGCGGCCTTCAGCGCGGGATCAATGTGCTCGGTTCTGGTTTCTGCTTCGTTCATGGCCGTGCGCTATCACAGGTTTCCACCAAGAGCGGAATGCAGCAGCGACTTTTTCAGCGCCTCCAGCGCGGCGAGCTTCCGCTCGTAAAGGCTCGCGAGGCGTTGGGTTTCGGCGGTGAGAGCGTTGAGTGTTTCGACGACCGCTCGCTGAGTAGCGATTGATGGCGCGGCGATTGAAAGGGTTCTCACTGCGCCGTTGCTGATCTTCTTCATGGTCGGATTCGCACCCTGTGCTCTGCTGGTGATTTCCTTTCGCAGTGAAGGAGAGCGCATCTGATAGTAGAGAAACTCGGTCATCATACGGTCTGGTGCGGGATTCATACGCATGATGAGGTCCGGGTAGATGGTCGGTTCGGTAATTCCCGAGGCAATCGCAACATGGCCAACCAGCTCTGGCGTGTTGCTTCGCGTCATGAGAAAGTCACCGTTCTTGACCCAGTAGCGTCGCCGAGAATCAGTCGATGCCGAGGTAAACTTGATCTTGTCCGGCCTGAAGTGGAATCCAGTGACGGAGGAAAGGGTCAGAACGGGAGTTCCGGAATCCGAATGATTCTTCGCGGGAGGAGACCATCCGTTCTGGGGCTGGACAGCGAGCACTCTCTCCAGCGTCGTCTCCACCCAGCCCTTGCCACGCTGGCTGAAGACGGACTGAAGGTGGCTTTCGAAGATGGCGCGGGCGTTTTGTAGGTTCTTTTCCGCGTCGGCTTTGGCGGTGGCGATGCCCTCAAACGCTTCGTCGAGGATGCCGACGATCCGCTGCTGTTCGGGGAGCGGTGGGAGCGGGACTTCAAATTGAGCCAGCGCTTCCCCTGTGAAGTGCTGAATACCAGCGCCGTTGAAGTGGTTCTTGAGAGTGTCATCAAGATCTTTGGCGAGTAGGTAGTAGAGAAACCATTTGCTGCGCTCGGGTTCGTGAAAGCGCACGCGATGAAGTGCCTTCTGAAAGTAGATCGGTTCGTCGTGTTCCCAGATTGCCGCACGTCCCGGATAGCCGCCTTCGCAAATGAGGACATCACCTTTGACGGCGGTGTATTTGGCTGCCTCCTCGGGCAGGAAACGCATCTCAAGCAGGTCGGACAGATCAAAGTTGAACCAGCGAACATTAAGATTGCGGAGATACGGCTTCGGCTCGCCTTTGTTCTTGGCTTTGTCGAGCATCTTGCCGAGCGAATGCTTGGCGATCTCGCTGACTTTCTTGCGCGGCCACTCATTCCTCATAGCAGCGCCTTTATCTTTTCCAGCACCTTTGCGCTCTCGGCGTCCAGCGCGGCGATTTCGTCCATGATTTTCTTCGGACTGCGGTGCATGATTTCCTCGCCGCCGTTCGGGTTCTTCACGGAGAGGTCGAAGGCTTCTTTATCAATGCTCTTGGCATCCAGGCTCCACGACTTCGGCGAGTCGGCGTGGGTCTTCTGGAGCTTGACGAACTCGGCGAGGTCGTCGTCGTTGAGCGGGTTGATTTTGCCGAGGTTGCGGCCGGGATCGAGTTGGTAGAACCACACCTTGCGCGTGGGCGCGCCTTTCTCGAAGAACAGCACGACGGTCTTCACGCCCGCGCCCTGAAACGTGCCGCTGGGGCAGTCCAGCACGGTGTGCAGGTTGCAGCTTTCCAGCAGGAGCTTGCGTAGGCTCACAGAGGCGTTGTCGGTGTTGGAAAGGAAGGTGTTCTTGATGACCACGCCACCGCGGCCGCCGGCTTTCAGGATTTTGATGAAGTGCTGGAGAAAGAGGAAGGCGGTCTCGCCGGTGCGGATGGGGAAGTTCTGTTGCGCTTCCTTGCGCTCCTTGCCGCCGAAGGGCGGATTGGCCAACACCACGTTGTAGCGGTCCTTCTCCTGGATGTCGGCGAGGTTCTCGGAGAGGGTGTTGGTGTGGATGATATTCGGGGCTTCGATGCCGTGCAGGATCATGTTCATGATCGCGATGACGTAGGCGAGGGACTTTTTCTCCTTGCCGTAGAAAGTGCGGGTCTGAAGTGTATCGAGGTCTCTGGTAGTGAGGTTGCCTCTGGAGTCTATATAATCGAACGCCTCGCACAGAAAACCCGCCGAGCCGCACGCGCCATCATAAATTTTCTCTCCGATCTCGGGCTTCACTACGCGGATAATGGCGCGGATGAGCGGACGCGGGGTGTAATACTCGCCGCCATTGCGCCCGGCGTTGCCCATACGCTTGATCTTTTCCTCATAGAGTTCCGACAGCTCGTGCTTCTCGGTCTGCGAGCGGAAACGCAGTTCATCGATCTGGTCGATGATCTCGCGCATGTTGTAGCCGCTCTGGATTTTATTTTTGATCTCGCCGAAGATTTCTCCGATCTTGTATTCGATGGTGTTCGCCCCGCTGGCCTTCTGCTTGAACCCGTGGAGGTAGGGAAACAGCTTCTGGTTGACGAAATCGCGGAGGTCATCGCCAGTCATGGCGGCGTTGTGGTCAAGCTCGCCGTCTTTACCCTTGGGCGCAGCCCAGCTTTCCCAGCGATAGGGCTTGTCGAGGATATAGGTGTATTTCTTGCCCTGCAGCTCCGCTTCCACCGCCCACTCCTGTTCCCGGTCGGCGAGGTATTTCAGGAACAACAGCCAGGAGGCCTGCTCGGTGTAGTCGAGCTCGGTTGTGCAACCTGCTTCTTTCCAGAGAACGTCGTCAATGTTTTTGAAGATGTGTTCGAACATGAAAAGAGATTCAATAAATGGATATTTTACTCTTTAAATGTACGCCTGTAGCCCGCCATTCGCAAATCGTTGAGGGTTACTCGGGTTATCTTTCGTAACGGCAGCGCAAAGAGAAAAGGGCAGGAAATTGATCCTACCCTTATATCCCGATATTCCGCAAATGCGCTCGCCGCTCGTTATAGCAGAGACCGCTCCAAAAAACGGTCCCACTTTCGCCGCCGCCCGGAACTGTGGAACGGGGGTCCAGATCCTTGAAAGAGGGAGACGATGGCGAAGCCGCCGAAGGATCACTGGACCCCTTGGAAGAACCGGCCGAGGTCGGCTGTCGCGCGGTACAGCGGCACGGCATCGAGCAGTTTGAAGCTGCTGGTGAAGGAGTTCTGGAGGGAGTAGGCCGTCCGCGGCCGAAACTCCTCATACGCGGGTTCTCTCCAGTTCCGCCACACTTCCCGTGCAAGGTGCTTGGGGGCGTCGAGCTCGTTTTCGATGAACGCCTTGAAGATGGCAAGCCGCGCTTGATCGTCCGAGATCTGGATCTCCTTCCAAGCGGAAACCTGGATCTGCATCGGCTCGAATCCGCGCTGGGCCTCGTCGATGCCGATGGATATGGCGTTCTTCAGGGCGAAGTTTTTCGAGTGCTTGGCGAGGACGATGTTGAAGTCGCCGGCGAATGACAGGTTTGAGCACACGAAAATGCGCAGGCCGACCACAATGGAAAGCCGGAACTGCTTCGAATGGGAATTGCGGACGCCAAGCGCGAAGCTGGCGCCGTCCATCCCTTGGTCGAGCGTCATCACGCCGAAGAAGTTCTTGCCGTCCTTCGTGACGGCGTACTCCTCGGAGGCGATAGCGATGTGGCGGAACCCAAGCTGTTCTTCGAGGGCCTGCACGATGTCGATGTGCGGGATCACCTGGTGGGTCGGCGTGGAATGCGGGGCCGGCATCAGGGCCAAGTCCGCCCTGGTCAGTTTGCCGGACGTGTCGGTACCGGCGATGAGCGTCGTTTCGGGCATGAAGTTTTTTCTCCTTTTCAAGGTGCGGTGGAAATCATTGAAGCTTCTGATGAGAACGTTACTGCGCACCTGGGTTGACGGCCAAGACTGCGTTGCATGCCGCTTACGGCAGAACTGTACTTCTGGCCGTTTTCCCCTCGACCCGTATCGTTATGGGTAGCCCTTCTGAAAGGAGGCACTATGGCAGAAAACCGTCCGTTTCTGGATTTCAAGGCAATCAAGGCGCGCGTCGCCATCGCGGATATCCTCTCCCGGTACCAGGTAAAGCTCGTCCGGGTGAACCAAACTTCGCTCAAGGGCACCTGCCCCTTGCCGACGCACTTGTCAGGAAGCAAGAACACGTTCTACGTGAACGAAGCGAAATCGGTCTGGTACTGCCATTCCGATTCGTGCAAGAAGAACGGCCAGCGGGCCGGCGGCAACGTCATCGATTTCGTCTCGCTCATGGAGCAGTGTTCCCCCTACGCCGCGGCGAAGCGGATCGAGGAGCTGTTCCCGAACCTGAACGGAAAGCAGAGAAGCGTGGAACCGCATGACGGCATGATGACCAGGGAGGTGTTCGACGCCCTGGTAAACCCCAAGAACAATCCGCTCGCGTTCCAGTTGAAGGACGTGATCCCCCGCCACGAGATGATCCAGTCACGGGGCATTTCCGAGGCGACGGCGGCGACATTCGGCGTTGGCTTTTTCCCCGGCAAGGGCAGCATGGCCGGGCGGGTCGTCTTCCCGCTCCACGAATGCGGCAGTCTCGTGGGCTATGCGGGCCGGACGACGTTGCCGGTGTCGGATGCCAATCCGAAGTGGCTCTTCGGGAAGGGGCTCAAGAAGACCTTCCTCTACGGGCTGGAGCGGTGCGACCCCGCGAAGCCGTTTATCCTTTGCGAGTCGCTCTGGGGGCCGCTCTGGTTCCACGAGCATGGCGTCCAGGCTGCGTCACTCATGGGTTCGGAAATGACGGAGGAGCAGGAGCGGTGCCTTGACCCTTATCCCACGATCACGGTTGCGCTCGACAACGATGCGGCCGGGATCGAAAAAGCCGCGCGCATCTGCGGGAGGCTCAAGGC
>DASQZT010000133.1:0-5178 GCA_035638575.1 Bryobacteraceae bacterium
CCGCCGGTTGCCAAATGCGGCGAACTGGCCGTTGAAGGGGCCGCGCCGCTGGTTGGGGCCTCCGCGTCCGCCGCGTCCGCCGCCGGGGCCGCCACCACCGCCTCGGCCTCCACCGGCGCCACCGCCGCCACCGCCACCGCCGCGTCCGCCACCACCACCGGGCCCGCCGCCGCGGCCGCCACCGGGACCGAAGCCGCCGCCGTTATCCGCGCCGAAGCCGCTATTTGCGCCGGCCGCGCCGAAGCCTCCCATTCCCAGCGGGTCTGCGCCAAACCCGCCATTGATGGCCATGTTGCCGCCCATCAACCCCAAGTCGCCCGGACCGCCCGGACCACCGGGACCTCCGCGGCCGCCCATCATCCGGTCGCGGCGCGCCTGCTCGTCGGTGGCCGCGGCCAGGCCGCCGCTCATGCTGCCGTTGACCACGTAGGACTCATTGGAATCGCCCGCGGCGCCCAGGTCCGGAGGTGGTTCGATCGCCGCCGAGGCCAGTGCCTGCTCGCCCTCTTCGGTCGCGGTCACGGACATGTTCTGAAAGGCGGGCTGTTGCTGGTTACCCGTCGCCCCAGGCACGCCGCCGCGGCCGGCTTGCGCGGAATTGACGCCGCCTCGGCCTGGTCCACCTCGGCCCTGCCCGCCACGACCCTGTCCCCCGCGTCCGAACTGGGGCCGGGAGGGAGCGGGGGCGTCCGGAGGCTTTGTGTCGGCTGCCTTGGGGGCGTCCGTGGCTGCCGATGCCTTGGGCGCCGCCTGGACCGCCGGCCCGGCGGGCGCCCCGCCCCGTCCGGCTCGCGGCATTTCGAGGGTCCAGTTGCTGCTGACCGGCTGGTCTCCCACGTCGATCTTCGCGTGCAGGGGAGCGAATCCGAACATCTCGATTTCGATCTCCCACACACCGGGTATCAGGTCGAGCGTGTACCGGCCAGCCTCGTTGGTGTAAGCGACAACCTTCGCGCCGCCGTTGCGGGCGGTGACCGTGGCTCCTGGAATGAATTGATCCGCGGCACGTACCGAACCGCTATACTGAGCCGCCGAAACGAGCACCGGACCCAGCAGGCATAGCGCGACAGCGTCGAAACGCATCACTATACTGATACTTCTCCCCGGGGACGGTAAAGTTCCGCAACGTTGGCGTGCCCCGTAGTATTGAAGATGGTATTACCCGGGGCCGATGTTACGCGTTGCGATTACAGGCCCTTCGCGACCAGAAACGCGATCAGGTCGACCACCCGGCAGGAATAGCCCCACTCGTTGTCGTACCAGGACACCACTTTCGCGAGGTTGCCGTCCAGCACTTTGGTCAACTGGCTATCGACGATGGAGCTGTTGGGGTTGTGCATCATGTCGGTGGATACCACCGGGTCCTCGGTGTATCCCAGGATGCCCTTCATTTCGTTTTCGGCCGCGTGCTTCAGGGCGGCGTTGACTTCCTCGGTGGTGGCCGGCTTGGCCAGCAGCGCGACGAGGTCCACTACGGAGACATTCGGAGTGGGAACGCGCATGGAGTATCCGTCGAGCTTGCCCTTCAGTTGCGGCATCACCAGGCCGATCGCCCTGGCTGCGCCGGTGGTGGTGGGAATCATGTTCAATGCCGCGGCGCGGGCGCGGCGCAAGTCCTTGTGCGGGAAATCGAGGACGTTCTGGTCGTTGGTGTAGCTGTGGATCGTGGTCATGGATCCCTTGAGAATGCCGAACTTGTCGTTCAGCACCTTGACCACCGGCGCCAGGCAATTGGTGGTGCAGGACGCGTTGGAGATCACGTTGTGGCGGGCGGGGTCGTAGGCGCTGTCGTTGACGCCGAGCACGATGGTGATGTCCTCGTTTTTGGCTGGAGCGCTGATGATGACCTTCTTCACGGTGCCGCGGATGTGTTTGCACGCTTCTTTGGCGTCGGTGAACTTGCCGGTGGATTCGACGACGATCTGCGCGCCCACGGATTCCCAGTCGAGCAGCGCCGGGTCCTTGGTGGCGAACACTTTGATTTTCTTGCCGCCGACGGTGATGGAGTCCGCGTCCGAAGTGACGTCCTCATGCAGAACTCCGAGGACTGAGTCGTATTTCAGCAGGTGAGCCAGCGTTTTCGTATCGGTAATGTCGTTTACCGCCACGAATTCGATGTCCTTGCGATGCAGGCCGGCGCGGACGATATTGCGGCCAATACGGCCAAAGCCATTGATACCAACTTTTACAGCCATTTTTTCTCCTAATTTGAAATGAGGGCGTTACTACAAAGGATATCAAGAGGCGGGTATCGGCGGCAACCCGGAAACCAGAGAGGAAACTCTGAAATCGGGCCGCGCTCCAGCGCGCGGCGGCGGGCGCCCTTCGCGCGGCCCGCACCAGTCAGTTGTTTTGGATCCGCGAAAAGGTGTATACCTGAGCGTGGATGCGCGCATTCCTTTTCTTCCTTTCCGTGGCGGCTTACGCGGGGCCGTGCATAACGTCGAACACCGCGTGCACCGAATGGGTGAGCCTGGGCGGCGGGCCTTCGCGCTCGCTGATTTACCGCACGTATCCGCTGCAGGCGAAGAACGACGGCATTGTCCGCGCGCTGATCATGGTGCACGGCGCCGGGCGGGACGCGGACAACTATTTCCGCTCCGCCGTGGCCGCGGCTTTTCTGGCCGACGCCCTCGACGACACCATCGTGATCGCGCCGCGCTTCGCTTCCAATGACAGCCGTGGCTGCCACGACACCCTGGCGCCGAACGAGGTGAGCTGGAGCTGCAACGGCGACAGTTGGCGGTCGGGCGGCACGTCGCTCAGCAACGACCATTTGACGTCATATGATTTGGCCGACGACATCCTCCGGAAGCTGGCGCGGAAGGACGTCTTCCCGAACCTGAAGGCGATCGTGGTGGCAGGCCACTCGGCGGGCGGCCAATTCGTTACGCGCTACGAGATGGCCAACAAGGTCCACGACACCCTGGGTGTGCCCGTCAGTTACATAGTGTCGAACCCTTCGAGCTATGCGTACCCCGATGCGAACAGGCCCGCCGCCGACGGCAAGGAATTCCGCGCATTTGGGGACTCCCGCAACTGCACCACCTATGACCGCTGGCCGTACGGGCTGCAGAATCGCGGCGGCGGCTACGCGGCGCAGATTCCGGACGACGCATTGAAAAAGCAGCTGGCCGCGCGACCGACGGTGTATCTGTTGGGCGAGATCGACATCCTGCCGTTGGGCGGATTCGACTCGTCGTGTCCCGCGATGGCGCAAGGGCCGACGCGGCTGGCGCGCGGGCAGGCGTTCGGAGCCTACGTGAACCAGAAGTACGGCGCGCAGCACAAGGTGACCGTGGTCCCGCTCTGCGGCCACAATGCGCGGTGCATGTTCACGGCTGAACCGGCGCTGCCGATCCTGTTCCCCAAGTAGCGCGCGCCCGCGATTTTCGGGTAGACTTGGGTTTAGGCACGCACGATCGTCGCTCCAGAAGGGCGCGTAGCTCAGTTGGTTAGAGCGCCTGCTTCACACGCAGGAGGTCACAGGTTCGAGTCCTGTCGCGCCCACCACGTTCCTTTTGTTTCCAACAAAACCTCCGCACCGCCGCAGGTTTTCGGCTCGCCTGTATCACATCCGCCAACACGCTATCCCAGACCTTCGCCGCCGCCCGGCTGTCGGCCGGAATCGCGTGACTGTAGATCGAAAGCGTGATGTTCGGATTGGCGTGCCCAAGGCGTTCGGAAACAACCGGGATCGGCGGAGCGACCAGTACCGAATCTTGTCGCGCGTGTCGGCCGGCGAGCCGGGCCGGTGGCGTACTTTGCGGACGCCTGTCCTGCGGGAGATCATGGACTGCCTCAGCCCGTCCTCGCCGTCCTCGTGCGTGGTATTCATGAAGCCGGCGCAGATCGGCGGCTCCGAAGTGCTGTTGAACATGCTCGGGTACATCATCCACTACGCGCCCGGCCCGACGATGCTGGTGGAGCCGACCGTCGAGCTCGCGAAACGTTTTTCCAGGCAGAGGATTGCTTCGCTGATTGAGAACACGCCGGTGCTGGCGCAACGGGTGTCCGACCCACGTGAGCGTGATTCCGGCCGCCCGGAGCCGGTGTTGGAAACTGCGCACCAGGCCAGCCTGCTCTTGGATGAACGATTCCCGCACCTGCGGAACGCCTGGGATCGGACCGCGCGGCGGGCCTGAGAGGCACTACCGCGCGTAAGTGTATTCCCTGGCTGAACTGCCGTAACCGGCGCCCGCAGCACTGACCAGATGGTCTTCAGCGCTATCGGGTATCCAACGTTCCACTTCGTGTTGAGCCGGTGGCCTTTCGTTCTGCGTGCCGGGGTACTTCGCGAGGCCCAGTCTTTGCATCCTGGCGATCAGGGATGTTCTGGGCAACCCGAGTCTGGCCGCCGCGCCACCTGGTCCGCCGACCACCCAATTGGTTTCCCGAAGCGTCGCCACAATGTGAGCGCGTTCCGCATCCGCCAAAGTGCGGACCTCGGTGGTGACAGTCTGCATTCGCAGCTCCGTCAGGCGCGGCCGCAGTGCCGAACCTGTCGTCATGATTACCGCGCGCTCAATGAAGTTTTGTAATTCACGAATGTTGCCCGGCCAATCATGGCTCTTGAGCGCTTCCATCACGTCCTCGGGTATGCGGTCGACCACTTTGCCTTGCCGCTCGGCGAACTTTCGAACGAAGTGGCTTACCAGAAGGGGAATATCGCCCAGTCGTTCCCGCAAGGGAGGCAGGTTGATTGGGAAAACATTCAGGCGGTAGTAGAGATCGGCGCGAAACTTCTTCTCCTGGACCATGCCCCACAGGTCTTGATTAGTGGCGGCGATCACGGGTACGTTGACCGGGATGGTGCGGCTGCTGCCGAGGCGCTCGACCTGCCGCTCTTGCAGAACGCGCAGGAGTTTCGGTTGGAGTTCCAGGGGAAGGTCGCCGATTTCATCGAGAAACAGCGTGCCGCGATCCGCGGCCTGAAAGCGTCCCTCGCGCTGGGTAACGGCGCCCGTAAAGGCGCCTCGTTCGTACCCGAAGAGTTCGCTCTCCAGCAACGCCGCGGGAATCGCGGCACAGTTGATAGCCACGAACGGTTGCTGCCGGCGCGGACTGGCAGCGTGAATTGCCTGTGCCACCACTTCCTTCCCGGTGCCTGTCTCCCCGCGAACGAGGACGGCGCTATCCACCGGCGCCACCATGTTGATTTCCTCAAGTAGAGCCCGG
>DASQZT010000134.1:0-53892 GCA_035638575.1 Bryobacteraceae bacterium
TCCCTCCTCATGTTGCTCACGCGAGCTTATGGGTTGCATTCCTTCCAGGTGGTAGGCGAGCCCGAATTGAACACCACACGATTTAACATTGTGGCCAAGCTGCCGACCGGGTCCTCCACTGCCCAAGTACCGGAGATGCTAAAGACAATGCTGCGGGAGCGCTTCCGGCTTGAAGCACGTCAGGAGACACGGGAGCTCGGGATCTACGCCCTTACCGCACCGAAGGGCGTTCCGAAGATTCCCCTCAAACCAGCGGGTGACGATCCCGCCCCTGGTCGCGGATTACCACCTGGCACCATGGCGCAGGCGGCGGATTTCATCAATCAGTACCAATACGTTCTCCGGCTCAGCCGACCAGTGGTGGATCAAACCGGTGTAGAGGCCGACCACATTGACCTAGCGTCGTTCGTGCAGCCGTTGCTGGATGCTGCGATCGCCGCACAGAAAGACGGTGCCGACCCCATGGCGGTGGAGAGCGCTGTTCTGGGCGCCGTCCAGAAATTCGGGTTGCGATTGGAGCCGCGCAAGGCTTCCATGACCGCGTTAGTCATCACTCATATCGAGCTGACACCGACGCCAGAGTAGTGGCCAGGCGGCCTTTTCGTAGTGCACTTCACTGGTCGCTCAAAGCGGCCTTCCGCAGTTGGGAACGATATGTGGGGTTTGCGGAAACAAGCGCATGGCCACTCGGACGTCTAACGCCCGTTTGGCGGAAATGGGGCGGCAGCGGCAGCAACGGCCGATCGTCGGCCATCGGTAAGGTTGAACTCCGCATTTTGTGCAGAACCGGTTAGTCGACCTCAACGGGAATGCTCCCAGCGCTTCACGGATCGTGGAGCAGATCCCGTTCGTGATATTGCGCAGTAGTGACTACGCTGGGGCGCCGACTGCAATCGTCACCAAGCTTGGCACAAGGCAGAGTCGATTTGCCCACTCATCCGCTTCGGAAGCCTCCCAGATCAGCAGCAGAGTCTCTATTGCTTCCCCGACTGGCAGGTCTTGCCTGACCAACAATGCTCCCGGGCTGCGTCGGCGCTGTGTGAACTGCCGGAAATGCTTCGGCATGGTTTGGAAATCATGGGAGACCAGAATCCGTCCTTCTTCTGCGGCGACCGCGAGCACCTCTGGATCAGATACTCCGTCAAGTCGTGCGGCTTGCGCACTACGGAAGTTCATCCGCGATTCCCGGCGGACCGCCCCCCGGACAATAGCCTTTCGGAGATCATTGTCCGCCTGATACAGAACCTTCATTGCCGAGGCAGCGAGACGGTCCGGCGGGCACGCTCAAGCCGAGCCTGCAAGTCCGGACTTGCGGGAGTGCCTTGGCGCTCCAACTCGTCCCACTGATCCTTGCGTTGTAACAGGTAGGCGTCGATATCGGCCTGATGATCCAGATAAAAGGCGATCGCACCATAGACGTGCGCTAACGTCAGCCCCTCGAAATCCTCGCGGATATTCTCTGGCGAGCATCCTTCGCGAAAGGCGTAGACGATCGAGTCAAGCGATATGCGTGTCCCTGGGACATAGTAGACGCCCTCGCGCTGCGCGACATGCTCGCTGACCATGGTGCTCCTCCTGCCTCTTGATTATACGAGACAGGTCGCGGTTTTGCGCGGTCGGCTTCGTTCCGCACCGGCCACCTGCTCCAACGTGAACTGGAGGACAAACGCGTACCCGCGGAAGTGCCTGCAATCGCGCCCCACCTCGCAGCGGAATCCTGCCCCACTTCAGCGGAATGCGCGCAGAGCTAATCCATCGCGCAGCCTCGTCCGCCGGTAAACGGCAATTGCCCCCATCCAGCACGCGACCTTCGACGACGGTTTGGGGTGGTATGCGACTCCGGGTGAAAATAACCGTGCAACCGCCTGAAAAAGAATCAGATCGCCTGCCGGAAGCAAAAGCTCTCAGGTGCGTCTCCCATTTTCGAGCCATCCCGCAACCACGAGAAACAGAATGGCTTAAGCAAGGGACGTTGTTTCACCTCACTTCCGGGCCGATTCTTCTCCCGATGCGCAACCCGCACAACCCACCCCTCCCCTTGCTTCGGTTGCGGATTTCCGGGTATCATGCTCGCGAGTCCGCAATATGACATCCGATCAGAACCGCCGCAAATTCCTGGGAACCGCAGCCGGAGTCGCTGCGTTCACCATCGTTCCCCGACACGTCCTGGGAGGGCCCGGTTACGTCGCTCCCAGCGATAAGATCACCCTGGCCTACATCGGCGTGGGCACGCAGGGTCTAAGAGAGATGCTGAATCTCCTTCCCGTGCCGGAGATCCAGATTGTCTCGGTCTGCGATCCCAGCAAGGACGCCGTCGAGTATCGGGACTGGTCTCGGGACGGCATCCTGACCAGCATTCGCCGGCTGCTCGCCAAGCCCGACTGGCGCGCCGGAAGCGAAGGCGTGATTCCGGGCGGGCGCGATGTCGCCAAGGACATCGTCGATACCTACTACGCCAACCAGCGGTCCGCCGACGGCTTCAAGGCGTGCTCCACCTATGCCGATTTTCGCGAGCTTCTAGACAAGGAAAAGGATTTGAACGCGGTCAAGGTCATGACGCCGGACCATCTTCACGCCACCATCTGCATCGCGGCCATGAAGAAGGGCAAGCACACGATCGTGCACAAGCCCGTCGCCAACCGGCTGAAGGAAGCCAAAATGGTGATCGACACCGCGCGCGCCACCGGCGTGGCCACGCACTTCATGCCCTGGGACGCCAACGGCTCGATGGAACCGGTGATGGCGTGGATCAACGACGGCGCCATCGGCACCCTTCGCGAAGTCCACAACTGGACCAACCGCCCGGTGTGGCCGCAGTACGCGACGCTGCCGACCGACACGCCTCCGGCGCCGAAGAACTTCGACTGGGACCTGTGGCTGGGGCCCGAAGCCGACCGCCCCTACCATCCCAACTACACCCACATGGTGTTTCGCGGCTGGTACGACTTCGGCGGCGGCTCCATGGCGGACATGGGCCACTACAGCCTGTGGACGGTCTTCAATGCCCTGGAGCTGAGCGGCCCCACCAGCATCGAGCCGATGCTCAGCCACAACTGCCTGTTGAAGGACTCGGTCTCCACCACCATCAAGAACGACTTCTCCTTCCCCACCGCCGGGTCGGTTCGCTTCCGCTACCCGGCTCGCGGGCAACGCGCCGCGGTGGACCTGATCTGGTACGAAGGCGGCATGCATCCGCCTACGCCCGAGGAACTGGACGAGGACCACAAAGAGTTTCCGGCCGAAGCCATGATGTTTGTCGGCGACAAGGGCAAGATCCTCGCGGGCTTCCACGTGGATGGGCCCCGGCTGATCCCCGAACGAAGAATGCAGGGACGCGAGGGTCCGCCGCCCCCTGCGCGCCGCGGACAGGGTGGGGGCCAGGGCCAGCCGCCGCTATCGGTGGGACTGCGCCAGTGGATCGAGGCCTGCCACGGCGGAACGCAGTCGCGCGGCAACTTCCTGAATGCGTGGCCGATTTCCGAGGCCGTCAACCTCTACGCCGTCGCTCTGCGGACCGGCAAACGGCTGCTGTACGACGCCGGGAGCATGACGATTACGAACGTGCCGGAGGCCAACCGATACCTGTCCCGGGAATACCGGAAGGGCTGGGAGATCGCCTGACATGCGGACCATTTCGCGAAGGGGCTTCCTGAGCGCGAGCGCCGCCGGCGTCGCCGCGCTGAATCTCGAGGCCGACCCGCTGGGATTGCCGATCGGCTGCCAGACCTATCCGGTGAGAGACGATCTGGGCAAGGATTTCGAAGGCACGCTCCGCCAGCTACGGGCCATCGGATACCAGACCATCGAGATGTGCTCGCCGCCGGGTTACGCCAACTCCGGCTACGGCTCGCTGGTGAACATGAAAGCCGCGGAGATGCGGAAGACGATCAACGCCACGGGCCTGCGCTGCGAAAGCTGCCACTACCAGTTTCGCGAGCTGAAGGAGAACCTGGACGAGCGGATCGCGTTTGCCAAGGAACTCGGCCTGCGGCAGATGGTGCTTTCGACTTTCGGCCTTCCCAACGACGCCACAATGGCCGTGTGGGACAAGGCCGCGGACGATTTGAACAAGATCGGCGAGCAGGTGCAGAAGGCCGGCATGCAGCTTGGTTTTCACAACCACAACTTCGAGTTCCGCGAGATCGACGGCGTGCTGGTTTACGACCGGTTGATGAAGACGTTCGACCCGAAACTGGTCAAGATGCAGTTCCAGGTTTCGGTGATCAGCCTGGGCTACGAAGCCGCCGCGTTCATGACCAAATACCCCGGCCGGTTTCTTTCGATGCATCTCCAGGACTGGTCCAGCGCCGATAAGAAGCAGGCGGCGGTGGGAGCCGGCTCCGTGGATTGGAAGAAGACGTTCGCGGCCGTGAAGACCGGCGGGGTGAAGAACTACTTCGTCGAAATGGACATGAATGCGCTCAAGGCCAGCTACCCATACCTTCACGGGTTGAAGGTCTGAGACGCGGGCGGCCTACCGGGCGCCCCAGTGCATTCCGGCGAACTCGAGATACTGCTCCCAGTCGTAGTCGGTGATGTCGTGCTTGCCGGCGCGGACGTGATATCCCACGGTGTGCATGATGGGCTGGTGGATGCCCGGCATCTGGTCCGTTCCGAGCCCCTGCTTGCCCAGCAGTTCATAGACCGGTGAGGCGTTCACGGCTCCCAGAAACTCGCCGCGCGGATCGGCGTGCAGATCCTCCGCGGCGCTGGCCACGTAGAGCGGCCGCGGCGCGATCAAGGCCAGCAGCATGTGCGAGTCCACGGGCATCTGGTCTTCGCGGCCGTTGTACTGTTTGAAGTTGCCGCAGAACCAGTGCGGGAAGTTGGTGTTGAGGCCTTCGGTCCTCTCGCCGAAATTCCGCCGGCTGATGGCGGCGCCGCCCTCGCCGGAATCGTTGGAGATCACGATCGAAAAACGGGTGTCCTGGGCTCCGGCCCACAACGCGGTCTTTCCCAGACGGGAGTGCCCGATCACGGCCACGCGTTTGGCATCGATGTCGCGATCCTTTTCCAGGTAGTCCATGGCGCGGCTAAGGCCCCACGCCCATGCGCCGATCGCTCCCCACTCGTCGGCGGCCGGGTCTTTCTGCCCCGGTTTGAAGAAGAGCGGCCGGATGCCGTACTGGAGTCCGCCATTGAAATCCGGCTCGATATCGCCGTAAAAAACAGTGGCCAGCGCGTAGCCGTGCTCCAGGATCTTGTCCACCTGCCACCGCGAGGCATCCGCTCCCCTGGACTTCTCCGCGGCCAGGTGTTTGACCATGGCTTTGGTTGCCGGGTCGCGCACCCACTCTTCGCCCAGTGGAATTCCGGGATCAGGGTTGACCGCCTGGTTCCCCGAGAAGCCGAGACTCAGGAAGGCCGGCGTGGGCTTCTTCGCGGCCGCCGGAAGATAGATGAGGATATCCATCTTGGGACCGCCGCTTCGGGAGGCGAACCAGACCGTGACCTGCTTGCGAACGGCTTTCCCGCCGAGCGCCTGGCGGTCGACCGTCACGACCTCGTAATCGAGCTTGGGTACTTTTGCGGGACTGCGTCCGAAGACCTGGCTGCGGTACAGCTCGAGGATTTCGGGCCTTCTGCGATTGGTCCAGGTTCGGGCGTCGCGAACCGGCTCGCCGCTCCGCATAGCCAGCAGGGCGGGCAGGGTGTATTTGGGAACCTGGCTCTCGTCGTAATTTTCGGTGAGCCGTTGCGCCGAGGCGACCATGAGGCCCAGCGCTGCGAGGGTGGCAAGTTTCATAGTGCGGCAGGCCTCCTGGCCTGCCAGGGCGATCACTGTTATATCATGATGCTCGATGAAGAACTGCATCCGAATCTCCGCTCTGTGCCTGGCCGTGGCGCTGGCGGCGGGCGCCGCCGAGCCGCGCTTTGAAATCACGTTTGCGGCGCCGGCCCATGACGGGCCGATCACCGGACGCGTCTTCGTGGCGATCGCCAGGAGCGAGCAGCCGGCGCCGATCCAGCAGATCGGCTCGTGGACCGGCAGGACGCCGTTCTTCGGCGCGGACGTGGAGCAACTCGCGCCGGGACGCGCCGCGGTCCTCAACAGCCGCACGCCCGGTTACCCGATGGGCAGCCTCAAAGACGTTCCCGCGGGCGACTATTACGTGCAGGCGCTGGTCAACGTCTACACGCAGTTCCACCGCTCCAGACGGCCACGCGATCTGGGCCCACATGGACCAATGGGAAGGCCAGCGCTTCACCCGCTCGCCGGGCAACCTGTCGAGCGACGTGCGGAAGGTGCATCTGGATCCCGCCGCGGGTTTCGACGTGAAGCTGGAACTGACCGGGGCGTTTGCCCCGATCACGGTGGCGCCGGATACCGCGTGGGTGAAGCACGTCAAGATTCAAAGCGCGATGCTGACGAAATTCTGGGGGCATCCGATGTACCTGGGCGCCACCGTGCTGCTGCCCAAGGGCTACGACCAGCATCCCGAGGAACGCTACCCCGCGATTTACATCCAGGGCCATTTCGGGCTGAATCCGCCGTTCGGATTCAGCGACAGTGGCGGCGGCGGGGGACGCGGTGGCGGGGGACGGGGCGGCTCCGCCGAGTTTTCCCAAGCATGGATGTCGGACAATTTCCCGCGCATGGTGGCGGTGACCTGGCAGCATCCAACGCCGTACTTCGACGATTCGTACGCTGTGAACTCGGCCAACGACGGCCCGTACGGCGACGCGCTGTTGCAGGAACTGGTGCCCTACCTGGAGGAGCGCTTCCGGCTGGTCCGCCAGCCCTGGGCGCGGGTGCTGACCGGCGGTTCCACGGGCGGATGGGAGTCTCTCGCCTTGCAGGTGCTGCACCCCGATTTCTTCGGCGGCACCTGGACCATGTACCCCGATCCCATCGATTTCCGGCGCTATCAACTGGTGGACATTTACTCCGACGACAACGCCTTCGTGGCGCCGGGATTCGAGTACAACGCGCCCGAGCGCCCGATGATGCGCACGCCGGAAGGCCAGGTGGTCGAGACGATGCGGCAGATGAGCCAACTGGAAGACGTGCTGGGCAGCCACGGCCGGTCGGCGCAGCAGTTCGAGGCATGGGAAGCGGTCTACGGACCGGTGGGCGAAGACGGCTACCCGCGGCCGCTTTGGGACAAGAAGACCGGGAAGATCGACAAATCGGTGGCGGCTTACATGCGCGACCACAACTACGACCTGGCGGCGTACCTGAAGGCCAACTGGACGAGGCTGGGCCCGCAGTTGAAGGGCAAGCTGCACCTCTACGTGGGCGACATGGACAACTATTATTTGAACCTGGCGGTCTACCTGCTGGAAGATCAATTGAAGGCCGCCGATTCCGACGCGACCTTCGAGTACGGGCGGCCGAAGAAAGGCCACGGGTGGCAGCCTATGACCAACGCCGAGCTGGTCAGGATGATGGACGCGCAGATTCAGAAGAACGGGCGGTGAAGGGGCCGGCCCTTTTGGCCTGCCCCGGTTTTCAGATCTTTCTCGCCGGAATCTCCACTTGAACGTGGGGATCGATCATCTTCAGCACTTCGGACTTCCCCACGGCGCCGACGCGCTGCTCCACCACGTTGCCGCCCTTGAAGAGCAGCAGGGTGGGTATGCCGCGAATGTTGTAGCGCATGGCGGTGTCGCCGTTGTTGTCCACGTCCAGCTTTCCGACCTTCAACCTTCCGGCATACTCGTTGGCCACGACATCGATGGTCGGAGCCATCTGCCGGCACGGACCGCACCATTCGGCCCAAAAATCCACCAGAACCGGTACGTCCGACCGCAGCACGTCGAGGTCGAAACTGGAATCGGTAAAGGTTAGTGTGTTCTGACCTGCCATTTCGTCTCCTAGACTATTAGAATCGGACCGGGCCAAAAGGATTCACAGCGACCCTTCCAGAAGCCGCCGGTAGAGCGCCGAATACGCGCCGGCCGACGTCTTCCAGGAGAAATCCTTCTGCATTCCGAGGCGCATCCTCCGCTGCCAGTCAGCCCGGTTCGCGAACATCTCCACGGCTTCCCGGACCGCTTCCAGAAGCGCCTGCCCGGAATACTCCACGAACTTGAAGCCCGTGTCCTTCTCGATGGTATCATCCAGGCCGCCGGTGGCGCGAACCACCGGAACCGTTCCGTATCGCAAGCTGTAAATCTGGTTCAGGCCGCAGGGCTCATATTGGCTGGGCATCAGGAACATGTCGGCGCCGGCCTCGATGCGATGCGCCAGGGCGTTATCGAAGCCGATCACCTCGCCGATGCGGCCGGGGTGCTCCTGGGCCATGTTCCGGAAGAAGTCCTCATATTCGGGATCGCCGGTTCCCAGCGCCACGATGTACACGTTCTGAGCCACCAGCCCGCCGGCGACTTCGGCGATCAGGTCCGCGCCTTTTTGACGCGTGAAGCGCGAGACGATGCCGATCAGGGGGCGCTCCATGACCTCGGGGGGCAGACCGAATTCCCGCAGCAGGTGCTGTTTGCAGACCTCCTTCCCGGACAGATCGCCGGCGGAGTATCTGGCGGGAATGAGCGGGTCGACTTCCGGACTCCACACGTTGTAGTCGACGCCGTTCAGGATGCCGGTGAGGACATGGGCACGGGCGCGCAGGGCGCCATCGAGGCCAAAGCCGAATTCCGGCGTCTGAATCTCGCGCGCGTAGGTCGGGCTGACGGTGCCGAGCGCGTCGGCGAACGCGATTCCGCCTTTGATGAAACTGACGCGGCCGAAGAATTCGAGGCCATCCGGCCGGTAGAGCGCCGGTTCGATGGCAATCTCCGGCAGCACGGTCTTGGGGAAGAGTCCCTGATATCCCAGGTTGTGAATGGTGAACAGCGTCTTCACCCCAAGAAAGGTCGGATCGGTGGAGAAGGTGGAGCGGAGATAGGCGGGGACCAGGCCCGACTGCCAGTCGTGGCAGTGCAGGATGTCGGTGCGGAACAGGTATCGCGCCACGGCGAGCGCGCCGCGGGCGAAGACGGCAAAGCGAATGTGATTATCGGGGTAGTCCTCTCCGGCCTCCCCATAGAACCCTTTCCGGTCGTAGAGCGGAGGGCAGTCGAGCAGGTAAAAGGGGAAATCGCCCGCGGCCTGATAGACGGCCGTGTCGTACCGGGTGGGGCCCAGGTGAATGGGGAGCTGATCCAGGACGCAGCGCGCGCCCGTGAGGTCGATGGAACCGTAACGCGGAATGACGACCGCGGCCTCGTCTCCGAAGGACCGGAGAGCGGAAGGGAGGGATCCGACGACGTCGGCCAGGCCGCCTGTCTTGGCAAGAGGCGTGGCCTCCGAGGAGACCATCAGGACGCGGGCCACATTGGATTGTAGCAAGGAGGGCGGGGGGCCGCCCCGGGCGAGTCAAAAGCGATTCCGGCACAGTAGAATATTAGGTATGAAGCCATACGCCGTCGCGCTCGTTGCTCTGCTTCCCTGCCTGGCCGCGTCCGTGGGGGATGTCGATAAAGCCAAGTGCCTGGGGAACGCCGCCGCCCCCGTGCGGCTCGAACTGTACAGCGATTTCGAATGTCCCGGGTGCAAGGCATTTCACGAAACCGTGCTGCCCGCGATCATGAAGGACTACGTGATACCGGGCAAAGCGTACATCGTCAACCACGAGTTTCCGCTGCCCATGCATGCGCATTCGCGCGAGGCGGCCAACTACGCCACGGCCGCCGCGCACATCGGAAAGTATCAGCAGGTGGCCGATGCGCTGTTCAAGAACCAGGCTGCGTGGGTGGCCAACGGCAAGGTGTGGGATACCGTAGCCGCCGTCCTCACGCCGGCGGAGCAGAAGAAAGTGCTGGAGCTGGCCAAAGAACAGGCTGTAGTAGGCGAGGTGCAACAGGACGTCACCTTGGGCCAGATGCAGAGGGTCAACCAGACTCCGACCCTGCTGATCAGCGGCAAGCAAGGGTCCTATGCGTTTCCGGGCCCCGACAACCGCAACTACCCCCTTTTGAAATCCCTGCTCGATGATCACTTCCTTAAATAGAATGGTCCGGCCGGCGGCGCTGGTGCTGCGGATCGCGCTGGGCGCCATATTCGTCTACGCCGCGTGGGTCAAGCTCCGCGAGCCGTGGGAGTTGTTTGCGCTGGCCATCAACTCCTACGACCTGCTGCCCCTGAAAGCCGTCGAGCTGGTGGCCCGCACGCTGCCGTGGCTGGAGATGGCCATCGGGCTGATGTTGATCGTGGGCCGCGGCCTGCGCATCACGGCGACCGTCACATCGCTGGTGCTGCTGGTGTTCATCGGCGCCCTCCTGCGGGCAAAACTGAAGGGCATGGAGATCAGTTGCGGCTGCTTCGGGAACAATGAGCCGCTCACCTGGTGGACTTTGCTGCGCGACAGTTCCATGCTGGCCGGCGCGCTGCTGCTGACGGCGATCGCGTTCGCCCGGCAGCGGAAAACGGCGTGAACGGCGCGCTCGAGCGCGAGTTGGAATACCACGAGAAACTGTATTCGGGATTTGCCCAGGCGCATTTCGCGCGTCCGGCCGTGCGCGCGCTGCGGCGGCACATGGCGGACCGGATTCTGCGGATGACGGGCGCGGGCCGCGCGTCGCGCGTTCTGAGCCTGGGCTGCGGCATAGGCGATACGGAGCTGTTGCTGGCGCCGCACGTGGCGGAAGTGGCGGGAGTGGATCTGTCTCCCGCCGCCGTGCGGCAAGCCCGGGCGGACGCGGCGAAGCTGGGAATCGCCAACGCGCGTTTCGAGGAAGGGACCACGGCCGAGGGCCGCTACGACGCCGTGATCGCCATCTTCTTCCTGCACCACCTCCCCGACGCGGACCTTGCCGGACTGCCGGAGAAAGTGAAGGACCTGCTGGCGCCGGGCGGCGTCTTCTATTCGCTGGACCCCAGCCGCCGCCGCCTTTCGGGCGCAGTGGGGCGCCTGCTCATACCGGGGCTGATGAAGCGCTACCAGACGCCCGATGAACGCGAGCTGGAGCCCGAGGCCACCGTGGCGTTGTTCGAGCGGGCCGGGCTGGACGTGCGCATCGATATGTACGATTTCGGCTCGTCGCCGCTGGCGGGGCTGTTTCCCGGCTGGCGCGCCGGTTACCGCATGGCGCGCGCGGTGGATGACCTCTTGCTCAAAGCCGCGCCGCTGCGGCGGCTGGGGAGCAATTTCGAATTAGTGGCGCGGGCTATGCGGTAGCCTGCCGCGCCACGTCTTCGAGGCCCCGCTCCCGGATTTCCTGCTCGCGCATCAGGAACTTCTGCACCTTCTTGCTCACCGTCATGGGAAACGAATCCACGAAACGGATGAACTGCGGGATTTTGAAGTACGCGATCTTGCCGCGGCAGAAATCGCGGATCTCCCCGGCCGTGGCCTCCTCGCCGCTCTTCAGCTTGACCCACGCCAGCACGGTCTCGCCCAGCTTGGCGTCGGGCAATCCCACCACGTACACGTCGGCGATCTTGGGGTGAGTGTGCAGGAAGTCTTCCACTTCGCGCGGATATATATTTTCGCCGCCGCGAATGATGGTCTCCTTGGCGCGTCCTTTGAAACTGAAGTAGCCGTCGGGCCGCATCACCGCCAGATCGCCGGTGTGCAGCCAGCCTTCGCGGTCGATGACCGCGGCCGTGGCCTTCGGATCGGCGTCGTAGCCCTTCATCACCAGGTAGCCGCGGGTGCACAGCTCGCCCTGCTGTCCGATGGGCAGCCTGTGGTGCGTCTCGGTGTCCACGATCTGGATTTCCGTATTGGGCAGCGCGGTCCCCACCGTGGTCACACGCAGCTCCAGGGGATCGTCCGCCCGCGACATGGTGATTCCGGGCGACGACTCCGTCTGTCCGTACACGATGGTGATCTCGGGGATGTGCATGCGCTCCACCACGCGCCGCATCACCTCGATGGGACACGGCGCCCCCGCCATCACGCCGGTGCGTAGCGAAGTGAGGTCGAAGCGCGCGAATTCGGGATGCTCCAGCTCGGAGATGAACATGGTGGGGACGCCGTAGAGCGCGGTGGCGCGCTCGCGGTGAACCGCCTCCAGCGTGGCCAGCGCGTCGAACTGCGCCGAGGGCAGAATCAGCGCGGCCCCCGATACCACCGACACCATCGACCCGATCACCGATCCGAAGCAATGGTAAAGGGGCACCGGCGCGCAGATGCGATCCTGTTCCGTCGCCTTCAGCCCCTTCCCCATGCCCACGCCGTTGTTCAGCAGGTTGCGGTGGCTGAGCATGGCGCCCTTGGGAGCGCCGGTGGTGCCCGACGTGTACTGGATGTTGGCGACGTCGTCGGGCCTCGCGGCGTCCACCGGAAAATCGGCTCCGCCCGCCATCATGTCGTGCCACGATGCGTCGCCCAGCCACACGATGTGCTCCAGGGGCAGCGCGTCGCCATTGCGCGACTCTGCCAGGATTTCGCGGTAATTGGCCCGCGAATCCGTCTCGTGCAGGAACAACGCGCGAATGTGCGACTTGGCCAGCACGTACCGCAATTCGTGCGAGCGGTAGGCGGGATTGACATTGACCAGGATGACTCCCGCCCGCGGCGCGGCATATTGCAGCAGCACCCACTCCAGGCAATTGCTGGCCCAGATGCCCGCGCGGTGGCCTGGCCGCAGCCCCAGTCCGGCGAGCCCGCGCGCCGTCCGCGTCACCTCGCGGTCCAGGTCGCCCCAGGTCAGGCGTACGCCCTCGTGGCACACCACCAGGGCTTCACGGCCGGGAAACTTCCTGGCGGTTTCGGCAAGAGCTTCTGAGAGCGTCAGGTTGAGAAGGGGCGCGTCTGCCCCTCGCAGATAACTGAGCCCGGCGGCTTCAGATTCCAGCTTGGCGGTTTCCGGCACGAAATCCCAGTGTACCCGATGGCGGGTTTCGCGCCGTCGGCCGGCAGTCTTCCAACGTGCCGCCATCCGTGACAGAATAGCGGCCAGTGGTGGGCAGCGGACATCACGGAGTCCGGACGCTCCGTCGAATTAGGCTTTTTCAACCGTGCCACGATCTACCGGCTGAGGCTGGAAGCCGATCAACCGCCCGTCCACGCGGAATGGGTTTGCGAGACGGGCGACGAGTGGAACGGCACGCATCTTATTCTTCCGGCTGGAAAGCCGCGCTTCCGGAACGCTGGTGCGCTTCACCCATGCCGCCTGGCGATCCGAGACCGACTACTTCATCGCCTGCACTACGTTTCTGGCCAGCGACCTGGCGTACTAGTGTGGCTTGGCCTCAACGCGCGGCGTGCACCAGCGGCGCCAGCTCTTCGTACTGGTCGCTGGCGATGAGGTTGACGCCCGCGGCGATGGCCGCCTTCCATCGCGCCAGGACCGCTTCGTGCGAGCCGAAGTTGTACGCCTGGTCCCAGCCCTTGCTCTCCCCGGGCGTGAAGCCATCCAGCGTGAAGAAGCGGATCCAATAGCCCAGCTTGTGGGCGTAATCCACCAGCGCGCGCAGGCGTTTTTCATCGGCCGGTGTCCAATCGCCCGCCCGCCGCTGGCCGCCCTCCTCCACCTCGAACCAGGAATTGTTCCACCACCGCCGGTAGTTGGAAGGAGGAGAGGCCAGCAACTCCGCCGGCGGCAAGGTGGCCAGCAGGCGGTCGTGCTCCTGCTTGGGCTGCGAAGGGATCGCCTTGGTGTGTGCGGAGCCGAACAGCCTCAATTTGCCGCCCACCGGAACCTGGCGGAAAAAGACCTCTTCCTGCGCATCGGAATCTTCGGTCAGCACCAGGAGCGGTTTGGCGTCGAACGGCGACAGGCGGCCCGGGTCCGCGGTCTTGACCGCCGTGGTGATCCAGCCTTCGTATTCGCCAAGCACTTCCCACACGGCGTGAAGCAGCGGCGCGTCGTTGCTTTTGAAATCGAAGTGGACCACGATCAGCGGCCACCGCGCCCGGTCGTTTTCCGCCAGCGCTTTTTCCACGATGGGCCGGACCCGCTCGAAAAAGTAATCGCGAAGCAGCGGCTCCGAGCCTTTGGTCTTGTCGGTGTGAGATACCACGGCGCGCCCGCCGTACCAGGCCATATCCTGCTCGATGGCCACGGGGAAGCCGGTTTGAAGGGCCCGCTCGATGCGGTCGGCCCAGCTCCCCTCGTAGGGATAGCAGTTGTGGGCGTCGAAGACGGGGCGGTTGTGGTTCAGGAAATCCAGCGCGTTGGTCTGCGCCCCTGCCGGAACCAGCAGCAGCGCCAGGGCCAGGATCAGTCGCATGGATACTACGTTAGCGCAGGCGCGCCGGCCGTACCCGCGCTATATCGCCGGCGTCAACACCGCATCGCCCTTCTGCCAGTTGCAGGGGCACAGCTCATCGGTCTGCAGCGCGTCGACGACGCGCAGCACTTCCCGCGGGTTGCGCCCAACCGACAGGTCGTTTACCGAAACGAAACGGATGATGTTGTGCGGATCCACCACGAAGGTCGCGCGCTGCGCCACACCCTCTTGTGGATCGAGGATGCCCAGCGCCGTGCACAACTCGCGCTTCACATCCGCCAGCATCGGGAACGGCAGGTTCTTCAGGTCTTCGTGATTCTGCCGCCAGGCCAGGTGCACGAACTCCGAATCCGTGCTGCCGCCGAGAACCTGCGTGTCGCGATCCTGGAACTCCCGATTGAGCTGGCCGAAGGCCGCGATCTCGGTCGGGCACACGAACGTGAAATCCTTGGGCCAGAAGAAATACACCTTCCACTTGCCCGGGTAATCGCTGTCCGCGACCGTCCGGAAGGCCTTTCCCCGCTCGATGGCGACGGTTGCCTGCAGGGAAAACGTGGGAAACTTGAGTCCAACTCCTAACATGATGTCGAGTACTCCATTTCAGTTTTGAGATAACTTGTCGATCTTGGCCGCCAGAATAAAATCGCTCTCGGTCAGGCCGTCTATCTTGTGGGTCCAGATCTTGACCCCCACCTTGCCCCAGGACAGGAACAGATCGGGATGATGCCCTTCTTGTTCGGCGATGGCTCCCACCTGGTTGACAAATGCCAAGGCCGTACGGAAATCCGGAAATGTGTAAGCCTTGTCCAGGTGGTGTTGGTCCACCACCTGCCAGCCGGTCACCTGCGCCTTCATTCGCTGCAACTCCTCGCCCTTCAGGGGCGGCACGCCCCCGCGGCAGGGTACACAATGCTTATCGGCTAATGCCATTATTCCCCTCCTGAAATCCGATTAGAAGATCCACAATTCTCGCAAATACCGCGCCTCCGCCAGCTCCCGACTCAGATTGGACACAATCTAAAATAAGATTCCATCTAATTTTGGCCCGCTGTCAAGCGGATGAGTTCGATGTCCAGCGAGATGGAGACCTCGTCGGCCACCGCCACGCCGCCGCTTTCGAGGATCTCGTTCCAGGTGATGGCAAAATCCTTGCGGTTGATCCGGGTCGCGGCGCTGAGACCGATCTTCTCGCGGCCCTGCGCATCCTTCACCGGCGGCGAGGGGCCCTCCACATCGAGCACCACCTGGCGGGTGATGGCATTGATGGTAAGGTCGCCCGTGATTTTCAGCTTGCCCTTGCCGGCCGCCTGTACGCGCTTGGATGTGAACTTCATGGACGGGTACCGCTGCACATCGAAAAAGTCCGGCCCCTTCATCTGCTCGTCGCGTTTGGCCACTCCGGTATTCAGCGTGCGGCAGTCGATGGTTGCTTCCACGGAAGCCTCCGCGGGCCGCTTCGGATCATAGCGCACCGTGCCATTGACACCGCTGAACTCGCCGCGAACCGTGGAGATCATCAAGTGGCGGACGCTGAAGTGGGCGGCGCTGTGATTGGGATCGATGCGCCACGCCGCGTCCTGCGCGCGCAAGGGCGCGGCAAAGGCCAGAGAAGCCCCGAGAGCCAGGAAACCCAGACAGTTCTTCACGTAGTGACGCCATTTTATCAGGCCGGACGCTCCTCCGAGAACCACGCGCTGTTCGCTCATCAGCGAAATCTGCCACAATATTAGCGCCATGAGATGGATCCTGTTGTTCGCCGTTCCCATGATGATGAACGCCCAGGTGCCCAAGAACCGCGCCCCGTATCCCAACGAGCAATGGGTGCGCCTCTTCAACGGCAAGGACCTGACCAACTGGGCGCCCGTGGGCCACGAGAAGTGGACCGTCGAGGACGGCACTATTCACGGCCAGGGCGTCACCAAGGAATACGGGTATCTCCGCACCGAGAAAACGTACAAGGATTTCTGGCTGTCGATCCGCTTCAAGTGCGAAGACGATGGCAACAGCGGCATCTACTTCCACACCGAATTCAAGCCCGGCACGGTGGATATCGCCAAGGGCATGCAGTTCGAGATCGACCGCACGCTCAACCATCACAACGGCGGCTTGTACGGCGATGACCGCGGCTGGATCGCGTGGCCGTCGCCGGAATACGAACAGGTGATCCGCCCCACCGACTGGAACGAATTTCTGTTGAAGGTGGAAGGCAACCACATGGTTGCGATCCTGAACGGCATCACCATTCTGGATTTCACCGACCCGACGCCCAAGTCGTTCGATGGCTACATCGCGCTGCAATTGCACTCCGGCGGCCAGGGCAACATGCGGTTCAAAGACATTTACGTGCGCGACATGTCGGTGAGGTAGCCCTTCCCTGGTGCCCGCGACTATTCTTCCGCGAACAAGGTGTCGCGGCTCGCCGGAGGTTTTCTCCCCGCATAAGACGGCGGCCCCGCGGCGACGCCGGGGCTGCAGGATTGCTCGCGCGCCGCGCGCGTCGCCAATTCATCGCAGCGGTTGTTGTCGGCGTGGCCGGCGTGGCCCTTGGTCCACGTCCACGTGGTCTTGTGCCGGCCGACCTGCTCGTCCAGGGCCAGCCAGAGATCCTGGTTCACCACGGGCTCTTTGGCTTTCGTCTTCCAGCCCCGGAGCTTCCAGCCGTGAATCCAGGTGGTGATGCCGTTCTTGAGGTATTCCGAGTCGGTCACCACTTCCACTTCGCACGCCTCCTTCAAACTGGCCAGCCCTTCGATGGCCGCGCGCAGCTCCATGCGGTTGTTGGTGGTGTGAGGCTCGCAGCCCCACAGCTCCTTTTTGTGCTGGTTGTAACGCAGGATCGCCGCCCAACCCCCCGGACCGGGATTGCCCACGCAGGCGCCATCGGTGATCAGCCGGACTTTCTTCACCGCGCGAGCACCGGCTCCGCCTGGAAGAATTCGTCCACCAAGCCGAGGATCGCCTCCGCCTCCCGCGCCTGGTAGATCGAGGCGCGAAGCTGCGCGCCGTGCCGCACCCCGTGCGTGAAGTACGTGGCGAACTGCTTCATCTTGCCGACGATATCCCTCTCGGCGCGCTCCATGAGCATGGCGTAATAGCGGCGCATCATTTCGTAGCGGTCTTGTTGCGTAGGCTCGTCGTACGCGCCGGTCTCGACGTACTGGCGGATCTGCCGGAAGATCCACGGATTGGAACTCGCCGCGCGGCCGATCATGACGGCGTCGCAGCCCGTCTCCGCCACCATGCGGACGGCGTCTTCGGGCGTGACGATGTCGCCATTGCCGATCACCGGGATCTTCACCGCGGCTTTGACTTCGGCGATGCGCGTCCAGTCGGCCTTACCGCCGTAGCCCTGCTCGCGCGTGCGCGGATGCAGCGCGACGGCCTGAAGGCCGCACTCCTCGGCCAGCCGGGCCAGCCGCACGGCCACCAGTTCCTTATCGTTCCACCCGGCGCGGAATTTCACCGTGAACGGGATGGTGATGGCCGCCCGCACGGCGCGCAGCAGGCGCTCCACTAGCGGCAGGTCGCGCAGCAGGCCGGAGCCGCCGTTGCACTTGACCACCTTGTTGACCGGGCAGCCGAAGTTGATGTCCAGAATATCGAAGCCCAGATCCTGGCAGACCCGCGCGGCGTCCGCCATCACCTCGGGATCGGCGCCGAAAAGCTGCGCCGAGATGGGATGCTCTTCGGGCTCGAAGGCCAGGTACTTCAGGGTCCTGGAGGCTTTGCGGGTGCCACGCGACGCGCTCACGCCGTGCGAGCTGGTGAACTCCGTCATGATCAGCCCGCACCCGCCCAGGTTGCGGATGAAGCGCCGGAAGACCGTGTCGGTGACGCCCGCCATGGGCGCCAGGACCGTGGCCGGGGCGATCCGGACCGCGCCGATCGAAAGCTGTGTGGGGAAGGGATGCATGGCGCCGCAGACGATTCAATTCTAGCGCGCCCGAGTCCCAGGCCGCTCTATTTGGCCGATGCGTATCCGGCCCAAGCCTACGTCTCTCGCGGCTTCTTTCCCGGCAGGCCTGCCGGATTCTCATGGGTGCGCTCGCGGAAGTTGCCGCGGAGGCTGGCGGCCAGGGAGACGGCCGAGTCGCCGAATTTGTCGCGCATTTTGTCGGCGGCGGCCAGCGCGCCCTTCCACTTTTCGTGACGCTCGCCGCCGATCAGATCCAACTGCTCGTCGCCTTCGGCCCACCCGGAGGCGTGAACGCCCAATAGGCGGACGGCGGCTCCGGGACGCCAGTTCGCGTAGAAAAGCGCGCGGATTTCGTCGAACAATTCGGTATCGAGCTGGGTGGGGCGGGCGATGGAGCGGGCGCGGGTGATGGTCGAGAAATCGGAGTAACGCAGCTTGAGCTGGATGGTCCGCGCCTGGAGGCCGTGCTCGCGGAGGCGGCGGCCCACCATTTCGCACAAGCGCGCGAGGGTGGATTCGATGCGCTCCTTCTCGGCGGTGTCCTCCGAGAAGGTGTGCTCGTGGCTGATGGATTTGGGCCCTTCTTCGGCGCCGATTTCGGTATCGAACCAGCCGCCGGCGTCGAGGCCGCGCGACTTTCCGGCGAGCGCCATGCCCCACTTGCCGAAGCGCTGCTCCAGGAAGGCTTCGTCGAGCCGCGCCAGGTCGCCCACTTTGCGGATGCCCAGCGCGTGGAGATTCTTCTCGGTGACCTTGCCGACGCCGGGAACTTTGCGCACGTCGAGCGGCGCCAGGAAGGCGGGCTCCAGGCCCGGAAGCACCCACAGGATGCCGTTGGGCTTGGCCTGGTCGGAGCCGATCTTGGCCACCAGGCGGGAGGCGGCGATGCCGATGGAGCAGTTCAGCCGAGTGGCGGCCTTCACCCGCTCATGCAACAGATGCGCGGCGCGCAGGGGCGGACCGTAGAGACGCCCGGTGCCGGTCATGTCGAGGTAGGCCTCGTCGATGGAGGCCATTTCCACCAGCGGCGAGAAGGAGCGCAGAACGTCGTAGACCTGCTGCGAGCCCTCGCGGTAGCGATCGGGGTGGCCATCGACGAAGATCGCCTGCGGGCAGAGCTTGTAGGCGGTGCGCAGCGGCATGGCGGAATGCACGCCGAATTTCCGCGCGGCGTAGGAGGCGGCCGACACCACACCGCGCTCGTTCGGCCGGCCGCCGACGACGACGGGCTTGCCCTTGAGCGAGGGGTCGAACAGCTCTTCCACCGACACGAAGAAGGCGTCCATGTCGAGGTGGAAGTAGGTACGCACCGCTCAGCTCACCGCTTTCTTGTTGAACCGATTGAGCCCCACCACCAGCAGCACGAGATCCATCACCACCAGGGCGGCAATGATCGCGGGAATCGGAATATGGGGAATCTGTGGCACCAGCGTGCCGCGCAAACCCTCGGTGGCGTAGACCAGCGGGTTGATGAGCACGACGTATTGCAGGACGGGGAATGCCTTCAGGAAGCTCCAGGGATAATACACGCAGCCGAACATGATCATGGGCGCGATGATCAGGCTGAACATGAGGCCGATGTGCGCCTGTCCGATGCTGCAGCCCAGAGTGAGGCCGCCGGCTGCCGCCAGGAACGCGATCAGGAAGCAGACCGCGAGGAACTGCAGCGGATGGGCGAAGCTCAGGTTCGCGCCGGAGCCCATCATCAGGTACGCCGCGGGAATCACCACGATGCCCGAGACGATGGCCTGGATCATTCCGGCGACCACCTTCTCGACCGCCAGCCACTGCGTTGCCATGGGGGCGAGCAGGCGGTCTTCAATCTCCTTGGTGAACTGGAATTCGGAGATCAGCGGCATGGCCACCGCCCAAACTCCCGAAAGCACCATGCTGATGGAGATGATGCCCGGCAGCAGGACGTTCTTGTAAGAGCCCTGCATCATGCCGCCCGAGGTGAGCACGCGGCCGAACACGAAGGTGAGCAGCAGCGGTTGCAGCAGGTTTTGCATGAGCGTGGGAAGCAAATTGCGGCGGGCGACGTGCCCGTCGCGCGAAAGCATGGCGTAAAAAGTTTTCCAGTTCAATCGCGCAGGCTCCTTCCGGTGTGGTGTAGAAACAGGTTTTCCAGGCTGGGCTCGGAGATGTGGACGTCGTGCAGCTCCGCGCCGGCGGACTGGGCGGAGTTCACGATGGCGGAGATCAGCGGCCCGCCACGGTCGGCATAAACGTCGGCGGCGATGTGGTCGGTGGAGCGGACCTCGCTCACACCGGGCAAGGTCCGCAGTCGAGCGAGAAGCTCTTCGGGCGCGCGGTCGAAGCGCAGGCGCAGCAGGTAGCCGCCGGGGATCGACGCCTTCAGGTCGCGGGGCGTGCCGATGGCGATGATCTTGCCGTGGTCGATGATGGCCAGCCGGTCGCACAGCGTGTCGGCCTCGTCCATATAGTGGGTGGTGAGGACGATGGTTTTCCCCTGGCGGTTGTAATCGCGAATGATCTCCCAGAGCAGCAGGCGCGTCTGGGGGTCGAGGCCGGCCGAGGGCTCGTCGAGGAAGAGCACCTCGGGATCGTGCATCATGGCGCGCGCGATCAACATGCGCTGCATCATGCCTCCGGAGAAGGTGCGGACCATATGATCGGCGCGGTCGGTGAGCTTGAACTTTTCGAGCAGCTCGGTGGCGCGGCGCGCGCGCTCCTTGTGGCTCTGGCCGAAATAGGCGCCGTGAAACAGCAGGACCTCGCGCGCGGTGAGGGCGAAATCGAGGTTGGGTCGCTGCGGCACCACGCCGATCAGGAGCTTGGCCTTGACCTGCTCCTGCCAGACGTCGTGGTCGCCGACGAAGGCGCGGCCGTTGGTGGGCCTGGTGCGCGTCGTCAGAATCTGGATGGTGGTGGTTTTGCCAGCGCCGTTGGGGCCCAGCAGGCCGAACACTTCGCCCGGATGGATTTCGAGCGAGATGCCGTCCAGGGCCACCACTTCGACCTTCTTCTTTTTGTCTTTGCTTTTGGCGGAACGGACCGGCGTAAAGGAAAAGCCCCCGGCTCCTCGCAGCGCGGACGGGGGCGGCGAGTCGTAGATCTTGCGCAAGTCTTCGATGCGGATGCCGATTCCCATTTCTCCTCCGAATGCTCCTCTCTAAAGTGCTTCCAGTTCGCGGCGCGCGCGCTCCAGGATGGTGCGGATGCGGTCGGCGCCTTCCTTTTTGCCGCCCACGCGCCCGGCGGCCTGGAGCCCGGTTTTCAGCAACTGAATCAGCGGCCCGTAGACCACCACGGCTTCGGGCCCCATGCAGCCGCGCCAGTCCTCGTACTGCCCGGCGCGCTCCCAGATGCGGCGGACGGTTTCGGGATCGTTGTCGAGTTCTTTTCGGCCGGCGGCGGTGAGGCTGTAGGTGCGGCGGCCGCCGAGCACGGCGGCTTCGACCAGGCCTTCGTCCTCGAGCTGTTGCAGCGTGGGGTAGACGCTGCCGGCGCTGGCGCGGTACATGCCACCGGAGCGCTCCTCCATTTCCTTCATTAATTGATACCCGTGCTTGGGGCCCTCGCTGAGCAGCGAAAGGATGGCGAGGCGGACTTCGCCGGACTCGAAGAAGCGCGCGCGGCGGCCCGCGAAGGGGGTCCAGGGGAAACCGGTGTAGCCCCAGGCGGAAAATGGCTTGCTCATGATATGTCGTATGATATATCAAAAGGTATATCGGTGCAAGGGATTTTTTGGGGGGGCGCGGGTTCCTCCACACCGGACCGGGCGTCCGGCACGTGCCCGGAGAGCATAGCCATCCGCGGATGCCTTGCGGCAATTGATTTAGTTCACTTCGTGGTTCACAATATAGTTGTGAAGCGAGTCAATATCCACGACGCAAAAACCAATCTGTCGCGCTATTTAGCGGAACTGACACCCGGCGAGACGGTGGTGGTCTGCAACAGGAATCGGCCGGTGGCGGAACTCCGATCACTTCGCAAGAAGGGGGTCCGTAAGCCGCGTATCGGTGCAGCCAGGGGCGAATTCGTGGTTCCCGATTCGTTTTTCGAGCCCTTGCCCGACGAGATCATAAAAGCCTTCAGCGGCAAGTGACGGTTCCTCTCGCCATGAAAATTCTGGTGGACACTTGCACATTTCTCTGGATCGCTTCAGAATCGCCGCGGCTGAGCAAGACCGCTGCCGCAGTCTTTCTGGATCGGAACAACGAACGTTACCTAAGCGCCGCCTCTGCCTGGGAAATCGGCATCAAGCACGCAGCCGGGCGCCTTCCTCTTCCTGGCAGGCCGGATATTTTTGTCGCGATGATCCGCGAAGCGAGCGGCATTGCGCCATTGGACATCGATGAAGAATCCGCTCTCCACGCAGGCAGGCTACCTGGGCTCCACTCGGATCCGTTTGATCGGATGCTGGTGGCGCAGGCCATCGTGCACGGGATGGCGATTCTTACGCCTGACCCGGAGATTGAGCAGTATGCCGTACGCGTCTTGTGGTGACGCCGGTTGAGCTTCATATTCCTCACCTCATTAAAACAGTTCACCCCATTTCTGTTTCTGGCCCATTCCGTGTTCGCGCGGTCCTTGCGGCCGCACCAGGGATTGCCGGTAATCCAGTTGGCCCGTCGCCGGCAAAATGACGGATCCCGCATTGAAAAAGCGTATCAGGCTCATAAAACCTTTCCATGACGGAGCATCGCGGAGGGATGCTACATTGACGCAATGCGGGCAAACCAGCACGGGTGCGCCTGAGGTACGGCTATGCAGTTTTCGTCTTACGACACACAGGGTTTCTACGATGAGATGTTCGAGGGCAGCGGCCGGCCCAGGGCGCACGCCCGGCTTCTCCTGGAAACGGTGGAGTCGCTATCGCAGGGGCAGTTGCTGCGGTACAAGCACGCGGCCGAGCGGTTGCTGCTGCAGATGGGCATCACCTTCAACGTCTACGGAGACGCCGCGGGGACCGAACGGATCTTCCCCTTCGACCTGATCCCGCGAATCGTGCCGGCCGGCGAGTGGGACCGCATCGAGCGGGGACTCCAGCAGCGCGTCCGCGTGCTGAACGCGTTCATCGACGACATCTATCACGACCAGAAGATCCTGAAAGACGGCACCATTCCGAGCGACGTGGTTCTCTCGGCCGTCTCCTACCGGAAACAGTGCCAGGGTCTCAATCCGCCGCGGCGCGTGTGGTGCCACATCACCGGGACCGACCTGGTGCGCGACCGCGACGGGCAGTATTACGTGCTGGAGGACAATCTCCGGGTGCCTTCGGGAGTCTCCTACGTACTGGAGAACCGCGAAGTGCTGAAGCGCATTTTTCCGGCGGTGTTCGAGGGGCTTTCGGTGCGGCCGGTCGCCGAGTATCCCAGCCGCCTGCTGGAAATGCTGGAATCCATCGCGCCGGGTGGGCGAGCGAACCCGTGCGTGGTGATGCTGACGCCGGGCATTCACAACTCCGCGTATTTCGAGCACAGCTTCCTGGCGCAGCAGATGGGCGTGCGGCTGGTGGAAGGGCGCGACCTGGTAGCCAACGACCGAGGCGTTTTCATGCGCACGACGAAGGGACCAGAGCGGGTGGATGTGATCTACCGGCGCATCGACGACGACTTTCTGGATCCCGAGGCGTTCCGTCCGGATTCGCTGCTGGGCGTCCCGGGCCTGATGGCGGCGTACCAGGCGGGACGGGTCGCGCTGGCCAACGCGCCGGGCAATGGCGTGGCGGACGACAAGGTGATCTACGCTTACGTCCCGGAGATGATCCGCTATTACGAGGGAGACGACGCCATCCTGCCCAACGTGCCGACGTATCTCTGCTGGAGGGACAGCGACCGGAGCTACGTGCTGGAGCACCTGGCGGAGCTGGTCGTGAAGTCGGCCAACGAATCGGGCGGATACGGGATGCTGGTGGGACCGCACTCCACGCGGAAGCAGCAGGAAGAGTTCGCGGCGAAGATCCAGGCGAATCCGCGGAACTTCATCGCCCAGCCGACGCTGGGGCTGTCGCGCGTGCCCACCATCGTGGACGAGAATTTCGAAGGCCGGCACGTGGACCTGCGGCCGTACATTCTGTGCGGCAAGGAGATCTACGTGCTGCCGGGCGGACTGACCCGCGTGGCGATGACCAAAGGATCGCTGGTAGTGAACTCGTCGCAGGGCGGCGGCAGTAAGGATACGTGGGTGCTGGAGCGCGGTCCGGCACAGGAGCAGACCGGAGGGGCGGGAGGTCAACAGCAATGAGGGCGGCATCGCAACCACTGCTGAGCCGGGTCGCCGACTCGATCTACTGGATGGGCCGCTATATCGAGCGCGCCGAGAACGTGGCGCGGTTTCTGGGAGTGAACCAGAACCTGATGCTGGACCTGCCGCGGGAGTACGGCGGCCAGTGGGAGCCGATCGTGGACACGTCGGGGGATCGCGCGATCTTCCACGAGCACTACGGCGCGGGCACCGAGGAAAACGTCGTGCAGTTTCTGGCGTTCGATTTGAGGAACCGGAACTCGATCTGTTCCTGCGTGCTGGCGGCCAGGGAAAACGCGCGTTCGGTGAGGGAGACCATTTCCTCGGAAATGTGGGAGCAGATCAACAGCCTGTACCTGCTGGTGATGGAAGAGAGCCGGAAGCCGGTGGAGGTGCTGCCGGAATTCTGCCACCAGGTGCGCATGGCCTGCCACCTGTTCCAGGGCGTGACCGACGTGACCATGAGCCACAACGAAGCGTGGCACTTCATCCGGCTCGGCACCACGCTGGAGCGGGCGGACAAGACCACCCGGATGCTGGACGTGAAGTACTTTATCCTGCTGCCCGCAGTGGCGGATGTGGGCACGCCCTACGACGACATCCAGTGGGCGGCGGTGCTGAAATCGGTGAGCGGCTTCGAGATGTACCGGAAGCGGTACGGGCGGATTTCGCCGGAGCGGATCGTGGAGTTCCTGCTGCTGGACGGCGAGTTCCCGCGCGCCGTGCGGCATTGCATCGGGCTGGCGGACCAATCGCTGCACGCGATCACGGGGACGCCCGCGGGGGCTTTTTCGTGCGTGTCGGAGCAGCGGATCGGGCTGCTGCGATCGGAGCTGGATTACGCGCAAAGCGAGGCGGTCATCAAGTCGGGCCTGCACGAGTTTTTTGACGCGCTGGAGGCAAAAATGAATAGAATTGATGAGTGCATCCTTGGCGACTTTTTTGTGCAGAGCTTCGCAACCGCCCAAGGTAGCCGAACTGCGCCATGACCTTTTGCCTCGGAATCAACGTAGAGCAGGGCCTGATCGGGATCGCGGACACTCGCGTGGTGGCGGGCAACGAATGCCTGGTGGCGAAGAAGACCGCCAGCTACCAGGGGCCGGGCTTCGCGTTCTTCGTGATGAACTCGGGCCTGAGATCGCTGCGCGACAAGATCCTGCTGGGTTTCGAAGAGGCCTTCGCACGCGAGACGCGGGCGCGGGACCGGCTTTTCAAGGTGGTGAACACGTATGCCCAGCAGGTGCGGCGGGTGGCCGAGGAGGACGGCGCCGCGCTCCAGCGGGCCGAGCTGAAATTCAATTCGCACGCGCTGATCTGCGGGCAGATGGCGGGCGATTCCTCGCACCGCCTGTACCTGGTTTATCCCGAGGGGAACTGGGTGGAGATCGGCCCGGATACGCCCTATCAGATTATCGGCGCGTCGGGATTCGGCAAGCCCATCCTGGAGCGGTCGCTGAAGCAATCCGATTCCATGCTGTATGCCTTCAAGGTGGGGCTGCTGGCTTTCGACGCCACGCGGTTGTGCGCGGCGGACGTGGATTTCCCGATGGACGTGATCCTCTATGCCAAGGGAAGCTTCCTGCTGGTGGAGCATCGCTACGAGCGCGACGACCTGCGCGAGATTTCCAACTGGTGGCAGGAGCGGATGCGCCGCAGCGTGCAAGAACTGCCGTCGGATTGGGTGGAGGCGGCTTTCTCCAGGCTGACGCGCGATGCGCTGGTGCTCTGAACCGAAGCACATTCATGCGAATTTCGGTTAACCATTCCACCGTTTACCAGTACGAGGACACGGTCCACCCGGAGCCGCACACGTTCCGGCTGCGGCCGCGCGAGGACGGTGCACAGCGCCTTCTGAAGTACGGCCTGGAGATTTCCCCGGCGCCTGCGGGACGCACGGAGTGCCTGGACCAGGACGGCAACGTCGTGCTGGAAGCGTGGTTCCGCGAGCCGGTGCAGGAGCTGGCGGTGAAAAGCTCGTTCGAGATCGAGACTCTGCGGGAGAATCCTTTCGATTTTGTGCTGGCCGAGGCGGAGCTGAATTCCCTGCCGCTGGTGTACCAGGAACCGCTGCGCTCGGCGGTGGCGCCCTACCTGGGAACATCGAACGGCGGCGGGCTGGTGCGGGAGCTGGCGCGCTCGCTGGCCCAATCCACCAACTGGCAGACGCAGGGATTCCTGGCGGCGCTCAACCGGACGCTGTTCGGCTTCCAGCACGTGGTGCGCGACGACGGGCCGCCGCAGCCGCCCGACGTCACACTACGGGAACGCGAGGGATCGTGCCGCGACCTGGCGGTGGTATTCTGCGCCGGTTGCCGGGCGATGGGAATCCCGGCGCGGTTTGTCAGTGGTTACCAACAGGAGGCCGCCACGCAGGAGCGCGCCTACATGCACGCCTGGGCCGAAGTGTATCTGCTGGGCGGCGGCTGGCGGGGGTACGATCCGTCGCAGGGGCTGGCGGTCGGGAGTTGTCATGTGGCGGTGGCGGCAGCGGCCGATCCGAGGCTCGCCGCGCCGATTACCGGCTCTTACCGCGGCGCGGCGCGCTCGAAGATGGAGTTCCTGATTTCGATGCAGGTGCAGGGTTAGTGCCCCGGGCGCAGACGCGATGAGGAAGGCGTTGGCGATCGCCGGCTCCGCGGTTTTCCTGGTCATCGCACCAGGGTTCGTTGCCGGTATGGTGCCCTGGTGGATCTCCGGTTGGCGCGTCGAAGCTCCTTTCTTCGGGATGCCGCTTTTCCGTTGGGTTGGCGGCCTGCTGATCGCGCTGGGAGGCATTGGCCTCCTGGACTCGTTTGCCCGATTCGCACTCGAAGGCGTAGGGACGCCAGCCCCGGTCTTCCCAACCCGCCACCTGGTGGTCACCGGGCTGTATCGTTATGTCCGAAATCCCATGTACGTGGCGGTGGTGAGCGCGATTCTCGGCCAAGGCCTGACTCTCGGAAACGTCTCGGTGCTGGAATACGCTGGGCTTGTCTGGCTGCTGTTTCACGTGTTTGTGCTGGTCTACGAAGAGCCCTCCCTCAGGGCAAGTTTCAGATCCGAGTACGAATCTTTCCGCGCGGAAGTACCGAGGTGGATTCCACGCCTGACGCCGTGGAGAAGTCACCTCATGTAGAACAGGCTCAAACGCGGCAGGCCGGCCTTCTCCAGCAGGTTGCGGTCCAGGTACTGCTTTTCCAGCATGGTCAACTGGTCGGCCGTCATCTTTCCGCGATACGGCCGCAACTGGCGGTCGAGGTCCTGGCGCGCTGCGAGCAATGCCTCCTCGCTTTGCCGCGTACGCGCCGAGGCGATCATCTTCTCTTCCAGCACGGTCAAGCGCTGCTCCAGAGCTTCCAGGTCTGTGTAATGCCGGTCCACTTCGGCGGCCAGCTTGCGGAGCGATGCCGCGGTATCTCCGTACTCCGCGGGAAGCGCCGCGGCATTGCGTTCGAGATACTCCCGCAACTCGTCGAGCGAAAACGGCGCCGCGACTTCCCGGCGCGGCTTCGCCGTTCCCTCCATGATCTTGGCTTCGGTCAACACCGCCTGCGCGCAGAAGGCCAGCGAATTCACCATCTGGGTCTTGACCTTGCGGCCGCGCCACTTTTCGAAGGCCGCATCGATCCCGCGCATCACCGCCTCGATCGGCACGCCCGCGTTTTTCCACGACTCGAGCAGCGCCCAGTCGAGCGTCGAAAGCAGGAATAGGCTGGTCCCGCGGGCCCTTTGAAAGTGCTCCTCGGTTTCGGTGAAGTAGTTGAAGTAGTTCAACCGCGGTTGCGCTCCCAGATCATCCGGAGCCCTTCCAGCGTGAGGTGCTCGTCCACCGTCTTCAGGAACCGCGAACCGCTGACGATCAGGTTGGCCTGCCCGCCCGTCGCTATGGCTTTGGTTCCCGGCCCCAGCTTCTGAATGATGCGCTCCAGGATGCCGTCGATCATTCCGATCGCGCCGAAATACAGCCCCGACTGCATGCTGGCCACGGTGTTGGTGCCAACCACGTCCTTGGGCGGACGGAAATCCACCAGCGGCAGGCGCGCCGTCTTGCTGAAAAGCGCATCGATCGAAATGCCGATCCCCACCGCAATGGCGCCGCCGAGGTATTCCGCGTCCTTGGAGATCACGTCGAAGTTGATGGTGGTCCCCAGGTCGACGATCACGCACGGGCCGCCGTACTTGTAAAAGCCCGCGACACCGTTGACCAACCGGTCGGCGCCCACTTCGTCGGGATTGTCGTAGCGGATGGCCAGCCCGATGTCGGTGCGCGGCCCGACGAACAGCGCCTCGGTGCGGAAGTAGCGCTGGGCCATGAATGCCAGGGTCGAATCGATGGGCGGCACCACGCTCGAGATGATCATGCCGTCCACCGTGGCGATGTCCAGACCCGCCGGCGAGAACAGATTTCGCAGCAGGATGCCCCACTCGTCGGCAGTCTGCTCGTGCACCGTGCGCAGCCGCCAGTGGGAAACCATTTCGCGGCCTTCAAAAGCGCCGATGGTGATGTTGCTGTTGCCTGCGTCAAGAGCCAGCAGCACGTACGCCTCCCGCAACCACAAGAGTATCGGTTCCGTCGTCCTGGCGCACGATGAGGAATCCCGACCGGTCGAGACCCGCGGTGACGCCCTCGATCACTCCGCCGGCTTGCCGCACGGTTACGCGCCGTCCCGCGGCGTAGCTGGATGCGTGGGTGAAGAGGCGAAGGATGGTCTCCTGGTCTTCGGTGACAAAGCTGTCCACCGCCAGAAGCAACGCGATCAGTATGGCGGTGGGACAGGACTCCCGGCCGGTCCCGATCCTCACCGACGTCGCCTCCGCCGCCAGATCGTCCGGAAACCGCGTGTGGTTCACGTTGATTCCGATGCCGGCGATGGCCTTGCCATCCGCGAGTTGCACGAGGATTCCGGCGACCTTCTTCCCGCCGAGCATCACATCGTTGGGCCAGCGCAGATCGCAGGCGAGTCCGGTGGCCTGGGCCAGGGCTTCCGCGATGGCGAGGCCCAACGCCAGGGTGAGCACCGGCGCCGGCTCGAGCACGATGGAGCAGTAGATTCCGGCGCGCGGCTCGGAGTGCCAGGAGTGGCCGTGGCGGCCCTGGCCGGCGGTCTGCTCATCGGCCACGACGACCGTTCCGATTTCGCATCCGGCCGCGGCGTTCATGGTGGAATCGACCGTGGGGTAATAAAGGATGGGCCGCCCGGGAAACTCGCGGCGCACGCGGCCGATATCGAGCTTCACGACAGCTCCAACCGGAAGCTGATGTCCATGGCGCGCGCCGAATGGGTGATGGCGCCGGAGGAGACGAAATCGGCGCCGGTTTCCGCGTAATCCCGCACGTTCTCCAAGGTAATGCCGCCGGACAGCTCGACTTTGGCGCGCCCTCCGATGGCCTGGATCCAGCGCAAAGCTTCTTCGGGCGTCAGGTTGTCGAGCAACAGGTGGTCCGCGCCGGCTTCGAGCGCCTCGGCGAGTTCTTTTCGCGTGCGCACCTCGATTTGGATGGCGAGGCCGCTGGAGCGCGCCCGCTCGATTGCCTGGCGCACGCCGCCCGCCGCCGCTATATGGTTGTTCTTGATCAGAATGGCATCGAACAGTCCCATGCGATGGTTGGTCACGCCGCCCGCCGCCGCAGCCATCTTCTCCAGCCGGCGCAGCCCCGGCGTGGTCTTGCGCGTATCGAGTACGCGGCAACCGGTGCCCGCGACGGCCTCGGCGTAGCGCCGCGCCAGGGTGGCTACGCCGCTCAGCCGCTGCAGGAAATTCAGCGCCACGCGCTCGCATTCGAGCAGCGTGCGCGCGCGGCCGGAGACCTCGGCGATCACCGCGCCTTTGGCGCACGCATCGCCATCGTGCTTCAGCAGCGCGAGCGCGGAAACGCCGCCGCGGAGGTCGTAAATCTCGCTCAGCAATCCGGCGCCGGCCAGGATCAGCGGCTCGCGCGCGATGAACTTCCCGGTGGCATCCCGCGTATCGGGAACACAGGCCAGCGTGGTGACATCGCCCGTGCCGATGTCCTCATCCAACGCCAGACGCAGGATGCCGGTCATACGCAGTCGAGCTTGCGGAATTGGGCTTCGTAATCCGCCAGCTTCTGGCGCATGCCCGTGACGACGTTGGGCGGGGCCTTGCCCAGGAAGGTTTCATCGCTCAACTGCCGCGTCAGATTGGCGATGTTCCTGGAGAGCTGCTCGCACTCTTTTGCGAGGCGCTTCCGCCGCGCGTCTTCCTGCGCTTCAGGGACTTCGAGCACCAGGTCGAACCAGGCGGTCGAACGGATGGCATTAGCCTTTGGCGCGGCCCCGGATTTGAACTCCAGGTTGACGTTGGCGAGCTTCTGGATGGCCTCCCGATGGCGCAGCGCGATCTCGAGGGCCGAGTTGCGCGAGTACACCGCGCCTTCCAGCAACTGCCTGGGGTCGAGCTTGCTCTCCGTGCGGAGCGTGCGGGCCAGGGTAACGATCTCCTGCACGATTCCGATTTCGCGCTCGGCGACGTGATCGGCCACGTTCTGCCGGTATTGCGGATACGGCGCCAAGGCGACGGAAACCGGCCGGATGGCGCGGTCCGCCGCCAGCCGCTGCCACAACTCTTCGGTCAGAAACGGCATGGCCGGGTGGAGCAGCCGAAGCGCCGTTTCGAAGGCGGCCAGGGTGTTGCGCCAGCCACCGTCCAGGCCCGAGTTTTCCTGGAAGCGGAGCTTCTTCAGCTCCAGGTACCAGTCGCAGAACTCGTGCCAGAAGAAATGCCACAGCACCTGCGCGGCTTCGTGATAGCGGTACTGCTCGACGGCGCGGTTCACCTGCTCGGCGCAATTGTTCAGGCGGCTGAAGATCCAGCGGTCTTCGATGGGCACCTGCAAGGAGAGGGAATCGGCTTCGGGCTGGAAGGTCTCGAGGGTTTCCGGGACCCACGGGGCCACGGCGCAGCGCTCCATGTTCAAAAAGAGGAAGCGCGCGGCATTCCAGATCTTGTTGGCAAACGCCCGCGAGCTTTCCATGCGTTCTTCGGTGAGCACGATATCGGTGCCGGGCGCGGCGCCCTGGAGCAGCGCCATGCGCACCGCATCGGTGCCGTACTTTTCGGTCACCACCAGCGGATCGACCACGTTGCCGCGCGTCTTGGACATCTTCTGACGCTCGGCATCGCGCACCAGGCCGTGGATGTAGACCTGGCGGAACGGGACTTCGCCCATGAATTCCATGCCCAGCATGATCATGCGGGCCACCCAAAAGAAGAGGATGTCGAAGCCGGTGATGAGCAGCGAAGTGGGATAGAAGGTGGCCAGATCTTCGGTCTGGTCGGGCCAGCCGAGCGTGGAAAACGGCCAGAGCCCGGAGCTGAACCAGGTGTCCAGCACGTCGGGATCCTGCACGAGGACGCCCGATCCGCAGCGCGGGCAGGCGTCCGGCGTCTCGCGCGCCACCACGATTTCATGGCACTCCTGGCAGTGCCACGCGGGAATGCGGTGGCCCCACCAGAGCTGGCGCGAGATGCACCAGTCGCGGATGTTGTACATCCACTCGTAGTAGGTTTTGGACCAGTTGGCCGGAATGAACTCGATGCGGCCGGACTCCACCACTTCGATGGCCTTTTCGGCCAGCGGCTTGGTCTTGACGAACCACTGCGTGGAAATCAGCGGCTCCACCACCGTTTTGCAGCGCTGGCACTTGCCCAGGTTGAGCGGGTAGTCCTCGATGCCCGCCAGCAGGCCGGCCGCTTCCATGTCGGTGACCACGCGGCGGCGCGCTTCGAAGCGGTCGAGCCCGGCGTAGGGGCCCGCCGCGGCGGTCATGTTTCCGTTCTCGCCGATGACCTGGATTTTCGGCAGGTTGTGGCGCTTGCCGGCTTCGAAATCGACAGGATCGTGGGCCGGCGTCACCTTGACCACGCCCGTGCCGAATTCGGGATCGGCCAGGGGGTCGAGGATCACGGGGATCTCGCGGTCCATGAGCGGCAGTTGCACGGTCTTGCCGTGCAGGTCGCGGTAGCGCGGGTCTTCCGGATTTATGGCCACGGCGGTATCGCCGAGCATGGTCTCGGGACGCGTGGTGGCCACGGTCACGAATCGGTCAGGCATGCCGTTCACCGGGTAGCGAAGGTGCCAGAGGTGGCCCTGCACGTCAGTGTGGGCCACTTCGAGGTCGGAGATGGCGGTGAGGCAGCGCGGGCACCAGTTGACCATGTACTCGCCGCGATAGATGAGGCCCTTCTCGAAGAGGCGCACGAAGACTTCGCGCACGGCGCGCGAGAGTCCGGGGTCGAGGGTGAAGCGTTCGCGGCTCCAGTCGCAACTGGCGCCCAACTGCACCATCTGGTGCTTGATGGTATCGCCGCACTCCTGCTTCCACTGCCAGACGCGCCGTTCGAACTCTTCGCGCCCCAGGTCGGTGCGTTTGATCCCCTCTTCGGCGAGCTTGCGCTCCACCATCATCTGGGTGGCGATGCCGGCGTGGTCGGTGCCGGGCAGCCAGAGGGTATTGGCGCCGGTCATGCGCCGCCAGCGGATGGTGACATCGATTTCGGTGTGCTCCAGCATGTGTCCGATGTGCAAGGACGCGGTCACGTTGGGCGGCGGAATGACGAGGGAAAAGACGCGCGCCGCGCCTTTGCTGGCGGCACGGAAGATGCCCGAGTCGATCCACCATTGAGCCCAATGCGGCTCGAACCGCCGGGGCTCGTACACTTTCTCGATTTGCATGGGGAATCTTCATGATAGCAGGGGGCGAAACGGATCGCGGGCGGTGACGGGGAATGGCGAGTTGCTACGATTAACCGAATGAGCCCGTGTCACATCCAGGGAGCCCCGCCACGCGCCTCGATCGAACGAGCCCCCTCGGCTGGTGCATTTTGAACACGAGCGGCTGGCGGGACCTGCCACATACACGCCTCCTGGCCGACGTCTCCTTGTGGTCGGCGGATCTCGCCAACTTAGCGGCTGGGATCGAGCGCGTCGAGCCATTCGCCGACTCGTTTCACCTGGACGTCTCCGACGCCCACTTCGCCCCCGGCCTGCTGTTCTTTCCGGACCTGATGCGCGCCCTGCGTCCGCTCACCAAGCGGCCATTTCACATTCACCTGATGGTCGAGCGCCCCACGACCCTTATCGAGGACTTCGCAGCCAGCGGCGCCGACGTGATCACGATACACGCGGAAGTCGGCGAATCCGAAGCGGCAGCGGCCATCCAAGCCATTCGCCGCGCGGGCCGTTCAGCCGGGTTGGCGTTGCGCCTGGACACTCCCGTCGCCGCCTCCGAGCCTTACTTCGACCGCATTGATGCGTTACTTCTGCTCGGTACAGTGCCAGGCGCCAAAGGCCAGGATCTGGCGCCGGAAGCCTGCGGCCGTCTCGCAAGCGCGGCGTCCATGCTGGGCGAACGGCGCGCTCGCGTCCGGCTGATCGCCGATGGCGGCATCCGTTCCCATACCGTGCCTCTCCTGCGCCGCGCCGGCGCGGATGTCATCGTGCCTGGATCGCTCGTATTCCAGTCGCGGAACCTGGCAGAAACTTTCTCGTGGCTGCGCGCGCTGTAGCTGGGGGTTATCTATGATCGTGATCATGGCGGGACTGCCCGGTACGGGTAAGAGCACGCTGGCGCGAGCGCTCGCACAGCGGCTTCCGGCCGCGGTTCTCGATAAGGACGTAATTCGGGCGGCGCTCTTCCAGCTGGCGCACATCGAGTATTCGCCGGCGCAGGACGATTTCTGCCAGGAGATCATGCTGCAAACTGCCGCGTATCTGCTGGCCAAGGATGCCGAGCTCCACGTTCTGTTGGATGGCCGTACGTTCTCGCGGCGATACCAGCGTGAGCGCGCGATCGAATTCTGCCGGCAGGCGGGGACCGCTTGGGCGATGCTGGAATGCGTCTGTGCGGAGCAGACCGCGCTCGGACGCCTGGCGCAAGCGATGGCGCAAAAGACCCACCCCGCCGCGAATCGCACGCCGGAACTCTATCGCCAGATCCGAGAGGCGTGGGAGCCGATCGACCGCCCCAAACTCGTCATCGACACGGACGCGAACCTGGACTCATGTGTCGATCGGGCTCTGAGCTACCTCATGAACAGGGCCGGCGATGTCGACTCCCACAATGCGTGATGTTTCACCTGATTTCGGCCAACCCAACAACCTGCACTGGCCCGATCAACCCGGACGGCATCAGTGGAGAGTTCGCTTTATAGGTGCTGTTCGGCGCAAAGGTAAACTTCTCCGCGCCCGGCTGCTGGTCGCCAATCAACCGGTTTGGCCACAGGTTTACCACCTTGATCGAGAGGATATTCGTTCCGGCCTTGACGGCGTCGGTAATGTCCACCCGATAGGGCGGCTTCCACGCGATCCCCGCAGTCTTCCCGTTCACCGCCACCTCAGCCACTTCATGCACGTTGCCCAGATCCAGCTCGATCCGCGGTTTCTGGCTCAACGCAGCCTCGGAAATCTCGATGGTCTTGGTGTAGGTTGCCGTACCCGAGAAGTATTTGATTCCCGGATTCGCATTGTTGCTCCAGTCCGACAGTGCGTCGAAGGTAGCCGATTTCGGAGCCCCGCGTCCCGCCTGAAACTCCACTTCCCACGGCCCGCTCACGTCCGACAGCCTGAAACGGCTCGGCGCCACCACCGTCCGCGCCACGGCCGTCGTCGGCTCGCGAAAGACGACAAACACGGCGTCCCTCGGATCCAGCGTTAACGGCACCGTGGTGATGCCGTCGTGTATGCGGTAGGAGGCCGGCCGAATGACGCCCCGGTCCGCCATCCAAATCTCCGCGGCCTTCCCGGCAACGCGGAAGTCGGCATTGATGTTCATCGCGTTGTCGGTGCGGTTACTTACGAAGTAGATGTCCGTGTTGCCATCCACGCGATGATAGAACCTCACATTCGCATCCGTGAAAGGTCTTATATACGCGAAGTCGGGCTGAATGGCCTCCGCCCCCAGCACCTGGCTCAGGTTCATGGTCCGATAGATCTTTCCTGACCCTACTTTGTGAACCAGCGACTTATCGGGCCATATCTCCCGTGCCACCGCCGTCCACTTCGTTACATCGTCCGACAGGCTGGGAGAATCCACCGGCGGCAATCCAACCACCACCGCTCCCGCCGTCATAAGGGCGCGCAGCTTCTCCAGCACCGGCAAGGTCATCCGGTTGCTCGTGCCGCCCAGGTACAGGAGCCGGTACTTCATCCCCGACTTGGTCACCAGTTTTCCGCCCTCGACCGAAAACTCATTTACAAGCGATTCCTTGTTGACAAAGTCATAGTTGTACCCATCCGCGATCTCCGGCGCATGGGACTGGTTGACCACCGTCGCGGGACCTTCTTCGCCGTAGAAATAGGCAACGTCGATCACCGCACGCCCCTGCTGCAGCAGGTAGCAGCTTCGTGCAATGTAGTCCGTCCATGCCCGCGCCTGCTCCGCCCACGTTTCCAGCCGGTTGAACCACATCCCGAACTGGCCGAGAGCCAATCCCGGCGCATTGTCGTTGGGCTGGTGCACCGAGACGTGCAAGGTCATCTGATTGATGCCGTCCAGAAGTATCTCGTCGGCAGTCAGCTTCTCATCCCACGGTCCATACGCGTACGGAATTCCGGTCGACGTGATGGATTCCGCCGTGGCGAGCTTCCCGTAGATGTGCGCTACCGCCGCCGTGTCGCGAAGGTCGGCAACGTAATTCGTGGTTCGGAAAGTCTGGTAGGGCAGCCAGAATTCGCCCATCGGGAAGTCGGCCCGCGCCTTCATTTCCATGGCATCGCCAATCGTTGCCCGGCTCGCCGCCATCGCTTCAGTCACGTACTTCAGGCCCCGCTCGTGCAGGCTGTCGCGCACTTGGTTGAAGTTCGACGAAATCACCAGGTCGGCGATCGTCCGCCGGAAGTCCCACAGGAAACGGTCGCTAGCATCGCTCGATTGCACGACATGGCCAGTCAAAGCCGGCACCCACGGAGTCGGATCGTAGCCCCGCAGCCGCTTGAATTCCGCGAGAATGCCATCCGTCCAGTTCTGGAATCCCGCCTCCCAGCTATCGGTCGCCACATTATTGACGCCGTGCTCACCCATCATTCCGCCGGAAGCGTCCGCATAGAGCTTTAGGTAATCGTCCATGAAGGTCTTGGTGGCGCCCTTCCTCAGTTTGTCCACCTCATATCCCGTTGCCTCCGTTGGCGCCGGAGCATTGGTCGCCCCAGTCAGCGAATATCCCATCCGGAGCACCATCCAATCGCCGCCGGCAGGGGCCGTCCAGTCCAGCGTCCCATCCGGGCCCATCTTGGCCGTCAGGTCGAGCACATCCGTCTTCTTTACTACATTGAGCTCATCCGTTTGCGGCGTCGCAATCTCGTAATAGTCGGGAACCGCCGCAAAAGCGGCCTTTAGTTCAAACCGGTTCACCGGCATCGCCGCATGAAGCTGGAAGCGGCAGATCCTGAAGGTAGTCGCGTTCAAGCTGGAAAACCGAAGCCGGAAGTACCGCCCGGTCACCGGCGCAAAGGCAAATGTTCGCTGATAGACCCCGCCGCCGGGCAGGTCCATCACTTTTGTGAAATTCGCACCGTCGCCGCTCGCCTCCAGCGATTCCATCGGTGCGCCACCCCCGAACCCCCCACCTCCGCGCCCTCCTCCAGCACCCAGGGTGGCGACCGTCACGCCGCGCACCTTCTGCGGCGTATCGAACGCAATCTGAATCCAGGATGCCTTGCCCGCAGCTCCCGGCAAATCCATTGGATTCGCATAGGTGCGCGTGGAGAGATCGGCGTAGGTGAAGCTGCCTCCACTGGATGTCACAGTGGGGTGCGCCCGCTCCAGCGCACTCTCCACCGCCGGCATGCGAAACGCGATCACCATCTGGTCCTTGTACAGGGGCGGCAGGGTCACCCCACCCCTTGCGCCGCGTGCTTGATCCCCGAACGGCCCATTCACTTCAGGCGGCTTCGGCAGTGCGCCCGGAGCGCGCTTGCCGCCCGCCACTGCCGTCTCCGTCCACACGAACTTCTTCATCGCGTCGGCCGGCTTCACCCAAGGCCCGCCCGTCTGGCTCCATCCGGGCGCAGCGCCGATCGTGGTCTTCATACCCAGCCTGTCCGCCACCTGAAGCGCATGGTGGAACGCGTCCTTCCAGCCCGGCTGCATATAGAGAAGCCGGGGTTCCACGACGTTCGGCGTCGAGACTGCTACGTCGAAGGTCTCCACGCCACCTATACCGGCGCGGTGCATCCATTCCAGATCCTTGGTCAATCCTTCCTTGGTGATGTTGCCGTTCTGCCAGTACCAGTAAACGCGCGGGCGGGCAATATTCGGCGGCTCCTTGAACCCCTCAACCAGAGAGGTCTGCGCAGACGCCGGCAGCGCAACGGCAAACATGGCGGCCACGGCAACAGAAACTCCAAGCTTCATCTTTCTTACAAACACAAGCGTCTCCTTACAACCTTCGTCTCAATTGGCCCTCGCTGTGGAGCAGGATGGAATCCTGCGGCGGGTTGTCAACCCGCCCCCCGGTGTCGGCGTTGTCAATTCCTGAGCGGGACCAAGTCGCTGCATCGCGGCCGCACCTGCGGCCTGCCGGCCGGACTCCGGCCGGGATCTGGTTAGAAACTGATTCGCGCGCTTATTTGGATGTTTCGCGCGTCGTTGGTCTGGGCCAGAGTGGTGACACCGAAGAGGCTGGATGTGACAGTCGCGGTCGGTGCTCCGAACTCGGGCGTGTTGGTCGTGTTGAACGATTCGGCGCGCAACTCCATCCGCAAGCGCTCATGGAGCCGGAACGACTTGAACATGGAGAAATTCAGATGCGGCCATGCCTTGGCTCGGAAATCGTTGAACTGCGGGATCGGCTGGAACAGCAGAGTGAACGGCTTCTGAATGATCCAGGCGACCGGTTCCGTGGGGCTCTGGCAATTCTGCCGCGTACCCGTGGTGTTGTTAAAGGTGCATGTATTGAACCAATGCTGGTAATTCGCGCCGGAGATCGTGGGATCGATCCCGGTAGACGTCGCGCCGCTGACGCCGATCAAAGCACCCGTAGTGTAATTGACGGTTCCCGCCAGTTGCCATCCGCCCAACGCCGATCCGACGATGCCCTTGGTGTTTTTGAAGATCGGGAGCATGTATGTGAGACCGGTAGTCATGATCGAGGGCGGCGCGTTGCCGATGCGCGTGATGAACTGCCCGGCCGCATCCATGCCGTTGTTCAAATAACTGTTATACGTCCAGTTCTTCGCCTTGGTGTAGGTGAACAGGACCGAAAGGCCGGCCGACACGCGTTTCTCAAACCGGATTCTCAGGGCGTCGTACCGGGTGGTGCCAATGGGCATGCCGGATTCGGTGACTCCCGTGAATTGCGGGTAGGGCAGGAGCGATTGCTGCAGCGTCATGGTCGCGCTGTTCAGCGACGTGCCATTCAGCAGGCCGGCATAAGGATTCGGCACCGTGACTCCAGTCAGGTTGGACCCGTTGTTCAGATACTGGGCGTAGCTGACCGAGTCGAGCGCCAGCGAGGTCGAGATATGCCGGCCGCGGTTTCCATTGTAAGAGACTTCCAGGACCGAACGGGAGGGCAACTCGTACTCGAAGCCCGCCGAGAAGTTGTGAAAGTACGCAAGTACGCGGTCGGGGTCGATGAACGAGACACTCGAGCCCACGTTGGTCTGAAGGCCCAGCGAACTGCCGTACGGCACGTTAATGCCGGTTGTAAACGGATTGGAGAGCATCCCGCAGTTGTTGCCCGTGCAGCCCGGCGTCGTGATCGGCACCAGGCCGGCATTGGCTACCGACGTGGTAGGCGTGGTGGTGAGGGAGTAGCCCGTGGAGGGAGCCACGTCGGCGGTCGGCGTATAGGTAAGGCCCCACCCGCCGCGCAACACGAGTTTCGGGGAGACCTGGTAGGCGAAGCCTACGCGTGGTCCAAAGTTGTTCAGGTCGCGTTTGTAGGGCAGCCGATGGTTGTTGTCGCAGAAGGTGACTCCGCCGGTGATCGGCGGACCGCTTGCGGAGCCGAGGTTACTCACGGTCGAGGTGTTGAAGCCGCAGACGAAATGATTGTACCGGTCGGTAATGGGCGACTCGTAGTCCCAGCGAAGGCCGAAGTTCAGCGTCAGCTTCTTCGTGACGCGCCAGTCGTCCTGAACGAAGACATCGTAGTAACGCTGTCCTTCGGTTGCCGGGTTGTTGAACGTGCTGCTCACCGTGCTCGGATAACCCAGCAGGAACGAAGCCAGCGCGTCCCCGGAGGTCGATGCCGCTACCAGCGCATTCGCCTGCGTGAACGTCGAGGTAAACGCGAAGTTGCCGAACGGCAGCGTGTTGAATTGATTGTTCAACATGACCCGGCCCTCGCCGCCGAACTTCAAGGAGTGCTGTCTGATCGTTTTGATCAGGGTTTCCCCGGCCGACCAGGTGTTGCTGAAATTGAGCGTTTGGCCGTTGGAGTTCGCCGAGCCGCCAAGCCCCGCGTAGCCCCCTCCCGAGAACGTGATCGCTGGGAAAGTATTGCGGGTCTGGGCTGCGGCGATCTGCGACGCCGGGAAACCCAGCAGGGTCGGATCATAGTCGAAGGAATACGGGACGATCGCAAACTGGTGCCGGTTAAAACTGATGCGCGCCGTCGAGATCAAGGTGGGGGAAAGCATCGAAGTCACGTTAAACGTCGCCAGGTGGTTGATGCGCCAATGCTTGTATGTGTTCGTGGCAAATGTGGTCCCCAAAGCCTGAAAAAGGCTCAGATCGTTGCCCAAGCCATTGGTCTGGTGCCGGTTTGAGCGATCGAAGTTGAAGAAAAACCGGTGCTTGCTGCTCAACACCTGGTCCAGGCGGAAAACGTGACCGTTGTATGGTTCGTGATCGTAGTTGGGAGCCACGATCAGGTTGTTTTGCCCCCTGGCGATGTTGCCGACCAGGTTGGGCTCGAGGAAATATGTCGCAGTCTTCTTTGCGATGGGATTGATGAGGCTCGTAGGAATGACGTTATTGGGGAAAGGCGTGCGCGTGTAGCCGCCGCTGCCGTTGGACGTAGTGGTCAACGGGTCGTAAATCGCGACCGTAGGCCCGCTGGTTCCGGAAACGTACGTCTGGGAGAAGTCACCCGCCTTCTGGAGGTCGGTTGGCTGGACCGTGCTGGAAGCCTGCGGCCTGTCGTCGCGAAAGATCTCGAGGGTGTACATGAAGAACGTTTTGTTCCTGCCGTCGTAGACCTTCGGAATAACGACCGGACCGGAAAGCATGCCGCCTGGCTGGTTCAATTTGTACGATGCGCGGGCCAATCCGGCCAGGTTGGAATCGTATTGGTTGGCATTGAAAACGGGGTTGCGGACGTACCACCATGCCGCCCCGTGAACGTCGTTCGTGCCGCTCCTCAGGCTGACGGAGATCACACCGCCGCCGGTTCGGCCGTACGAGGCGTCGTACAGATTCGTGAGAGTGTTCATCTCGCCTACGGCCTCGGGTGGGGGCACGATGGTGACATTAGTAGGCGATCCCGACTCCCGGCTGGTGTTGGGAGCACCATCCAGCAGCACCTCGTTGGTGCTGGCCGCGCCGCCATTAATGCTGAAGTTGTTCTCGCCTTCGTCAAAAGGCCGCTCGGAGGTGCTTGCCTTACCCGCAACATTGGTATAGTAGACGCCGGCCGTAAACTGGGCGAGATAATTGATGTCGCGTCCGAAAGTGGGCAGAGTCCCCACCAACTCCTTGTTGATCAGAGTGCCCGCGGTTGCCGTTTGCGTGTCCACCAGGGGAGCTTCCCCAGTTACCGTCACGGTTTCCGACGACGTTCCCAGCTCGAGCTTGAAATCCAAACCCACACGATCGTCGAGCCGGAGCTCGACCTTGTTCCGCAGTACCGATTTGAAACCTACGGCTGACGCTGTGATCGAGTACTGCCCAGGATTGAGCGGTGGGACCGTATAAAAGCCGCTTGCGTTGGTCTCGACCGCGGTGACCACATTGGTGTCCAGGTTCTTGACCTCGACTTTCGCCCCGGGGACCACCGCCCCCTGCGGGTCCGACACGGTTCCACTAACGATTGCGCGGGACTCCTGCCCCCAGGCGGCTGCGACCAGCACCAGGATTCCCAGGACGAGCTTTAACGTTGAAACTAACCTCATTGTTCTGTCTCCATTCGACTGCACTGTTTCACTCTTCCAGATCCGGAATTCCGCACAGAACCCCGGAACAAGATTCAACTTGGCTGATTGTCTGCGATGTTAGGCTTTTACCGGAGGCCGATCAAGCGCCATCTCGCAGAGGAGCTGGATTTCACAGCATGAAAATGGAAACAAGGACCTGCAAATCCCGTAATGGTTTAATTTGGAGCCACTTAGCCCGGAATCGAGCGGGAATGAGATGCCGCGCTGGAATCCGGCCGTGTCCCGGATTTTTCAGGCTGTGAAGCGGGGGCTCGCATTCCGATGGGCGGTTATCCGGGGATTCAGAGCCAAATACCCGTTCGCGTCAGTGGGATTTCAGGAGCAAAAGCTCCAGACCACCGGAACTGATCAGCGCATCGTTGGGATAAAGCCGGTCTACATTTTCTTTGGTTGCGAGCTGGTGCTTGACGAACACCGCGGGCGGAACGGGCTTGCGCTGAAGAATGTTCAGGCAGAGCGAGACGACCTCCTCTCCGTAACGTTCCGGAAAATAAGCGACCGAGCCGATAAGGCGGGACTCCGGCCTGCGCAGCTCGGCGCGGGCTTCCAGAGCCGCGTTTTGACCCATGACCACGCACGTTTCCGCCCTGCCGGCTTCTTCGAACGCCCGTAAGGCCCCCAGCGCGCTGGGGTCATTGATCGCGCCGATCAATACCTGGCGCCGCCGGCCGTGGCGAAGGTGCTTTCGAACGGCTTCCAGGCTGCCGCCGAACTGCCCATGGCCGTCGAGCCATGACACCAGTGAATCGTCGAGCGAAGGAAGGATCTCGCGGATACCCGCCAGCGTGCCGGTAAGCCGGGAACGAGGCAGCGCTCCCGCCATGGGGAGTTCCAACAGCAGGACTTCATCCACGATGCCATCCCAGTGCTGCTTGGCCCATCGCCCCAGAAAGCGCCCGCCCATGACGCCCGCGCCATAGTTGTTGGCGCCGTAGTAAACGGCGCCGGGATGGGGGATCTCCAGGGCCACGATCGGGATGCCGGCCTCGAGCAGCTTGGACGAGATGATGGGCGCCACGTGCTCATCGGTCTGGAACTCGATCACCAGCTCGACATGCTCCCGCACGAACGTCTCGACATTGCGCAACGCCACCTTCGGGCTGTAGCGGTTGTCGAGCACGACCAGGTCGATGTCCGCTTTCGACGCGGCCTCGGTTACCCCCTCGGCGACGGTGCGCGAGAATGCGAATTCCTGACTCTGTCCGGCATAGCCTACGCGGTACCTTCGGCGCTTCGGAAACTTGATGTTCAATTGATACTGCCGGTCTCCGACATGCGCGATAATGCCCCGCTGTTCCAGTGTGAAAAGGATGCGGAAGGCGGTCGCGACGCTCAAGCCCGTCTTGGCCGCCACATCTTTGAGCCGGAGCGGATCTCCCGTCTCGCGGAAGGCCTCGAGGACGTCGCAGGCCCGCGCGATCGTCCGGCAAACGTAGCGGTCCACTGGTTCGCGCGAAGGCATCCCTTTTCATATGGTAAAAGAAGGATTGATCCGGCGCAACCCTGCCCGGGGCACGTGCAACCCGCTCGTTTCTTGAGAATGTGACAGCTAATCAACAACTTGCGCAAGGGCGGCACCGGGATCCGGCATCTTTCAAAGGGTGAAATGGTCCCGCTCCGGCGATTCCTGTTGCTATGCCCGCTATACGACGCCGATAATTGGCTTCTGTAATATGGCCTCGATAACGTACGACGACACAACCGCCATCACCGAAGATCACCAGGCCCAAAAGGCTCCTGATAACAATGGCTACAAACTTCGCGTCGGACTATTTGCTATTGGGCTGGACGCCTACTGGGATCAGTTCGAGGGACTCGAGCGGCGGCTGATCGACTATGCCGGCCAGGTCGCGGAGCGGCTCGGGCGGCCGGGGATCGAGGTCGTCAATCTCGGCCTCATCGACAACCCCGAGAAGGCTGTTGCGGCGGGACACGAATTTCGAAGAGCGGATGTCGATCTGCTGTTTCTGCACGTCACGACTTACGCCCTCTCCTCGACCGTTCTGCCGGTGGTGCGGCGCGTCAAGGCGCCGGTGATCGTCCTGAACCTCTCCCCCGGGGCGGCCATCGATTACGCGTCCTTCAACGCCATGACCGATCGGGGAAGCATGACCGGCGAGTGGCTGGCCTGGTGCCAGGCCTGCCCGGTTCCGGAGATCTCCAACGTTCTCCGGCGCTGCAACATTCCATTTTTCCAGATCACCGGAATGCTGGATAACGACCCGGCTGCGTGGAACGAGATCGACGACTGGCTTGCGGCCGCGCAGGTCGCGCACCGGATGGAACACAATCGCCTCGGGGTGATGGGCCACTACTACGGCGGCATGCTGGACGTCTATTCCGACCTGACGTTGCAGTGCGCCACTTTCGGCGGCCATGTCGAAATCCTGGAGGTGGATGAACTGGCGGCGCTGCGCGAGGGGGTCTCCCAGCTCGAGATCGAGGATCGCGTCGCCTATTTTTCCCAGGCGTTCGACGTCCAGGCGGATTGTTCCCGCGAAGAACTCGAGCGGGCCGCCAGAACGTCGGTGGCTCTGGACCGGTTGGCGCAAAAGCACGCCCTGGGATCGATGGCCTACTACTACATGGGCTCGGGTAACGCCGCCAACGAGGACACCATCAGCTCGATCATCCTCGGGACCAGCCTGCTGACGGCCCGCGGCATTCCGGTCGCGGGCGAATGCGAAGTGAAGAACGCGCAGGCGATGAAGATCATGGACGCGTTCGGAGTCGGCGGGTCCTTCACGGAATACTACGCAACCGACTACGCCGACGACGTGGTGCTGATGGGCCACGATGGTCCGGGACACCTGGCGGTGGCCGAAGGCAAGATCAAGGTTCGGCCTCTCAAGGTGTATCACGGCAAGGTGGGCCGCGGCCTGTCGGTGGAGATGTCGGTGAAGCACGGTCCGGTGACGCTGTTGTCGGTGGTGGAGAGCGGCGGACGCCTGAAGCTGCTGACCGCCGAAGCGGAATCCGTTCCCGGTCCCATCCTGGAGATCGGCAACACCAACAGCCGGTATCGCTTCAGTATCGGCGTGCGCCGTTTCATCAATGCGTGGAACGCGCAAGGCCCGGCCCACCATTGCGCCGTCGGGGTAGGGCATATTGCCGCCAGGATCGAAAAGCTCGGCGCGCTGCTGGGCATCGAGACCGTGCGAATTTGCTGAGAGATCGTCAAGCCGGACAGGCGGTTTTCCTTTTCGGCATACTAAAAAGAGAGATTCAGATGAGAAAGACCCTGGTTGTGGCGCTGATGTGCTTATCAGCCGCTTCGGCTGCGACGGTGGATTCCCTCGCTCGCCTCAGAACGTTGTTTCCCAAACCACCCGCGGAGTTCAGCACTCTCCCGTTCTTCGTCTGGAACGGCGAGGTGACCGAAGCGATGATCGATCGCGAGCTTCGGGACTTTTCCGAGCAGGGGGTTCACGGTTTGATCATCCACCCCCGGCCGGGCCTGATCACCGAGTACCTCTCCGACCGGTGGTTCCAGTTGATCCGCTACACCGTCGACCATGCCAAGAAGCTCGGCATGGTGGTCTACCTTTACGACGAGAACTCTTACCCCAGCGGCTTCGCCGGTGGACACGTGCCCGCCGAAATGCCGGAATCGTTCAATCAGGGCCAGGGGCTGGCGCTCCAGGAGAAGGGCCCCTGCAAGATCCTCCTCCAACGCGTGGGGGACCGCTTCGAGGATGTCACCGGGAAAACCGAACCTTCCGGGCCCGGCTTTTACTGCTTCGGCCTCACTCAGTATCCGGTACGTTCGTGGAACGGCGGGTACTCCTACGTGGATCTTCTGGTTCCCGGCGTCACCGAAAAATTCATCGACATCACGATGCGGCGGGGATACGAGAAGGCTCTCGGGCCGGATCTCGGGACAGCCGTTCCGGCCATCTTTTCGGATGAGCCGAACATCAACCCTCCCGGCCGCGGCGCCATCAAATACACGCCCGATCTGTTCGTCCAGTTTCAGAAGCGGTGGGGCTACGATCTGAAGGCGAACCTGCCCAGCTTGATCGAGGAGGTAGGCGATTGGCGCCGGATTCGCCACAATTACTACTCCCTGCTCCTGGACCTGTTCATCGAGCGCTGGTCCAAGCCTTGGCACGACTACACCGAGAGCAAACACATGGCGTGGACGGGACATTACTGGGAGCATGCGTGGCCCAACCCCTCCCAGGGTCCCGACAACATGGCGATGTACGCGTGGCCGCAGATCCCCGCAATCGATATGTTGTTCAACCAGTTCAACGAGGGCGTGAACGCGCAATTCGGCAACGTCCGCAGCGTGAAGGAACTGGCCAGTGCGGCGAATCAGATCGGCCAGCACCGGACTCTCAGCGAAACTTACGGCGGCGGAGGCTGGGACGAGAGATTCGAAGACATGAAGCGGCTCGGCGACTGGGAGTACGTGCTGGGCATCAACACCATGAATCAGCATCTCTCGTTCGGAACCATCGTCGGCGCGCGCAAGTACGACTATCCGCAATCGTTCAGTTATCACGAGCCCTGGTGGAAACACTACGGCGTGCTGGGCGATTACTTCGCGCGCCTCTCTCTGGCGCTGTCCACCGGCGACGAGGTGAACCGTATCCTCGTGCTCGAGCCGACAACGTCGGCTTGGATGTACGCCGGTCCAAGGCCGAACGCCCGAATGATGCAGATCGGGACCGCGTTCCAGGAGTTCATCACGCGGCTGGCGCACCAGCAGGTGGAATTCGACCTGGGCAGCGAGAACATCATCAAAGACCACGGCAAGGTGGACGGCAAGCAGTTCGTGGTCGGCAAGCGGTCTTATGACCTCGTCGTGCTGCCGCCCGGCATCGAAAATCTGGACGCTTCGACCGCAAAGCTGATCCAGCAGTACATTCAAGCGGGCGGGAAGTTGACCTCCTTTGCCTCCGGAGAATTGCTCGTCGATGGAGCCCCCGGCGGGCTCACGATCGCTCAGTCGCCGGAAGAACCGGCGAACCCGGATATCACGGCGGCTGGACCGATGTTGTTTCACCAGCACCGCCGGCTGACCGACGGCGAATTGTGGTTCTTCGCCAACTCCAGCCTCGAGGCGGCGGCCTCCGCGACGGTCAAGGCGCGAGGCAAGTCTGTCGAGAAACTCGACCTGCTAACGGGCCGCACGGCTCCATATCCCGCCAACCTTGCGGGTGGATCTCTGGAATTCGCGGTCGCGCTTCCTCCTGCCGGCAGCCTGCTGCTGGTGGCGAAAGACGTGCCAGGTCCCACCGTAACTACTCCCCCGCCTGGCACCGCCCAGGCAGTCGAGCCAAGCTCGCCGCTGGCGGTGAAACGGACCGCTCCGAATGCCATCCGCATCGACTACTGCGACCTCACGTTGAATGGGACAACCCAGAAAGACGTGTACTTCTTCAAAGCGTCGGACGCGGTTTTCAAGGCTTACGGTTTCCAGGAGGGCGACCCCTGGAACACGGCCGTGCAATTCAAGACCAACATTCTCGATCGGAACAAGTTCGCCGCGGACTCCGGGTTTGAAGCGACTTTCTGGTTTGATGTCGCGGAAGGCGTGAACACCGCGTCGTTGCGGGCCGTGGTCGAGCGCCCGCCGCTCTGGAAAGTCACAGTAAACGGAGATCCGGTGGAGAGCGAGCGAGGCAAGTGGTGGCTGGATGTCGATTTCGGAGTCTATCCGATCGGGCCGCACGTAAAACCGGGCCGTAACAGCATCACGGTCGTGGCACGGCCCATGTCGGTCCATAACGAACTCGAGCCGGTGCACATCATAGGGGATTTCGGCGTAGCCGCGCAGGACAGGGGTTTTAAGATTGTTCCGGCCTCCACGCTGAAGGTCGGTTCCTGGAAGGACCAGAATCTGCCTTTCTATGCGGACTCGGTGTCGTACACGGGGCGTTTCGCGTTGGAGCGTGGAGGGAAGTACAAAGTCGTGTTCGGCAAGTGGGCCGGCACGGTGGCGGAGGTCCGCGTGAACGGGAAGTCGGCGGGCGTCGTCGCCTGGCAGCCCTATGAGATACCGATCGACACTCTGGTGAAGGGCGGCGAGAATGTCGTCGAGGTGCTGGTAACCGGGTCTCTGAAGAACCTGCTCGGTCCGCACCACGGCAATATCAGCCGCGGGATGGCGTCACCGGCCAACGTCCGCAATGCGCCTGCGACGATGCCGCCCGGGGCCAGTTACGACCAGTTCCCCTACGGCTTGATGGAGGACTTTCAAGTCGTTCGAACCAAGTGATCGCGGTTGGCAGTGAGAATCTAGTCTGTTTCCCAGACCGGCTTGGACGGGTCGAGAAACAAGAACAGCATCGAGGCGATCATCACCATGGCGGCGATGACGCACAGCGGCACGCGGTAGCCGCCGGTCTCCCGCACCAGGTAGCCGAATAGAACCGTGCAGACGAACCCACCGGCCAGTCCCGACGTGTTCATGGTCGCAGTGATGACGCCGGCGTGGCCGCGCCCGATATCCAGACAGAACGACCACGTGGCTGGGAGCATCAGATCGAGCACCCCGAATCCCGCCGATGCCAGCAGCACCACGGCGGCTTTCTGCCTCGTAAACGCCAGCGCCAGGATGAGCAGCGCAGATGTGGCCAGGCTCGACGCCGCCAGAACGCACCGGCCAACCTTCAGGCCGTGGCGCTTCGACAGGAAGTCGGTAAGGAAGCCGCCGGCGACGTTGCCGGCGCAGCCCAGGAGGAAGGGCAGTGCCGACAGCAAGCCCATCTCGGATTCCGAAAACCCGGCCCCGCGCACCATGTATGTGGGGAACCACGAGTAGTAGAACCACGCCGCCCAGACGTAACACCAGTACATGCCGCAGAGCAGCCACACCTGGCGGCTCGCGAGCAGGGCTCGCCACGGCGCCTCCGCGTGCGGATTCCGCAGGCGCGGCGGGCCGATCTCGTCCAACTCGGCGGCGGTGATGCCCGGTTGATCTTCAGGCCGGTCGTGATACCACCATCGCCACAGGACCGTCCAGATCAGCCCGAACCCGGCAAGCACGCAAAACATCGCGCGCCAACCGGCTGCGCGGAGCAGGGGGACGGCCAGAAGCGGCGACAGCGCGCCGCCGATCCGGCTGGCGGCCCACACGGCGCCCTGCGCCCGCCCCCTTTCCGCCGCCGGAAACCAGCGGCCGGCGACTCCGGCCATGTTGGGATACGCGCCGGCCTCGCCCGCGCCAAACAGGAACTGAGTCGCCAGAAGCGAAACGAAACCGCCAGCCGCGGCGGTCAACGCAGTGAAAGCCGACCACCAGACTACGATGCGCGTGAGGACCCTTCCCTGGCCGATCCGGTCGCCGGAAGCTCCCGTCGGAATTTCAAAGATCCCGTAGCCCAGGATGAAAGCGCCCAAAACCCAGCCCCAGCGCTCCGGAGGGATGTGCAGGGCGTCCTGGATCCGCGGTCCCGCGACACCGATGGCCAGCCGGTCCACAAACGTGATGGCGGAAAGAGAAGTCAGGAAAAGGAGAACGCGGTGCCGCTTCTTCAAAGCGATCCTCAGTGGGTATGGACGACCCGCTCCGGAAACAGCATGGCCCCCGCGCGCTCCACGGCGAGCCTGGGGCTGGAGAGAATCGGAACGCGGCCGGAGCCCGCCGGAAGGGTTTCGACGACGCGCGCCATCGAGGCCTGGGCCAGCACGATTACGTCCACGTCTTCCATCAGCCGCACCAGCGAATCGGAAAGCAAACGGTCGTGCGTGTTGGTGTCCCCGGACAAAACCGCTTGGAACGCGCCTTCGCACAGCGCCTCCACCACGTCCACCTGGCGCCCGGCGGCCTGCGCTTTCTCGCGCAGGAGGGCGACCGTGGGTTCCAGCGTGGTGCGCAGCGTGGCGGCCACCCCGATGCGCCGTCCCGCCCGCACCGCCTTTTCAGCCATGGCGTCGTCCACCCGGATGACCGGAAAATCGAACACGCTGCCCGCCACGCGCGCCGCGGGCCCGATGGACGAGCACGTGACCACCACCGCGTCCGCGCCGCCTTCCCGCGCCAGTTGCACCATCGCCAGCACGCGGCGGATGGTGGTCTTGGTCAGGCTCCCGGCGCGAATCGTGTTCTGAATCAGGCTTTCGTCTACCATGTGAAACTGCTCCACACCGGGCAGTTCCTTTTTCGTCAGATCCGTGAACAGCGGAATCAGCACGTGGCTGGTATGAAGATAGGCAAGCGTGATGGGCATGGGGCAACCTTTATGAACGGCCGCGCACAACGTCTTTGAAAAATGTCTCCGGACCGATTTGTCCGCCTTTTAAGACCAGTTCCAATTCCATCGCCGCGCCGTGCGCCAGGCACAGCGGGGCGCCCGGAACCAGCGGCGCCAGAAATGTCAGCGCGCCGATTTCCAGCTCCGACGCCGCGTGACTCGCGGTATCGCCGCCGGCGATCACCACCCGCCGCACGCCGGAGCGCAGGATCAACTCGCGCAAGAGCTTTCCCATCCGCGCGCCGAGCAGCCGGCGGTCGTCAATTTCCTTGCGGTCCGCGAGACCGAGCGCGCTGTAGACGACGACGTTTTTCCCCGCCGCGAGACCGGTTTCGGCCGCCTGGCGGGCGGTGTCCCAGTCCTCCGGCCGGCAGGGATCCAACCGCACTCCCTGGAACCCGTCGCGCAACGCACGGCGGATCTGCCGCTCGGTGGCCGGCGAGCAGCTTCCCGCCAGCACCAGCAGGCGCTCGACGCATCCGGCCCGGTTGACACCGGCCGGCGGCTGAATCCATCCTTCCGCGCGCCAAAAGTCCATCATCCCGTAGGTAAAGCCGGAGCTGCCCACCACGAAGACCTGCGGCCTTCCCGGACGGCCACAGATGAGGCGCGCGCTCCGCTCCAGGGAACCGTCCTCGAGTCCGTCGAACACGATCGCGTCCGGTTGGCCCGACAGAAGTGTCTCTAAGCGCTCGCCGGCATCCGGCGCCCGCAGGCTCAGAATGTCCATCAGCGCCAGCTTCCGGCCGGTCTGGCGCCCCAGGTGGACCAGCAGGTCGCTCTCCGTCATGGGGGTGACGGGGTGGCGTTGCATGGCCGGGTGGCGGTCAATGCGGTAGATCGCGTCGCCGCCCGACGCGAACAGATTTCCGAAGACCACGTACCGGCGCAGTTTCGGCGCGGCGGGCGCCACCGGAACGTAGGGAACCTCGAAGATTTCCCGCGCGATCTCGATCACACAACCGATGCTGCCGTATTCGGGCGAGCTGTCGAATGTGGAGCACACCTTGTACTGCACCACCGGCGCGCCCAACTGGCGCAGCCGCGTGAAGACCGCGGGCAGCGCCTCCCGCATCCATTGGGGCGAGCGGCTGCGGCTGTCTCCCGCAATGCCCACCGCGCGGCAATCGGGGAAAGCCGCAAGATCCGAGTCGTCCGGCACGCGGAGAAACAGCACGGTGGGGATGCCGTTGACAGCCAGGGCTTCCAGCGCGTCGGTCGAGCCCGTGAAATCGTCACCGTAAAATGAAAATCGCGGGGCGCCGGGCATCACGAGGCGAACTTCGCCAGAGCCCCTTTCAGCTCCGCGTGATCGCGGGCGTACTCTTCGAGCGGAATGCCCTCCACCACCGCCGTCCATGCCTGGCGCAGGCTGCGCACTCCGGCGGCGATGCCGCCGGGGTGGGCCATGATCCCGCCGCCGCACGCGAAAATCAGATCCGTGCCGCCCAGCGCCGCGTAGGTGGCGGGCGCCTGCCGCGCCGACTGCCCGGAGGAAAACACGGGCATGATCTCGCATCCGCGGCCGGGCACGGAGAACATCGGTTTCAGGCACTCGCGCGCCGACGCGATCACCGAATCGTCGGGCTCGCAAAATTTGTTGGCGATTCCGTTCACGTGGAGGTGATCCACGCCGGCCAGCCGCCAGAGCTTCTGATAGGCGATGTAGCTCATTCCGATCGCCGGCGACCGCCCATACATTCCCCAACCGTTGCGGTGCCCGTGGATGGCCAGCGAAGAGTGGCGCCGCAAAGCCGTCAGGCCGGGCAGCCCGATGCTGTTGAGGCTGACCATGACGCAGGTGCCGCCGGCGGCCGCCGCGCGGTCGTGCCGCCGCAGCATCTCGTCGATTTCGCCGGTGACGTTGACGGCGTACATCACCTTCTTTCCCGCGCGTGCGGCGTGGCCGTTCACCACGCGCATCACGGCTTCCAGCCGCTCCTCGAACGGGCAATGCGGCCCATCGGCCTGCAGTTCGTCGTCCTTGACGAAATCAATGCCGCCCTCGGCCAGGCTGCGCATCATTTCCGCGGTGGCGTCCGGCGAAAGACCCACGCTCGGCTTGATGATAGTGCCGATGATAGGCCCCTGGCCCACGCCGCAAAGCCTGCGCGTGCCGGCCACTCCGAATTGCGGCCCGCAGTACCGCTCCAGAAATTCCTCGGGCAACGACAGATCCAGCAGGCGCAACCCGGAAAACGGCTTCAGCTCGAAAAGATTGCCCGCCACGGTGGCCAGCAGGTTCGGCAGCGATGGGCCCATGTTGGAGAGCGGCCAGGAAAGCTCCACCTCGGCGCGCCGGTACCGGTTTCCGGGCGCGGCGCCGGGCAGCGAAGGCGAGGCCACGGTTTCGCGCTCCTCGATCCGTTCCACGCGCGCCCGGTGCCGCTCCCGCAACTCGTCGGTTTCGCCGGGGACGCGGGTGAACGTGCCGGTGGATTGCTCTCCCGCCATGATCCCGGCTGCCCGCTCGAGGGCGAGAGCGGTCTCGATCCAATAGCGGGCGTAAATCCGCGCACCCATTCAAGCGCTCCGCTCCCGGCGGAAATACGTGCTGTAGACCTCGTTCCGAATGCGGTAGAACGGCGCCAGCCGGACTTTGCCGGAAGCGGTCCGGCAGTCGAACGCCAGTGGCTGCCCAGGCACCGGTTCCATTTCTTGCAGCGCCCCGGCCGAGGCCACCAGTTCCGCGGGCGGATCGACGGCGGACAGCATCACCGGACCGCGCATCAGCGCCACGACATCGGGATTCCGGTCGTCGATCGGCGCCGTGCGGAACGAAAACGGAAGCGTGAGCTGCACCGTGTCGTGCGGCTTCCAGCGGCGGCGAATGACGGCAAATGAACCGGGCTTCGCCGCCACCGAAACGGCCTTCTCGTTCACCATCAGGGTGGCCGTCCGCTCGATCCATCCCGGGATTCTCACGGCAACCGAAAACTCCGCCGGGGTCTCCGGCTCGATCCGCAACTCCACCGATTCGCTTTCCGGATACCCGGTGCGCTGCGTCAGCTTGACCGCGACGCCGTTGACCTTCCAGCGAACCTCGGATTCGGCAAACAGGTTCACATAGATGCCGCGGGCGTCCTGGAAATACAGGTCGATCGGATAGTCCGCCACGGACTGCGCCAGCGTGCCCGCGCAGCACGGCCACTTCCGCTGGTAATAGCCTTTCCTGGCCCGCGCGTGATAGTCGGAATAGTAGAAATAATTACCGTCGCCGTCCGGGTCGATCGCTCCCAGGATGGTGTTGAGCAACACCCGTTCCAGCCCGTCGCCGTAGCGCGCATCGCCGGTGAAGCCCAGCAGGTATCGCGCCAGCTTCGAGTGCGCGTAGTAGCCGCACGGCGTCTCGAAGTGTTCGTGGGTGGAGACCAGGCTGGCGGCCAATTGGCCCCGGTGCGGCTCGACGAACGCCTCCTTGGGGGCCCACGCGCCGGAGGCGTATTCCTGCGTCTGCTCCAGCATTTCCCACGCGTTCCGGATGGCGCGCAGGTATTTCGCGTCGCCCAACGCTTCGTAGGCCTTGGCGCCCGAACTCAGCGCGATCACATGGCTGTAGCCGTGCTTGCCGGGGAGAATGTTACGGCCGGCGGCCAGCGGATCGAAGAACTCCGCGTCCAGCAGGTACTTCTTCGCCATGTCGAAGTAACGCCGGTCGCCGGTCAGTTCGGCAACCTTGAAGAGGTTTTCAGGCAGGATGTAGGGCTCGTCGTAGGGCGCCTGCTTCGGGCTGTCCGGCCCACGGTCGTAGGTGTGGCCGGGGATATACGGTATGGCGCCCTGGATGATGCGGGGCAGCAGGTCGCGCGCCTGTTCCACGCCGATCAGCGATGCTGCGTCGAGTAGTCCGATTTCGTATTTGTCCAGAATGTAGCAGGGCCAGGTGGTGGAGGCCTTGGGGCTGGCAAACGGGTTGTGGTCCGGACCGAGCGTGGCGGCGTAGCCCTCGACCAGCGCCCGCGCCTTGGACGCCGCCCCGGCATCGCCAGTGGCGGCCGAGAGCCTCGCCAGTCCCGAAATGAACTGGCCGATCAGGTGTCCCGGGACGAAGCCATCGGCATCGTACCACCCGCCCATGTCGGCGCCCGGAGCCGGCAGCCCGGCGCGCTGCCTGTAGACCTTGAGGATCCGGTCGTTGTCGAGTGTCAGGAAAGCCGCATGGATCCGCCGGTACTGGTCGGCCAGCGGTCCACCGGTGACCGAAACCTGGGAATAGGCGAACTCGCGCAGTTTCCGCCTTGCGGACGGCGGCGCGGCACGGCCCCCGCGCGCGAGGCAGGCCGCCGCCGCGCCCAGGAATCCTCGCCGCGAGAGTTTCAATGAATCGGTCATAGGCCGC
>DASQZT010000135.1:0-35945 GCA_035638575.1 Bryobacteraceae bacterium
TATGGACAAGCCCCCAACCCCAAGCTGCTTCGGAACCGGGTAGCCAAGTTCGTGCGGGAACTTCGATCCCTGGGCTATCAGGTCATTCCACCCGTCCCTACTGCGGGTGCATCGGTATAGGTTTTCGACCGTGCCCCACAAACTACGGCACGAAGGTCCGCAGAAAGCGCGACGGGGAATCGGCACGAATGACCGGCTGGGAGCCGTGGGCGGGGAGCAGCCACACTTCGCCGCGCTGAAACCGGCCCGCGCCGATACTGCCGGCGCCTTCCAGGCAGATCCATAATTGGCAGGTCTCGGCGGCGGGCGTGTGCTTTTCGCCGGGCCGCATCTCGACCGATTGCGTCACAAAGTAGGGGCAGCGCACCAGTTCTTGGCGCCCGGGCTCGAGCGGAACCGGGTGCGCGGCGCCGGGGTGCACGCCCAGGTCGGAAATCGGCACGGCCTTTTCCACGTGGATCTCGCGGGGGCGGCCGTAGTCCCAGAGGCGGTAGGTCACGTCGGAATTCTGCTGGATCTCGCAGAGTACGATACCCGCGCCGATCGCATGAACAGTGTGCGCGGGTGTGAAGTACGTTTCTCCGGGCTTCACCGGTATCCAGTTGAGCAGTTGCTCGACTTCGCCGGTACGCGTGGCTTCCCACAGGCGCTCGCGCGTGATGGGCTCGCGAAATCCCACGGCGATGGAGGCGCCCGGGTCGGCCTCCAGGATGTGCCACATTTCGGTTTTGCCGCGCGGCCCATCTTCGCCATCGGCGGGATGCACCTGGACCGAGAGCCGCTCCGAGGTGAAGATCAGTTTGACCAGAAGCGGAAGGTCCTCTTCGGCCAGATACCACGCCTCGCCCACCGGACTCGCCGCGTCCTTGAAATAGGGCGCGAGGTGAGTTCTGCCCCACACTTTTTGCCGCAGGGAGGGAGTGAGACGCAGCGGCTTTTCGGGGCTCATGAATACCGGACGATGAACTGGTGGATGCGATCGAGGCCACGATCCAGATCTTTCATGGACGCGGCGTAGGACATGCGGACGTGGCGATGGGTGCCGAAAGCTTCGCCGGGAACCACGGCGACAAAAGCTTCCGCCAGCAGGCGCTCGGCGAAGTGCAGGGTATTGTCGACGCCGTCCTTGCCCATCGCCACGGACACATCCGGGTAGGCGTAGAATGCGCCGCGCGGCTCGGCGCAGGTGACGCCCGGGATGGCGCGCAGGCGCTGGATCACGAAATCGCGGCGGCGGCGGTACTCGGCGAGCATGGCGACCACGGAATCCTGAGGCCCGCGCAGGGCTTCCACAGCGGCCTTCTGCGAAACCGAGCAGGGATTGGAAGTGGAGTGGCTCTGCAGCTTGGTCATGGCGGTCACAATGGGGGCCGGCACGAGGCCGAAGCCGATGCGCCAGCCGGTCATGGCGTAGGTCTTGGAAAGGGAGCCCGCCACCAGCAGGTGATCCTTGGCGCCGGGCAGGGACGCGATGGAAAACGGACGGCTGTCGTAGAGGAACTTGGAGTAGCACTCGTCGGTGAGCAGGTAAATGCCGCGCGCGGAAGTGAGGCGGAAGATCTGCTCGAATTCAGCGCGGTCGACCACGGCGCCACTGGGGTTGCAGGGCGAGTTGACGATGACAATCTTGGTCCGCGGCGTGAGGTGCGGCTCGATCATGGCGGCGGTGACGGTGAAGCCCTGGGCCTGGTCGGTTTCGATGAACACGCATTTGCCGCCGGCGTAGTGGACCACGTCCTGGTAGGTCACCCAGAAGGGAACGGGGATGACCACCTCGTCGCCGGGGTTCACCAGCGCCTGCATGAGATTGAAGACGACGTGCTTGCCGCCGACGGTGATGATGCACTCGGCAGGCTTGTACTCGGTGCCGAAATCGTGGGCGTGGCGTTCGCAAACGGCCTTCCTCAATTCAGCAGTGCCGGAGGCCGGAGTGTACTTGGTGAAATTCTGCTCGATGGCGCGGACGGCGGCCTGCTTGATGTTGTCGGGCGTAGGGAAATCGGGCTCGCCGGCGCCAAAGTCGACGACGTCCACGCCCTCCGCGCGAAGCTTCTCGGCGTCCGACGCGACCTTCATGGTGGACGAGACGCTGATGGAAGAGATACGTTCGGCAATTCCGTTTGCTACTAACTGCATGGCGATGTGGTCACCCTCCTCTTTGATTCACCTTGGCCATACGGCGTTTCAGCCGGGCCTCGACGGGGGGCGGCACGAGGCCGGTGATGTTGCCCCCCAATCCGAAAACTTCCTTCACCAGGCGCGAGCTGATGAACGAATAGGCTTCATGAGACAACAGGAAGACGGTCTCCAGGCGAGGATCCAGACGGCGATTCATGAGCGCCATCTGCAACTCGTACTCGTAATCCGAGATGGCCCGTATGCCGCGCAGCATCACGGTGGCGGAGCGGGCCGCCGCGTGATCCACCAGAAGGCCGTCGAACGAATCGACGTCCACGTTGGGGTAAACGTGCACCACTTCGCGCAGCATCTCGATGCGCTCCTCGACGGAGAAGAGCGGCTCCTTGGCGTCGTTCCGCAGAATGGAAACGATGAGCTTGTCGAACAGCCGGGCGCCCCGCTGGATGAGATCCAGGTGGCCGTTCGTGATGGGGTCGAACGATCCCGGATAGATCGCAATACTGGCAGCTTTTCGTGGCAACCCGGTCAGTTCACTTTCCTGGTGATTGAGCCTATTCTCACACAGGCGGGAAGGCGTGTGCCACTGGAGGGCGCTTCGGGGTGGAGGAATGGAGCGGCGGGCACGGCCAATCACTTCTTCTTGGGAGGCGGCGGAGGCGGGGGCGGGGTGTCGCCGAACGTGATCGTGGATTCGCTGCCGTATTCGCGGCAGCCGGAGAACTCGCTGACATTCCTGCTCAGCTCGCCGCCATAATGCACGACGAGCATTTCGGCGGTCTTCGGCAGGATCACGTCGGAGGCGCCGATCCGCACCTTGGCGTACAGGATGTTAGTTTGGGAATCGAGCATCAGCAGCTCGGGCGGAATGTCGACGGCGTGATCTTCGATCTCCAGCAAGTCGAGCGATTCCGGGGCCACCCAGAAGCTTCCGCGCTCGCCGACCACCGCACGGGCGGCCCCCGATTGCAGGGTCAAGGGGCCCTGCATTTGGGAGATTGCGAAGTCGAAGCGAAGCGCCTCGGCTTTGCCGGCGCGATACTCGCGCGCCCAGCCGGTGGGGCGGCTGGCGTCGAGCACAAACAGGTTGCGCGCGGTGGAGGTAAACGCGCCGGTGCCGAACGCGCCGGTGGATACGATATCGGAAGGAGACTCCGCATCGAAGTGGCCTCCCGCCTGCGCGTACAATTCCTTGCCGCCGACGAATGCAACTTCGAGGTGCAGCGTGTCCAAGAGCCGGAATGCGCTGTCGCGCGGACCCTTGTCGAAGCGCTCGACCGTCTGGAAGCACGAGTAGTTCGGAAGACGCTCGAAATTGGAGCGGGCGTGGCGCTTGGCGCGCGAAAGCTGGAGGACCCAATCCGGCAGGCCCTGCGCGGGCAGGGCGCTCAACTCCAGCAGGGCAAGCACGCCGATGGAAAACCATCTCACCGTTTCTTCCCGGCAATCTGCCACTCGGTGAAGGGCGAGCGGACACCGCGGATCTTCACATTGAGGCAGTAGGGCACACGCGACTCGAAGGCGCGGTCCACGGCGGGCCGCACTTCCTCCAGGCGCTCGATGGTTTCGCCATCGCCGCCGAACGCTTTCATGATGGCGTCATAACGCGCCGATTGCAACTCGCAGGCGACGGTGGCCGCACTGCCGTAGGCCGCAGTCTGGAGCTCGCGCTCCAGGCCCCAGCCGGCATCGTTGCCGACGATGATGACGACGGGCAGCTTGTGGCGGGCGGCGGTGTCCATTTCGGCAAGATAGAAGCCCAAGGCGCCATCGCCGGTGATGATCGCGACTTTCCGGCCGGGATGCGTGAGTTGCAGGGCCAAGCCGTTGGGGAGCGACGAGCCGATGGTGCCGAGGGGCCCGAGCCGCAGCCATCCGCCGGGCTCGCGGGCGGGAAGCGAGGCGCGGCCCCAGTGGGCAAAATCGCCGCCGTCCCAGGAGAAGAGCACGTCACGCGGCAGGGCCGTCCGGAGCTCGCGGAAGAAGGCCGCGGGGTGGATGGGGGCGGCGGTGTGGGAGGCCGCGCGGGCCAGGTGCCCTTCCCAATCGCGGCGGAGGGCGCGCAGGCGGTCGAGCCACGCGAGCGGCGGCCACGGGGTGGGCCAGGCAGCCTCCGACAGGGCTTCGAGCGCCAGGCGCGCATCGGCGCAGATGGCGACGTCGAGTTTGTGGTTGAGGCCCAATTCCCCGGGATGAACGTCGATCTGAATGAAGCGCGCGTGGGGCGGAAACAGGCGCGGGCCGCCCATAGCCAGGCGATAATCGATGCGCTTGCCGATCACCAGGAAGAGGTCGGCCTCGCGGAAGGACGTGTGCACGGCACGGTTCAGGGCCGGGTCGGCATAGCCCATCACCAGCGGATGCTCGTCGGAGACGGCGCCGCGGGCCATGGTGATGGTGTACAGCGGCAGGGAGGTGCGCTCGATGAAGCGCCGCAACGCGTCCTCGGCGCGCGCCCACCAGATGCCGCTCCCGGCGATCACGACGGGGCGCTGGGCGTCGCGAAGCAGGTCGATGGCCCGCTCGATGCCGGCCGGGTCGGGCGGGAGATTCAGGTCCGGTGCGGGGTCCGGCAGAACGCCCGGCTCGCCGTTTTCGAGAAACACATCGATGGGGATGGTGAGATGGACCGCGCCTTTGCGGGCGCTGTTGGCCACCGCGTAGGCGCGCGCCAGGTAGAAGGGGATCTCCGCCGCGCAGGGGGGCTCGGCGGCCCACTTCACTACAGGACGCGCCATCCCCACCTGGTCGATGTCCTGAAACGCCTCGCGGTGTGCGAGCGTGCTGGGGCGGCTGCCGCTCACGGCGATCAAGGGGCTGCCGGCGAGGTTGGCGGTGGCAATTCCGGTGAGCGAGTTGGTGTGGCCGGGCCCGCCGGTCACCAGGGCCAGGGCGGGCTTGCGGTGAATGCGCGCCCAGGCATCGGCGGCGTGGGTTACGCCCGATTCGTGCCGCAGGTCGAAAACGCGCAGGCCCGCGCGCACGGCCGCCAGCAGGACTTCGTTCAGGTGATCGCCCACCAGCGTGAAGATGCAATCGATCCCCAAGCGAGCGGCGGACCCCACGAACAGCTCGGCCCCATTTGGCATAGAACCGCCATGCTACTACAATCAGGACTCATGAGCCCAAGAAGAGTTCTGGTGACCGGCGGCGCCGGCTATATCGGTTCGCACACCGTGCGGCTGTTGCTGCGGCAGGGGTACGACGTCGCCATAGTGGACAACCTTTCAAAAGGCTACAAGCACAACGTGCCGGGCGGGCGCCTGTACAAGCTCGACCTTGCCGAGACCAGCGCGCTGACGGAGGTCCTGCGGCAGACGGAATGCGAGGCGGTGATCCACTTCGCCGCCTTCATCGCGGTGGGCGAATCGATGCGCGAGCCGGAAAGGTACTTCGTCAACAACGTGGGCGGCACGCTTTCGCTGCTCACCGCGATGGTGCGGGCAGGCGTGAAACACCTGGTGTTTTCATCCTCGGCGGCGGTGTACGGCGACCCGCAGGCGAGCCCGATTCTGGAGATTTTTCCGATCCACGCGGTCAACCCCTACGGCGAATCCAAGGTAATGACGGAGACGCTGCTGCGGTGGTTTGACCAGATCCATCACCTGACGAGCGTGAGCCTGCGCTATTTCAATGCTTCGGGCGCCTCTCCCGACGGCAACCTGGGGGAGGAACACGATCCGGAGACCCACCTGGTCCCGCTGCTGCTGCGCGCCGTGCTGACCGGGAAACCCGTAACGGTTTTCGGCGCGGACTACGACACGCCGGACGGCACCTGCATCCGCGACTACATCCACGTGGACGACCTGGCGCAGGCGCACATTCTGGCGCTCGAACACCTGTCAGGCGGGGGCGCTTCGGATCATTTCAACGTGGGGACGGGAACGGGCCACTCGGTGATGGAGACGATCCGCGCGGTGGAAGAAGTGACCGGCCAGAAGGTGCCGTACGTGGTAGGGCCGCGCCGCGAGGGAGACCCTCCCGCGCTGGTGGCGGCGTCGGAGAAGCTGCGTACCAAGCTGGGGTGGAAGCCGCAGTACACGGAGTTGCGGACGATCGTGGAGCACGCGTGGAATTTCGCGCGCCAGCGTTCGGTGTAGCTCACAGTTTCCGGGCCGCCAGCGTGGCATCGCGGAGGCCGCTCCTCGAGCGGAAGTCGGCGGCGCCGGCGAACGGCTTGCGCGCGCGTTGGTCGAGCCAGGCGGATATTTCGGGCTCGGTGATTCCCGGGATCAGGCGCAGGACGCCGGGCTGGACGGTGTTGACGTCGAAGCTCACCGGCGATTCGGAGCCCAGCGCGACCCCGATCAGAAGGCCGAGGTGGTTGACGTGTTGAACGACCTCAGCCACGGCGTGTTCGTGGACGCCGGCGCCGCGGCGCTGTGGAAGGAGCATTGCCTCGCGGCGCTGAGCCTCGACGCGGCCAGGCTAAACGTCCAGGCCATCAACGCCGCGCGCAAGCGCTGGCACGGCCAGGTGCGGGAGAGTCCCGAAGTGCTCTACTGGCGGCTCGGAGATCCGCTGCGAGGCGCCCGGAACGCGCGTCCGCCTGGTGCTCGGAGACAGGTTCAGCAGCCACGGCCGGGAGCCGTCGGCGCCCGATGCGAACAACGCCCGCATGGAGATCATGAGCTGGCGCTCGCGCTCGGCGATAACGGCTTCGGAAGGCAGCGCGCCGCGCGTCAACCACGGCATTCACCGAGGGATACGGCATCCATCTCAAAACGCTCGAAGCGCACCTGGGGGCCGCGCCGTTCGTGCGCCAGCCCGGTCGAGGCTGCGGAGGCGAAACCCCACGGCCGCGTGGTTGCCGCCGGGCGCCAGGTCGAAGTCGGGAGGGCAGGGTCCGCGGCCCTCCGGTAGAGCGGCACGCTCTCCTGGATTTCGGCGCCGCGCGGGTCGATCTTGCCCTCCGGCTCGAGAAAGATCGCGTTGGCAAGTTCCTGTGCGGGAGCCGGCGGACCAAGGGAGAGCAGGGATCCAATCAGCAGTGGCAGTATGGCGGATATCTTCACGAGGTCCTCACAGAGGTGAGGATTAACGGAGAATCGGATGTGCATGTTCCATCGGGCCGCCGGACACCGTTCCGCCCGCAATCGAGAGACACCTCTGATTGCGGCCGTGTTCTCGATTGCCCCACCCGCCGCAATCGCGAAATGGAGGTGGTGGACGGCCTAAGCCTGCACGTTTCGATAAACAGCTGTAGCCTCTATCTGTTACGCCACCTTCACGCGACGCATTCGTCCACCTGCTGCGACTGATTCGACAGATGTGTGAGCCCCCAGATGGCAAGCTCGGTCCGATTCGCCATGCCGAGTTTTCGGAAGATGCGGTTCAAATACTCCTTGATGGTCCCTTCCGTGAGGTGCAACTCGAAGGCGATCTCCTTGTTGGGCTTGGCTTGGGCAATCAGGTTGACAACCTGTTTTTCCCGAAAGCTGAGTTTCGGGTTAAGCGGCCCGCTTTTCGCCTTCGGACACCGGCAGGCTGGACAAATTCTGCTCCCGCCATCATGGCGGAATTCCTTCCCGCATCGGAAACAGCTTCGCAGGAGACTGACCGACCTCAATTCGGTAGTAGGCACGATATAGTTACACTCCTATTCTGTGTTTATCGACACAATTGCTGGAAAGCTTAATCAGCAGCAATCTTGATGCCTATTCCGTAGGTTATTGAAAATGCGTTACTTCACAGCTTTGGGTGTGAGTACTAGGCTTTCCTCACTGTAAAATGTGCATGGAAGGCTTTCTTGCAGGCACGAGAATCGGGTGTGAATATTCCGCCGGACGGGGACTTCGCCGGCTGGGGCAGGGCTGGCGGCCGGGACACTCAGTTTTTGGCGCGCCGGCCTCAGGTTCCGACCGGCGTCGCCCCCCTGCTCCGATCAGTTCCCTTTGGCTGAGGGAATCGGTGTCAGCGTCCCGAAAAGGCCGTGGCTTTCATCCTGAATGCCGGCCGTGAAAAACAGGGCATTGGAAGGGCCCGCGCTGCCGTCATTCCCGAAGTCCAAGCCCCAAAGGCCATCGATGGTGATCGGCTTCCTCTTGCCCCGAAGCATGCCCACGAACTGGCCCGAGGTGGCATCGAACGCCGCAATCTGGCCGCTTCCGAAATTAGCCGTCAGCACCCGGCTGCTCAAATCGCCGAAATTGCCCGGCGCGACGGCGAGGCCCCACGGCGCGTTCATCCACGGACCGTGTTCGAACCGGACGATCAGCGTTCCGTCGGGGGTGAACTTATCGATGTAACCCAAGCCATGGCCCGGGACGTCGTCGTGCTTCTGGCCGTCCTGTTTGGCAAAGGTCACGTAAACGGCTCCGTTGATGGAGGTCACGTTGAACGGCGCGAATCCGGCGGGCAGGTTCGGGTCCTGGAACGCCGTCCCCGAAAGAGTCACTGGCTTGAAGTTACCATCGAAGGTATCTACAGTTCCCTGGCGGAAGTTAGCGGCGTAGATAACATTGGTGGCGCCGATCTGTCCAATACCTACCCCTTTGTAAACCGCCGAGTCAGACTTGTTAACTTCCATGACCGCCTGCCCGCCGTTGGCGCCGGAATTCCACCCCGAAATCGTTCCGTCCTCGGTAACAAAGATGAACGCCGCCGGCTTGCTGGGAGCGATCTGGAAATCCTGTGTTCCGTTGAATACGATGCCGGTTGGCGTGGCAGGGTTCTGGTCGCCCGCGGGCACCGCCACCGGCACCGCGATGGGGCTTGCCGCGGGAACTCCGGCGCCCGTGCCATCGTACACCAGAGAGAATCCGGAGCCGTTGGCGTTCACCCACCACGGGCTCCCGGAACTGTGCACGAGGCCCCAGGCGTTAGTCAGTTTCTTGTCGGTGTGGTCACCTAGTCCGGCGATATCGGATACCAAGTTATGTTGCACAAACGCATTTTGCGCGCCGGCTGTAACCGAAGTGACACTCAGCGCGACCAAAGCAATCAAACAGTTGTTGTTAAAGAGTTTCATATTGCCGATTCTAAGTAAGTCTGGCTCGTGCGCTTGTTAGAGCCATGTAATAAGTTTGTGAAAGGCCGGCAAGAGATCTTAAGCCGGCGGAGTGACCAGACTCCGAGTCAGCCGCGCCGGGAAAACGGAGACGAGTCTCGACCCGGCAGGCAAAGCGCCGGCGCCACAGGGCTGCCGTTTCCCATGGCGGCCCGGGCTCTCGTATCATAACGATCATGAGCCGGTATCTGGCCTTCGATCTCGGCGCCGAGAGCGGCCGCGCTATAGTGGGCGCGCTCGACGGCGGCAAACTGGCAGTCGACGAACTGCACCGCTTTCCCAACACGCCCGTGCGCGAAGGGGAGGCTTTGTATTGGGACACGGAGCGGCTGTGGGGCGAAATCCGCCAGGGAATCGCGGCGGCCGCGGCGCGCCATCTCGCGCTGGACGGCATCGGCATCGATACGTGGGGCGTGGACTACGGCCTGCTCGGCGCGGATGGCACGCTGATCGAAAAGCCGCGCCACTATCGCGACGCGCGCACCAACGGGATGATGGAGAAGCTCTTCGAAGCGGTGCCGCGCAACGAAGTGTTCGGCTATACCGGCATCCAGTTCATGCAGTTCAACACGCTGTTCCAGTTGTACTCCGCGAAGCTGGCGGGCTCGGCCGCGCTGGGTTCCGCGTGCACGCTACTCAACATGCCCGACCTGTTCAACTACCGGCTGACGGGCGTAGCGAAATCCGAGGCCACCATCGCCAGCACCACGCAGTTTTTCAATCCGGCGTCCATGGCATGGGCTACGGAACTGCTGGACCGCCTGGGCTTGCCCGCCGGAATTCTCGCGCCGATAGTCGCGCCGGGAACGCCGCTAGGGAAGATGCTCGACAAGCCGCACACGACGGTATTCGCCACAGCGGGGCACGATACCGCGGCGGCGGTCGCGGCGGTGCCATCGAAAGGGGGCGGCGACTGGTGCTACATCAGCTCGGGCACGTGGTCGCTGATGGGCCTGGAGATGGCCGCGCCGGTAATCAACGAGCAATCGCTCGCCCTGAATTTCACCAACGAAGTCGGGGTGAGCAATACCATCCGGCTGCTGAAGAATATCGCCGGGCTGTGGCTGCTGCAGGAATGCCGGCGCGCGTGGAGCCTGGAAGGCACGGAATACAACTACGAGCAGCTCACCGGGATGGCCGGGGAGGCGCGGGCGTTCAGCGCGCTGATCAATCCCGACGCGTTCCTGGAGCCGGGCGAGATGCCCCGCAAGATCGCCGAACACTGCCGGGCAGCGGGCCAGCAGCCGCCGGCGAACCACGGGGAGTACGCCCGCGCCATTCTGGAGAGCCTGGCGCTGCGCTACCGGCAGGTGCTCGAGAGCCTCGAGAGGCTGGGCAACCGGAAGATCGAGGTGATCCACATCGTGGGCGGCGGGTCGCGCAACATGGTGCTCAACCAGTTCGTGGCGGACTGCACCGGGCGGCCGGTAGTGGCGGGGCCCAGCGAGGCGACGGCGATCGGCAACCTGCTGGTGCAGGCCATCGGCGCGGGCGAACTGCGCGGACTGGACGATGTGCGCGCCGTAGTGCGGAATTCGTTTGCGCCGGTCATGATCGAGCCGCGGCAGAGCGCGGAGTGGGAAGGCGCCTACGAGCGCTTCCGCAAGATGGTGGCCTGACGGAAACGGCTCAGAGCGGCCGCTCGAGCGCGACTTCTTCGCCGGCCTGCAATCCCGAGGTCACGGAGGCCCCGGTATTGCTGAACATGCCGATTTCCACTTCACGCGGCGTGAAGCTGCCGGCCTGCTTCACGTAGACGATCGACCGGCCATCCTCTTCCACTACCGCCTGCCGCGGGACGATGACGGCGTCGTCCTGCTCGGCGAGCACCACATCGGCGCTGGCGGTCAGATCGGGCAGCACCCGCGGATCGTTGCCTTCGAGATCGACGCGCACCGGAATCCTGCGGATAAAGTAGTTGACGCGCCGGCTGCCCTCGGCGATGGTGCCGACCGCTGCGACCGTGCCATCCATGGTGATCTCGGGATATGCGTCGAAATGGATCTTGGCCCGTTGGCCGATGCGCACCAACTCGCTTTCCGCCTGGTTGATGTAGGTCTCCATGCGCACGCTGCTGGCATCCACGACTCGCATGAAAAGCTGGCCGGGCGCGATCAGATCGCCCACCCGGACGGTACCCTGCTCGCCGTTGCGGTAGATCGGCCGCATCACCACCTGGCCGGCCATGGGCGCCTTCATGGTGAGGCGCCGGATGTCGGCCCGGTGGCGGTCGCGATGGCGCACCTGGAACTCCTGATTCATTTCGGCGATACGCCAGGCCGCCCGGTGGCTTTCCTCGTAGCGGGGCACCTGGCGCAACGCTTCATCGTACCGGGCCTGGGCTTCGTCACGGGCCATGGAGAGCAGTTCCTGGTCGATCGTGTTTTTGGCCGGCAGCGCGCGCATGTCCTGCTGCGCTTTTTCCAGATCTCCCCGGGCTACGCGAACGCGCTGCTGGACCGCTTCGGTTTCCGCGTCCTGCTGCGACTTCACCCGCACGAGGTCCAACTCGCCCTGGTCGACCTGCGCCTCCACGTCGTCGAGATGGTCCCGGGCTGCCTGGACGTCGACCTGCGCCAAGACGCCGCCCTCCTTCACCATCGAGCCGGGGGGAGGCAACTCCATCAGGACCATGCCGAAGCCGTTGTCGGGCATTTGCAATTGGGGCGCGATGATGTCCGCGTAGCGCGTGGCCGCGATGGAGCCGGACAGGCGAAGCGTGTCGAGCAGGATGCCGCGGATGGCTTTCGCGGTGGGTACGCCGGTCACGAGAGCGGGCTTCGCCGGTTGCCACGGCCGCAGGTAGAGCGCGGCGGCGGCGGCAACCATTGCCGCCAGCAGTACGACCCACTGCTTGCCGCGCCCGGACTCGGGCGGCTGGACTACCGGTCGCGGCCCGGCGGTTTCGGGCGCAGGCGGCGCAACTACGGAGGGTTCGAGTACAGCGGACATTGAGCCCTTAAAATAGCTATTCTAGTACAACGGCGAGGCCACCAGCGGCATGCAAGGCTATGACACATTGTTCCCGCAGAACAGCGACTGCATCGAGTGCGAGCGGGGGCTTTCCGCTTTCGACGTTCGGAGCCGGCTCGCGACCTCCGTCCTTTATGAGCGGCCGGTGGGTAAGGGCAAGATGCTGAACATCCACGATGCGGTTGCGAACGCGGTCATCGGCAGCTGGCAGTCCGGCGGCATCCTCACCATGCAAACGGGGCTGCCGGCGACGCTTTCCATAGGAGGCGTGGACAACGCGAGCACCTCCGACGGCGGCTACGACCGCCCCAACTCCACGGGCATCAGCCCTTACCTGAGCAATCCGACGCCTTCCCGTTGGCTGAATCCCGCGGCTTTCGTCGAGGCGCCGCCTGGAAATTTCGGCAACGCCGGCCGGAACACCATCCAGACAACGGGTACCTTTGCGCTGGACGGCGAATTTCACAAGCAGTTCAGGATGCCGTACAACGAGCGTCATTTGATTCAGTTCCGTTTTGAGGCGTTGAACGTCCTGAACCACCCGTCATGGGGAGCGCCGGGCCTCAACATCCTGTCGGGCTCGGCATTCCCTGGCCAGCCTGCCACCGCCGCTCACCAGAATTTCGGAGTAATCAGCAGTACTGCTATCTCCATGCGGCAGATACAACTCGGACTGAAGTATTCGTTCTAGCTTAGGGCCGGCGCTCCACCCGAATCAGGCCAGAATGTCCTTCACCACGTCGCCGGAGATGCCAGTGAGCCGCACGTCGAGACCCTGAAACTTCACCGCGAGGCGCTTGTGGTCCACGCCCAGCAGGTGAAGCATGGTGGCGTGGAAATCGTGGACGCTCACGGGGTTTTCCTCGGCGGCGTAGCCCAGGTCGTCTGTGGAGCCATAAGTGATGCCGCCTTTGATGCCGCCGCCGGCCATGAGGAAGGAGAAGCACTTGATGTGGTGGTCGCGGCCATCGCCGTTCTGCGACATCGGCGTGCGGCCGAATTCGCCGCCCCAGATCACCAGGGTGTCGTCGAGCATGCCGCGCCGCTTGAGATCGGTGATCAGCGCGGCGGTGGGCTTGTCCACCTCCTCGGCCTTGAGCGCCATGTTGGGCTTCAGGCTGCCGTGATGGTCCCAGTCGCGGTGGTAGAGCTGGATGAAGCGCACGCCGCGCTCGGCGAGGCGCCGCGCCAGCAGGCAATTCGAGGCGTAGGAGCCGTCGCCCGGCTGCGCGCCGTACATCTCCAGCACTTCCTTGGGCTCCTGGCGCATGTCCACCAGGTCGGGCACGCTGGCTTGCATCTTGAACGCCAGCTCGTATTGGGCGATGCGCGTTTCGATTTCGGGATCGCGCAGGGCCGCGTACTCCGCGCGGTTCAGCCGGTTGATGGCGTCGATGGACTCGCGCTGCACGTCGCCGGAGATGCCCGGCGGGTTCCGGATGTAGAGCACGGCGTCGCCGATGGAATTCAGTTTGACGCCCTGGAAACGGCTGGGCAGCAGGCCGGCCGACCATTGGCGCGCGGCGATGGGCTGCATCTGTCCGCCGCGTCCGGCGGAGAGCAGCACCACGAAGCCCGGCAGATCCTCGGTATCGGCGCCCAAGCCGTAGAACACCCACGAGCCCATGCTCGGCCGGCCGGGAATAATGGAGCCGGTGTTCATGATGGTGTGGGCCGGGTCGTGGTTGATCTGCTCGGTCGTCATGGAGCGCACGATGCAGAAGTCGTCGGCCACGCTGCCCATGTGCGGGAACAGCTCGCACATCTCCTGCCCGGACTTGCCGAACTTGCGGAAGCCGTACTGCGGTCCGAAGCAGACCAGGGGCTTACCCTGAAGCTGCGCCACCTGCTGCCCCTTGGTGAGCGACTCGGGCATCGGCTGGCCGTGCATCTGGACCAGCTTGGGCTTGTAGTCGAAAGTTTCGAGATGCGAGGGGCCGCCGGCCTGGTAAAGGAAAATGACGCGCTTGGCCTTGGCGGGATGATGCAGGGGATTGACGGCGCCGCGAGAGGCGTCGGCGGCCATCAGGCGCGGATCGAGCAGCGCGTTCAGGCCCAGAAGCCCGAGGCCGGCGATGCCACGGCCCAGAAAGGTGCGGCGGAGAAGGTCGTTGTCCATCTCAGTTCCTCGTAATCGTCTCGTGCAGGTTGAGAATCGCGCGGGCCACGGTGGTCATAGCCGCCAGTTCCACCGGACTCAGGTCGGCCGGCACGGGCGATTCGCCGGCATGAATCAGCTTTCGGGCGGCGTCGGGCGAACCGCGAAATTTGTCGAAGCTCGAGCGGTACAGGTCGGCGAGAATGCGCCGCTCCTCGGCGGACGGGGCGCGATCCACGGCGCGCTGGAACGCCCAGGCCACGCGATCGTCCAGGCTGCCCGAATTGCGCAGCATGTTGGCCGCCAACACGCGCGACGCTTCCACGTAAATCGGGTCGTTGAGCAGCACCAGCGCTTGCAGCGGGGTATTCGAGCCGACGCGGTTGATGGTGCACTCCTCGCGCGTGGGAGCATCGAAGGTCAGCAGGCTGGGGTGCAGAAACGAGCGCTGCCAGAAGGTGTAGACGCCGCGGCGATAGAGGTCGCCGCCGTGGCTGGCGGAATACTCGCGCTTGGGGAAATTCAGGGTGGCGAGATAGCCGTCGGGCTCGTACGGCTTGGCGCTGGGGCCGCCGAACTCCTCCACCAGCAAGCCCGATACCGAAAGGGCGATGTCGCGAACCACTTCCGCATCCACCCGGAAACGGCTCTGGCGCGCCAGCAGGCGGTTGTCGGGGTCGCGCTCGTCCAATTGCTGGCTGCCGAGCGACGATTGGCGATAGGTCTGGCTGGTAACGATCGCGCGGATGATGTGTTTCACGTCCCAGGGGTGCGCGCCTTCTGGCTGCCATTCCGGGTGCATGAATTCCGCGGCGAGCCAATCGAGCAGCTCCGGATGGGTGGGCCATTCGCCTTGCGAGCCGAGGTCGTCGAGCGATTTGGAGATGCCGATAGAGAAGAATTGCCGCCACAGGCGGTTGACGAAGACGCGCGCGGTCAGCGGATTGGAGGGCGAGACCAGCCAATCGGCGAGATCCAGCCGCGTGGCGCGCCGGTCGCCAGTATCGAGCTTGCCGAGGAAAGCCGGGACGGCGGGCGTGACGATCTCGCCGGTTTCGTCCATCCAGTTGCCGCGCGGCAGAATGCGGGTTTCGGTGGGAGTGGTGGCTTCGGCAACCACCACGCGCGGAATCTTCGCCTCGAGCAGCGCCGCCTGGTGCTCCAGCTTTGCGACTTCGATGATTTCGGCCTGCGCTTCGGGCGATGCCCACTGAAAATGCGCCGCGATGGCCCGTTCCTGCGGCTCGGTTCGTTTTTCCTTCGGGGTGCGCAGCGCTTTCAAGACGCCGTCGGGTATTTCTTTGCCCTTCTCGCCCGCGGGCCACGAGTATTCGCCGGACGAGAGCGCCACGCGGAAACGGCCGATGGTGGCGCGCCGGTAATCCGAATCCTGATGCAGGCGAACGGTCATCAGCGAGTCAGGCCCGGTCCGCACGGGCTGGACGAATCGCAGCGCCAGCATGACCTTGGTGGCTTCGTTATAGGTGGCGATGGCAAAGCCGGTTTTGGGATTGCCGTCGAACGCGGCCAGAGGCGGGAACTCGGGAGCTACGGCATTCAGGTTCGCGGAACCCACCAGGAAGGGCGCGCTCCGCCCGCCGGCCTCCGCTTCGATCTCGGTGATCACAAGGCGATCGGCGCCGCGGGCCACGCGGAGACCGGGCAGTCCCTCGTCCTGCACGATTTGGATTCCCAGGGCGGTCCACGTGCCTGCGCCGGGCCGGAAGGTGACGGTGTAGGTTTCGTTGTCGGGATTTGCGCCGCCCGCCACAATCAAGCCGTCGCCGGGCTCGCGGCCTTCGTGCGCCGTGGTGCCGTCGTAGAAGGAGTAGTCCACTTCGTCGGCGTTGTGAATGGTCAGCGTGGCTCCGTGCGCGGACACGGCGGAAATGGGGTGCTGCGCGCGCCAGGCCAAGTCGCCCGATTCGTAGCGCTTCAAAAGCTGTTCTTCCCATTCGGCGCGCTTGGGCGCAAGGCTCTCCATCCTGGCGGAGAGGCGGGAGCGCGCGGCGTCCACCTGGTCTTTCAATTCCTGCTGCCGCTTCTGCTGCTCGGGCGTGGGCATGACGAGCTGCGAGCCCCAGGCATTGCGGCCGCGGTCCGGCACCAGGCCGGTCTCCTTGATGTCGGCGAAGAACGCCTTCATGGAGTAGAAGTCGCGCGAGGTGAACGGATCGAACTTGTGGTCGTGGCATTCGGCGCAGCCCAGCGTGCTGCCCATCCACACCGCGACGGTGGTGCGGACGCGGTCGGCGGCGTACTTGGCCAGGTACTCTTTGGCCTGGAGGCCGCCTTCGGCCGACGTACGGTTCAGCCGGTTGTAGGCGGAGGCCACGCGCTGCTCGACGGAGGCCTCGGGGATCAGGTCGCCGCCGATCTGCTCGCGCGTGAATTCGTCAAACGGCTTGTTGTCGCGGAAGGCGCGCAGGACGTAGTCGCGATAGGGCCAGGCGGGCAGGGCGTTATCGCCGTGGAAGCCGCAGGTGTCGGCGTAGCGGACGGCGTCGAGCCAGTGCATGGCCTGCTGCTCGGCGTAGCGCGGCGAGCGAATCAGGCGGTCCACGAGTTTTTCGTAAGCGCCGGCAGAGGTGTCGGCCACAAATGCGGCGACTTCTTCGGGAGTGGGCGGCAGGCCGGTGAGATCGAGCGTGACGCGGCGAATCAGCGTGCGGCGATCGGCTTCCGGCGAGGCGTGCAATCCCTCGCGCGCCAGGCGTTCCCGAATGAAGGCGTCGATGGGATTGCCGGGGCCGTCGGCCGGCGGACGCTGCACCGGCTGGTACGCCCAGTGGCCTTCGTACTTCGCGCCCTCGGCCACCCACTGGCGGATGGTTTCTTTCTGCGCGGCGGTCAGATCTTTGTGGATGTAGGCTGGCGGCATCACGCGCGCGTTGGCGGCGAAGATGCGCTGGATGATGGCGCTCGATTGGGGATCGCCCGGCACGATGGGCACAGCGCCGTCGCGCGCCGGCTTGAGAGCCTCCTCGCGGATATCGAGGCGCATCCCCGCCATGCGCGCATTCTTGTCCGGGCCGTGACAGCGGAAGCAGGTCTCGGCCATAATCGGCCGGACATCGCGGTTAAAGCGCACCTCGGCGCGGCATGCCAGCGCGGCGAGTGCCAGGATAGTTGCGGTTCGCCCTCCCATGTTGCCAGCAGTATACAACAGTCGGACTATAATGGATGGCTATGGTCAAGGCGGGATGGGGATACTGCGCGTTATTGGTGTCAATTGGCACGCTTCCGCTGCCCAGCCAGGTGCTTCCCGCGGCGGCCCGGACCAAGGTCGATTTTGCCCGCGACATCGAGCCGCTGCTCAAACGCTGCCAGGTTTGCCACGGCGCGCAGCAGCAGATGAGCGGGTTTCGCGTGGACCAGAAGGAAGCGGCGCTGAAGGGCGGAGCGCTCGGCAAGGACATCCAACCGGGCAACAGCGCGGGCAGCCGCTTGATCCGCCTGGTGGCGGGAGTGGATGGCAAAGTGATGCCGCCCATGGGAGCGCGGCTGACCGCGGCCGAAGTCGGGCTGCTGCGCGCGTGGATCGACCAGGGCCGGGATTGGCCCGCGCCGCCAACGGCGCCGGGCGCGATCATCATCCGCTGGCCTACAGCCTGTTTCTGGCGGGCGGCGGGATCAAAGGCGGGCAGGTGATCGGCAAGACCGACGGTAAGCGGCCGCGCTATTGGGCGTAGGCCAGAGCCGGCGGCACGCTCACGGTGCCCCGCGCCTGCCAGCCGGAGGTCTGGGTGCTGCTGCGCGCCGCGGTGTAGATGACGTGGTTGCCGGTAAAGGTGACGCCACCGAAGGCGATGGAGAGCGTCAGAGTCAGGTTGTTGCCGCCGGCGGCTACGGAGCTTCCGGCGGCGTTGATGGCGCACTGCTGGTTGTGCACCGACGCCGTGCCCGGCAGAACCAGGCCGCCGGCGAAGGGCCCGCCTGGATCGCCGGCATCGTCCACGAGATACACCGACCCGGACGCCGGCCCCGATGGCACGAAGGCGGCATAGCAGGCGCGGCGGCCATCGAGGGAGTCGTTGACGAGGATGTCGATCACCGAAAGGTCCGCGAAGCCGTTCGTATCGGAGAACGTGAAGGTGAAGGCCTGGCTGTCGCCGGTGCTGCGTGGCGGCGAAACGCTCACGGCCGCGGGGCCCGGCGGCGGCGGCCCCCGCACATTCCACGCGCCGAGCGGCTGCCATCCCGAGTTGTTCGCCGACCTGTCCCGCGCTGCCGCATAGACGACCTTGTTGCCCGCAAAAGCCGGGGTGAACTGGATCGGAAGCGTCAGCGTGAGTGTGTTCCCGGTGGCGCTCGCGCTGCCCCCGCCGGTGACGGAGCATTGGCTGTTGCCGATCAGCGTGATGAAGGACAACGCGCCGCCCGCGTAAACACCGCCCGCATCTCCGGCATCGTCGACCAGGAACAGGCATTGCGATGCCGTGCACGCCGGCGTGGAACCGGGGATGAACGCCAAGTAGCACGCGTGGCGGCCGTCGAGCGAGTCGTTGATGAGGACGTCCACCACGTCCAGGCTTTGCACTCCATTGGGCGCGTTGAACGCGAACGTGAAGGTCTGGGTCAGACCGCTGCCCGACGGTGGAAAGACTCCGGTGGGTGTGAGGACGGCCGGCAGCACGGCGATGGCCAGCGCGAAGACACCGGATCCGGCGGGACCGCCGCTGGTGCCGAGCCAGTTCACCCCGCCAATAAAGCTACGGGACACGCCGTAGCCGCCCGCGTAGACGGTTCCTCCGAGCGGATTGGCAACCAGAGGAAGCGGCACTATGCCGTAACTCGTCGGCGCCTGGGTGGGGTAGACCGAGAACCAGGCGCCACCCCCGCCGCTTTTGAAGACTCCGCCGTTGCGCGTGCCGGCGTACAAAACCTCGGGAGTCGCCGGGTCGATGGCCAGGGACAACACTTCGAGGTCGGTGAGGCCGGAATTGGCCGCAGTCCAGGACAGGCCTCCGTCCACGCTCTTGAAGACACCGGCGCCCGTGGCGGCATAGAGTGTCGAGAAATTGGAAGGGTCGATGACGACCTGGTTGACCAGTGTGGTGGTCAACCCCGGGACGGCGGTCCAGTCCTGCCCGCCGTCAGTAGTCTTGAACAACCCGGAGCTGGTTCCCGCATAGATGACGCTCGGATTGGCCGGGTCGATCGTGAGCGTTTCGACGACGGCCTGCGGCAATCCGGAATTGGAGACTGTCCAGCTCAGGCCGCCGTCGGTGCTTTTGAAAATCCCGGAGCCTGGGAAGAAATCCACGGCGCTCCCGGCATGAAAGAAGGCGGGCACGGCAGTCGCGGCATACAACGTGGCGGGTACAAAGGGGTCGATGACGAGAGCAAGAACCGCCGTGTCCGTCATTCGGTAGCTCGAGGGGATCCAGGTCTGGCCCGCGTCGGTGCTCTTGAAAACGCCGCTGCCGCTGGTGCCGGCGTACAGCGTCTGGGGATCGGAGGGGTCGATGGCCAGAGAGATTACCCAGGCGCCCGGCCCGTTGATGCCGGCGTTGGCAGCGGTCCAGGTAGCGCCGCCATCGGCGCTTTTGAACAGGCCGGCGCTGGAGCCGGCGTAGAGGACTTCGCCCGGCAGGGGGTCCGCCGCGATTCCGGCAGGCAGTAACAGGGCGAAAATGACGCATGCGAGCGTGCGGGTGCTGGTGGTTATCATTGCGCGCCTCCTCTGGCGAGGAATGTACCAAAGGCGGGGCGCGCGGGCAAGAGAAAGGCCGTTTTGGCTTACGGCGTCGGTCTGGCCATTTCGGTCTTTTCGTTCAACTCGTCCGATTCGATGATGTACTGGCACTCGACCCCACGGGTGGGCCGAAGACCGTTGATCCGGACAAACATCGAGCGTACCGGCGATTCGGGGCTATCGAGCAACATCAACAACTCCCCGGCAGCGAACCTCTCGCGCCGGCGCGATGCCATGAGCTTCGCCTCGAACGCTTGCGTCACCCTGCGTGTCTTGTTCACCTGCGTCTCCTGGAATACATGCATCTTGGGCAGATCCGATCGCGACCGAGTGTCACATCTCGGCAAGAGCGGCGGTGCCGCTCTCTACCGCTGCAACCCGATCTTTGCGGCGGATCGCCCTCACCATGGACTTCACGTGCGGCACAGCACGGGCTGCTCTTTCGTAGACCGGCACGAGCGCGGGCGCCCGATTCATAGGATCGACCCGATACCCTTTATACAGTGGACGAGACATCTGGTGGATCTCATACAGGCACTCGCCGCCTGACTCCACGTGATCGTCCCATCCTTCCTGGTCCGGGCTCCGAAGCGATCGCAGCATTCCGCGTAAAAGGACCTTCGTGCTGTCATAAAGCATAAGCTCAGCTTTCTCCTCCCTTACTCGATACCTTCCCGGGCCGATTAGGGCGCCGGGGTGAATCTGTGGCGGGCCATGTGAACTTGTAGTTTTCTTGTTATCATACCACACACCAGCCGGTGAATATCCGAAACTCCTGGCGGCCGCAGGGAAGGGGCGAGCCAACATGGTGCACCGATCGAGATACGGGTGAGCGGCGCAACCACGCCGGGCCGACGCTCCGGTACATCTTAGAATCGGGCGGCGCCGTTGGGAAGTTGGCCGGCCAGCCGGTTCCCGATGGGCTCCAGCTCGAAGACGAGCTGATTTTGGCGTTCGATCCGGCGTTCTACGGAGCTGAGTTCGTAGGTGAAGCCAGACGGAGCGTGGTCCCTCAAGAAAGCGTCCGGATACCGGAGATGCTGAAGCAGCTCGTCATGGATGTTGGCGGTCTCGCCCACATAGATCCATTGGCGCGCATTCGAAAGACCGTAAATACCCGATGCCGCCGGCGCATTGTTGTCTATCGAGGTCACCGTGAAAGATCGGTTTCCGTGATTCTCAAACGGCATTAGCTGGCTTCTCCAGTAAACCTGCCGCCTTACCTGGGGTGGGCCTGATTTGCCTCTCCCGATTGGCCGCCGGTTCTTGCGAAGCTTCGCACGGAACGCCGGCCCATCCACGGTTCGGGTAGATCCAATCGAGTACCCGGCTGGGCCATGACTCCCCAGCTCCGGACCGGATCGGTACAAGCGGCTCTGGCCGCAAGTGCGTCAAGGTTGGATCATTCACAAACAGAGCCTCCTCTATGGCCGAAAATTCGGCTTATTGACGATGCGGGCCTTCGCAAGGGCCGTCCGGTCTTCTTCAGCTTGCTGTTTCTGGCGGTCCGCATCGCGTTGCGGCGCTTCCTGGTCCTCAATGCGTTTGGCTTCCACCGCCGCGCGCTCGGCCAGGCTCTCGAACCGCTTCGATGTCAGCAGCAGCGCGATCCGGCCACGGTACGAAATACGGGCGAGGCGCAACACAGCGTCGGCATCCTCCCATTGCGCGACAACCGACGCGTTTTCCTCGATCCCCTCGGATTTGAGAGTAATGTTCGCGGCAGGGTGAGAGGCAGGTCCATAAACCGCCGCCAGCGCAGCGGTCAGGTCTTCGGCGGTCAGCCCCTCGGTTTTGTCGCCGTCATAAGTGATCAACACTCGATACAAGGCGCCATCATAAAAGCTGAAAACGCCGGCCCGAACGGGATCCGACCGTGAGGAAGCCTCGGAAGAGAACTGAGGATGCCATTCCATTTCTTCCAGCAATGCCGGCTTGCGGTGGATCACCTTGGCCTCCGCAGTCTGGCCTTTCGCGAGCCTCGAAACCGACTGTAAGTCCATGCCCAGGCGAAACTCCCGATATTGCGAGAGCTCCGCGGCGGACAATCCGGCAGCGGAGAGCATTCCGCAGCACAGCGCTAAGACAGCACTTCCGGTATGCCGGCCCATGCGCTGGGGCCCGGTATTCGGTGGATAAAACTTCGACATGGAACACTCCTCGTATTGGACAGCTATCGACATCAGCGGCCGCGGAACTGGCACCCGTCCTGGATATGGCGCGCGTGCGCGGTGACACTCACATAAGGCACACCCAGGAACGACTTCTTCGCGATCCGGGTAATCTCCAGGCAATTGCATTTTTGCGAATGCACGTCCTGGATGACGCGCTCGACCGCGGTGTGTAACCTCTTTTCCGCGCCCGAGCCAAAGGCATACCTCTTGATCAGGCCCGCCATATAGAAGAACGTCCAACCAGCCTTGGCGAGCAGCGCCTCGAGACCAATGCGGTCGAGGTTCGGCATGGATCCCCAACTTTGCGAATCAGCGCAATGCTCCGGCGCCATGGCGCCGGGCAGGATCGTGCCGTCCTCCACTAGAATTGTGCCTGCTTGACACCCCAGACCTGTCATATACGGCCCTCCTTCAGTAACTGAAGTCTTCGGCCGACTGACGGCCAGGATTTTGAAGCGATGGATCGGCCCGCAGCGGGCGGGCATCCCAAGGTGTCCAGCTGCGCAACAAAGTGCAGAGGCAAAGTATCAGGGTCCACAGGCGCACAGCGTCCATGGAATGAGTGGAGATGCCGGTGGGAGACATTGTTACCCTTCCCGAATTGGCTAGGCTAAGAAGGGAAACCCACTTGATCCGACTTAGTTCAGATCAACTGTAGATTGGGCGGGAATGCTCAGTCATTAATTAGGGTAGGCTCATTTCGTCCGATTGTCAAGGAGGGTTGGCCGGGGCGAAGTGGCTTTGGACACGGGCGCGCAGCTCATTTCCGATAATCGCGGACTTTCCAGCGGCAAACTGTTATACTTCAGTCGGACCCGGGCAGATAGTAACGCACGAGCCGGCCGGGATGGTGTCAGTGGCGTCTCCGGCGGGTCCGGCAGGTAGGAAGGAACCGATCTTGAGCCAGTCGTTCACATTCATCGACCCCGCTGGGAATCAGGCGCAGTACACGCTGTATGAGAAAGACCAGCGTAACGAGTTCTACTGGTCCACCGATCACGGCGATCACGGCCTGGCTCCTTCGTACGCCCAAGCTCAGGATCGGGCAAGAACCGTACTGAAGGCCAGCATGGCGGTCAGACGAAGATCCGACCGGGTGCAGCGGTAATCCACTTCGGCGGCCGCGGGTGAGCCTCGTACTGATATACTCAAAACCGGAGCCCTGTAGCTTCGTATGCGCGCGATCGTCCTGTGTGCCCTCTTCGCTTCGCTGGCCTCCGCGGAAGGCATCACCATCGTTCTCGATTTCGATGGGCCGCACTCCGAGCAGGCCGTCGCCGAGATGAAGCGGGAGTTCGAGGGCATCGTCAAGGACGCTCCCATCACGGTCGACTGGCGCACCCGGCAGGAGGCGCAACACGAGGCGCTGGCCAACCTGGTGGTCGTGCGCTTCAAGGGAAAGTGCATCCTCGATCCTGTGCCGTACCTCTACGATGAACGCGGCCCCATGGCGTTCACGTACTCGACCAGCGGGGTGGTGCAGCCGTTCAGCGAGGTCGCCTGCGAGCAAGTGACCACCGCCGTCCGCTCGGCCATGTTCGGCGGCGATTTCGCGAAGGCCGACCTGCTGCTGGGACGAGCGCTCGGACGTGTGCTGGCGCACGAAGTGGTGCACATGCTTTCCGGGTCGGGCGATCACGGGAGGGAGGGCGTCGCGCGCAAGTCTCTCACGGGCAACCAGTTGATTGCGCCCGAGTTGAAACTGGCGCCGGAAGATCTTGACCGGCTGCACGCGCGCCGCTGATGCCCGGCATAAATTAAATTGATTGGAATCCCCGGGGCCTACCTGATAAACTCCACGTAATCCGTTCCCACCGCGCCGTGCTGTACCGGTGTGGAGTTTGCTCCCAGTTTTCGAGCAGTGCCAATGCCAGGCACGTCCACGGCCTCGAAGCCGAGGCTGCGAACGCAGCCTGGACCAGTCCGAACAGCCAAATCACTTCACTGAAGGGGGTAGCTCGATGAATCTCCATCTGAGCGAACAGCAGAAACAGGATTTTGTGAAGCGGGGCTTTTCGCGCCGTTCTTTCGGCCGGATTGCCACCATGTTGACTGCCGGAGCGGCGCTGCCGTTCTACAACGAATCCGCCATGGCGCAGCTTTCCGCGATCCGCGGACCGATGCCGCCGGACGCGGTGAAGATCAATGCCAACGAGAACCCGCTGGGGCCCTGCCCCGAAGCGCTGGAGGCTATCCACAAGATCGCCAAGGATGGCGGGCGATACCTGTACGAAGAGACGTTCGGCTTTCAGGATGTGCTGGCGGAACAGGAGGGCGTGAAGGCCAACTATGTTCAGCCGTACGCCGGATCGAGCGCGCCACTGCACCAGGCGGTGCTGGCGTTTACGTCGCCTTCCAAGCCTTTCGTGACCGCCGATCCCGGATACGAAGCGGGCGAGCGCGCCGCGCAGTTCATCGGGGCCAAGGTCATCCGCGTGCCGCTCACGGCGAGCTACGCGCACGACGTGAAGAAGATGGCGGCTGCAAGTCCCGACGCCGGGCTCATCTACGTCTGCAATCCCAACAACCCGACCGGGACCCTGACGGCGCGCGAGGATATCGAGTGGCTGGTGGCCCACAAGCCTGCCGGCTGCGTGATACTTCTCGACGAAGCCTACATCCACATCGCCGGCGCGCAGATGTGCTCGGACCTGGTGGCGAAGGACAAGGACATCGTCATTCTGCGCACCTTCTCCAAGATCTACGGCATGGCGGGACTGCGGGCGGGCGCGGCGATCGGCCGTCCGGACCTGATCAAGAAGATCGTCGGCTTCAGTTCCGGCGCGCTTCCCGTCACGGGCATGGCGGGCGCCACGGCGAGCCTCAAATCGAAGACCGTGGTACCGGAACGGCGCAAGATCATCGCCGACGTGCGCAACGATGTTTTCGGGTTTCTGGACAAGCATAAGTTCACGTTCGTTCCCTCGGTCTCCAACAAATTCATGGTGGACGTGAAGCGGCCTGGAGGCGAGATCATCGAGGCGATGAGGAAGGAGAAGATTTACATCGGACGCGTATGGCCGAGCTGGCCGACTTACGTTCGTGTCTCGATCGGCACCGAGGAGGAGATGAACAAGTTCAAAGCGGCCTTCCTCAAGGTGATGGCCTGAGGTGATGGCTTGAGGCTTGCCGCCCACAGATTTCTGGGGAAGAGGCCGGGCTATGGGTGGGCCGGTTTCTTCGGCGATTGCTCGGGAGGTGCCATCGCGGCGCTGATCGCGCTGCCTTACGGCCTGGCGATGGCTTCGCTGATGGGTTTGCCGCCGGTGCTCGGCGTGTTCACGTCGATCCTGACGGCGCCCATCATCGCGCTGTTGGGGCGCAACCCGGTTCTGATCGGGGGAACCGCCAGCGCGACGGTGCCGTTCATCGCCATGGCGGTGCGCCATCAAGGGGTGGGCGGCGCGGCGAAAGTGTCGATCGTCGCGTCCGTCATCATGATGGGCTTCTGCGTGATCCACCTGGGGCGGTATATCGCGCGCGTGCCGCACGCGGTGGTCACGGGATTCTCCTGCGGGATCGGCGCGATGATGCTGATCTCGCAACTGGACATCATCCTGGGAGTGGAGTCGGCGGCTACCAGGGGCGCGGGCTCGACCCTGACGCAACTGGCCGCGATCCTGGAGCACGCGGGCGGTGCGCGTCCGGCGCCGCTGCTGCTCGCGCTGGCGGTGATCGTGATGGCGACACTGGCGGCGAAGTGGTCGCCCAAAGCGCCGGCGCCGCTCGTCGGCGTCGCGGCCGCGATCCTCATCGCGCGGGTGTTCGGCGTGCACGAAAGGGAGATCGGCCCGCTGCCGGCGGTGCTGCCGCCGTTCACCGGTTTTTCATGGAGTCCGCAGGATGTCCTCACCGTGCTCCCGTCGGGGTTTGCGCTGGCGTTCGTTTCCAGCGTCAACATCCTGATCACGTCGCGCGTGGTGGAGCACTTCCGCGGCCGTCACCGCCGGATGAAGGCATCGGACGCCGACGCGGAACTGGGCGCCTATGGCATCGCCAATATCTGCGCCGGGATGTTCGGGGCTCCGTTGAGCGTGGGAATTCCGGCGCGCAGCCTGGCGGTGGTGCGGTGCGGCGGGTCGACGGGGCTCTCCAACCTGCTGCACGCCGTTTTTCTGGGCGCAATCCTGTGGCTCGGGTCGGGAATGGTTTCGCACATCCCCATGCCCGCGCTGGCGGGTGTGACCGCGTGGATGGGGCTGTGCCTGCTGGATTGGAGCGCCTGGCACAGGCTGCCCAAGATGAGCCGCGTGGATGCCGCGGCGTTTCTGATCACGGCCGCGTCGGTACTGGCGGTGAATGCGGTGCTGGCGGTCGCGATCGGCTGTTCCACTTACGTAACGAGATATATCTGGGTTCGTTGGTTTCGTCCGGAATCGGGGGTTCCGGACTTGCAGGTGCCGTGAGCGGGCGTCACCGCCCGCCCGGCAGTCTGCGCACAGTCAAGGGAGTTTCCAAGTTCGAAAAGGAGAATACATGAGATTGCATATCGCTTTGGGGGCGGCGCTACTCGTCTCGGCGCCGGTTTGGGCACAGTCGTTTCTGGGCGGCGTGCGGGGTTCGGTGATGGACCCCGGCGGCGCCGCAATCACCAATGCCAAGGTCTCGCTGGCGGACGAAGCCTCGGGAGTCAGCCGCTCCACGCTTTCCAATTCGGAGGGCGCATACAGTTTCAGCCAGGTGGTTCCGGCCACTTATGCGATCACGGTGGAATCGCCGGGCTTCAAAAGGTTCGAGCGCAAACACGTGATCGTGGCGACACAGGATTTCGTCGCGCTCGATCTCACGCTGGAGGTCGGTGCGGTGAACGAAAGCGTGCAGGTCACCGCGGAGGTGCCGTTGATCGAGGCGTCCAACGCCTCGCAGGGGCAGGTGCTCGACCGGCAGCAGCTCGTCGATCTGCCGAATCTGGGGCGCAACCCGTTCATGATGTCCAAGCTGGCGCAGAACGTAGTCCCGGTCGGCGACCCGCACTACAACCGCATGGAAGACCAGAGCGGCTCCTCGCAGATCTCCATCGCGGGCGGCCCGGTGCGCGGCAACAACTACCTGCTCGACGGTATCCCGATCACCGATGCGGCCAATCGCGCGATCATCATTCCGACGCTGGAAGCGGTGCAGGAGGTGAAGGTCCAGTCCAACACCTACGATGCCGAAATGGCTCGCACCGGCGGCGGCATGTTCAACACGTATCTGAAATCCGGCACCAACGATTTTCACGGCAGCCTCTTCGGCTCGCTGCGCCAGACCAGTTGGGCGGCCAACAACTTCTTCAATAACGCCGCGGGCATCCCACTGCCCGCACAGCCGAACCGCACCTTCGGCGCGAGCTTCGGCGGACCCGTGCGCATTCCCAAGGTCTACGACGGCCGGAACAAGACTTTCTTCTGGCTGGCTTGGGAGGGCTACTCGGACACCCAGTCCAACACCTCGCAATTCGCCACGCCGACCGCGCTGGAGCGCATCGGCGATTTCTCGCAGAGCAAGACCGCGAGCGGCGGGCTCAACCTGATCTATGACCCAACTTCGACCGTGTGCGCCGGCAGCACCTGCACGCGCACTCCTTTCCCCGGCAACGTGATCCCCGCGCAGCAGCTGAATAAGACCGGCATGGCGATTGCGGCGACGTACGTAATGCCGCAGACCGCATCGGCTTTCTACGGCGCTCCCAACCTGACGCAGGCCGCGACGCTGCCCGCGCGCGCCGCACAGGAGACCGCCAAGCTGGATCACCAGGTAACCCGGTGGTGGCGCGCGAGCCTGAGCTATCTCCGTTACTTCTCGCTCGAACCCGGCAACACCTGGTTCAATACGGTCTCGTCCCCCGATCAGTGGCGCCTGCTGCGCAAGGTGGATACCACGCAATTCAACAATATCGTGACCATCAGCCCGACCACCGTGCTGACGGTGCGATACGGCTTCAACCGTTTTCCGAACTACGGCTACCAGGTCAGCCAGGGCTTCAACCTGGCTACCCTGGGCTTCGACCCTTCGTTCGTGAGCCAGGTGCCCTCGCCCACCTTCCCCAACGTCACCATGACGTCGCAGTACAGCCTGGGCACCAACAATAACTTCTACTACGTGCACCACTCGAAGAATTTCTCGAGCGGCCTGGCGAAGTATGCCGGCCGCCACAATCTGAAGGCCGGCTTCGACTACCGCCGGATTCACGACGACGGCAACGATTTCGCGAACAGCGCCGGCCAGTTCACGTTCAACGGCGTGTTCTCGCGCTCCACGCCGCTGACCGCGGTCTCGGGCACCGGCGCCGACCTGGCGGACATGCTGCTGGGCACGCCCGCTTCCGGCAGCGGATACATCCCCACCAAGCTTTACGAGTATGCCAACTACTACGGCGCCTACTTCCAGGACGACGTCCGGCTCACGAAATCGCTGACCGTGAACCTGGGGATCCGCTGGGAGCGGGAGTACGGACTGCAGGAGGCGCACAACAACATGGTGGTCGGGTTCGACGGGAACACGACCAATCCGCTGGCGTCCGGCGTGACCGGCATCACGCCCAAGGGTGTAATCGAGTTCGCGGGCGTAAACGGCAACGGGATCAACGTCAGCAATCCGAATATGAACAAGCTCGGCCCGCGCGTCGGCTTGGCCTGGCAGATGAACGCGAACACGACGGTGCGCGGCGGCTACGGCCTTTACTGGGCGCCGCAATTCGCGGTCGGCAGCCCGTACAATCCTCCGGGCTACACCTCGACCACCAACTTCATCGCCTCCAACGACGGCAATGCGACACCGGCGAACTACCTCAACAATCCGTTCCCGACCGGCCTCATCAAGCCCACCGGCAACACCCTGGGCGACCTGACCGGAATCGGACAGAGCCTCTCGATCATCGACCCTACGTCCAGGTCTCCGCGCGTCAATCAGTTCTCGATCGACGTGCAGCGGCAATTGCCATTTGGCGTGGCCATCGAGGTCGGCTACGTCGGGTCGCGCTCTTCGCACCTGACGCAGGCCACGGCCACCCTCAACATCAATGCTCTGAATCCGTCGCTGCTCTCGCAGGGATCGTCGCTGACGGCCACGGTGGCGAATCCGTTCTACGGCAAAGGCGGCGCCGGCGTGATCGGCACGCCCACGGTCAGCCAGGTGCAGTTGCTGCTGCCGTATCCGACCTTCAGCTCGATCAACTATCAGTACTCCGACCGAAGCCACGCGCGCTACGATTCGCTGGTGGCCAAGGCGCAGAAGCGCATGAGCATGGGGCTCACGTTCCTCTCCTCGCTGACCTGGTCGCGCAATTACGACGCCAGCTCCGGCGGCGCCGGCAACTTCCTCAACGGCGGTAATTCCGGCCCGCAGAATCCGTACGACATGGGATCGGAATACAGCCTGGCGAATGTGGACGCGCCGCTGCGATGGTCCACCGGCTTCACTTACGAGCTGCCGTTCGGCAAGGGCAGGAAGATGCTGACCGGCAGAGCCATGGATTACCTGGTGGGCGGCTGGAGCGTGAACGCGATCTCGGTGTACCAATCGGGCTTCCCGCTGCAGATCACCCAGAGCACCAACAACAACTCGGTCTTCGGCTACGCCAGCCAGCGTCCCAGCGCGACGGGGATCTCGCCGTACACCTCGGGGACGCTCGAAAGCCGGCTCGCCAATTACATCAACCCCGCGGCCTTCTCGACGTCGCCGCGCTATGTTTTCGGCAACCTGGCGAGAGCGCTCGACATGCGCGGCCCCGGCCAGGCCAATTGGGACGCCTCGATCTTCAAGAGCTTCACCATCGCCGAGCGGTTCAAAGGTCAGTTCCGCGCCGAGATGCTGAACGCGTTCAACACTCCGATGTTCGCCGCGCCCAACACATCGTTCGGCTCCAGTTCTTTCGGGCGCATCACCTCGCAAGTGAACTTCTCGCGGATGACGCAGTTGGGCATCCGGCTGTTCTTCTGATACTGGCGGCGGCCGCGGCTCATGGGCGCGGCCGCACCTCGGCGACTACCGATCCGGCGAAGGAATGCCCGCCCGGCGCCTGGTCTTTGACCCGGTAGCCAAGCGCGGGCAGCCCGGTTCCATCCTCCAGCTTGAATGGGAATTCCCCATAATTCACCGTCACCTCCACGCCCGATGAGAAGCTCGTGCGCTGCACCAGGTAATCGGGCGTGAGGAACCGGTGGCCGACGAGCTGATCGAATGCCAGCCGGTGCTGGTGCGGCGCAAGCACGTCGGCCCCAATTTTACGGTTTCAGTGGAGGACCTCGGCACCCAGGTGACCTGGGGCTCCGATCCCTGGGAGAACAGCGCGGGACGCATTCATCTCCGCGGCAAGCACGGAGAATCGGTCGCGGTCAGCCTGGGCGGGGCGGCGCAGAAGACGATCGCGGCCATTTCCGGCGCCAACGGAGCGGAGGGCGTCCAGGTCTCGCTCTCCGATTTCCGCTCGCGAATGGGACCGGTGCGCGGCGATCGCGACCCGGGCGCTCACCTCTCGCTCGTGCTCCAGATCCTCCTTGCCAAAGACAGACCGGATCTGACGTTCCGCATCCAGGATCTTCAAAACCGCTCGCAGTATTGGGATCTGGACACCGTCGAATGGCCGCTGCGCCTCTTCCCCGTTCGCGCGGTCGAAGACGATGGATACGTCGTTTTTCCCGAACAGGAGGGCATGCTGATTCCTTCGCGGTTCGAGCAGGGGTACTTCCGCTACCTCAACTGGATCTGGGAGCGAATCGCCGGCCAGGCCGCCATTTTCGACCAAAGCTCCATGCCGTGGTACGGCGCCAGGCTCGGCGCCAGCTCGTTTCTCTGCATCGTCGAAACGCCGGATGACGTGGCTTACGGCGTCATTGCAAACGATGTGCGCTCGCCCGAACAGCCGGCCGCTCCGGCGTCGGCCGTTCCCGCCGGAGCGGCTCATCTGTGTCCGGCGCTCCTGCCAATGGCCAATGTAGTCGGTTGAGCCGGCGGGCGCAATCCCAATGGGCGTGCCTTCCCGGCGATTGACAGCCCGGTCGCACCAATTTGGTGCATAATGGTGTAATGAGAACGGCAAACAGGGTGGTTCGGCAAAGCGTCAGCTTGCCGGCGAACGTCGCCTCGCAGGTTCGCAGCCTGGCGAAGGCGCGCAGGGTGAGCGCCAACAGGATACTGCTGGAACTCATCGAGAATGGCATGGAGGCCGAGATGAGGAAAGAGCGGGAATTCTTCGACCTCGCCGAGCGCTTCCGAAACGCCACCGATCCGGAAGAAGTCAAGCGCCTGGGCGATCAGATGGGCCGAATGGTCTTTGGCAACTGATGCCAAGAATCGCGACGTGGGGAAACCTGCCTCCTGGCGTCCGCCAGCACTTGATAGACCGGATGCGCGACCGCGCGATCAGCATCGGTGAACTCAATAGTCTTCGGCTCTGGATCGACTCGAATCCGGAAGTGCCGGAAGGCGATTGGTTCAAGGACTTCGGCTCATTCAAGATCTGCGGCAACGGATCGATGCCGAAGACGTTTCTCCTGCGGGGGCAAACCGCCAAGGGGAACGCCGTCTAAGCGAATTCCGCCTGACAACTCGTGCGGGGCTGCCAGGCTTATTCGCACCGCAGGGCAATCACCGGGTCGATGCGGGTGGCGCGGCGCGCGGGAAACCAGACCGCCAAAAGCGATATCAGGGTCAGCAGGATCGCCACGGCCGTAAACACCGCCGGGTCTTTGTCCTTGACGCCGAACAGGAACGTGGTAATCAGCCGCGTCAGAGCCAGGGCCGCTCCGATGCCCACCGCCACGCCCACCAGCGCCAGACGCATTCCCTGAAATACCACCATCTTGCGCACGCTTCCCGTGCCGGCGCCGAGCGCCAGCCGAATGCCGATCTCCTGCGTGCGCTGCTGCACCGAATACGCCATCAAACCATAGATGCCGATCGCAGCCAGGAACAGCGCCGCGCCTCCGAATACGGTCATCAGCAGCATGTTGAAGCGCTGGCGTGAGGTCGATCGCGAGACCACCTCGTCCATGGTGCGGACGTCGGTGACGGGCAGTCCGCTCACCTGGCGAACCTGCTCCTGGATCGCGGTGCTCAACGAAAGGGGATTCCCGCGCGTGCGCACGATCCACTTCATGGGCGTGAGGCGCACGTTGAGGGCGTTGAGCGCATCGGGAACCTGGGCCTGCGGGACGAACATCGTGGGAGCCGGATCGTTATTCAGTCCATTGGCGTGAACGTCTCCCACCACGCCGATAATCTGCCGCGGGGTTTCCGTGGCCAACTGCGGCATCAGTCCTTTCCCGATCCAGATCCTGTCGCTCAACGGATCGGACTTCGGCCAGAACCGCCGCACCATGGCCTGATTGATCACCACCACCGGGGCAGCGGCGCCATCGTCGCGTTCCGTGAAGGCGCGTCCGCGCAGCACCGGGATCTTGAACACCTCGAAATAGCCGGGCGAGACCGTCTGCCAGCTGCCCCCGCCGTGAAATGGGCCATCGGTGAGGGGCCGGCCCATCACGATGAACGGCAGTCCGTAGCCGCCTTCCAATGGCACGCAGCAGGTGGCGCTGGCGATCAGCACTCCGGGAACGCCGCGCAGGCGCTCGACGCCATCGCGCAGCAGAAGATCCACGGCCGCCGACTTCACGAATTTCGGCCCGTCGAGCGACATCCGCATCGTCAGCACGTTTTCGGCATCGAATCCCGGCTTCACCGCGGCCAGAGCGCTGGAGGTGCGGATCAGGAGGGCCGATCCCACCAGCAGCACCACCGCGAGCGAAACCTCGCTCACCACCAGGATGGTGCGCGCCTTGTTGTGGCGGAGCCCCGTCCCGGTCCGTCCGCCGCTCTCCTTCAGAGTGGCGGCCAGGTCCGGGCGCGACGTCTGCAGGGCGGGGATTAGCCCGAATAGAATGCCGGTCACCGCGGCGGCGAGAACGGTGAACGCCAGAACGCGCCAATCGACGACCACCAGGGAACCGTCCAGGCCGACACGCGGGAGGTTGGCGGTATTCACGCTGAGCAGGGCGCGAATCCCCACCACGCCGAGCACCGCCCCCGCTACGGCGCCCACCAGGGAGAGCAGCGCGCTCTCGGTGAGCAGTTGCCGTATGATGCGCCCGCGGCCGGCGCCGATCGCCGCCCGAATGGCGATCTCGCGGCGACGTCCGACCGCGCGCGCCAGCAGCAGATTCGCCACATTGGCGCAGGCGATCAGCAGCACGAAGCTCACCGCGCCGACCAGCACCAGCAGTGAAGAACGAACGTTGCTGACCAGGGCTTCGCGAATCGGGTCCACTCCAAACCCCTGATTCTTCCCCAGCGCATTGGGATACTTCCGCCGGAAATCCTCGGCGGAAAGCTTCAGCCGCGCCTTGGCCTGCGCCAGGGTGACTCCGGGTTTCAGGCGCCCCGCGGCCAGGAAATAATGCCCCTGATCGGTGGGGTTGGGATCCAATTGAAACGGCACCCATACATCTGGCGGCGGCCCGAAGTCCCGAAAATCAAAGCCGGGCGAGAGGATGCCAATCACCACATAGGGATCGCCGCCGAGGGAAATCGTCTTGCCGATCATGTGCGGATCGGCGCCAAACCGCCGGCTCCAAAAGCCGTGGCTGAGCACCACTACTTTGTCCCCGTGCGGCAGGTCCTCCTGCGGCGTGAAGGTGCGGCCGACGAAAGGTATCGCGCCGAAAAGGCGGAAATAGTCGGAGCTTACCTGCGCGGACTTGAGCTGCTCGGGGAAGCCGCTACCGGTCAGGTTGACCACGCCGGTCCGAAATGCGGCAACATCCTGTACCACGGTCGTCTGTTCCCGCCAGTGCTGGAACTTGGTGGGCGAGGCGCCGGGTCCGGAGCCTTGCGGGGAGGTGTTCATGAAGAGCACCAGCCGGTCCGGGTCGGGGAATGCCGCCGGTTTCAGCAGCACCGAGTCGACCACGGAGAAGATCGCCGTATTGGTCCCGATTCCAAGCGTGAGGGCCGCCACCGCCGCCGCGGTGAAGCCGGGGCTTTGCCGGAAGAGGCGAAGCGAGTGTTTGACGTCCTGGAGGAACGTTGCCATCCACAATTAGACGCCGCGACTGGCGATCGGTGCCGCCGGAGAACCGGCAAAAGCGGCTCCCTTTGCGAAGATGGACGCCAGCGTACAACTGAGAGCGCGCCCTGGCCCTCGACAACTAATGCTCCGCCATACGGCGAATCTCGATCTTTCCAAATAGCCCTCCCGCTTCCGTTGAGACACGCACATCCTTCAGGCGAGGAGACATGGCGAAGAGCCAGGCCGGACCCGCGAACAGGTCCGGCATCGCGCGGCGAGCCTGGTAGAGCCCTGACTCATATTCCGCGGGGAGTGCGGTGGCGGACCTGCGCGGAGAGAATCACGAGCGACGGGGCAAAAGAAAGCTGGAGCGCGGCGGCCAGGCCGGCGGCGTTGTTGAACGCCTCCGAAATCCACTAATACGCGACGTAGGGCAAGCAGGGCGCCGGCCAGGACCGATGGCTTCCGGAGATAGATCTCCGAGCTTCCGAGCAGCGCCATGTAGTGCAACAGTATGTTCACGAGCGGCCCGTAAGGGAAAATCGTTCCTGCCTCGTACACATTGAGAAACCCTGTCTGAAGCGGAGGGCCCATGATCTGGGCCTCATCGCCGTTCAGGTAGCTTGCCGACACGAGCTTGATCCGCAGGCACAGACCGATCAGCACCAACGGCCCAGACGATCCAGCCCAGGTGCGCATCCAACCAGGCATTCACCATAGCAAGTTGCCACGGCACCGCTTTTCCCGGGGGCTGCCTCGGCGGCGGGCACTGCGTTTGGCTTGGGGGGCGGCTCGAATTCGAGCCGCTTCTTTTTCCTGGAGGCGCGAGCCGTGCAAACCAAATCTTAACGCAGGGTGGACGCACCGCAGGTTTCGCCGCCTGGAACTGTTTCGAAGAGCGCGGGGACGCGTCGGAGGCCGCGGGACGGCGCCCGGCCCCTCGAGCCCGGCGCCAGCCAGCGGTGAACACTTCGCCATCCGGCCGGGCAGGCGGGCTGCCCGACTCGGCCGGCGAACCTTTATCGCACTACCGAGACCCGCCCGGCTTCGAGATCGTAGCCCTCGTCCTTGGCGGTCTCGACCGCCAGCGATCGCAGCGCCTCATCGGCGGTGTCGTGCGGGTTCTTCACCCACCGCTTGATGACCTCTGCGCCGACCTGGATCTCCACGTGCCACTGTTTCTTTTCCTGGCCCCATTCGACCTTGGCTTCATCCGCGCGTAGCATTACGATTGCTCCCCCATCAGAATAAGATGAATGAGTAGCAAAATGAAGCCCACTTTCGTATTATTGTTTACCGCCGGGGCCCTCCTGGCGCAGCCGGCCCCACCGGCCTGGGACCTGGTCGTCTACGGCGCCACCGCCGGCGGCGTCATCACGGCCGTGAGCGGCGCGCGCGCCGGATTGAAAGTCGCCCTGCTCGAGCCCGGCAGGCACGTCGGCGGCATGGTTTCCGGGGGCCTGTCCCATACCGACGTCGGCCGGTCCGAAGTCATTGGGGGCTATTCCCTGGAGTTTTTCTGGCGCGCCGGCACCCACTACGGCCTGCCCCAGTATCTGCAGAGCTTCGCCTGGTTCGTGGAAGCCAAGGTGGCGGAAACCATTTTCCGCCAGATGCTCCAGGAGGAGGGCGTCACGGTGCTGTTCGACCACCGCCTCCGCGAACACGACGGCGTCCGAAAGGAGGGCGCCGCCATCGTAGCCATCACCACCGAAAACGGCGGGCAGTTCACCGGGCGGGTCTTCGCCGACGCCACCTACGAAGGCGATCTGATGGCGCAGGCCGGAGTCTCCTACACCTGGGGACGCGAGAGTTCGGCGCAATACGGCGAATCGCTGGCGGGCGTGCGGGGCGAGACTCCGTTCCACCAG
>DASQZT010000136.1:0-11152 GCA_035638575.1 Bryobacteraceae bacterium
GGTTGTCAACCCGCCCCAGGCGAGCCATGCTCGCCTGTTCGCGCCGTCGCGCTCCCGTCTCCTTGGGACGCTGTTCCTTCCGACACTCCCGAGCCTGTCCCCCCGTCACCCTGTCACCCCGTCACTCCCCCGCCTCCGTCACCCGAAAACTCCCTGTCACCCTGTCACCCCGTCACGCACCGGCCCTCCTGCGCTCTTTCGGGCCGCGCACCCGTCCCCCGTCCCGCGTTTGACTTCGCGCCAGATATCCCATACCATTTGCGTAAATCCCCTATGAAACCGGTAACAAAAGCTCTCCTTCTGCTGATTGTCCCGGCTCTCGCCTTTTTCGGCGCCGAGCAATACCAGAAGCCGCCCAAAGCGGTTCTGGATGTTCTGAACTCGCGGCCAACTCCAACCCTGTCGCTCAACCCGGCGCGGACTTACGCGGTCCAGGGACAGCCGGTGCGGAATCCGCCGATCGCCGAGCTGGCCCAGCCCATGCTGCGGCTCGCCGGGCTGCGCATCAACCCCAAGACCAACGGGTTGCACAACACCATATTCGACTCGTCGCTGACCCTGCGCAAGATCCCCGAAGGCGCCGAAATAAAGGTGGAACTGCCGGCGAATCCCAAGCTGGCCGGAACCCACTGGAGCGCCGAGGGGTCGCGCTTCGCGTTCACCAACACGGCCGCCAACACCATCGAGTTGTGGCTCGGCGACACCACCGGCAAGGCCCACAAAGTGGAAGGCGTGCGGATCAACGCGGTGATGGGAGGCGGGTTCGGCGGCGGTGGCCGCGGCGGCGCGGTAGCCGGTCCGTCCGACGTTCAATGGATGCCCGACGGCAAGTCCTTGCTGGTGGAAGTGGTGAAGCCTGATCGCGGCGCGCCTCCCCCCGAGCCGCTGGTGCCCTCGGGCCCGCACGTGCAGGAGAGCCTCGGCGGCGCCAAAGGTTCGGCCACGCTCGAAGACATGCTCCAGAATCCGCACGACGAAGACCTGTTCGAATACTACGCCACCTCGCAGCTTGCCATCGTGGACGCCGCCACCGGCAAGATGACGCCCATCGGCAAAGCCGGCATTATCGAAGCGGTGCGCATCTCGCCCGATGGCAAAAACCTGCTGGTCACCACGGTCCACAGGCCTTTCTCATACCTGCTGAGCGTGCGGTCCTTCCCCAAGGAAATCGAAATCTGGGACCGCGCCGGGAAGATGATTCACAAGGTCGCCAGCCAGCCCATGGAACAGCGCGTGTCCCTCACCGGGGTCGCCACCGGGCCGCGCAACATTCAATGGCGCCCCGATCAGCCGGCCACGTTAATGTGGGCGGAGGCGCTGGATGGCGGCGACCTGAAAAACCAGGTTCCGTTCCGCGATCACATCCTGGCCCTCTCCGCGCCGTTCACCGGACAGGCGGTGGAGCTGCTCAAGACCGAGCAGCGCTTCCAGGGAGTCCAGATGGCCGAAAAGGGCGGGCTCGCGCTGGTGGAGGATTACGAGCGGCAGAAGCGGTGGCAGCGCACTTTCCTGGTAGACCTCGATAAGGGCGGCCAGCCGCGCCTGATCTGGGCGCGCAACAACCAGGATCGTTACAAAGATCCCGGACGCCCGATGGAGAAGCCGCTGGCCAATGGGAGCCGAGTAATCCTGCAGGATGGCGACAACATTTTCCTGACCGGCGTTGGATCTTCGCCCACCGGCGACCATCCCTTCCTCGACCGGTTCAACCTGGCCACACAGAAAGCCGAGCACCTGTTCCGCTGCGATGACGATCACTACGAAGTGGTCGAAGCGATTCTCGATACCAAGGGCGACAAGTTCCTGACGCGCCGCGAAGGCCCCACCGAGCCGCCCAACTACTACGCACGAACGTCCTCGGGCGGCATGACCGCGGTCACGAAATTCCCCGATCCGCAGCCTTCCATCCGCGGCATCCACAAGGAGCTGGTCAAATATAAGCGCAACGACGGCGTGGACCTCTCGTTCACGCTCTACTTGCCGGCAGGCTACAAGCAGGGCACGCGCCTGCCGACCGTGATCTGGGCATACCCCTATGAGTACAACGATGCGGACACCGCGGGGCAGGTCAGCGGGTCGGACAAGCGCTTCACGGAAATGACCGGCTATTCCGAACTGTTCTTCGCCCTTCAGGGCTATGCCGTGCTGGCCAGTACCGCGATGCCGGTGGTGGGCGATCCCGACACTGTCAACAACACCTACGTCGAGCAGATCGTGGCCAACGCCAAGGCGGCTATCGACAAGGCGGCATCGATGGGGGTCACCGATCCGGCGCGCGTCGGCGTCGGCGGCCACAGCTACGGCGCCTTCATGACGGCCAACCTGCTGGCGCACTGCGACCTGTTCAAAGCCGGGATTGCCGAAAGCGCGGCCCACAACCGCACGCTCACGCCGTTCGGCTTCCAGAGCGAGACCCGCACGCTGTGGCAGGCGCCGGACGTGTATCTGAAGATGTCGCCGTTCATGTACGCCGACAAGATCAAGACGCCGCTCCTGCTCATTCACGGTGAAGCCGACGACAACGCCGGCACGTTCCCTATCCAGTCCGACCGCATGTACCAGGCGGTCCGGGGCAATGGCGGCATTGTGCGGCTGGTCTTCCTTCCGTTCGAAGCGCACGGCTATCGCGCCAAGGAGACCGTCGAGCACGTGCTCTGGGAGAAGTTCGCGTGGTTCGACAAGTACGTGAAAAACGCCGGAGCGCCCGCCGGCAGCAACAATAACTACTGATGTGGGGCAGATTGTAAATCTGCGGCGGGTTGTCAACCCGCCACGGCGCGCTCGATAGTGATGGCGTCCACGAGGCCGGAGCAGCCGAACAGCACCGGGAGCAGCCGGCCGGCCGGATAGCGGCGGCGCAGGTCGGCCACGCGCTCGGTGCCCGCGCGGTAGGCCGGCAGGTACATGCGGCCGAGCAGCGGGTGGCGCCCCCAGGCGCCGGACAGTTTGTTGGCCCGCTCCTCGGAGACCAGGAAGTCGCGTCGCAGAACGGCAGCCACTTCCGCTTGCGGCAGCCCCTCGCCCCAGGTGAGAAACGATGCCTGGTTCTTGGCATCGTCCTGCAGCAAGGCCAGCAGCACGCCGATGCGCACGTCCGGGTCGGGCAACTGATCGATTTCGGTCACGCCGTGGGCTATCAGGATCGCGTTGTTGGCGATCCCTTCAAATAAGGTTGCGGCGCGCGTGTTCATGGTGAGGACCGAAGCTTCGAAGCCCACCACGTTCCGCACGTACAGGTTTTGCAGGTAGGCGAACGTGGTGACGTGCCCGGGCACCACTTCGTGGCTCACCAGTTGCAGAAACTCGGGGACCGAGATCTGGAGCGAGGCGTTGATTTCATAAGTGGCCTCGTATTCCGGCGCGCCATCAGGCCGGCGCGCGCGGCCCAGGTAGTTCATCGATCCCGAAAACCACGCGTCGCGAATCGGCAGGAACGCGATGTTCGCGCGAGGCACGGAGTGGAGGGCTTCGGGGAGATGGGGCAGGACATTGTCGGCGGTCAACCGGTCGTACAGGGCGATGACCGCCGCGCCGAGTGTGCGGATGGAAGCCATCGGCACCGTGTGGGCGTGCCGCCAGGCATCCACCGATTGGTAGCCGGTCTCGCGCAACAGTTCGTCCACTTGCCGCCGTTTGGCCGATGGATCGGAGGGCTCGGGCGGCCGGCCCGTCGAGGCCTCGACGCACCGCGCGTAGGGAACCGGCTCGCCTTTCCCGAGGATCTCCATGGCGAGGTCCCACATGGTTTCGAAGCAACGGGCGAGGCCGGCGATGTATTCGCCGCGCAATCCGCCGAAATCGGCCGCTTCCCGCCGGAGGCCGCGGATCGCGCCGGGAATATCGACCGCCCCGAGATACCGCTCGATCGCCGGGCGGTCGGGCGTTTTCGCCGAAACGCCGCCCGATTCGCGGACGCGGGCCGCGCTCGGGTCGGTGTACGCCGCGGGCAGCGGCTCATCGGAGAACCACGAATCGGCGATGAAGCGTCCCGTGCCGGAAGCGCACATTACATCGCCGCCCCAAAGCGTGTCGATGCCCAAAATCGCGTTTCCGGCCAACTGCTCGAAGGTCATTGCTCCTCCTTGGATTTAGCTTGAGATCCCCACCACACATACGCGCAGAGGCCTATAAACAAGGCGGCCGAGACCGATTGCGACACCGGCTCGTTGGCGTAGAACGGAAGGCGGATCCAATCTTCGCTGTAGCTCGGAATCAGGCGGCACGCCGCTCCGAACACGCCGCCCAGGGCGCCGCCGGCCATCAGCCCCGAGGCGATGATGACTCCGCGTTCTCGCACCGTGGCGCCGCGCTTGCCGAGGAAGTGCGCCAGGAAACCGCCGACCAGCGCCGGCGTGTTCAGCTCCAGCGGCAGGTACATGCCCAGCGCGAAAGTGAGCGCCGGCACCTCCAGCATTTCCATGATCACCGCGATGGCCGATCCCACGCCGAACAGAAGATAGGCGACCGGCTGGCGGCTCATGAAGCCCTGCACCAGGGCCTTCATGATGGATGCCTGCGGCGAGGGCAGCACCACCCGCAGATCGCCGGGCGCAGCCTCGCCAAACTGGAATGCCCGCGCCAGAATCACGATGGTGAGCCCCACCGCCACCGACGCCGCAATCACGCCCAGGAATTTCACCTTCTCCTGAGCGGCGGGAGTGGAGCCCAGCCAGTAGCCCGTTTTGAAATCGGTGATCGCCTGCCCGGAAACCGAGAGCGCGGTGCACACCATGCCCGCCATGGCCATCACGAAGAACATCCCGGTAGTGCCCGAAATGCCGAACCGCAACAGCACCACCGCGGAGATGATGATGGTCAGCATGGTCATCCCCGAGACCGGGTTTCGCGCGGTGGTGGCGATGGCGTTCGCGGCCACCGATGCGAAGAAGAAAGAGAAGACCAGCGTCAGCCCCAGCCCTGCCAGGATCACCGCGGGCGATGCCGAGAGGTTGCCCAGGAAGATGCCGACCGCCACGGAGCTGATCGCTATTCCCACCAGGATGCTCAACACCGGGATGTCGCGATCCGTCCGCTCGCCCGCGCTTTCGCCGCGGCGGAAGGCCCGCAGCGCCACGCCGAACGACCCGGCCACGATCGGCATGGATTTCAGAATGCCGAAGATCCCCGCCGTCGCGATGGCGCCCACTCCCACGAACCGCACGTAGCCGCGGAATATCTGCACCGCGGTCATCTGGGCGATGGGGATTGTGCCGGGATAAACCGCGCTGCCGGTGATGTGGCCGCCGATCATCCAGATGAGCGGAACCAGCACGAGGTTGGACAGCACGCCGCCGGCGCACAGAATCAGCGAGCTGCGCAGCCCCATCACGTAGCCCAGCCCCAGGATGAAGCCGATGGCGTCGAAGCTGAACACCACCCTGGCGCGGTCGGCAAGCATGCGCATCCCGCCCAGGAACTGGAAATCGAGGTATTCCTTCCACACGTGAAACGTGATGACCAGGAAGTCGTAGACGCCGGCAATGGCGGTGGCCTGCAACAGCAGCCGGGCTTGCGAGCCGCCCTTTTCGCCGGTCACCAACACCTCGGTGATGGCCGTGGCCTCGGGATACGAAAAGCGCCCGTGCATGTCGCGGACGAAATAGCGGCGCAGCGGAATCAGGAACAACACGCCCAGGCAGCCGCCCGACAGGCAGATGAAGATGGTTTGAACCGGATGCGGATCCAGCTTGAGGATGTACAGCGCCGGCAGCGTGAAGATGGCTCCCGCGGCTACCGAGCCCGCCAGCCCGCCGATCCCGGTGATGATGACGTTCTCGAGCAGGCTGGAGCGCCGCCGGTAAAGGCGCGCCAGGCCGATCGCCAGGATGGAGATGGGAATCGCGGCCTCCATCACCTGCCCCACTTTCAACCCCGAGTACGCGGACGCAACGGTGAAGATGACGCAGAGGAACAGTCCCCATCCGATCGAGCGCGAAGTCAGCTCCGGCAGAACGGTGGACGCACTCACCAGCGGGCTGTACACCTCTCCGGGCGGAAGCGGCGTGTAGGCATTCTCGGGAACTGCCGTGGGGGCGGCTTGGTTTGGGGCGGCGGGCATGGCGTGAAAGCGTATCGTACTACCTTGCGTCCGGCCCGGCGAGGCCGGCGGAGTGCGAAAGCGGCCCCGCTTGGTACAGTGGATCGTGCAGCTCCATCTGGTAACTCCGGGGATCGCCGCACCGGCGCTGGCGACGGCGGTAGGGCTGGCCGGCGCGGGCGTGGGGCTGTGGCTCACGGGAATGGGCCGCTGGGCGCGGATGTTCGTCCCCTTCAGCGCCGGCGTGCTGCTGGGCGTGGCGCTGTTCGGCCTGCTGCCGGAACTCTCGATAGAGCTGGGCTGGAGCGTGAGCCTCCTGCTGTTCGCTGCCGGCTACGGCGCGCTGCTTCTGCTCAACCGCTTCGCCTATCCGGTGTGCCCGACTTGCGCCCACAACCACGACCACAATGCCTGCTCCACGGAGCTGCACGGCTTCGCGGTTCCGTTGATCTGCGCCGCGGCGGTGCACAGTCTTCTGGATGGCTGGAGCGTTGCCACGAGCCAGTTGGCGGTTCCGCTGGGGCTGCGGGTTGCCGTGCCGCTGGCGGTGGCGCTGCACAAGGCTCCGGAAGGAATCGCGCTGGGAGGAATTCTGCGCGCCTCGCTGCGGTCGCGCGGCCAGGCGCTGGTGTGGTGCGTGGTGGCCGAAGGCGCGACGCTGGCGGGCGGCGCGCTGGGACTTCGCATGGCGCCCGCTCTCGGCAGCCAGTGGATCACCTATCCGCTGGGCATCGCGGCGGGGTGGCTGTTCTTCCTCGGCTATCATGCCGTCCACGAAGAATGGAAGCGGCGTGGGGCGGCCCCGGCGTGCGTATCGGCGCTGACCGGCATGGCCGGCGCGGCGGCCCTCCAGCGCGGGGCCGAAGCGCTGTTCCGGTAACGTCAAGACGATTGGAAGACGCGGCGCCCGGAGAGCCACGTCGCCAGGACGTCGATGCGGGCGCGAGCGGAGTCGAAGCGAAACTCGATCAGGTCGGCACGGTCTCCGGCGGCGAGCCCGTTCGCGCGGCCCGGCACCTTTCCCGCGCGGGCGGCGTTGGTGGTGGCCATGCGCACGGCGTCGGGCAGGGACAGGCCCGCCAGCTTCATCAGATTCTCCACGCCGCGGTCCATGCGCAGGGCGCTTCCCGCCAGGCGATCCTGGCCCACCAGCACGACGCGGCCGCCGGCCGTCATCTCCACTTCGATTTCGCCGATACGGTAGCGCCCCGGCGCGGCGGCCGCCGGCGCTACGGCGTCGGTCACCAGCACCGAACGCCCGATCTCCTTGGCGCGCAACGCGACTTTCAGAAAAGCGGCGTCGAGGTGGATGCCGTCCACGATGAAATCGGCCATCAGCCGATCTTCCGCAAGCTGGTCCCAAATGTAGTTCGGATGGCGGCGGAGCATCGCGTGCGCGCCGTTGCCGAGATGGGTCGAGAGCGTGGCGCCCGCCGCTACCGCTTCGGCAATCTGCGCCGCGCTGGCCTGGGTGTGGCCGATGGAAGCCACCACGCCCTCGGCGGTGATCTGCTCGATGTAGCGCGGAGCTTCCGCCCACTCGGGAGCCAGGGTCACGATGCGCACGCGGTTCCCGGTGGCGTCCTGCCAGCGCCGGAATTCGTCGAGGTCCGGCCGGCGCACCCATTCCCGCGGATGCGCGCCGCGCGGCCCATCCTCCGGGCTGATGTGCGGTCCCTCGACGTGAAATCCATCGATGGCCTCGCCCTCCTCGATCGAATCCTTGGCGCGCGCAAGGTTGTGCAGAGCCGCTTCCATGGAGCGCGGCGGACCCGTAATCACGGTCGGGTAGAAGCGCGTCACTCCGGTGGAGAAAAGCACGCGGATGGAGCGCGCGATCTCGTCGTGCGGTGTGTCGGGACGGTTGTAGTCCACGCCCGCGAAGCCGTTCACCTGGAGATCGATCCAGCCGGGAGCGATGTAAATACCTGCGGAGCGCCCTGGGGGCGCGCTCTGGGGCTCGACCGAGATAATCGCATCCGCGAATACGATTTCCACACTGGAGCCCGAGGCCGCGTCGATGCCGCAACAGTTCGTCATGGCGTTGTTTTATTCACAAGTTTGCCACAACCGGCACGGGGTAAGTGCATGGATCTTCTCGAAAAAGAACTTGTTGAAAAGGGCGCGGCGCGCCGCAATTCCCGCTGGCATTCGGGCCGCACTCGCGTTACAAAAGGAGAGTCCTTTGGGCGGCCTGCGCAGCCGGGATGGCAAATCTCGGGGGAGGTGGTCATCTGGTTGCGCAGCCCTCCTGGCGAAAACTGACTTCAACCCTGCAGCCTCTCGTGTCAAACCGGGCGGCCCCCATCCCGGGGGCCGCGCCACGTTACGGAACGCCCGCCGGCTGCCCGGCATGCACGGGCGAAAGCCATCCGTAAACGTCGGGCCGCTTCCCGTTGATCACCCCGAAGAATTCGGTCTGCAGCCGTTCGGCGATGGGTCCGCGGCGGCCCTTGCCGATGGTGATCTTGTCGACCGAGCGGATCGGCGTGATCTCGGCGGCGGTCCCCGAGAAGAACACCTCGTCGGCGATGTACAGCAGCTCCCGCGGAACGAGGGTCTCCACCACGGGGATTTCCAGCTCGCGCGCCAGGGTCAGTATGCTGTCGCGGGTGATGCCGGGCAGCACCGAGGCGCCCAGCGGCGGAGTGAGGATCTTGCCGTCGCGCACCACGAAGATATTTTCGCCCGAGCCCTCGCTCACGTAGCCGGCCTCATCGAGCGCGATGCCCTCGCTGTAGCCGTTGGCCAGGGCTTCCATCTTGATGAGCTGCGAGTTCATGTAGTTGGCGCCAGCCTTGGCGAGCGCCGGCAGCGTGTTGGGCGCCATGCGGTTCCAGCTCGAAACGCAGACGTCCACGCCTTCGGCCAGGGCTTCCTCGCCGAGGTACTTGCCCCACTCCCAACAGGCGATATAGATTTCGATGGGATTCTTGAGCCCGTTGACGCCGATCTCTCCGTAGCCGCGAAGCGCGATGGGTCGGAGGTAGCAGGCATCCATTTGGTTTACACGAACCGTTTCGAGCATCGCTTCGGCGAGTTCGGCGGCGGAGAAGCCGAGGTTCTCCATGCGGTAGATCTTGGCCGAATCCACCATGCGCCGGACGTGCTCGCGCAGGCGGAAAATCGCCGGACCGGACGGTGTGGAGTAGCACCGGATGCCTTCAAACACGGAGCTTCCATAGCTGACGACGTGCGAGAGGACGTGGATGGTCGCCTCTTCCCATCGGACGAAGCGGCCGTTGTGCCAGATCTTTTCGGTGGGCTTCAACATGCGTCAATTATAGCTTTTGCCGGGTGGGAGGGGGGCATCCGGGGATGGGTGGTTGGTCTGGCCGTTACATCTGCCGTGGCGTTCGTTCTTGCTCGTCTGGCGCGGCTGGGCCGTTCTGTGCGACAATCCATCCCGCCATGCTGGCGAAAGGGAATCTGGCCTTTCCGCAGTTCTTCCGACAGGATAGGGACGGTCAGCCGCGAGGCGTGCGCGCAAAGAAAAAGGACGATGGTTCAGATAGAAGGCTTTCGGCGGGCACTGGCGAAGGTGGCCGAGGAGAAGCCGGGCAAGCGCTCCGCCGCCATCCGGGCCAGCTACGGGAGTATGATCCGGCAACTTGAAGACGAATTGCGCATCGCCAAAGGCGTTTCCCAAAGCGAATTGGCGCGGCGACTAGGCGTGAGCAAACAGGTGATCAGTCGCTATGAGGAGAGCGCTTACCAGACCGTGGCGATCGCCCGGCTCCAGGAAATTCTGGATGCGATTTGGGATCAAGACTCTCGTGACGCTGAGCGCGTAAATCGCCTGAGCGTCATCGAACCCCTGCACTCAATTCAGCTTCTTCAGCCAGATGTTGCGCACCGAAATCTTGGTGATCTGTTCGATCTCGATGCCAAACAGGCCGGACTGGTTATTGGTCGACTTGGGATCGTCGTCGACCATCACCGACATCAACTGGCCGTTGATGATGTGGATGAATGTGCCGCCGCGCGCGATGATCGTATATTCGTTCCAGTCGTTCTTTTTGACAAGGTCGCCCAACACCTTCCGATCCCCGATATTGCCCATCAGGTGACGGGTCCCGAGGCCGGCGCCCTCGACCACCTGGCCGCGCCAGGCCATAATGCGCATGGGGTCGTTTTCGGAATAGAACTGGCCGCTATAAGTGTCGGCCCCGTTGGTGGGCCAGAAGTCGGCCTGCGGACCTGTCATCATCCAATTCAGATTGACGGGGCCGACGTTGGCCGTGACCGCGGGCGGGATGGGGGAAAGCCAGGGAATACCGGTCTTGCTGCGGTACTGCAGGCCGCTTCCGCCGGCGCCCTCGATCTTGATTTCAAATTTCAAGGTGAAATCGTGGGCCTCGACGTCGCGATAGACCAGATAGCTGTTGCCGCTTGGATTCGTCGCGGTGGATTCCCCGACGATCGCACCGTTTTCCACGCGCCAGAATTTCGGGTTGCCGTCCCAGCCTTTCAGGCTGACTCCGTCGAACAGCGAAACATAGCCTTTGTGGTAGTTGAAATCGATGGGTTCGGGCTGGGTGAAGGGGCGCACGGCGCCGCCCAGAGAGCCGCCCGCAGCGATAAATGCCGTTACCTGTTCCGGCGCCAATTTGTTCGAGGAAGCCTGAAGCCGCGCAAAGACAGTGACCCGGGCGTTGGCCAGAGCCAACTCGGCGGCGCTGACGGCGTCCGCTTTCGATTCGATCGCCGCGTTGTTGCGAGGTTCGGCATAAGCTGCCGTGGTCACCGCCGTGCGGGCGGTTGCCAACGCCTGCATGAGCAGCGTAAGGTCTGTATCCATCTGGTAGAGCATCCGGCCTTGGTCCGGGCTAAGGTCTGGAATGCTGCCGCCACCACCACCACGGCCACCCCGTCCGCCACCGCCCGCGGCCAATGCGGCGACCTGAGCTTGGGCAAACTTATTGGGCGAGGCCTGAATTTTGGCAAAAGCATCGGCGCGGGCGTTGGCCAAGGCCAGTTCGGCAGTCTTGACCGCTGCGACTTTCGTCCGGATCGCCGCATCGTTGCGCGGTTGGACAACGGATTCCGCAGCAACTGCCGAGCGAGCGGCCGCGAGGGCCTGCGTCAGCGGGGCCAGGTCCGTATTCATCTGGG
>DASQZT010000137.1:0-14767 GCA_035638575.1 Bryobacteraceae bacterium
CCCCGCCGCTCGCGGTATGCAAGCCAACGGGCGTATCGCTCGGGTCCGGCCGGCGCGTGTTCATAATGCCCGACGGGTCGGGTGTGGCCGAGGCGCTCTCCGAAAGACTGCGCGCGCTTGGCGTCGAAGTAGTAGAGGCTGCCGATGCGGCAGGCGCGCCGGTCGATGGCGTTTACTGGCTGCCCGCACTGGATGACGAGGGCGACCTCGACAAGATGACCTTCGCCTCCTGGCGCGAGGCTATGGATCTCCGGCTCAAGTCGTTCTACCGGAGCATGCGCACGCTCTACGGCCAGGTGGCGCCTCCGGGCACATTCCTGATCTCCGCAACGCGCCTCGGCGGGCAGCATGGTTACGGCGAGGCCGGAGCGACTGCGCCGCTGGGCGGCGCCGTTACCGGCTTCACCAAAGCATATAAGCGGGAGCGCCCCGACGCGCTGGTGAAGGCCGTCGATTTCGAAGCGGCCCGCGGCGCGGCGGACATCGCCCAACTGCTCATCGACGAGACGCTGCGCGATCCCGGCGCGATCGAGATCGGCTATCAGGGCGGACACCGCTGGACGATCGGGCTCGAGGAACGCCCTGTGGCTGACGGACAACCCGGGATGACGCTGGACAAAGATAGCGTGTTCCTCGTCACGGGCGCCGCGGGCAGTATCGTGTCGGCGATCACCGCGGACCTGGCGGCGGCCTCGGGCGGCACGTTCTACCTGCTGGATCTCGTGCCGGAGCCCGACGCGGCCAATCCCGACCTCCAGCGCTTCTCCTCCGACAAAGAAGCGTTGAAGCGCGACCTGTTCGCGCGCATTCAGGCGCGAGGAGAGCGCGCCACGCCGGCCCTGGTCGAAAAAGAACTGGCCGCGCTGGAGCGTGCGCAGGCCGCCCGCGCCGCCATCGAAGCGGTGCGCGCGGCCGGCGGCGCCGCGCATTACTACAGCGTCAACCTCACGGATGGCGAGGCAGTGGCCAAGGTCGTCGCCGATGTCCGGCAACGGAGCGGGCGCATCGACGTGTTGCTGCACGCCGCGGGGATCGACCGCAGCCATATGCTGCCGGATAAGGACCCGCGCGAGTTCGACCTGGTATTCGACGTCAAGAGCGACGGGCTGTTCCACCTGCTGCACGCCGTCGGCGAGATGCCGCTCGGCGCGCTAGTCGGGTTCAGCTCGATCGCCGGCCGGTTCGGCAACGGGGGACAGACGGACTACAGCTCCGCCAACGACCTGTTATGCAAGATCGCCTCGAGCTTCCGCCGGACGCGGCCCGCCACGCGAGCGATCGCGATCGACTGGACCGCGTGGGGCAGCATCGGAATGGCCTCGCGTGGTTCCATCCCGAAGATGATGGAGCTGGCCGGCATTGCCACCTTGCCACCCGAGGCCGGCGTTCCGTGGATCCGGCGCGAGCTGACCGCGGGCGCCGCGTCGGGCGAAGTGGTCGTGGCCGGGCGGCTCGGCGCGCTCCTGAAGGAATGGGATGCGACGGGCGGGCTGGACGCGTCCGCCGTGCCGCCGGGTCCCATGCTCGGCGTCACGGCGGGCATGGACGGCGACGGCAGTGTGACGGTTGAGACGCTGCTCGACCCCGCCGTCCAGCCGTTTCTTGACGATCACCGCATCGACGGGACGCCGGTGCTGCCCGGCGTGATGGGAATCGAAGGCTTCGCGGAAGCGGCGCTATCGATCGCGCCCGGCTGGCAGGTCGAAGCGGTCGAGGACGTCGAGTTTCTGGCGCCGTTCAAGTTTTACCGCGGGGATCCGCGCCCGGTCACGGTCGAGGCGCGGTTCCATCCCGAGGGCGGCGGTTTGGTAGTGGGCTGCCGGTTGACCGGGCGGCGTGTCCTCGCCAACCAGACCGAAGCGCGGATCGAGACTCATTTCACAGGCCGCGTCCGCCTTGCGAGGCAGCTCAGCGAAACGGCGGGCGGCCCCGTTCCAGGTACGCCGTACGGACCGGTGATCGATGCCGAGGACATCTACCGCGTTTACTTCCATGGCCCGGCCTACCGGGTGCTGAAGCGCGCATGGTGTGATGAGACCGGCGCCGTCGGCGAGATGGCGGCCGGCCTTCCCGGCAATCATCATCCCAGCGATCAACCCCTCGCCATCGCGCCGCGGCTGATCGAGCTTTGCTTCCAGACGGCGGGCCTTTGGGAAATGGCCGTACAACACCGGATGGGCCTGCCGCGGCATGTCGATCGGGTTTCGCTCTTTCGCGCGCCGGACGCCGCGGCCGGTCCGCTGTTCGCTGTCGTGACTGCGAATCCGGCGGCGGAGACCTTCGATGCCGACGTCGTCGACCGGGACGGCACGCGGTACCTGCATGTGAGCGGCTACCGGACGGTGACGTTCCGCGAAGATGTGGATGCCCTGGTAATGAAGTCGGCGGCAGCCGCGATGGCGTAGCGCGTGGACGTCTATTGGTTCGAACAGAGCGACCGCGATGTGCCTCTTGGGGAGCAGTGGCTGTGCGGGAGCGAACGTGCCAGCCTCGATCGGCTGCGCATTCCCAAACGGCGTACCGACTGGCGCCTGGGACGCTGGACGGCGAAGTGCGCCGTCTCCCGGTATTTGAACCTTCCTCGCGATCCGGAGGCGCTGGCCGGGGTTGAACTGCGGCCGGCGCACTCGGGTGCGCCGGAGGTGTTCCTCCACGGCAGGCCCGCGCCCGTGGCGCTTTCGCTCAGCCACAGTGGCGGCGCCGGATTTTGCGCTATCGCGCCGGCGGGCGCCCAGGTGGGGTGCGATCTTGAAACGGTCGAGCCGCGGAGCCCGGCGTTTCTCGCCGATTACTTCACCGATGAGGAGCAGGCGTTGGTGGCGCGAACTCCGGCCGCCAGGCGGGATCCGGTACTGACGTTGCTATGGAGCTCCAAGGAAAGCGTCCTCAAAGCCCTCGGTTGCGGGCTGCGGTCGGACACTCGTTCGGTGAACGCGACACTTGCCGGCTTCCTGCCGCGCGACGAGGAGTGGCACCCGGTGTCCGCCGCGCACATCGGCGGCAGGACCTTTTACGGCTGGTGGCGCGAATCACGCGCTTTCATCCGGACAGTTGTTGTGGATCCCCCGCCGCTACCGCCCGTCGAACTGGGGCATCGGACCGCGGTTAAGGTGCGCGCCACTTCCTGATCCGTCCGTATGCTACAGCTTTACTCATCCGTCAGCTCGAGGGTACAATTCTCGACAGCATGGCAAAGACCCGGCTGACGCGTCGAGGTTTTCTGGATCAAGCCGGCAGCGCGGCGCTCGCGGCTGGCTTGCCGGGCGCCGCGCTCGGGCAGGTGCGCTCCGGCCTTCGAAAACCCAACGTTCTGTTCCTCATGTCGGACGACATGCGCGTGGAACTCGGCTGCTACGGCAGTATGTTTCACGCACAGACTCCCAACCTGGACTCTCTGGCCAGATCGGGCGTTCGCTTCGACCGCAACTACTGCCAGTTCCCTTTGTGCAATCCGTCCCGATCCTCGCTGCTCACCGGCCGCCACCCGACCACTACGGGCGTGCTCGGCAACCGCACAGCGTTCCGCAACCTTCACCCCGAGTGGGTCAGCCTGCCGCAACTGTTCCAGGAAAATGGCTACGTTTCGCTGCGCATCGGCAAGATCTTCCACGGTGGATTCGACGACCCGAAGGCCTGGACCGAAGGCGGAGGCCCGTCCGAGGGCGATGGCGGAGCCGGTGGCCACACCCTGGCAATCGCCAGGCAGACCACCACGCCCGCCCCCGGCGATATTCTGCCGCCTCTGCCCCAGGACACCAGCCAGGCGGCCCACTCCGACCGCATCGTGATTCTCGACGGCAACGGCGAGGGCCACCCCGACTACCACACGGCCGACCGTGCCATCGAGTATCTGCGCGAATATAAAGACCGGCCGTTTTTCCTGGGCTGCGGGTTCGTCAAGCCGCACAGCCCTCCTTGTGCCCCGCAGAAATTCCTCGACATGTACGACACCGGCAAGATCGAGCTGACGCCGGACTTCGCGCCGTGGCCCACAGTGCCGCCGGGATTTCCCAGCGCAGCGATCCGCAAGCGCAACGCCGACCTCTTTATCGGCCGCAACGCCACGGTGTCCGAAGCGAAAGAAGTGATCCGCGCCTATGTCGCCTCCATTTCGTGGGTGGACTGGAACCTGGGGCGCGTCGTCGCCGAATTGGATCGTCTCGGCTTGCGCCAGAATACCATCATGGTCTTCACCGTGGACCACGGGTACCAGTTGGGGGAGAAGGGAAAGTGGTCCAAGGCGGGTTCGCTGTTCGAGATGGGCACGCGCGTTCCGCTCATCATCGTCGCGCCTGGCGCCAGGGGCAACGGACAGCCTTGCATGCGCATAGTCCAGTCGTTGGATATCTATTCCACGCTTGCGAAACTCTGCGGCTTGCCGCTGCCCCCGGGCAACGAAGGCCGAAGCCTGGTGCCCTTGCTCCACAACCCCAAAGCACGATGGGACTCGCCGGCTTACAGCGTTTGGAGCGAAGACGGCAGTACGCTGCACGGTGTAATGGTTCGCAGCGAAAATTGGCGCTATGTCGAGTTCGGCGCCAATGGAGCGAACGGCGCCATGCTCTTTGACATCCAGGCGGACCCGTACGAGATGAAGAACCTGGCGAAAGATCCGAAATACGCCAAGGTGCGCGCGCAGCTTTCGCCGCTCGTCAGGGCTTACGCGGCCAATCTCGGCAAAACGCAGCTCTGACCTCCGGTTGCGCTCGGGTGCGGCGCGAAGGGGGAGAGACTCATCGCTTCGGCTCACGCGATCCGGCATTCGACCCGATCAAAACTGGAAGCGCGCGACGATCTGGCCGTTGCGCGAAGTGGGGATGATACCGCCGGTCTGCACGTTGGCCGCGGCCGCGACGTTGTAATACCCGAAGCCACCGGTGGTGAGGCCGTTCGCGCCGACAGTCGGAGTGGTGACCGGATTGTTGCCGCTCAGGGCCGGATAGACGAGCCGGTTGAACACGTTGAAGAACTCGACCCGAACCTGTAACGTCATCTTCTCGCGGAGGCGGAACATGCGGCCCAGGCTCATTTCTTCATCGGGCGCCCTGCGATTGCGGTAGTCCTTGTAAAAGGCTGGGCCGTAGCCCCACTGGCCATCCGCCGGATCGGACCAGGCCTTCGGGTTCAGGACGAAAGTCGCGCCGGGATCGAAGCAACTGCAGTTGAGGCTGGGAACCAGAAACAGCGGTTGGCCGGGCACGCGGTTCATGCGAGTGCTTTGTTCCAGGAGGGTGCTGAGGCTGTTGTTCGAGCTTGGAACGGCGATGGGCGTGCCGCTGGCGTAACGGAGCACGCCGCCAAAGGTCCAGCCGCCGGCCACGGCGCGGATCAGCTTGTTCGTAGTGACTCTCGGCAGTTCGTAATTGTAAGCCGTGACGAACATGAAGGGCTGGGAAGCGGCGGAGATGTTCTTCTGGTTTGCCCGGTTGAACACGTCGTTGATACCTTCCATTGTGTCCAATTGCCCCTGCCAGGTGAACGAAGAGGTCAGTGTCAGGCCGTGGGAAGTGCGCTTGGTGACCTTGGCCTGGAGGGCGTCGTACCAGGAGTTGCCCAGCGGGGCATAGGAAGGAGCCAGGGCGCCGAACTGGGGGAATGGGCGCAGCGCCTGTTCGAGCGTCTGACCGGTCGGGAAGGCGGCGTAGGGTAGCGTGAAGCCGCGCGCCACAACAGCGGGGCTGGTGATGGTGCTGCGAAGCAGAGCGCGGTCCGTGGCACTGTTGATGTCCAGCCCGTCTTTGGCCAACTGCGCCGGAGTGATGTTGTTATAGGCCGTCAACGAGCTGTAGTTCAGCCATGAGCCACGGCTGCCGACGTAAGCGGCCTCGACGAGGAGGTTTGGCGTGACTTCGCGCTGCAGCGAGATGTTCCACTGGTTGATGCGGCCTGGACGGCCGCTGTTCGGATCGATCAAGTTGGGAGGATTGTTGACCTGGCCTGCTTGGGGGCGAATTCCAGGATCGAGTGACACGGAGAGGAGTTGGGCTTGGGTGTACTGCATGCCTTGGCTGAACGGAAGGGCGGAAGTCCAGACTTGGGTGGGGGCGAAGCTCAAGGAATTCCAGCCGGTGCCCAGCGCGCTGGAGCCGCCGAGATAGCCGAACGAATAGAGGGGCGTGTAAGTGAGACCCCATCCGGCGCGCAGCACCGTCCTGGGAGTGATCTGATACGCGCCGCCGATGCGCGGCCCGATGGCGTACGGATAGGCGTTGACGAACTGGCAGTTGCAGCGGCCCGGACCGTACCCCTCGTAGATGGTGGCGCCCGGCAGGCCGCCGGCGGACGGATTGGGGACGGTTGGGGCAAACTCCGACCAGCGGTTGTCGATTTCCCGCGTGGGCTTCGCGAAGTCCCAACGAATGCCGTAGTCCAAGGTCAGTCTGCGAGTGACCTTCCAGGTGTCCTGGAGGAACATGGAGTACGACTGCCTGCGGTATTGGGGGTCGTAAGGAGGGGCGATGGACGCACTGTTCACGGCGCCCAGCAGGAAGCTGGCGTAGGGGTAACCCACGCTGCCGCCGCTGACCGGGTTAACGTTGACGGACGGCAACTGGGTCTGCGCGGCGCTGAAGCCGTAGCTGCCGAGGGCCTGTTGGTACTGGCGGTTGGTCCACACGTCTTTACGCCAGTCGATGCCGGTCTTGTAAGTGTGATTTCCGTGCACCCAGGAAAGGCTGGCGATCGCCGTCGGCTTGTCTTCGAAGTAGAGGTTGCCGTTGGATGGTCCCATGGATAGGCCCATGCCGCCAAGGTTGCCGCTGATCGTGCCGAGCGCGGGGAAGCCCAGATTGTTGAGGTCCGAGCCATGCAATCCAAGCTGGCCGATGGAGTCGAAATTCTTCACGCCATCGAGCATGACGTCGGGGTTGCGATAGCGGATATAGCCGATGCCGGCGTGCAGCACCAGGGTGGGGGCAATGATGTAGTCGTAGTTGGCGCGGTAGGTGTCGTTCCGCTCATAGAGAATGCGCAGGTGGGTGAGGGGGATGGGAAGGCCGTCCGGGTTGACGTACTGGTTGGTGCTGAAGCGGCTGAAGTAGAACGACGCTTTCATTTTGTCGGTGAGGCTATGGTCGATCTTGATGCTGGGGACGTCCATCTGCTTGTTGTTGGGGTAGATCTGCTGCCAGTTGTTAAGCGCCAGATTGTTGGTGGGCAGGGGGATGAGCTTCTGGATGGCGAGAGCAGTGGTATCCATTCGGGCCTGCGGAATGATGTTGCCGGGGAAGGGAGTCCGCACCACCGAGCCGTTGTTGAGAGTAGTGGTGGTGGCGGGATCGTAGATGACGTTCTCGTAAATATTGTTGCCCAGCGGATCCACGGCGGGCTTGCCGCCACTGGTCAGTTGCTTGCCGGTGAGCACGCCGGAAAAGTCGCCGGCGCGCATAGCGGCGGTGGGGACCGTCTGGTAAGTGCCGCCGGCGGTCGCCACACTGCGATAGAACTCCATATTGAAGAAGAAGAAGGTGCGGTTCCTGCCGTTGTAAACGTGGGGAATCCGGACGGGGCCGCCGGCGCTGAAGCCGAAATCGTGCTTCGTGTCGTACGGCGTGACCTTTTGGTTGTTGCCATTGTTGGTCCAGGCCTGGCCGGCGTTCAGAATTGCGTTGGAGTAATTCTCGTAGACGCTGCCGTGATACTCGTTGGTCCCGCTCTTGGTGTTGAAGTTGAAAATACCGGCGCCGACCTGGCCGTACTCCGCGGCGAAGTTACTGGTCTGGAGGGTGAACTCCTGCACTGCCTCGACCGAAGGCTGTAATTCATCAATGCGATCATTGCTGTTGGTGTTAGTGGCGTCCTGACCTTCCACGCGCATCGTAACGTTGTTGCTGATGCCGTTGACGACCATGTTATTCTGGCCGGTCTGGAGCGCGCCGGGCGTCAAATTCATGAAGGCGAACGGGCTGCGGAGATAGCCGCCGGCGATGACGCCGAAGTTTAGCGGAAGGCTGTTGATCGTATTCCCGCTGATGGTCTGGCTTTGTTCCGCGTTTTCGGTGCGGAGCATTTCAGCGCTTGCAGTGACAGTGATGGACTCATTGCTGGAGCCGACCCTAAGGGCGAAATCGACACGAATGGTCATCGCCACGTCGACACGCAAGCCCTGCTCGACGGACTTGCTGAATCCAGGGGCCGACACGGTCACTTCATAGAGGCCGGGCGGCAGAGAAGCCAGCGTGAAGTTGCCGGTGGCGGTGGTGACGGAATCGTACTGAGCCCCGGTTTCGGTGTTTCTGGCGGCGACGGCGGCGGCAGGCACGATGGCGCCGGCCGGATCGGAAACGGTACCGGTGATTGTCCCGCGATCACCCTGGGCGAACGCAGTGAGCGCAAAGCACGCCAGCAGTAAGGACAACTTCACGAAAAATCGCATAGCCCCCCCCTAAGTTTCTTGTTTCGATGACGCAGACACTTATTCCCCGAGCGGATTGATGTATATCATACAAACCGGGTGAAGTCAACGAACTTCCTGGGTAGATCCAGCGGAAGCCTCATCGCCTTGCGGCTTAGCGCCGCCATTCCGGATTTCAGAAAGCGATGCGATCCTTGCGGGTGTCGAGTTTCGCAGCATTGATTCCGGGCACCTTCTTCAGATCGTCAAGCGTTTTGAAATCGCCATGCCCGGCACGGTACTTCACCACAGCCTGCGCCGTAGCCTCACTGATGTCGAGGACCAGCGGAAGTTGTTCGGCAGTCGCAGTGTTTACATTGACCTTTGTCAGCGTGCGCAAAAGAACGCGCATGACTGCTTCCAACTGCTCATCGGTACCGTCGGCGCCAATCGACACCATGTGCTCGACAATTTCCTTCCACTCCGGTTCGGTGCGGATGTCGGATACCATGCTGGAGGTGTGGCAGGCACCACACACGGTCTCGAAATCCGCTTTGTCCGCTGCTTCGCTGCGGGCCCGCGCGCTGGAGACCTGATTCCGGACGGGAGTCTGCGCCGCGCACAGGGCTGTAGTTCCAACCAACAGTCCGATATCCGCCAGCAGGGCACACCAACGGCGAGCACGCATTGACTTGATTCTAGCGTGCCCGGCCCTGTTTGACTTCGGTCGGGGAGCGATATATACTTCCGGCTGAGTTGGCAGTCGCCGGGCGCGTCCGGAGGGGCAAGTCGAAACAAGATGACGAATCGTATTGGATCTTCGGGCAGGCGGGACTTTCTACGGATGATTGGCATTGGCGTAGCCGGCCTCGCCCTGTCGAACAGGTCCCGAGCCGCGGCGACAGCGAAGCAACTTCACGGGCTCTTCCCGATTGGGTTTACTCCTTTCACGCCAGACAACAAGATCGACCTGGAAGGACTGGCGGCGCAAGTCAAGTTCTGCAACCGCGGGGGCGTGCACGGCCTCATGTGGCCTCAAAATGCCAGCGGCTGGACGACCTTGTCCGACTCGGAACGGATGGGCGGCGCCGAAACGATTCTCTCGGCGGGCAAAGGCGGGAAGACAGCGCTGGTGATCGGTGTTCAGAGCCCCGATCCGGAGGCCGTGACCCGTTACGCCCGGCAGGCCGAGAAGCTCGGCGCGGACGCAATCATCTCGCTTCCTCCGCCCGGAGTGACCGACGAGAAGGCTCTCCTGGCTTACTATCAGCATGTCGGCAATCTCACCGGCCTGCCGTTGTTTGCGCAGAGCATTGGGAACATGAGCGTGGATCTGCTGGTGGAAATGTTCAAGACCATCCCGACGCTGCGATACGTCAAAGATGAAGCGGGTATTCCGTTGGAGCGTGTCACCGAGCTGCGCCAGAGGACCGGCGATCAACTGAAGGTCTTCTCGGGCCAGGGCGCCGGTACGATGATTACGGAAATGGAGCGCGGCTTCTCCGGCCACTGCCCGTACACCACTTTGGCCGACGTGTTCGCGGCGGCGTTCGATCTCTGGCACAGCGGGCAGAAGCGGGAAGCGTTCGACATGTTTGGAAGGATTCAGGCATTTGCCACCATCACGCCGATCAGCTCGATGGACATCCTGATCGCCCGTGGAGTGTTCAAGCCGGGTACCACGGCCCGCCCGGCAACGCCGGTGCCTGGCGCCGAGGGCCGCGGGGGCGCCAGGGGGCGCGGCGGCCGGCAGTTGTCGATCGAAGAAATCCGCCAGGAGCTGGATGCGTATCTGAAGCCCTACCTGAAAGCTTGAGGGTGTGAAGCGAGAGATATCAGGAGGTCCCATGAAGGTTGCAACGCTAGCCGGATGTGCTGTTTGTCTGGTGGCCGGGTTCCTCGGCTTCGGCCGGCTGACGATGAGCGCGCAGGTCCCCCAGCCCGCGCAGAAAGGCCCTGGCCGCGGAGGCAAAGGGGGCGGCAGCAGCTTGAACGGACCGGCTCAGAAGGAACTGATCTACGTCGCCCTTCCCGGTTCGCTGGAACGCTCGCCGGATCAAAACGGGAACGGCATTGTCGTGCTCGATGCGAAGAACAACTATAACTTCGTCAAGAGAATTCCCGTGTTCGACGTTCCGGCCAGCCAGAACCCCGAGCAGATCGCCGGTGTGACGGCCAGTCCGGTCACGCAGATGATTTACATCGCGGCCCGCGGGCGGCTGGCCGCCGTCGATTTGACCACCGACAAGAAGGTCTGGGAAAACGCCTACGACGGCCAATGCTGCGAGCGGCCGCAGATTTCGCCCGACGGCTCGTTCATGTATGTGGGAGCGGACCTGAAGAACTTCTGGTACGTGGTGAACCCGAAGACCGGCGAGCTGATTACGAAAGTCATGGCGCCCCTGAGTCCCAACACTCACAACCTGAATCTGAGCCAGGACGGCAAGTGGGCCTTCATGTCTCCCAACGGCAAGGTGATGTCGATCGCCGATACCAGCACGCATCAGACGGTCAAGACCATCGCCTTCAACGACAACATCCGGGTGTTCGTCCTGAACCACGACTCGTCGTTGATCTACACCAACCAGAACAACTTTCTGGGGTTCCAGATTGCCGATGTCGGGACCGGCAAGGTGCTGCACACCGTCGAAGTCCAGGGCTTCCCCTGGCGCGAGCGGTGGTTCGGTACGCCGCGCCCGAGAATCCCGCATGGTTGCCCGAGCCACGGCATCGCCCTGACCAATGACGAGAAGGAAGTCTGGCTTGCCGACGGAATGAACGACTATATCCATATCTTCGACAACACGGTGATGCCTCCCAAGCAGATTGAGAGCATCAAGACGACTTCCGGTCCCTACTGGATCACGGTTGGTCTGGATGGAAAACTGGCCTATGTCTCTTCGGGCGATATCATCGACATGAAGTCGCGCAAGATCATCGGCCAGATGAAGGACGAGTATGGCCGGACCATGTATAGCGAGAAGCTGCTGGACATGATCTTCAACAACGGCAAGCTGATGCGCGTAGCGAATCAGTTTGGCAATGGCCTCACGCCCTCGGCCCCCGTCACGACGGCAAAGGGCAATTGAGGCAAATACGGAGCGCCGGCGGCACCGCTGGTGTTGGAGGGAGGGTTCGCCGCCCCTCGCGCAGTTGAGGCAAAATCTATCATGAACAACCTGAGTCGCAGGAACTTCCTGGGTTCGGCCGCGGCGGTCGGCGCGGCGACAATCGCAACTGCCCAGGCGGCGCCCATCCCCATCATCGACTGCCACATTCATCTGTTCGACCAGACTCGCCCACAGGGCGTACCTTACTCGGGAGGCAGGGGGAATACGGAGCCCTCGCTGCCGCCGCGCTACCGGCGCCTGGCCACGCCGCTGGGGATTGTGGGAGCGGTCGAGATCGAGGCCAGCCCCTGGGTGGAAGACAACCTCTGGGTGCTGGAGGTGGAGGAGAAAGATCCGATCATGGTGGGGACGATCGGCAACCTCCAACCGGAGAAGCCCGAGTTCAAAGAGTATCTGGACCGCTATCACAAAAACAAGCTGTTCCTCGGCATCCGTTACGGCAACAACTGGGGCTACAACCTGGTCGGCCAGGTCTCGAACCCGGCGTTCATCGACGGCTTGAAGCTGATGCAGCAGGCGGACCTGACGTTGGACACGGCCAATCCGCGGCCCGACCTGATGGAAGCCGTTTTGAAAGTGACGGACAAGGTTCCCGGCTTGCGCATCGTGCTGGATCACCTGCCCTCTATGTTCGGACGGCTCGACGCAAACGGAAAGGCCGCGGTGGAAGGGACTCTGCGAGAGCTGGCGAACCGCAAGCAGGTGTATGTCAAGCTGTCGGAGGTGTTGCGCCTGGTGGACGGCAAAGCGTCCACAGATCCGGCTCTCTACAAGCCGGCCCTGGACTATCTGTTCGACATGTTCGGAGAGAATCAGGTGATCTTCGGCAGCGACTGGCCCAACGGGTTTGCCGTGGACAACCTGCCGGCGATCGTGAAAATCGTGCAGGATTACTTCAGCGCCAAGAGCCGCGCGGCCGCGGAGAAGTACTTCTGGAGGAATTCGGTCACGGCCTACAAATGGGTGAAGCGCGATTCCAGCCAGCCGCAAGTGTAGGCTTCCGCGAAGCGTGTACGGTGGGCTCCGCGGATCACTGTTTCGCGGCGCGTCCAGGCCGCGCGGGCTTCTGCTAAAGCTTGCTGAGAAATTCTTGTGCCCTGGCGAACTACCTTCAAAGGGAGGTCGCGTATGGACGATTTCCGCCTGGGCTCCGTCAGCCGGTATGACCCGCCGGCCGAACGGGAGCCTTCCGGCTCGAGCAGCCGTCGCAAAAACAAGCCCCCGAAGGATCCCACGCCCGGCGAAGACCAGGTTGTGGTTACCTCCGAGAACTCCGACCCGGGCGCCGAATGGGCGCTCGATTCCTACACGCCTTCGGAAAAGTAGGGTCCGGCTGGCGGTCGAAAACTCTACGAAGCCGCCGAACAGGCCTCAGGCATTCTTAGTATGCTGCGAATGTCGTTCTCGTCGTCAATAAGGAACGCCTCGAATTCGACGGGCACGCCGGTTTCGTCCTCCCACTGCCCGTAGTTGAGCCTCAATTCAATGGTGTCGTCCGAGTTGACGGGAACGGCGCGTATCGCGTAACGGCCAACGGGTACGACCAGAGCTTCGATTCTCTGGGCATCCGGGTAGAGAATAATCGCCTGCATAGATAGATTTCTCGTTTGAGTGGACTCAATTCTGCCGGTTCCGGGGAGTCGGTGCAAGTTCTCTTCGGATATGAACCGGGCGAGATGATGGGGTTGATTGTGCGGTCGAGTACGTTGCAGCTCAGAACCGCTCGTGCCGCGACGGCGGACGCGGCAGCCTCAGTTGGTTTTGTCCGGGTTCGGCCCCAGCAGGAAATGTTGGCCTGCGCGGTTGGCCCGCTCCGGCTTGCCGGCCGCCGGTTTGGGACGCGGCCGCATCCGGTCGCTCTCGGCTCTCGAGCCTCGCTTTAACAGCCGGGTCAGGATCTCACTTTCGGGCGCGTTGGACTCCACAAAGTCCGCGCCGGACGACGAAAGGGCATAGTCCGAATTGTCGGCGGCGACCACGTACTCCTTGGAACGGAGATACCACATGGTGAAGTTGAGATACTCCCGTGGGAATCCCATCCGTTTCTCCAGGTCCAGGAGCGACACCCCGGGATGGTCCGGATCCATCCGCCGCTGGTTGTAAAGCAGCGACAGGACTCCCAGTCTCCGATTCGCCTCCGCTTCCACGCCGGTCACAAAATCTCTCAGCTCGAAAATCGGCATAGGCCCGGTCTCGCGGCTTTCGCGCACCGCGTCGTATTCGGCACGGCGGACCGGATCGGACAGAACCGCATGGGCCTGTTTCATGCGGAGAAACTCTTCCACATCCCCGGTTTCCGGGTTGTCCGGATGGAAGCGCGCCGCCATGATTCGAAACACTCGATGGACGGTTTCCAGTTCGGCCTTCGGGCTGATCTGAAGAATATCGTAATAGTCGGCTTCGTTGCTCTCTGTTCCGCTCCTCTCCCGCGTTCCTGCCGTGTTCTCGCCTTCGTCTCTTAATTCCAGCCCGATGTGGTACTTCGCGCCACGGCGGGTGCAATGGACCACCAGGCAATCGCCCTCCACGGAAGCGTCTCGAGCCTGGACGTACACGATAGAGCCCGGTTTGAATTCGCGGGAGCACTCAACTCCGACTCCGGACTTCGAAATGTCCAGGCCGCGGCCCTCGCCCGAATGCGTTCGCCCGTCGTGATCCCTCCATGTCAAAGAGTAGACGCCAACCTTCGACGCTCGTGGCTCCCATCGTACATCCTGCATCCCGATCCTCCTTCATCTGAGGTCCGCCCGAACCGGCGGGATGGGCAAGCTCCGGCGTCCCCGCAAGCAACCAATTTGCATGATAACGGCCCTGACTCGGCACGAAAATGTTGACGAACGTTAACCCTTGGCCGCTGACTGAGAGTCACTTCCGGCGGACGGCCGCGACCCTCGTCTGGGAGGATGACAGGACAGTTCCGCGACGTTTCGCGGCCGGCGACGTACCTCCTGCCAGGTGAGCGTCGGTCTTCGGCGGACTCATGGCCACTGAAGCCATCCTCGCGTTTTCGCCGCTCCTGTCTGTCAGAACGTGAAGCGGGAATCGAATTCGATGCGCCGGTTGTTGGCCGCGGCAAGTCCGCCGAATCCGCCGAAGCCTCCGCCTCCGGGGCCTCCGCCCCCGAATCCGGTGTTGACGGCGGTGGCGTCGAGGAACTGCGGAGACGTGATGACGCCCTGGTAGCCACCGGGATTAAAGTGATTCAGGATATTGGTGACGTTCACGCCGAGCGTCAGGTTGAACCGGTGCTCGGTGCTGTCGCCGCCCATTCCGCGGCCGCCGCCTGGAGCGCCCATACGCATGC
>DASQZT010000138.1:0-61546 GCA_035638575.1 Bryobacteraceae bacterium
GGCTTCGGCGAGGGCGGCGGCCACGGCAGGGGTTTCCGGCGCGACGACCCAGCCGCAGCCGCGGTCCGCGATTTCGGGCAGGTTGCAGCCTTCCGAGACGATGACGGGGACGGCCGCGCCGAGCGCCTCGAGCACGGCCACGCTGAAGCCTTCGGAATACGAGGGCAGGACGAAAACGTGCGCGGCGGCGAGCGCGCTCCACTTCAGCTCGCCGCGGAGGAGGCCGGTGAAGGTGATCTCCTGGGCGATGCCGAGTTGGGCGATGAGCGGATCGAGGCGGGCACGGGTGCCTTCGCTGTCGGGGCCGGCAATGACCAGGTGGTCGCCGTGGCGGCGCGGCGCGGCGGCCCAGGCGCGGCACAAGACGTCCAGGCCCTTCTTGTAGTGCACGCGGCTGAGGAACAGGGCAAGGCGGCGTCCGCGCAAGGCGGGCCAGGCGGCGAGGAAGGCATCGGGCCAAGCGGCGGGCACGGGATCGATGCCGTTGGGCACCACGGCGATGGGCAGCCTGACGCCGTAGCTGCGATAGTCCGCGACTTCCTGGCGGGTGAGCGCGCGGAGGCAGGCGGCGCGGCGGAGATTGCGGCGCTCGACCAGCGCGCCGTAGAGCGCCTTCTTCCAGCTCTTGTGGCGCAGGGCCCAGGGCTCGAGCATGCCGTGGGCGGAGACGACGTAGGGCTTGCGGTGGCGCCGGGCGGAAAGGCAGGCGGCGAGGGCGTGCTGGCTCCAGAGGCCGTGGACATGGACCAGGTCGGCGCCGGACACGAGGGCGTCGAAGGTGCGGCGGGCGGGGCGGCGGGCGAGCCATTCGAAGCGGCTCGAGGGAAGCCGGATAAAGCCCGAGACGGGGGCCTCGGTGCGATCGCAGAAGGCGGCGTTCTGGTTGCGATAGCGGCCATCGCGGGCGATGGCGCGTGCCAGAGCGGGCACGGAACTGACGATCCCCCCGAAGCGGGTTTCGGCGTGTTCGAGGACGTTCAGGCAGATCATTGGGGTGCGGGGCAGGAAAACGCGGGGCCCCTGGCCGAGGCGGACGCGAGCACCGCGCGGACGGATTCGGAAACGATGGCGGCGCAGTTGGCGGGCGAATACTGGCAGGCCACGGCGCGGGCGGCCTCTCCCATTTCCGCCAGCCGCGCCGGCGGGACACCGGCGAACCACTCGAGAGTCGAGGCAAGCTGGGGGACGTCCGTGGGGTCGAGGGTCCAGCCGGTCTCGGGGGTGACCAGGTCGGCGGCGCAGCCGCAGCGGTTGGAAACCAGGACCGGCAGGCCGCAACACATGGCCTCGTTCACCACCAGTCCCCAGGGCTCGCTGGTGCTGGGCAGCACCAGGGCATCGGCGGCGGAATAGATGGCCGGCAGCTCGCGCTGCGCGGCAGCGCCGCGGAGTTCGACGAAAGGCTCGAGCGCGAGGCGGGCAACCTGGCAGCGAAGCGCCTGCTCCAGGGGGCCATAGCCTACGATCCGGAGCACCAGCCGCGGCCGGGCGGCATCCTGCGGAACCTGGCCGAGAGCCAGCAGCAACCGGTGGAGATTCTTCTCGGGCGACAAGCGGCCAACGAAGATCATGGTCTTGTAGGGCGGGCGCGGCGCGGTGCGGGGCCGCGGCTGGAACAACCCGGTGTCCAGGACCGCACGCTTGGTGAAGATGCGGTCCCGCGGGACACCGAGCTTCAGGAGATATTCCGCGTTCGAGCGGCCGTAGACGTGGGCGGCGCGGAAAGGCCGGGCGTAGATCCGCTTGATGGCCTCCAGGGGGGCGTGGCGGCTGCGGTCGAAGATGTTGGACTCGGCCCAGAGAATCATGGGCACGCGGTGGGCGCGGCTCCACAGCCAGGCCGACCAGGCGGCGGCATCGTACCAGCCGCTGATGATCACGCAGGAGGGGCGAACGCGGCCGAGCGCGCGCCACATCGTTCGGGCAATGGCGAACTGGCGGACGGTTTCGTACGGGCCATCGTGGGCGATCCAGTATGGGTAGGCGCGGTGCTCGGGCGGGCCAGGGTCCCGACGACGGGCGCTATGGCCGGCGGTGAAGAGGGCGATGAAATCCAGGCCCCGGGCGGCCATGGCCCGAAAGAGGAGATCCTTGTAGTGGATCCAGTGATTGTGCACGACGGCGATCTGGTGGTGCTCGGGGGTTTTCATCGGCATTCCGGGACGGTGGACCGGGCGGGTTTCGAGACGGGCTCGCATGCGGGCTGGAGAGCGAGGGCGTCGAGCAAGCGGCCGCTGTATGCCGCGACGGTAAACACGCGGGCGCGGGCGGCGGCATTGCGGGCCATGTGTTCGCGCAGGCCGGCGTCGGCTGCCAGGAGTTCCAGGCGTTGGGCAAGGGCCCGCGGATCGCGGATGGGCACGATGAAGCCGTCGACGCCGTCGCGAACCACGCTGCCCGCATTGGGCGTGGTGACGACGGGAAGGCCCGCGGCCAGCGCTTCGTAGCACACGGTGGCGGAGCCCTCGCAGATGGAGGGCAGGACGAAGACGTCGGCCCATCGGTAGTGGAAGGACATCGCGGGACGCGGCACGGCGCCCACGAATTCACAGTGGCGCGGCAGGGACGAGCGGACCGCGGCCGGGGCCGAGACGGCGCCCACGAAGCGGAATTCGAAGCGCTCGGAAGCCAGGAGGCAGGCCGCTTCGAGCAGGTACGGGACGCCCTTGCGGAGCCCGACCGCGCCGCAGAAAAGCACCCGCAGGCGGCGCCCGCGTTTCACAGGCGGTTGGCAGGCGGGAAGATCGACGCCGTAAGGGACCACGCGGCAAAGCCCGGCGGGGCCGCCCGACTCGCGTATGGAATCGACCACGAATTCCGAGCCGGCGAGGATGACATCGGCGGAGGACCATTCGGCGGCTTCGCGGCCGGCGAACTCGGCGGCGGCAGCCGCCGGGCGGGGGCTTATGGACCATCCCGGCCAGGCTGCTCTCTCCTCCGCGAGCAGGCGGTGCAGCACGCCCGCGGCGGCCACGGTCTGTTCGAGAACGCAGAGCAATCCGCGCGCGCGGGCCTCCTGGAAGAGCTCGAGGGCGGCGGAATTGTAGGCGTATACGGCTCCGGCCTGCCCGAATCCGCGGCGGACCACCGCGCGGCAGAAGCCACGCCCGGCGGACATCCACAACCGCAGGTAGGCGGATTCGGAGCGCAGGAGGCGGCTGGCCAGAGTGGTGGCAAAAGCCAGGGCGGGGAAGTGAGTAATGCGGCCGGCGGGGATGCCGCGCGGGTAGCGGGAGAGCAGGCGCCGCAGGGGCCAGGGGGGCGCGTCGTACTGCCGGGTCACGGCGAAATCCGTGAACAGGCGCTCGAGGCGTCCGGCTTCATTCAGAATGCGGGGGACGGCATAGTGCATGCGGGCGCCAATCTGGGCCACGGCAAATCGGGGAATGGACTGCCCGTCAGCGATCATCTCAGGTGCAATTGGCCAAACGCGAACAACGACGGCCTCATCCAGACCGGCGCATACTTCTGGTAGAACACGCCCAGCAAATAGGCCCATCGCGAGAAATCCAGGTAGCCTGGCTCTGCTCCGTGGCCGTATACCACGGCGTCAAACCCGTGTTTCTCGAGCATCCCGCGCAGCCGCCACACCGAGTTGCAGCGATAGACGGCCGGGAACACGTCCTCTTCGCGGCGGCCGGGCTGCGCTTTTTTCAAGACGGCCTGATGCAGCCTGGGGGGCACCAGCCGGGAGATCAGCCCGACATAGCTGGCGGAATTGGGCGTCCGGATGCAGATGTATCCGCCCGGCTTCAGCACGCGGGCGGCCTGCGCGAAAAAGAACTCGGGGGCAAGGAGATGTTCCAGGACACAGTCCGTTACTACCAGGTCCGCGGATGCGCTATCCAGCGGCCATGTACCGTCCGTGGATAAAAGCCGGAACTCGTTCAGGAACGGATTCCCGCCGCCCATCGGATCCACATCCACTCCGATCACCGTGCGTCCGGCGGCGCGCAAATCCCGAACCTGCCGGCGAAAGCGGACCGGATCGTCGACGACGGCGCCGCGTCCACAGCCGAAATCCACGATCACCGAGCGCGGGTCGAGGAGCGCATTGACGCGGGTATAGAAGGCGACGGTTCCGTCGTGTTGGGTGAACCCTCCGAAACGGCATTCGGGATAGTACTTGTTTTGCAGCGATGCGGGCTGAGGAGCGGGTTTCACTGGGCCACCAGCTCGTTGGTCTGTTGCGGATCGAGGCCGCCGACTCCGCGGATCCGGTACCCGAGGCCGCGCAGCAATGCGCACGAGCCGCGGTGAACCTCTTCGCCGTGCGTGGCGAGGAACAGGATCGGCCGGAAGGAACGCAGGGTCCCGGCGGCGCCCCGAATGACTTCCATTTCCGCGCCCTCGACATCGATCTTCACGATGTGGGGGGGACGCACGAGCCCGCGATCCATCAGGGTGTCCAACCGTGCGCACGCCACCACGAGGGTTCCGTCCGGCGAGAGGCGCCCGGTGAACTTGTCGATTCCCGGCCGGAAGCGGGCTTCGCCATCGAAATCCGCCAGCGCCATGGGCTCCACCCTGATTTTCGAGCAGCGGTTTATGCGGATGTGGTGTCGCAGCACGTCGCAGTTTGCAGGCAGCGGCTCGAACGCCACCACTTCACCGGCTTCGCCGCAGAAGGTGGAAAACAGGAGCGAGTAGAATCCGACGTTGGCCCCGACGTCCAGACACACCATGCCTGGTTTCACTTCCGCCGCCAACTCGCGCTGCTTGACGTACTCGTAGGACCCCAGCCAGCACCCGTGATTGCCGGAACGGGCCCGCCATTTCCTGGCTCTCAGCGGACCTTGCAGGATGGGGAGATCGGCGGTCTTCGGCACCAACGTCAGCGGCAGGCGCATCAGGCGGCCGAGAACCGAGGTATTGGAGATGGCAGAGAAGTTCATGGCGTTTCAGTATTGGGGGACCAGCGGCCGAGAAGGACGGCTCGTCCCCGGCACTTGGAAGGCGCGGTGAGAAACTCGATGCTCAGGTACAGGACCGGAGCGAACATGACCACCGGGTTGAGGATCATGTACATGTAGTTGCCGATCGACTGGATGGCGTGTACCATGCATCCGGCGTACAGGCATTGCGCGAACAGGTCGCCCAACATGGCCCGGACGTAGAGGCGCTTCATGAAGCGGGCCAGGAGGTAGAACCAGAGGCAGCCGAAGAACCAGAACTGAATGTAGGACGAAGCCGGGCCGGACATATTGGCGCCGTAAGCGATGTGCCATCCGAAATCGTTGGTTTCGAAATCCCACCGGGTGGAGGTGAGGAACAGGCGCTCCTTGAACTGCTCGCTGAAAATGAGCTTGGGCACGAAGCTGGCGACCAGGTAGTTGTAGATGCCGGCGCCGTACTGCCAGGCGTGATTCCGCGAGGTGATCTCGGTCACCCAGGCGGCGTTGTAGAACTCCTCCTGGATGCCGTTGACCGTCGCGGACATGGTTTGGGACACGGGGAGATCGCGCAGCCTTTCGTTGTCGGCGCCGATCTGACTGTATGGCCGGTAGTAAGGGGCCACGTAGATGGCCACGGCGCCGAAGGCGGCTCCCGCCAGGAGCAGCGCCCTTGGCGGGGTGTACCCCAGGGCGAACCACAGCGCCGTGAGGATCAGGATGCCGGTGTCAAACAGAACCGCGCGCCGGCCGAGGATCAGGATGAAAGCCAGGTTGACGGCCAGGGGCAGAGCCGCCACTACGTACTTCACCAGGGAACGCTCGCGCATGGCGACGAACAGCGTCAGGAAGATTCCGGGCGAGAGGTAGGTAATGAAGAAGGAGTAGGCCACCGGGTAGCCGCGCCAGTCCAGCGCGTAGGCGCCGGACGTGGAGAAATGCGCGGCGATTCCGCCGCTCAGGCGTGCGAGCAGCAGGAATCCGGCGAGGCCGACGGCGGTGAAGACCGTGCCGATGCGGAAGACGGCGGCGGAATCGTAAGCCAGGCGCGTCAGCGGGTCCGCCGGAGACGGCAGTTCCCAGGCGATGTGGACGGCCAGGGCGCACAGGGTGCACATGAGGAGCGCCTTGGCCAATCCGTCGTGCGGAGCGGAATCGGCGCGGACCACGCCCACGGCCTGCAGGAAAAGCTGGCCGAGGAAGACCAAGCCGCCGAGGACGGAAAAATGGAGAAACCCGCCCTTGCGGCGCAGCCCGGTGAGCACGGGCAAGGCGGCGGCAATCCCGAAAGTCAGGAGCAGAACGGGTATCACAGGATGGAAGCGAAACAACAGGCGCGCTCGCGCAGAATCCGCAGGGAGTTCTTCACTGGCTCAGGCAGGCGATACCACCAGCCAGGGCGCAGGCCGGGGTGCACGCGCCATTCCGAGATGGGCAGTGGAGCGAAGCGCGCGGGCGCATCGGCATGTGCGCGGAACAGCGCGAGAAGCGCCTCCGACTGGGCGGCGGCGGAGAACTTCTCGCGGACCGTCTGGATGGCACGCTCGCGCAATCGGGCGTGCAACTCGGGATCGCACGCCAGCCGCGCCAGCCAGGACGCGGCGGAGCGCACATCTCCGACGGGGAACAGGAAGCCGTTCTCGCTTTCGGTTACGATGGCGTCGGTGGCGCCGCGGATTCGCGACGCCACGGGCACGCAGCCGGCGGCCATGCACTCGATCAGGCTCATCGGGCTGCCTTCGAACCGCGAGGTGAGCAGGATGGCTTCGTGCGCGGCAGCCAGCGAGGCCACGGCATCGTGCTCCACGGACCCGAGGAAGCTGACCGACCGCGACAATCCCCGCGCGGCGACTTCCTGTTTGAGCCGTGACAGGTCGGGGCCGTCGCCCGCCACCGTCAAGGTGGCGTGGGGAACGGCGGCAACCAGGTTCGAGAGGATCGGCGCCAGCCAGCAGATGCCCTTGGCCTGTTCCTCGATGCGGCCGAGGAAGAGCACGCGGAAGGAAGATTCCGGGCGCGGGCGGGGAGCGACAAACGCGGCGTCGGCGATCCCCTGTGGGATGTGAACCGTTCGTCCAGGCGTGAACCCGTGATACATGATAAGGTCGTGGCGAATCCTGGGACTCACGCAGATGGCGGCGTCCACATGGTCCCGCAGCGCCCGGGCCGCGCGGTAGGTCATGGGGGTGATGTTGTGGACCAAGATGAAACGCCGGATGGCCGCGGGCAGGTAGAACATCAGGTTCTGTTCGACGATGCCGGAGAAGACGTTGCCCACGACTACGTCCGGGCCGGTTCGTTGGATCTCGCGGAGCAGCGCCGCGGTTTGAATCGCCGGGGAGCGGTCCTCCGGGGCTACGACGCTGCCACAGGCCAGTTCGGCGGGCAGGGATTCGCTTGCGAGCGCCGCATCCGGCCCGGCTGCCAGCCAGCGGACCTCGGCTCCGCGACAGCCAAGCTCGTCGCGAAGCGCGCGAAAAACGCTGAACACGCCGCCGACTGCCGGCGCGGTGAGGAAAATGATTTTCATGGTAATGCCAACCAGGAAGAGCCTATTTCGCGAACACCATGTTGTCTTCAACCGGGTAGCGTGGCAGGTAACCCAAGGATTGCAGGAACTCACCCACCTCGGCGGTACTCGTCCCCATCGATTGAAGAAGCGTGTCGTTTAATTCCACCATCAAGACAGGACTGAATCGAGTCAGCGCCTGCCGTGCTCCTTTGAGTACGAGTAATTCCGCTCCTTCCACGTCTATCTTGACGACATCAATCCGGGAAAGACCATTCTCCTCGACAATGGCATCCAGTGGCTGGGCGCAAACCCGGCACACCGCGCCCACGGACCCGGACTGCAGGGCATTGTCGCGGCACAGCGAGGCCTTCCCCGTATTGCTACGCATCGAACCGAAGAATTCCAGTACATTGCCGGAGTCCGAGCACGCAACCGGGTGCACGGCAATGGCGTTCGCCCCACTCGCCTCGACATTGCCCCGAAGTATCCGCACGGTGTCCGGATTCGCTTCGACGGCGATCACCCGGCCGGTGGGGCCTACAGTTTTGGCCGCCTTGAGCGAGTAATATCCAATGTGAGCGCCCACATCTACAAATGTGCCCCCTACAGGCAGGTGCTGCCGGATCGCTGCCCAGGACTGCGGTTCCCATCGGCCCGTTTCCAGGATCTCGATGGATATGTAGTCCTCTGGGTCGAGCATCATGACAATGCCCGGTTCCACCTCGATCCAGTCGGGCACGCTCGGCTTGAACAGCGGCCGCGCCCGAACCGGGAGCCGTTTGCCTCGTCTCAGCGGCCAACGAGCGTACCAGGCCCGAACCACAGCAGAATACGTCTGCGTATATGCACTTACGGATTTCTCTCTCATCTTGTCGTCCTCAAGCAAAGCGACGGGGCCGTGGGGAGGCCACTCGCCGGGTCCTGACTTTGCAGCCTGCTCATGCGTGCACACGGCGGCTTCTCCGGATCTGTTCCACGGTGTCAACGCCCACCGCCAGCTTCAGCGCCAGGCGCCAGGAGTGGCGCGACAGGGCAACTTCGCGCGCCGATAAGCGCCATGCCTGGCGAATGGAGTAGGCGCGGTGCTCGGGCAGGAAGGCGCAGGCGTCGGCGGCCCGCAGACAGTGCCGCGCCAGCAGGCGGTTCGCGCGCGCCAGGTCGCTCCCCGCGAGGACGCCGCGGGCGCGCGCAAATTCGATGGCGCGCTCCAATTCATCCACCATGTGGCGGAACGGCTCGCGCAGAGCAGGGTTCCTGAGGCGCCCGGTCAGTCCCGCCGGATGAGCCCGATAGGCCGATAACGGCTCCGGCAGAAAACGAACCGAGCCGGTCGCGGCCATGCGGAGCCACAACGTGTAGTCCTCGCCGAAGGGCGCTCCGGACGTAGGCCAGCGGAAACCGCCCGCGGCGCGGAAAGCCGTGCGGCGGAACATTACCGCGCTCGCCGAACAGGGATCTCCTCCGGCCAGAGCGGCCAGGATGAAGTCGCGTCCGGACATCGCGACACTCGCCGGCCAGCCCGTCATCAGGCCCGCAGGCCGTCCCTGCGCGATCCGCTGCGCCTCGGTGAAGACAAAGGCCAGGCTGCCGTCGGAACCGAGCGCCTCGCAGCACGCGTGGAGAAATCCCGGCAGCAAGAAATCATCGGCGTCCAGCTTGACCACAAACTCGGCGCGCGTCCCGTCAATGCCCGAATTGAAGTTGGCGACCGCGCCCTGGTTGGCCCCGCTCACCACCACCCGCAGCCGCGGATCTTGAATCGAGTTGGCGATTTCCACCGTGCGATCCGTGGATGCGTCGTCCTGCACCAGGAGCTCGAAGCCGGTGAGGTCCTGCGCGAGCACCGAGCGGATGGCGCACTCGATGTACTGCTCCGCCTGGTAGCTCGAGATCACAACGGCGACTTCGCTCATCAGCCATTCACCCGCCGGCGGCAGACCGCACGGCCTGCCAGGATCTCGATCGCCACCCCAACGCAACCGCCCACCGGGAACGAAGCGGGACCGATGTAGGGACAAAGCAGAAAAAAACCGCCGGCGTGGGCCAGCGCCGAGATCACCGCCAGGACCGCCCTGGTGCGCAGGGCGCCGATGCCCAGCAGCACAATGGTGTAGTTCATCGACCACACCACCAGCAGGAAATACACCGACATGACGGCCATCAGAAGCTGGGATGGCACGGCGCTCGGGCCGGCCCACAGGCGGATTACGCCGCGCCCCAGGAAAACCGCTGCCAGGCATGCCGGGACCATGAACCCCATGGTGCGCCGCAGCGTCCCGCGCAGGCTCTTGGCAATCCACGCAAAATCGCCGCGCGCCAGAGCCTCGGTGTACGCCGGCCAGTAGGGCGCAACCAGCGCATAGCACAGCGCCGAGCCGGCCGTGAACATGGCGTAGGGCACCGAGTAGCGGGGAACCGAGGCCGGTCCGAAGCGGTGGGCGATCAGCACGTTGGCCGATTGCATGGCGGCGAGGTTGGCGATCTGCATGAGCAGCAGGGGCCATCCGCAGCCCGCCACCTCGGAAAGCGACCGCCCGCTGAACTGCGCCGGCGAGGGGCGAACGCTGGCATACGGTCCCAGGAAAAGAAACGCCGCCAGCAGCGCGGTCCCGGCCAGCGGCGGCAGGCTGGTGGCCAGCACAAAAGCTACGGTGGAAGAGTGGAACGCGGCGACCGCGGCAATCGCGGCGGCGCTGGCGGCCATTCCCGCGATTCCCACCACCGACGAGAGATACCCTCGCTGCGCGCTGAAGCAGAATGGCCCCACGAAGCTGAGCAGGAATGCGGCCGCGGAAAGCCATCCGGCGGCGCGAGCGACACGAAACACTTCCGGGCGCAGCCCGCTGCTGTAGCCGACGCCCAGCAGCGCGGGCAGGTCGAGACGATGAATCGATAATTCCACCACTCCCAGAATCGCCGCGGCGCTCACAGCGCACACCAGGAGAGCGGAGGAGACCAGTTTCGCGATGCTACGGCGGTCTCCCGCGGCATGCGCCCGGCTCAGCGGATTGATCAGGCCGTTGCCAATTCCGAAATCGAAAAGAGTCAGCCAACTCAACAGCGAGCCCACCGCCATCCATAGCCCGTAGCGCTCCGGCCCCAGTGCGTGCAGAGCCAGTGGGACGGTCAGGAGCCGCACTACGACGCCGGTCAGCTTGTTGGCGACTGCCGCGCCGCCGGTGACCGTGGCGGCTCGTTCCCGCCTCCTCCGCCGGGTGGCGATGGACTGGGAATCGGAAAAAACGACCGGCGCCAAAAAGTCAGTCACAGCACTTCGCGAAAAATTTAGCTCAGTCTTTTCAACGGGTTGCATGTTTTTGAGCCACGGACGCTTGGTGTCGGCCAGCTAGAATCGAGGCGTGATGAATTACGTTTCGAGGCTTTATGAATTAGGCGCGCTGCCGGTGATTCGGCCCGGTACGACGCAAATGATGACGGTCGGGTCGTCTTCCACCCAGAGTGCCGCGGTGAACGGAACCGTCGCGCGGCTGGTGGCAAACGTGGATTGCCATATCCTGTTCGGCCCGTCTCCCGTAGCGGACACAACCTGTCTCTTTCTTCCCGCCAACACACCGGAGTACTTTGCCTGCTACGGCACGGACCTGGTGGCGGTAATCTGCGACAGCACCAACGGGGTGCTGTACATCACGCCGGCGGTAGAGGCGTAAGGGAGACTTATGATTGCACGGATGGGAATGTGCGGGGGCCGGCATGCGCAGCCGGCCTGGCACGTAGATTCGGTGAACGGATCCGACGGCAACGCGGGCAGATCCCCAGCCGTTGCACTGCGCACGATCGCGGCGGTTGCGGCGAAGATCCGGCCCGGCGACACGGTGGCGCTGGCGTGCGGGTCCAAGTGGCGCGAGACGCTGCCGGTGCCCGCCGACGGGGTGAAGGTGGTGGCCTGGGGCAGCGGCGCTAAGCCGCTGCTGGACTGCTCGGACATCGTCACGCCGACGGCGGGTCCGTTCGACGCGTACGTGCCCACGATCGCGGGGGTGCCGTCGAACGCGGGGCTGTGGAGCGGTTGGCAGGCCAGTATCGCGGCATCGGGCACGGCTCCGGACGGGAGCACCGCATACCACTACAGCGAGAGTGTGACCGGAGCTTCGGAAAACAACATCAACGCACCTGTTTCGCTCTCCGCGGGCGTATATCATTTTTCCGTCTTTCTCAAGGCGGCGGAACGTAGCTGCGCGTTTGTTGGATTCTGGAACTCGACTGACGGTACGAAGAAGGCGCGATTTAACCTGTCTGACGGGACAGCAGGCGGGGCCGACACGGGGCAGTCCGTGGTGTTGACCGCTTACCCGAACGGCTGGTGGAGGGTGGATGCCGCTCTGACGGTCAGTACCACCGCAGCTCAGATTGTTATCGGATGCCTGAATGCCGACGATATCAACACGAACATCGACTGGCTGGCCGTCGCGGGCAGCGGGATTTACGTGTGGTATCCGGCCAGCGCACAGCCAACGGGGATCTGGAGCCGGACGTGGCAGCCGTACACGCTCCCGGCGTCGCTGGCAACATGGAGCACCTGGCTGACAACTATGGGCACGGACACCACGCTGGCCCCGGATGGCGTCACCCTGGCGACGAAGATCAAAGAGACGGCCAACGGGTCGAACAGCTACTCGGTATACACTCCCTTGACCTTGGGCGTGGGCGCGTACCAGTTCACCTGTTGCCTGAAGGCCGCCGAGAGGACCTGGATGTACTTGAGCGTGCGGTTGAACGACGGCACGCCGCACAGAACGTGGGTGAATCTTGCCACCGGAGTGGCCGGGACGGTGGATGCCAGTATGACCGTGACCATTCTGGCGCTGGCCAACGGGTGGTATCGCTGCACGGTGACGGCGACGGGCACAAGCATGACGGAAATCGGGTTGTGCCCGGCGGTGGCCGACGCCAATATCTCGAGTACGGGTGTAAGCGGGGACGGGTTCTACGCGTGGTACGATCCGGCGAACGCGTCGACGGGGAACGTGTACCAGGCGACGGTGCCGATCGATTGGTGCAGCGGGAAGACGTTCGTTTCGGCGTGGGAAAACAACGTCCGCATGGTGCGGGCGGCGAGCGCGGCGGACTCGAACGCCACGGCGGGGTCGTACTTCCCGTCGGCGGAGAACACCACGCCGATCACGCTCTACGTCCACGCCGGCGACGGCTCCAACCCGGGCACTAACGGCAAGACCTACGAGTACTCGAAGCGGCAGCACGCCTACATCGACGGCGGGCCGAACTGTACCACCACGGGAATCTGGACGCGGCGCAATTTGCACAATGACGGCTCGCTGGAGATCGCAGGGAGGGCGGTGAACTGCCTGGCATCGGAGGGCAGCCTGCATAACCTGTACGTGGGGCCCGGCGCCACGCTGATCGGCGTGGAGTGCCTGGACGCCTACTGGCCCATGGGCGGCAGCGGCACGCTCGCGGTGTACAACGCAAACACGGCCGCGGGCCAGAACGTCACTTTCGAGAACTGCTGGTTCCATTGCTCGATTTACAACCCCAACATGGACGGCGTGTACGGGCACGTGAACGTCTCGGGCGCGTTCGGCACGATCTCGTATCTGAATTGCCGGGTGGACAACTGCTCGAACGGTTTCGGCGGAGGGAACGCCGCGAACGTGGCGATCAGCGGGGGAAGTTCCACCGGCTGCCGGATCGCGGCCAACCCCGCAGGGACGGCGGTCGCGATCTCGAATTTCACGGCCAGCGCCATCTTGTACGGCGTCCAGACGATGTCCACGGTGGCATCGGCAACCATCACCGGCTGCAGCTTCACCCTCACCGGCGGCTGGGCGTGCTCGGGCGTATACGTGGGCAGCAGCAATTCCTCTATCGATCTGGAGCAAACGGCGATTGCGGGCACGAGTGTTTTCGGCGTCTACGACCAGGCTGCCGGGACGCACTTCAAAGCGCGCAACAATAACATCACCTGCGATGGGTACTTCTGGTATCTCACGGATGCCACGGTAGCGCTGGATTCCGACAGCAACACCTTCGCGAATCTGAGCGGCAACAAGATGAATGTGGGCGGCACGGATTACACGCTGGCGGCCTACAAGACGGCGACGGGGCAGGACGCGCACTCGACGCCGTAGTGCAGCTACGGTTCGTGATAGTAGCTGTAGCGGCCCGATTTCTTGGCGTTCCAATCGTTGAGGACGGCGCCCAGGACGTGGGCGCCGTCTTCGGCGAGGCGGTCGGAGACCTCCTTCAGGGACTCGCGCAGGGTGTGGTTGGCGCGGGCCACCAGGATGACGGCGTCGGCATGGCGGGCGATGATCCGGGCGTCCGCCATGGTCAGCATGGGGGGCGTATCGATCAGGATCATGTCGTACTCGGCGCGGACCAGGCTAATGAGCTCGGGCAGGCGCTGGGAATGAAGCAGGTTCGGATCGCGGTCGCCCGGCCCGGAGGGCGGCCCCGAGGGGACCCCGCCGCTGGTCATCAGGGAGAGATTGGGGATGCCGGTGGCGCGAACGTGGCCGTCGAGCGGGCCGCCGATGGGGTCGGGGAGGCGGAGGAGATCCACCAGGCCTTTGCCGTTGTCGAATTCGAAGATGCGATGCAGGCGGGGGCGGCGGAGATCGGCGTCGATCAGGAGCACGCGCCGGTGGATCTCGGCCAGGGCCACGGCGAGATTGGTGGCGAGCGTGGTCTTGCCCTCCTTGGGGCCGGCGCTGGAGAGGACCAGGACGCGGGGGCAGACTCCATCTTTTCCGGCGAACAGGATGGAGGCCAGGGTGGCGCGCAGCGACTCGGCCATGAACGAGGGCTTGCGGCCGAGGGTGATCAATTCCGTGGCATGGTCGGCGAGCGGCTCGTGACGGCCGGCGAGCGGCAGCACTCTTCTCCGTGCGGGGCCGGCCGAGGCGCTGTGGACAATCCCCAGCTCGCGCACGCCAAGGTACTGGCCGGCGTCGCCGGGCTGCTGGATGGTGCGGTCGGAGCGCGCGCGCATGACTACGAAGGCCATGCCGGCAACCAGGCCGCCGACCAGGCCCAACAGGCAGTTGTCGGAATAGCTCGGCTGGTAGGGTTCGACGGGCGGGACCGCCGGATCCACAACGCGCACGTTGGAAGCCCGCAGCGCCGAGGCGATGCCGGCCTCCTTCACGCGCTGGAGCAGGCTCTCGTAAAGCTGGCGGCTGGTGTCCACCTCGCGCTTCAGGATGTTGTAGTGGGTCACCTTGTCGGCTTGTGCGGTCACCACCTGCACGCTGGCGGAATAGTCGGCGGCGAGGAGCTTTTCGCGGCGCTGGGCGGATTCGAAATCGTTGCGAATGCGGCTGAGGATGTTGGCCCGCGCGGTTTCGAGCGAGGCTTCGAGGGTGGCGATCTGCGCCTCGACCCTTTTCACCCTGTAGTGTTCGGAAGTAAAGGAAGAGGAAAGCTCGGCGAGCTGCCGGCGCAGGTCGGTGAGCTTGCCTTGGAGATCCTTCAGGCTGCCGTCATCCAGGACTTCGCCGAGGGAGTCGGCGGCAGCGCGGGTGGCCAACTCGTAGCGCGACTGGCGGGTGATGCGTTCGGCTTCGGCCTTGGAAAGCTCGTCCTGAAGTTGTTTGAGTTTCTGGTCGGCTACATTGTCCTTTTCCTGGGTGAAGACCAGGCCGGTCTCGCGGGCGTAGGCCTGCAAGGCGTCTTCGGACTTTTCGAGCTTGATCTTGACGTCCTCCATCTGGCGGGTCAGCCAGGTGCCGGTGTGCTGGGTGGCCTGCCAGCGGGCTTCGAGATTCTGCTCGATGAACTCGGCGGCAAGAGCGTTGGCGAATTCGGCGGCGACCTGGGGATTGGTGGAATCGCAGAGGATCTCGATCAGCCGGGTGTTGACCTGCGCGCGCACGTGAAGGCTGGCGGCGATGGCGCGGAGAGCGGATTCCCGGCCGTCCCCGGCCCTGGCCGAGGTGATGCCGAGCGCATTGCACCAGGCCTCGAGGCGGTTGGGATTGGCGACGAGCGGCTTCTTTTCCAGGCTGAGCTTCTGAATGACGCGATTGAGCAGGGCGCGGGTCTGGAGGATGCGGACCTGGGTCTGGAGGTCCGTGCCAGGGTCCCCGGGGGCGTTGCCGGAGGTGGGGCTGAGATCGCGCATGTGCAGGAAGTCTTCGTTGAGGCCCTGGATCTCGATGGTGGTACGCGCCTGGTAGACGGGAGTCTGCGGCAGGGTGTAGAGGACGCCGGCGAGGATGCCGAGGCAGCCGAAGATGGCTACCGCGCCTTTGCGCTGCCGGAGGATGCGCCAGTATTCCAGCAGGCTGCCGCGGGGAACGCCCGCAGCCGGCTCTTCGAGCCCGTAGTCGACATAACGTGGACGGAGGACTGCGGGATCGGGCTGGGAATCGGCCGGCGGTAACTGGGTCATGAGCACTGGGCGGAGGCCCGCCGCTAACGGCGGAAGACGATAAGCCCCGTGGTGATCTGCACGGCGGTATCGGCCACCCGCGTGAGGGCTTTCTTGGGGGTGCTGCTGGGTATGAAGAGGATATCTTCGCTCTGGAGCGGGACGTCCTGGGCCTGGCCGGACATGATCTTCTTCAGGTCGATGGGGATCTCGTTGCGGCTCTTGACGCCGGGCGAGGGACGCAGGATGCGGGCGTGTCCGGGCGAAGCGTCTTTATCCAGGCCGCCGGCCAGCGAGAGGGCCTGGAGGGCGGAAAGCGTCTCCCGTTCGCGGAGAATGAATCCACCGGCCCTGGGCACCTGGCCGACGACGTAGACCATTTCCGCCCGCGGCACGGAGACGACGTCGTGCGGCAAAATCACGACATTCTCCGCCGGGTTTCTGGCCTCCAGGATGGCTTCGAGACTGACGTCGGCCACCGAGAACCCGCCCGAGAGGTCGTCCTTGGCGTCAGGCAGGGGGACGCGGCCCCATTCGAGCTGGCGGGTGATCTTGACGCTGTGGCCCGCGTCGTCCGCCAGACCGCCGGCGAGCGACAGGATTTCGATGAGCGTCTTGCGGCCTTGAAGCTGGTGTATGCCGGGATTCTTCACCGAGCCGATGACGGCGACGGGCTGGCTGCGAAACTCGGTGACCGAGACGGAGACCTCGGGCGCTTTGACGTATTTCCCGAGGCGCGCGGCGATTTCGGTTTCGAGCTGGTCGATGGTGAGGCCGGACGCCTGGATGCGGCCGACCATGGGCAACCGGAGGTAGCCGCTCATATCGATGCGCATGGGCTTGTCGCTCAACTCGTCGGCTTCGAGGGCGCGCACTACAACCTGGTCGTCCGGACCGAGGACGTAGGCCGGCGGAACGCGGGGCTGCTGCCCGGCAATCGCGGCGGCCAGGATCGAGATCAAGAAAGGTAAGGCGCGGTTCATTCGAGGGCGGTCTGGGCCTGGCCCAGATTTTCCTGCAAACGGCGGACGGCGTGGCCGAGCGACTGCATTTCCACCTGGAATTGCTCGATTTTAAGTTCCAGGTCGTTCACCCGGGCAGGCGGCGTGGCCCGGGAAGTGCGAAGGAGCGAGTCGCGAGCGTAGTCCGAAAGGCTTCGGGCGCCGTCCTGCAACGAGGCTTGGCGCAGAACCAGATAATCCTCATCGGTTATCCGGAGAGTCAAAATGCGGTTTTTGCGTTTGAATACCAGCATGGTGTTTGGCCCGCGGCGCGCGGCGAGCCGCCTCCTGTCAGTTTGGAACGACGAGCGCGCTGTCGATATCGACATGGATCGAGCGGCGGAGCAGGGTGATCGAGACGATCAGCCGGCGGTGGTTCTTTACATCGACGAGAATACCTTCGACGCCGGCCAGCGCGCCGTATTGAATGCGGATGTTTTGCCCGGTCCTGACGTAAGGCCACGGTTCGACGGCGAATCCGGATGCCACCACTTTCTGAATGGCGGCGATTTCGCACTCGTCTACCGGGACGGGCCCGCGGGCAATGCCGACAATCCGGATGACGCCCGGAGTGGTGACGATAGGCACGCGGCGGTCATGCGCATCGAAGTGGCAAAAGACATAGCCCGGGAAGAGCGGCATCTCGACTTCGACCGTGCGGTCAGACCGGCGCCGCCGTCCGCGGCAGGCCGGGAAAAACTCGCGATAACCTTGGCCGCTGAGGACGGTCGAGACCAGACGCTCGTGGTTGTGACGTACCTGCAATGCGTACCAGAATGCCGCGCCCGGCTCCGGGCAGGCTGCCGCCATTGTGAGTCCCATTGGGAATTATCTGATATGTAGATCTGAATCTCTCGGAATAGTTATGTATCGCACGAGTGTTACAACTCTCACGAAAGAGCCAGTTCCAGGTGCCCATTCCGTACCAGTACGCCCATAAATTCGTTGCGCAATACAGTACTAATCCGTGCCGATGTAACCGTGCTGCAGGAGCAACGTGAAATCCGTCAACGGCGCTATACTGCCAGTGGGCGGAGGGGCCGGCACGGGCCTCCTAGAAACTCCATGAAACGAAACTGGATGTTGGCTGGTTTTCTCGCCGCGCTAACCGGCACGGCCGCGATCATAGCGGCGGAGGCGCCGGAGGGCACGGTGAACTCCATCGGGATGGCGCTGGTGCGGATCCGGGCGGGCAGTTTCGAGATGGGAGTGGACTCCGTGCCGCTGCCGAAAGCCCTGCTGGCCGGGCCTTCCGGCGTAATCTACGACCGGCCGAGCGACCAGGGCGATTACGACGAAGCGCCCGCGCACAAGGTCACCATCACGCAGGCGTTCTGGATCGGCGAGACGGAAGTGACGGCGGAGCAGTATCGCAAATTCCGGCCCGAATACCGCGGCAATCCGTATTACGCGCCGTACGCCTCCGGAGTGAGCTGGGACGATGCCGTGGCATTCACGAAGTGGCTCAGCGAGAAGGAGGGCAAGACGTATCGGCTGCCCACCGAGGCCGAATGGGAGTTCGCCTGCCGCGCGGGGACGCACTCGCTGTTCTGGTCGGGATCGGCGCCGCCGGCTCCGGAGACGGCCAATCCGTGGGGCGTGAAGAACATGCACACGGGCGTGGCGGAGTGGGTGCTGGACTGGCACGGCATGTACCCGCGCGATCCGCAGACCGACCCCGTCGGGCCGGCGCTGGGCATCGCCAAAGTGGTGCGCGGCGGCGGACTGGATTATAAGGCTTCGAAAACCGACGGCGGGAAGCATCTGCCGGCGGAGATGCCGTACTACGCGCGCTCGGCCAATCGCGCGGGAATCGCGGCGGGCTTCGCGTCGCGGGAGCACCCCATAGGGTTCCGCGTGGTGCAGGCGGAGATGCCCAGGAGCAAGCCGCTGGCGTACGAGCCGCCGATGATCGAGATCGCGGTGAAGCAGACGGCGAGCGATCTGACGCGCGGGCCGGATGCCTCCAGGCCCTACTATCACACGCGGCCGATCTTTCCCAACCTGGGAGACAAGACCATGCGGGCGGTGGGTTGGAAGATCGGACTGAAGCCCGGACTCGGGGTGGCGTATCACAACTCCGCGGTGCAGGCCTGCCCGAATGGCGATCTGATCGCGGCCTACTACAACACGCCCAAGGAAGAGAACGATCCCGACCAGACCATTCTCACCATGCGGCTGCGCTACGGCGCGGAGGACTGGGACCTGCCCGAGCCGTGGCCCGACTTCCCGGATGCCGCCGACGCCGCGCCGGTCTTGTGGAACGACCACGGCAAAATGTGGTTCTTCTTCGGCTCGCCGCGGCTGCTGGGCGGCCCGCCGTTCCAGTTCATGACCTCGATGGACAATGGCGCCACGTGGAGCGCGATCGAATTTGCGGACCTCGAGGGCGCGGTCGGAAAGTTTACGCCGCAGCCCATCAACAGCGTGGCGCGCGGGCGCGACGGCACGATCTACCTGCCGGTGGATGGCGCGGGCGGCACGTCGGCGCTGTTCGCGTCGAAGGACGACGGGAAGACCTGGTACGACACGGGCGGCCGCACGGCCGGGCGGCACACGACGCTGGTGGTGGGCAAGGACGGCTCGCTGATGGGATTCGGCGGCAAGAACACTGAAATTGACGGCTTCATGCCGAAGGCCATCAGCCGCGACGGCGGGAAGACGTACGAGAAATCCAAGACGCCGTTCCGCCCGCTGGGCAGCGGGCAGCGGCCGAGCATCATCCGGCTGGCTTCAGGACGGCTCTTTTTCGTGGCCGATCTATTCGATAAGAAGAAGCTCGGACCGAAAGGCGCCGGGGCGTTTGTGGCGTTGAGCGACGACGAGGGCGAAACCTGGAAGACGCGCCAGCTGCCCGGCGTGACGACTGTGGGATACACTACGGCGACGCAAGGGCCGAACGGCGTCATTCACATCGTGACCTCGAAGAACCAGCCGGACCTGCACATTCAGCTCAACGAAGCGTGGGTGCGGGAGGGCGGAAGCGAGAACCGCGACTCCGAGCCGCGCGATGTGCGGGAATACAAGGAGACGTATCCGAGCGGAAAGTTGAGGGCCACGTGGAGCGCGGGCATCTCGGAGCTGGGCCGCTACCGGTTACAAGGCCGGCAGGTGTTCTACTACGAAAACGGGCAGAAGCAGTGGGAGGCCACCTTCCAGGCGGGACAGAAGACGGGGATCGAAACATGGTGGAGCGAGACCGGCCGCCGGCAATCGGAGCGTGAGTACGCGGCGGACGGCGCGTGGACCTGGAGGCTGTTCGACGCGGCCGGGCGCGTGACGGCCGAATCGCGGTGGAAGGGAAAGGTCCTTGTGGCGGCGAATCCGGGGCAGTAGGGCGACAGCGGCAGCGGCTAGGACCGTGACGCTTCCCGGCGCATGCTGTCGATCACCCACATCCGCACCAGCGTCGAGACTTCGACCGTCTTGCGCTTCGCCAGTTTCTCGATCATGCGCTTGGCTGTCGGCGGGATTCTGATGTTCAACTGTTTGGTGTTCGGCTGATTCCAGTATTCGAGCATCATGCGGTCGAGATCCGCACGATCCGGATCCACCTCCATAATGCCCTGGTCCTCGAGGTCAGTCCCGTCGTGACGATCGAAGAAATCCGACAGCTCAGGGTAACCGGCGCTCTTGCGAGGCAATCGGATCCTGGCGGCTTTTTTCACCCTTTTCTGCTTCATCGCTTCCTGTACCTCCGCTTCTCCCGGAGACTCATCGCGCGCATGTGGAACACGGCCTCCCGGTCTGCTTCGCGGCGGTAGGCGATGTGCAAGTACTCGCCGGCATAGTTCCTTCCGTAGAGTTCGTAAACACCCTGCAACCCGCGTTTGGATCGAAACTTTAGCGGGCCCGTGTCCAACACTTCGAAGAAATCCTCTTCACCGTAGCCGTGTTTGAATGCGCTTTCGACAAAGACAACCACTACAATTCATGTATAGCATATGCTAGAGGCGTGAGCGAAGACGTAGCCTCAGACTTTCAGCACCCCCCGCACCGCCATCCCCGTCGCGCGCTGCGGCACCAGGCCGCGCGGCCGGTTTTGGCCCCATCCCACCGCTCCATCCCCGCTCGAAGCTATAATGGCCGCAATGTTCCGGACCGCGCTGTTGGCGCTCTCGCTCCTGCCCCTCCAGGCCGCCGAGCCGTTGCTCTTCGTGTATTTCAAAGAGCCCGCCAACATGGGCGTGTTTTTCGCCACCAGCAACGACGGCTACCATTGGCAGGCGCTGAACAGCGGCAAGCCGTGGGTGCCGATCGAACATGCAGGCGAGCTGATGCGCGATCCGTTCCTTACGCGCGGGCCGGACCACGAGTTTCACATGGTCTGGACCTGGGGATGGCGCGGGCAGACCATGGGATACGCCCACTCGCCCGACCTGGTGCATTGGTCCGAGCAGCAGGAAATCCCGCTAATGGCGGGCACGCCCGGAACGCAAAACACGTGGGCGCCCGAGATCTATTGGGACGCGGGGAAATCGAAATGGCTGATGATCTGGTCGAGCACCGTGGCGGGGCGGCACGAGGGCAACCGGATCTACAGCGCCATGACCGCGGACTTCAAGACCTTCACCCAACCGGAGATCTTCTTCGATCCCGGCTACATGGTGATCGACGCCACACTCCTCCAGACGCGCGGCAAGTATTACCTGGTGTTCAAGGACGAGCGCCTCGAGCCGCTGCACAAGCAGGTCAAGATCGCCGAAGGGCCGTCGCTCGAAGGCCCGTGGACCAACATCAGCGAGGCGCTGACGGAATCGTGGTCGGAAGGGCCTTCGGCGGTCGAGGTGGGCAGCGAGTACATCATTTATTACGACCATTACCGCGATCCTGAGCGCTATGAAGCGGTGCGCTCTTCGGACTTGAAGCGCTGGACTTCGGTGACCGATGAAATGAAGCTGCCGGAAGCGTCGAAGCACGGCAGCTTTCTGAAGATCACGGAAGGGGAGCGCGACCGGCTGGCGGCGGCGCACGGATCGGTGATGGCGGCCTTGAAACAGAGCCTGCCGGACCTGTACCACGACGAGAAGCGCGGCGACCCGCCGTTCCTTTCCGAGCCCGGCTGGCGGCCCCTGTTGAACGGGCGCGACCTGGCGGGGTGGCACTCGGAGAACCAGGCTCCGCACGAGTGGTTCACTTCTTCGAGCGTGTCGTGGAGGCGCGTTTTTTCGCCCAAGAATCTCACGGCGAAATCGGGCGCCGGGGATCGCATGGTCAACGGCAAAGAGGGCAAGACGGCCAACTTCATCAGCGACGACAAGTTCGGCAGCTTCGAGTTGTACCTGGAGTTCCTGCTGGCCAAGGGGTCCAATTCGGGCGTGTTCCTGCACGGGCTGTACGAGGTGCAGATCTTCGACAGCTACGGGTTCGACGGGCCGATGACCGTGGGCGATGCGGGCGGCATGTACGAGTTGCCGGAAGGCGGCGGCGGGTCGCCCCCGGCGCGCAATGCGGCGCGTCCGCCGGGTGAATGGCAGTCGCTGCGCATCTGGTTTCAGGGGCCGCAATTCGATGCGGCGGGAAAAATGATGGCGAAGCCGAAGGTGCTGCGCGTGATGTTGAACGACGTTCCGGTGCAGGAGGATTTCACGCTCGCGGGGCCCACGCTCAGTCACCTGAACATCGCGCCGGCGGCGAAGAACCCGATCATGCTCCAGGGCGATCACGGGCCGGTGGCGTTTCGCAACATCTTTATTAAGGAAGTGGATTGAGGGGCAGCGGAGGCCGGATGGAACGCAGACAATTCTTGCGAGGAGGGCTGGCGGCCGCGGCGTCGGCCCAGGTGGCGCGGTCGAGCGACCCGGTGAGGCTCGGCATCATCGGGCTGGGCACGCGCGGCGCGTACGAGTTGGAGATCTGCCTGAGGACCAAGGACGCAAAGGTGGTCGCCGTGGCGGATGTCTACCAGGCGCTGGTGGACAAGTACGTGGCGGCATCCAACGGGAGCATCGCGGGGTATCAGGATTTCCGGCAGATTCTGGACCGCAAGGACATCGACGCGGTGTTCGTCTCGGTGCCCGACCATTGGCATGCGCCGGCCACCATCCTGGCGTGCCAGGCCGGCAAGGACGTGTTTTGCGAGAAGCCGCTTAGCCACACGATTCACGAAGGACAAATGATGGTGGCGGCCGCGCGTAGGTACAACCGCGTGGTGCAGACCGGCAGCCAGCAGCGCTCGGCGCCGCATTTCCAGAAGATCGTGGGGCTGGTGCAGCAGGGGCACATCGGCAAGGTCACCGCGATCGAATGCTGGAACGAAGAGAACGACACTCCGGAAGGCGCGGGCAGCCCACCGGACAGCGATCCGCCCGCGGGGCTCGACTGGAACATGTACCTTGGGCCGGCGCCCAAGGTGCCCTACAACCGCAGCCGCTACATCTGGCACTACCGCTGGTTCTGGGATTACTCGGGCGGCATGATGACCGATTGGGGCGCGCACCACATGGACATCATCCAGTGGGCCATGCAGGTGGACGGGCCCCTTGCGGCGAGCGCCGTTGGCGGCCGCTACTGCCTGAAGGACAATTGCGAAACGCCCGACACCCTGATGACGGTCTTCGAGTACCCGGACTTCGCGGTGCGCTACAGCGTGCGCATGGGCAACTCGCGGCGGCTAGAAGGGCGGCCCAACGGCGTGGCGTTCTACGGCACCGACGGGACGCTCATCGTGGACCGCGGCAGTTGGGAAGTGGTTCCCGAAAACGCGGCGCGGTTCCCCAACGACTACGACCGCGTGGAGGCGTGGGTGAAAGGCGGCAACGTGGCGTTCCCGTTTGAGTACGATCGCACTGCCAGGGTGGCGTCGAAGCCGCGCTGCCAGGCGATGCAGGAGACCGGGCTGAAGATCGATCCGAGCTGCCAGGAAGCGCACGTCCAGAATTTCCTGGACTGCGTGCGGTCCCGCGAGCGGCCGATTGCCGATGTGGAGATCGGGTACCGGTCGATCACGGCGTGCCACGTGGGCACCATCGCTTACCGGCTCGGGCGGAAGGTCCGGTGGGATGCGCGGGCGCAGACCTTCCCGGGCGATGCCGAAGCGCAGGCCATGATGACCAAGCGATACCGGCAGCCCTGGACGCTGCCCGCGGTGTGATGCTCGATTGCCTGTTAATCGCCGACGACCTGACGGGCGCGTGCGACGCCGCCGTGCATTTCGCCCGGCGCGGGCGGCGCACCGTGGTCCCGCTGGCCTTCGACTCCGAAATCCCGGACGCGGACGTGGTCGCGGTCTCGACCGAGAGCCGTGGCATGGCCGGCGAGGACCTGCGCCGCCTGATGGCGGAAGTCGCGCGGCGGCTGCCCGTTCGCGACGCGCGCATCCTATATAAGAAGATCGACTCCACCCTGCGCGGCGATGTCGCGGGCGAAATCGCCGCGGCGGTGGAGGCCTTCGAATGCGACTCGGCGGTCATCACGCCCGCGTTCCCCGCCGTGGGACGCATCGTCGAAGCGGGCTGGCTCAAGGTGGCGGGCGACCCGGACTTCGCGCCCGTCCCCGTCGCGCCGCTGGGCGTTCCTTGCCGCGTCACCCATCTCATCCCCGCGGAGGCCCGGTGCGACCGGGATCTCGACCGCATTGTCTCCGAAGCTTGGTCCCTGCCCGGGCGCGTGCTGTGGGCCGGGTCGGGTGGACTGGCCGCGGCGCTGGCCCGCACGCTGGCGCCGGCACGCGTGTTGTTCTGCCTGGGCTCTCCGCATCCGGCCACCCTGGCGCAGGAGGCGCTCCTGATGGCCGAGCGCCCGGAGCACCTAGTGTTGCGCATCGTGGGGCAGGTCCCGGAACTGCCGGATGCCGCCGCGCTGGTGCTCTCCGGCGGCGATACCGCTTCGCTCGTGTGCCGCTCGCTCGGCGTGCGCCGCATCGACTTGCACGACGAGATCCTGCCCGGCATCCCGCGCGGCGTGCTCGTCGGAGGCCGCTTCGATGGAATGCAGGTGGCGACCAAGTCGGGCGGCTTCGGCGCCCCCGATGCGCTGGTGCGCGTCGCCGACTACTTCACAGGCCGGAAGCCATGAATCATCTGCCCACAATCGCTTTGACCATGGGGGACCCCGCGGGGGTCGGTCCCGAGATCGTGCTGAAGGCGCTGGCCGATCCCGAGATCGCGCCGCTGGCGCGCTGGATCGTGGTGGGAGACCGGCGGATTCTGGCGCTGGCGGAGGCGGTGACGGGCCTGACGTTGGGGCCGGCCGACCTTCACGACGCGAGCGCGTTGCGCGATCCTGGCGAGTTCGCCTTCGGACGGCTGGACGGGCGATGCGGCGCGGCGGGCGTGGAGTACGTGCGGATCGCCACCGAGATGTGCCTCGCCGGCAGTGCCGAGGCGATGGTGACCGCGCCGCTCAATAAAGAAGCCGTGACGCTTTCGGGACGCAGCTTCTCGGGCCACACGGAGTACATCGCGGAGATGTGCGGCGCCGCGGAGTCGCGCATGCTGCTGGCCAGCGAGCGGCTCTCCACCGTCCACGTCACCACCCACGTGGCCTTGCGCCAGGCCTGCGACCTGAGCGCCGGGCGCGTCCTGCGCACCATCCAACTGGGCGACGAGGCCATGCGGCTCCTGGGATTCGAGCGGCCGCGCATCGCGGTCTGCGGCTTGAATCCCCACGCCGGCGAGCACGGCCTGTTCGGCGAGGAAGACGCGCGAGTCATCCTGCCCGCCATCGAGGCGGCGAAAGCCGGCGGCATTCAGTGCAGCGGCCCGCACGCCGGCGACACGGTGTTCCTCCAGGCGGTGCGCGGCGCCTACGACCTGGTAGTGGCCATGTACCACGACCAGGGCCACATTCCCATGAAGCTGATCGATTTCGAAGGCACGGTGAATATCTCGCTGGGAATCCCGATCATCCGCACGTCGGTGGACCACGGAACGGCGTTTGATATCGCGGGGAAGAACCTGGCCGACCCGCGCAGTATGAAGCAGGCGATGCGCATGGCCGCACGCATGGCCACCACGCGCCGCGGCCGGGCGCGGTAAAGCATGGCCGCGTTTCGCTGGGTGGACCTGGCGGTGATCGCCGCCTACATGGCGGCGCTGGTTTCGCTGGGCTTTCGCTTCTCGCGGCGGCAAACTTCCACGGAACGCTACTTCGTGGCCAAGCGCAGCATTCCCGGCTGGGCCATGGGGATGTCGCTGCTGGCCACGCTGATCAGCAGCGTGACGTTCATCGCGTATCCGGGGTCGGCCTATGCCGGTGACTGGTCGAACCTGGTGCCCGGGCTGATGGTGCCGGTCGTGCTGGCGGTGGTGGCGCTGATGGTGATTCCCTTTACCGCCACGTGGTGGGGATGAGCGCCTACGAATATTTCGGAAAACGCTTCGGCTATGCGGCGCGTGTTTACTCGTCGGTGGCCTACGCGCTGGGGCACTTCTCCAAGATGGGGTTCGTGTTTTACCTGCTTGCGCTCACGGTGACCAGCATGACGGGATGGAAGACCGACAGGCGTGATCATCGCGGTGGGCATCATCACGGTGTTGTACACGCTGATCGGCGGGATCGAAGCGGTGATCTGGGCCGACGTGATCCAGGGCTTCGTGCTGTGGCTGGGCATTATTATCTGCCTGGGATATCTCGTGCTGCTGCCGGCGGGCGGCCCTTCGGCGGCGTTGGCGGCCGCCTGGCCGAAGATCAGCCTGGGCAGCATGGCGCCGGATTTGAGCAAGCCCACGGTGCTGGTGCTTGCGCTCTATGGGTTCTTCCACTACCTGCAGCGATATACCGGCGACCAGACCATCGTGCAGCGCTACCTGGTGGCGAAATCGGACCGCGCGGCGCTGCGCGGGATCGCGCTCGGGTCGCTGCTGTGCGTTCCGGTGTGGACGCTTTTCATGCTGATCGGCACGCTGTGCTGGTCGTTCTACCGCAACACGGGCGAGCGGCTGCCGGCGCACGTGAGCAAGGCCGACCAGGTGTTCCCGTACTTCATCACGACGCACGTTCCGCCGGGACTGGCGGGCCTGTTCCTGGCGGCGCTCTTCGGCGCGGCGATGGCCAACCGTCGTCGGACCTGAACAGTCTCTCGGCGATCGCGGTGGAGGATTACTACCGCGTGCGGCGGCCCGCGTCAACCCAGCGGCAGCGCCTGGCGGTGGCGAAACTGGTGGTGGCGGCCTGCGGCTTCCTGTGCATCGTAATTGCGACGGCGCTGGCGCACACCAACGGGACGGCGCTCTCCTTGTGGTACACGGTTTCGGCGATTGTGGCGGGAGGCCTGGCCGGCCTGTTTCTGCTGGCGTTCCTGGTGGAGCGGGCCGGCCGGACGGCGGCCTGGGTGGGGATCGTGGCGAGCCTGGCATTCACCACGTGGGCGACGCTGACGCTCGACGGCGGCAAGCTGTGGAACCTGGGCCGCTTCAATTTCCCGCTGCACAATTACATGATCGGAGTGATCGGGCACGTCGTTGCTTTTCGGCGTGGGGTGCATGGCGAGCTTCGTGTGGCCGAATCGGGACCGGGCGGCGAGGGAAATGACGCTGTGGGGGTGGCGGGGGAGAGCGCGGGTTGAGGGACGAGGCGATTGAAGTACAGGCGACGCGACGATCTAGAATGAAGCTGATCGTGGGCTGCTACCGAGGAGGCAGAGACGGCTGGTGGAAGCGTGGGCGGAGTTGCATCAAGCTGAGTTGCGAGCCGACTGGGAGCGGCTGCAAGGAGGGCAGAGTCTGGCACCGATCGAGCCGTCGAAATAGGTGGCTATGAGTCATCCGATTTATCGAGTACGGTCCTTCGAGATCGCCGCTCCGTACACGCTCCGTGTTTGTTTTGACGACAACACGGGACAAACCATCGATTTTCGACCGGTTCTTGCGGGCGAACTGTTCGGCCCGCTGCGCAATCTCGAACTGTTCAACCGGGTGCGGATTGATTCTGAAGCCGAGACACTGGTGTGGCCTAACGGAGCTGATTTCGATCCGGCTACGCTACACGATTGGCCGGCCAACGAGCAGGCGTTCAGAGAACTTGCCCGCCGTTGGGAAGCCGTTCAAGCGTGAACCGCAGGTCTCGCCGTGGGCGTTCCAAGTTCGGTAAAGGAACGCGGCTCCACGTAGGCGCTCTCTTCAGATCGCGAACGCACGGCCACATCCGGCCTCCCGCAATTTCACGCAGCGCCCAAGAGAGCCTTCTCCACCATGCCCGGAAAACGATCAATGACGGTGAGATAGGCGCGGACAGCGCTCGGCGGTTGCGCTCGGCCAAGTTCCCAATCCTGCAATGTGCGAGTACTGAATCCATAACGTCGAGCGAACTGAGATTGCGACAGCCCCGATTTCGCGCGAATCGCTTTTACATCTACCTGGCCCGGAACATCGTACTCGTATGCCCGCAGAGAGATCGCACCTCGAGCGTGTGCCGCGGCTTCCTTCAATCCATGAACAACGTCCTTCCCTACACGACTGAGTTTCCTAGGCGCGCGCTTACTTGCCCGCTTGCTTCTTGGCATCTTTCAAACCCTCCACAAACTTTTTCGCCGTCTTACGATCGGCGGCAGTCATGTCCGATTGATCGTTCTTGGCGTAGATCGAAAGCAGGTATACCTCAGGGTCCGATACCTGCATCGTGCCGTGTTCGATCGTTCGCCAGTAATAGTAAATCACCCGCACGCCGCTGCTCTTGCCTTTCCCCTGCCGGGTCCAGCGGGCCTTTCGGACGCCACCTGTACCGGGAACTATGGGATGCGCCTCAGGATCGGCTGCGATTGCCAGTTGCATAGCGGCTTGCTCGGGTTCGGCGAGTAGCCGCCGTACTTCCTTTTCGTATCGGCTTGTAGCGAATACGCGAACCTTCACGATCTAACTATACGGGATTCCCGTATGGCTGTCAATGGGAATCCCGTCGCTCGTCGAGCTCCCAAACTGGCGCTAACAGACCTATCGTCCACAACCGGATCAGTCCTAACCCCACGCCAGACGCCCGGCGAATGACCTCCGTCGCTGCTGTCGCGCTTCCGCGACTCTTGCCCCCGAGAGTAAACTGGTGCTGAGGGCAACCGGCCCACAAGGCACCCAGCTTGAATCTTGGCGACCATGTGATTGGGAAGGATCCCGATGTTCTCGGCGGAACCCCAGTCTTCCGAAGCACGCGTGTTCCTTTTCAGGCGTTACTGGACTACTTGGAGGGCGGCCAAACCCTGGACGAGTTCCTCGACGACTTCCCCACGGTGACCCGTGAAGCCGCGATCTCCGCGTTGGAACTTGCCAAGTCCGTACTCGTCGGGCAGCTTGGATGAACATTCTTCTCGACGGGTGCATCCGACGAAAGATCAAAGTACAGCCAGCCGGAGCATGAGTGCCACACCGTACCCGAAGCAGGCCTCGCCGACAAGAAAAATGGCTTCCTGCTCGATCTCGCGGAGAAAGCCGGCTTCGAGATCTTCGTGACCATGGATCGGGGGCTGGAATACCAGCAGAATCTTGCGGGCAGGTGCATCGCCGATTCTGATCCTTCGTGGCAGGTCAAATCGCCTTGGGGATCTCCTTCCGTTGGTGCCAGACTTCCTGAGAACCATGAGACTCGCGCGCAAAGGCGAGATCAACCGCATCAGTGGCGTCGAGCCAGCGCCCTGAGTCTCGCTTCGATAGATTTGCCCCGGTCCACTCCGGGCGGTACGATTGAGTCGTGATCAAACGGAGCTCCGATCCAAGGGTCGCACGACGAGTCGTGGACTCGATTTTCGAGGCAACGTCCGGGGACGCGAGGCGAAGTTACTGCAAATTTCTTGCGGCGTCGATCGCTTATCTCGCGCAACACTATCCAGACCGGTGGGGCGTCACGCTCCTTGAAGACAAAGATGTAGTGCGCCTGAACGCCGGCATTGTCGAGTCCTTAGTGTTGCACCCAGGGGGGCTGCGCGTCCTGGTCGAGAGAAAGACAGCCCCGGCGCGCACGAATTTCGATGGCCGCCGCTACCTTAATGCACCGGGCTGCGAGACAGCGGCGATCCCGCTGTCCGAACTTCCGCGTTCCTTGTCGATGCTCGCAGAGTCGCACCACAAAGCGCTGGAGATCACAGCCGCCCGGTGACCATCCTTTCAGAACATTCGGGGTGCGCACTCAACCGGCGTTACGAAGTGGTTGTCGCAAGTCCTTCGGCGCAAAGTGCCGAACCCGGCGAACCCGCAGCGCCCGCTGCACATCGTTCAGGGCGGCATCCAGAACGGCGACAAGGCACTCCTCGAACGGCTGGCGCGGGGCAGCCGGAGGACACGCTCCTGGGTGGCTCCAAAATCGGTAGGTCCGGGCGATGAAATCGTCATCTACATTCGGGCCTTTGGCTTTTTCGCAACGGCGCGGGTCAAGTCGAAAGCCCAACCCCGCACCGGTTGGAAGAACAGATATGGCGCGGACCTAGACTCCATCTCGCTTATCGAGCCGCCCGTCTCGTTGGCGGCGATCCGGCGCCATATTCCGGATCTCGAATGGGCGAAATATCCGCGCATCACGACTCCACCGCCTGAGACAGCGGACCGGATTCGGGTGCTCATCAGCACGCGTCAGCAGGGCGGTATCGATCTGGATGATGACTTCCTCGCAGAGGCGAACATAGACGAGCTGAGAAAAGTTGCCCTACTGAAGGCGCGCGGATCGTTGCCGCCCAGGAAGAGGAAGGCAATCTATCGGGCCAAGTCGGCGGCTATCCGTAGCTACGTCTTGCTGCGGGCGAATGGCCGGTGCGAAGGCTGTATGGCCGCCGCTCCGTTTCGTGCCGCTGATGGTCGGCCATTTCTCGAAACTCACCACACGACGCGCGTGGCGGATGGTGGACCGGATCATCCTCGCAAAGTGATCGGGCTTTGCCCGAACTGCCACAAAAGGGCACATCTCGCGGAGGATAAGGACTCGTTCAACGCGTCGCTCATCAGGAAGCTACCAAAGCTGGAAGCTGCCGCCGGCAAAAAGTAGAGAAACGAGCCTACGATGTATCACGCCTTCGAGGAGTGAGTAAGACGCGCATGCCCCACCGGGCTATGACCTTGGCGAGCATGGCTTCCTCGGTATAACTCCCGACGCTGCCGTGTTCGTCGGCATCCTCAAGCTTTGCAACGGTGTGTTCCTGGCTGACATCGGGCCGCGGCCGTCACACGCCTCGTGTCCGCCCTGCCGTTCGAGGTCAACCCGCTGGATGATCCGATTACCTATTGCCGCGTCGCCCTGGTCGTGGCGGTGGCCGCGCTGGCAGCGAGCTACCTGCCCGCCCGTAAAGCGACCCGATCATGCGGGTGGATGCGCTGCGCGCGGAGTAGCGCGGCTCTCACTTCCTCGCGAACACGCCGAACTCGCCGGCGTTATGCGGCGACTTCCACGTAATCGACTGACGTGTGTGGTTCCGGAATCGGCTCCCCCACTTCACGCATGGCTTCGAAGTGTGCTATCAGGGCATCCTGAAAGTTCTGGCGAGTCTCTTCCTCCGTGTCGCCAACGGCGACACAGCCGGAGACATCCGGCGAATACGCGGAGTAGCCCGTCCCTGTTTGTTCGATGACGACCGGATAGCGTCTCATTTCAGCCCTGCCTTCTTGAGTATATCGTTCAGCGTGCCCGTCGCGAGTTCCTTGCCCTCGTTGCCCGACACGGTGATCACGAGCGGTTGGTTGGGATGTTTGAAGTGCCGGTGGCTGCCCTTCGATCGCATCTCCACCCATCCGTGCTTCTCGAGCAAGCGAATCACCTCGCGCACTTTCATTGGCATCAGGCTCATAGTACGCTATCGAGCGTTGTCAGGGCGGCCGTTGGATGCCCCCCGGCGGAGCAGCTTCCCCCTCACTTCCTCCCGAACACACCGAACTCCCCCGCATTCGCACCCGTGACCAGCTCGCAATCGATCGACTGCTTTTCCGGCGCGCCCGTGGAGCCGGAGGTGAGGTAGCGATGCGCTTCCTCCACCGCAAGCCTCGCGATGCGCGCGGCGGGCTGCAGCACGGTGGCCTGAATGTCGCCGGCGCGGATCGCCGCGATCACGTCGGGGCTGCCGTCGAACCCCACCACAATCACTTTGCTCAAGCCGCCGGCCTTGAGCGCGGCCGATGCGCCCAGCGCCATGGTGTCGTTTCCGGCGATCACTCCCTTGATGCCGCGGCTACCCTGGAGGATCGTCTCCATCTTCTGGAAGGCTTCGGTCTGGCTCCAGTTGGCGCTCTGGCGCGCCACGGGTTTCAGGTCGGGGTACTTGTCCAGCACATCGTGGTACCCCTGCGTGCGGATGCCGGCGTTGGTATCCGATTCGCGGCCCACCAGCTCCACGTAGGCACCCTTTTCCGCCATCAGGCGGACGAATTCCTGCGCGCCCAGCGACGCGCCCTGGTAGTTGTTCGACACAATCTGCGCCACGGCGATGCCGGTGGCGTTGATTTCGCGGTCGATCAGGAACGCGGGGATGCCGGCGGCTTTGGCTTTCCGCACGGCGGCCACCGAGGCGTCGGCGCCGGCGTTGTCCAGGATGATGGCGGCGGCGCGATTGGCAATCGCCATGTCGAATAACTCGTCCTGCTTGTGGGCGTCGTCGTCGTGGGTGTTCGTCGAGACCTCGTAGCCTAGCTCGCGCGCGCGGGCGGCGGCGCTATCGGACTCCGCTTTGAAGAACGGATTGTCGTGCGACGGAGTGATGATGGCCATGGTCTTCCGCGTGGGTTGGGAAGCGCAGGAGCACAGGAGCAATGCACAGGCCGCGAGGACTGCGCCACGAATTACCATCGGAACCTCCGTTGGAGCTGGTCGAGAACTACGGCCACTACGATTACGATACCTTTGATCACGATCTGCCAGAATTCGGAAACGCCCAGCAACACCAGGCCGTCGGCGAGCGCCCCGATCACCAGCGCGCCGATGATGGTGCCGCCGATGCTGCCCCTGCCGCCCATCAGCGACGTGCCGCCCAACACCACAGCGGCGATGGCGTTCAGCTCGAAGGACTGGCCCGTGGCCGGGTGCGCCGAGGAAAGTTGCGAGGCGATTATCAGCCCGACGGCAGCGGAGCAGAGGCCGGAGATCACGTAGACCAGCAGCTTGATCCGGCCGACCCGCACGCCCGAGAGCCGGGCCGCGCGCTCGTTTCCACCCACGGCGTAGACGTGGCGGCCGAACGGAGTACGGGCGGCGATGAACGCGGCGGCCGCGGCCAGCAACAGCATCAGCCAGATGGGTACGGGGACCTGGAGAATCGAGCCGGAGCCGAGAAATCCGAAGCCGGTATTGCGGAGGTCCGGCTTGCCGAGGAGGTTGGGAAACGTGGCGCCGTTCGAAAGCAGCAGCGCCGCGCCGCGGGCCGCGTACATGGTGCCCAGCGTGGCAATGAAGGGCGCCACCGAGAGGCGCGCCACCAGCAGGCCGTTGATGGCGCCCACCAGCGCGCCGCCCGCGACCGCGATCGCGATGACCAGCCAGATCTGGAAATAGACCACCACTCCGAACGATCGGAGCATCAGCCCGCGATCGATGAGCCCGCCCGCGATCATGCCCGCGAGTCCCGCGATGGAGCCCACCGACAAGTCGATTCCGCCGCTGAGGATGACGAACGTCATGCCGATCGCCATGATGGCGTTGATGGCCACGTGCTTCAGCAGGATGGTGAGGTTCGCCGCTGTCAGGAAGGCCGGCGACAGCACCGAGAACACGGCCATCAACACGGCCAGCGCGATCAGCGCGCGCAGGCGGAACAGCAGTTTGGGGCCGGCTTCAAGGGTGAGCAGGTTCGCCTCCGTTCGTTGGCGGCCGGCGCGGCGCGGAAGCCTCCACCAGCGCGTGTTCCGTGGCCTCTGCCGCGGTGAATTCGGCCGCAATGCGTCCTTGCGACATCACCAGGACGCGTGTGGACAGCGCCAGGATTTCCGCAAGCTCCGAGGACGCGAACAGGATGGTCATTCCCCGCGCGGCCAACCGGCGGATAATGGCGTAGATCTCTTCGCGCGCGCCGACGTCCACGCCGCGCGTGGGATCGTCGAGCAGCAGCGCTTTGGGCGACGTCAGCAGGTAGCGCGAGAGCACGACCTTCTGCTGGTTTCCTCCGCTGAGCGAGGTGATGGGCTGGTCCAGGCTGGCGGTGCGGATGTTCAACTCGCGCACCAGCCCGGCGGCGCGGCGGCGCTCGGCATCCGGAGAGAGATAGAACCCGCGAATGCTGGCCAGGGTCATGTTCTCGAGGACCGAGAGCGTGGGCACGATTCCGGCGGCCTGGCGCTCTTCGGGGACCAGCACCAGTCCGGCGCGGATGCGCTCCGCGATGTCCGGGTGGTCGAGGGAGCGGCCGTCCAGAGATACACCGGCGTGGCCGGAGGGGCGCAGGCCCATAAGCGTTTCGAACAGCTCCGTGCGGCCGGCGCCCATCAGGCCGTAGAAGCCGATGATCTCGCCGGCGCGCGCGGTGAACGAAATGCGGCCGCGGTCCAGGCTCACCTCGAGGAGCGGAGCGCCTTCGGCGGCGGCTTCGCGAAGGCTTGCGGGCGCAGCGGTGTGGCCGGTCATCTGCTCCACCAGCCAGGGCACGCTGGCGGAATCCGCCCGCGCAACGGCCACCACGCGGCCATCGCGCAGCACCGTTACCCGGTCGCCAATGGTGAGCAGTTCTTCCAGGCGGTGCGAGATGTAGACGATGGCCACGCCGCGCGATTTCAAATCGCGGATCAGGCGGAACAGCACGTCGATCTCGGCGGCGCTCAGCGCCGAGGTCGGCTCGTCCATGATCAGGACGCGGACGTCCTGCGCGATGGCCTTGGCGATCTCCACAATTTGCTGTTGGCCCAACGGCAGGTCGCCCACCAGTGTTTCAGGATCGATCGGTTCCTCGAGGCGCTCCATGAGCAGGCGCGTTTGATGCTCCTGCGCGCGGCGGTCGATGACGCCGAAGCGCGTCTGCTCGCGGGCCAGGTAGATGTTGTCGGCGACGCTCAGGTTGGGCAGCAGGTTCAGCTCCTGGTGGATCATCGCGACGCAGGCTTCTCCCTGCCATTCGAGATGCCCCGCGGTGGGCTGCTCGATGCCGGCCAGGATGCGCAGCAAGGTGGATTTGCCCGCGCCGTTCTCGCCGATTACGACGTTCACCTGCCCGCGGTACACCGGGAAATCCACGCGGTCGAGGGCCAGGGTGCCGGGATACTGCATGGAGATTCCGTGGGCGGCAAGCACGATTTCGGGATTCATGCGCCCTTCCTCTTTACCGCGAGCGTCACGGGCACGATTTCCGGCAGCGCGTCCACCGCCGGCGCCGCCGATGCGCCGGTGAACTGCACCACGCTGCCGGCCAGCCCCTCCTTGGGCAGCGATGCGAGGACGTCCTTCAGTACCCGGTCGTTCAGCGCGTTTCCCACCCGCGCGAATTCCAACTGGTTGACGAACTGGCTGAACTGGATGAACGGCAGCGCGTCGCGCAGCGCCGTGCCGCGGATGACCGGCCCGATCTGCACGGCCACGTCCGCGCGCCCGTCGTAGGGCGGCAAGTCGACCAGCATCAGGCCGGTGCGAGAGCTGGTATCCACGCGCAGGATTCTTCCTTCGCCTTTCACCAGGCGGGCGCCCGCGGGCGCTTTCCGCATTTCGGAAAGATCCACGGCCTGCGCGGAAACCGCCGGCAGCACCTTGGAATTCCAGATGGATTCGACGTAGCGGTTGGCGTCGAAAGGGCCGGTATCGGCGCTCTCGATCGGCCGCACGGTCCAGGGCACGCACGAGGAAAGCAGCAGGCAGGCCGCCGCCGGGATCGCTGCGCGCATCATGACCGGGGGCTCGCCTTTTCCGCCACCAGGCGGCGCGCGGTGTTGCCGTCGGTGATCAGCACGTTGACCAGGCGGCCCACCAGCGCGGCGCGAATTGCCGCGGTCTTGCGGCTGCCTCCGGCCACACCGACCACGCGGCTGGCGTGCCGGAGGTGACGCAGGTCGGCGCCGATGACGCGGTCGTTCAACGGCGTGACCACCGGCGCGCCCTGCCGGTCGAAGAAGCGCAGGCAGATATCGCCCACGGCGCCAGAAGCGCGCAGGGTCTCCAGCTCGCTCGACGAGAAGACGTTGCCACTGGCGGCCAGCATGCGCGAGGGCTCGATCGCGCCGATCCCCACCAGCGCCAGCGTCATGGTCGCCATCAACTCGACGGCTTCGTGCACGAAGCGATCCTTCATCAACACGCGCCGGGCGTCCGCGGAACCGACCACTCCCGGAGCCGGCAGCAGCGTAGCCGTGCCGCCCACCAGGTTGGCGAAGCGCCGGGTGAGGTGCGTGGCGTGCACCTCCGCGCTCGGATTGCCAACGCCGCCCAGGATCTGCACCACGCGCGCGCCCGCCGTGCGCGGGCTGGGCCGCATGGAATCCACCATGGCCAGCAGCGCCGCACTCCACGAAGAGAGACCCACCACGTCGTTCGGGCGCAATGTGGTTTCCACATAGTAGGCGGCGGTCGGCCCGAGATCGCGCACGATCTGCTCGTCGTCCTCCATCGATTCGACCACGATCGCCTCTTTCAAGCCGAACTTTTCCTGGAGCGCTTCCTCCAGCTCCGGGTGCGCGCCGGGGGGCACGCTGACGGTGATGCGCACGATGCCGGCCTTTTCGGCGCGCTTCAGCAGGCGCGAGATGGTGGATTGCGACATGCTCAGCCGGTCCATGATTTCGGTCTGGCGCAGCCCCTGCTCGTAGTACATGCGCGCGACCTTGGTCATGAGGCGAAGCTCGTCGATGCGCGCCATACCTTATCTTTTCACGGCGCGTCCGACCGCTTCCTGCCAACCGCCGTAGAGGCGCTCACGGTCGGCGTCGGCCATTCGCGGCTCGAAGCGCTGCTCGGGGCGCGGCAGGGCGGCGAGTTCTTCCAGCGAAGACCACACCCCCACGGCGAGGCCGGCCAGCCACGCCGCGCCCATCGCCGAGACATCGGCCGAAGCGCTGCGTACCACGGGACGGCCCAGGATGTCGGCCTGAAATTGCATGAGCAGATCGTTCTGGCTCGCGCCGCCATCGGCCAGCAGCTCGGGGAGTGGATGGCCGCAGTCGCGCTCCATGGCGTCGAAGACATCGCGCACCTGGTAGGCGATGGATTCGATGGTGGCGCGCGCGGCGTGCGCGGCCGTGGCGCCTCTGGTCAGTCCGGTGAGCAGGCCGCGGGCGGCGTCGTTCCAGTAGGGCGCGCCAAGCCCCACGAACGCGGGCACCAGGTACACGCCGCCGGTGTCCGCCACGGTGGCCGCGAGGTCTGCCACGCCTTGCGAGGAATCAGGCAGGCGCAGGAAATCGCCCAGCCATTGCACGGCTCCGCCGGTCACCGAGATGTTGCCTTCGAGCGCATAGCGCGTCTCGGTGGGAAGAGAAAAGGCCACGGTCGCTGACAGGCCGCTGGCCGATTGCACCGGCTCGGGCGTGATGGTCATCAGCGACGAGCCCGTGCCGTACGTGGCTTTCACCCCGCCCGGCTCAAACACGGCGTGGCCGAACAGTGCGGCATGCGAGTCGCCGATCAGCGCGCCGATCGGCACGCCAGCCGGAAGCCCGTTGCACGCGGAGACGCCTGCCCCGCTGAGGCTCGACGGCCGCGCCGTGGGAAGTGCCGCAGCGGGAATGCCGAACAGCGCCAGAAGCTCCGGATCCCAGCGCAGGCTGCGCAGGTTCAGGAGTTGCGTGCGCGAGGCGTTGGTGAAATCGCAGGCGTGCACCGCGCCGCCCGTGAGGTTCCACAGCACCCAGGCATCCACCGTCCCAATGCACAACTCGCCGTTGGCCGCGCGGTGCATTCCATCGGGCGCCTGTTCGAGGAGCCACCGCGCCTTGCTCGCGGAGAAGAGCGGATCGATGGCCAGGCCGGTGCGCTCGCAAATGAGCGCTTCCGCCCCGCGCTCGCGCAACTCCGCGCAGAACGGGGCGGTCCGGCGGCACTGCCACACCACGCACGGGCCCGCCGGCTCGCCGGTCGCGCGGTCCCACACCACCACGCTCTCCCGCTGATTGCTCACCCCGATCGAATCGGGCCTCACGCCTCCGGCTTTTTCCAGGCATTCGCTGGCCGCCACCACCACGCTCGACCATAACTCGCGCGCATCCTGCTCCACCCACGCGGGCCGCGGAAAGCGGATGGACAAGGGCCGCGCGGCGGACGACACAATTTCGCCCCGGCGGTTGACGAGCAGCGCCTTGGTGTTAGTGGTGCCCTGATCGATAGCGAGGAGGTAAGGCCCGCTCACCGCCGCACCTTGGTCTCCAGCAATTCCAGGGCGGCTTCGCGGATGCCATCCGGGGTCAGCCCGAAATATTCCAGCAGCCACTCGGCGGACCCTGTGGGCGCAAACGTTCCGGGGATTCCCAGGATGCGCATGGGGACGGGACAGGTCGTCGCCGTCACCTCGGCGACCGCTCCTCCGAGCCCGCCGTGGATGGAGTGCTCCTCCACCGTGACGATGGCGCCGGTGGTCTCGGCGGCATCCTCGATAGCCGCGCGGTCGAGCGGCGCGAGGCTCGACAGGTTGACCACGCGCGCGGAGACGCCCTCTTCGGCCAGCAGCGCAGCGGCTTCGAGCGCGCGGCACACCATCGTGCCGCAGGCGATCAGGGTGACGTCGCGGCCGGGCCGCAGCACCTCGGCCGACCCGATCCGGAACTGGTAATCGGGCGGGTGGATCTCGGGAACCGGCATGCGCGAGAGGCGCAGGAACACCGGGCCATCTGTCTCCGCGGCGGCGCGCACCGCCTGCGCGGTCTCGGTGGGATCGGCGGGAACGATCACCGTGAGGTTGGCGATAGCGCGCGTCCAGGCGAGGTCTTCGATGGAGTGGTGGGTGGGGCCGAGCTGCCCGTACGCCAGTCCGCTCGACATGCCGCAGAGCTTGACGTTCGCCCGGGAATACGCCACGTCCACCTTGATCTGCTCGAGCGCGCGCCCCGTCAAAAAACAGGACGCGCCGCAGACGAACGGGATCTTGCCTCCGTTGGCCAGACCGGCGCCAATGCCGACCATGTTCTGCTCGGCGATCCCCACGTTCACCAGCCGGCCGGGGAAGCGTTTGTCGAACTTGCCCAGGCGTGTGGAACCCACGGCATCGTTCACCACCGCGACGATGCGCGGGTCGCGCGCGGCGAGAGATTCGAGCGCGCCGGCGAAGGCATCGCGGCAGTCGAACCGCTCAGGCATGCGGATCCTCGCCAAGCTCGATCAGCGCCGCCGCCAGTTCGGCGTCGCTGGGCACGTGGTGGTGCCATTCCGCGCGGTTTTCGATGAACGAGACGCCCTTGCCCTTGGTGGTCCTGGCGATCAGGCAGCTTGGCCGGCCGGGCTCGAAGGGCAGGGCGCGAAAGGCTGCGAGGAGCGCGTCCGGGTCGTGGCCATCCACTTCGCGGACGGCCCATCCGAAAGCGCGGAACTTGTCCGCCAGCGGCTCCATGCGAATGATGCTCTCCGTGGGCGCGCCCTGCTGGATGCCGTTGCGGTCCACGATGGCGGTGAGGTTGTCGAGCCCGAACTGCGCGGCGGCCATGAGGGCTTCCCAGTTGCTGCCCTCCTGCAACTCGCCATCGCCGGTGAGGACGAAGGTGCGCCAGGATGCCGCGTCCATTTTGGCCGCCAGCGCCGCGCCGACAGCGATCGGCAGGCCGTGGCCCAGCGGTCCGGTGTTGGCCTCCACGCCCGGAAGATCGGTGCGGTTGGGGTGGCCGTTGAGACGCGCGAGCGGCTGCATGTAGTCGGCCAGTTCCTCGCGCGGGAAGAAACCGCGCACGGCGAGCGTGGCGTAGAGCGCACCAGAGCAGTGCCCCTTGCTCATGATGAAACGATCGCGGTCCGGCGCGCAGGGGCGCTGGGGATCGACTCGCAGTATGCCGAAATAAAGGGCCACCAGGATGTCGGCCGAAGAAAGGTCGCCGCCCGGATGGCCGAGCCTGGCGCGGTGCACCATGCGCAAGCTTTCGCGGCGGACCGAGCGGGCAAGGTCGCGCAGGGTCACCGGCGCACTCTCAGCATATTTATTCATGACTACTGGTTTATGCAACTAACAAATTAGCAGTGGCGGAGGGGCAGCGTCAAGGGCGCGCTTACTCTTCGACCGTGTATCCCTGAAGCTCACTCCAGAGAAAAACGGCAATGGTGGCGTTGGCTTGGTCCACGACCGTGATTCGGGCGCCATCGTCCTGCAGTTTCACTCCTTCCACTTCGATGGCGTCCTTGCGGTCCTTCAAGTAGAAACAAAACCTCTTCTCCATGGTTCGTGTTCGATCCTTTCCGTACAGCATACCCTGTTGGGGTCACCAGGTTCGCGGTGGAAGAGGCCAGCAAGCGCGGCATGAAGGTCTGGCTCGCCAATGAAGGCAGCCCCGGCGGCTTCGCCGGCGGCGTCCCGATCAGAACATGTAGATCGTCTGCGGCCGGAAGTGCCCGTCAGCCCACTCGCACGGCCCGCAACGCAACTGGTAGCCGGGCAGCATCCCGCGCACGGTGCGCGGAATCGCCACCGCGTCGTCGAACAGATGTTCGGTGGCAATCGACAGGCGCGGCCGGAACTTGACGAGGGTGTTGCGGGCGCCGGCGAGCGCCTGCTTCTCCGCGCCTTCAATGTCCATTTTGATGAAATCCACCCTGGGCAGCTTGAGGTCGGCCACCAGCTTGTCGATGGTGGTCAGCGGGACGTCCACGCCCGGCGACGTTCCTCGCCGCTCCACCACGCTGTCACCGTAGAGCTTGAGGGTGCCCTCTTCGTTCCACACCCCTTTGGGGACAACGATCACGCGGCCGGCGGCGATCTCTTTCTCGAAATTGCGCCGCAGGCAGGGCTCCTTCTCCGGGTCGGGCTCGATGGAGACCACCGTCCCCGCTCCGTGCTGGAGCGCGGTCCGCGTGAACGTGCCGATGTCGGCGCCGCAATCCAGCACCACGTCGCCGGACTGCACCGCTCGCGGTCCGCTGCCATAAATCTCGTTCTCTTGCTCGGCCAACACCAGCGGCTCCATCCCTGCGCTGTTCCGCGGCATCCAGAATCGTCCCCGGGGGGTGTCCCACTGCTGCAAAGTCCCCTCTTCCCGAAGCATGCGGCTGGCCTGCTTGATGCGCTTCTCCGAGGCGAGGATGGCCTTGGCGCTGTCCATACTGCGCATGGTTTCGGCAAAGGGACACTGCGTGTTCCCTCGTATGGTGACGGCCAGTAGTTGGCCAGTTGTGGTCCGGGAAAAGATACCGATGATCAGCGTGATCAGGATACAAGCAAGAACCAGAAGCAATTTCTTCCGCACGCAGGATTCTCCTCTTGAGCCCGATTGGGCTGCACGCTCAACCTAGCAGCCCCGGCGCGCGGCGATCAATAACCAATTAGGCACCCATCCCCCGTTAACCTTGGGTAGCGCCGCCTCAACTCCCGCAGTCGCAGCTTGATGATGTTCCTGCGTGTTGCCGGGCACCCATCGGCCGGGCCCGCCTCGGTGGCGTCAGCACCGCCGGGCCGGGAAGCCTGGCCCGGACGCGTCTGGCGCCCTGGGCCTGACGGCCCGGCATCGCCACGGCGCCTGCGTTCTGGTCAGACCTTCTCGATTCGCTGGTGTTTCAACTGCTCTTGGCCTTTACAAAATGGCGATAGAGTTTATATCCCAGAAAAAACGTCGCTGCGCCGGCGGCGGCTCCAACTCCGATGACCACGCCAGCCGACAACCCGGTCGCAACCCCTTGAGAGGCGAGCTCCAAAACTCCTACGGATGCCCCGCTCGCGCCCCCAACACCCGCGCCAACACCAGCCAGGGCAGCCGCTTTCGCCTTCTCCTTTTCGGATTCCGTCATTGCCTTGTTCCGCGGGTCACCGTGAGGGCAGACGGCGGATCACGCCTCCCATATCGTCAGGCGTTGCTCTCGTGAAAGAGTCCGGTGCGGTAGCCGGGGTTGTCCCTTTCCGGGACGAGGGCGGTTTCGCCGCCACCGGCGGCACTTCCACCAGATAGTCATAAACGCCAAGCCGCCGCTGGACGGAATCGGGTGGAATGACGACGCTCTTCTCCAGTATCGTGCACCCTTCAACCCTTTCCCCAACTTCGTGACAGAATCGTGAACGAATCGTCTTGGTCATGGGCCTCTATCTGAGGTTAACACGACGACGTCCCCGTTCACGTCCGCACCCGGAGTCCGGATGGCCCCGTTTTCCGGAACTGCTCCGTGGCCGGGGTTCCCAGGCAGGGTCACGAATCCTCTTTCGATGCGCCGCGGTTGTGAGGAACGCCCTGGAAGGGCGCGATCATCGCCGGCGTGGAATGGCGCGGCGCAAGACTGCACGCGAAGCTCAGTTACGGCCGGACGGCCTGGAAAACCATCGTTTCGTAGTCATTCAATTCATGAAACAACAGTTTATGGCGATTTTCCAGACCCGTGAGCGCCGGATCATCACTCTCGCCGGGTGCGAACTCCTTAATTGACTGGAATCCCGTTCGCTCCAGGCTCTCTCGCAGCGAAGGGGGGTCGTAGAGGAACTGATGGCCCCAACTCCGCATTTCGTAGTTCAGGATCACGCACTCCGGCGAAGCGGTCTGAGGAAGAGGCTCCGAGTAATAATCCGCCTTTATCTTGTCCTTCACGTAATTTCGCATCTCATCGTTCTTGGCGTTCTGGAATAGCTGAATCAGCTTCAGCAAATTGGGCGTTGCGATTCTGACCCTGCCACCCGGCTTGAGAGTGCGGCGGCATTCCTGAAGCATGGACAGCCCGTCGCGATATGACAGATGCTCGATCAGATGTTCGGAGAATATGTAGGATAGAGAGCCATCCGAAATAGGAAACGACTTCGTGGCATCCAAATACGCCTCGCCTTCGGCCGGCTCGATATCGGTGTTCAGCCAGCCGGAGAATCCCTTGACCCCGCCGGCGCCGAGTTGCAACTTCGCTATGGCGTGGTCGTGGAGGTAATCTGAGATCAGGCGGTTGGCAGCATTCATCCGCCGCCAATTGGAGCCGGCCTTGACGCCGTAAGTGCCCCCCACCCCGAGCGGCACGGCGGCAAAAGCTACGACGCCGCCTCTGATGAATGCCCTTCGATTGGTTCCGTCTTTCAGCATTTCTTTCGTCCTTTCGTTACCTCGCACCAGGAAAGGCGTAGTGTGGGCCGACTGCTGATTGCCAGTTCCAGTCCATACCACGATAGAAAACACGTGGCAGCTAACGTTCGATAACACAACCGTAACCCACCGTCTGATGGTTCAGCCGCTACAGACAAAGACAAGAATACTGTGTCTAAGTAGACGTTTCAAGGAGTTTCTGATCTGATTAGCTGGTGTACCCCAAAGAGCAAGATACCAGCGTCACGGAGCCTGGATCGATCAAGCTCCACTCATGCGGACTAAATTGTTTTGGTTGGTGCGGATGAAAGGACTTGAACCTTCACTCCCTCGCGGAAACTGGAACCTAAATCTAGCAATATTTATTATTTTTCAATAACTTACATGGGGTTGTTGCCCCTGAATCCCCCCTATTCCACCCCATTACCGCTACCCCTTGCGCTACCCTTCAGAATGCCCTTCAGACCGCACAGCATACGTTGAAGCCGTCCGCCAACGGGACTAGCGGCCCTCCAGAATGCCGTTCAACACCGCACCGGATGCCTCAGAGCCGTCCGAAGCATCGCGGTGGACACCGTGGCGATGGCCCCGGGTTATAAGGCGTCTGTGCCACCGCGCATTTGGCACTCGAAGCGCGAAAACGCAGCTGATCTGTATGGCGCGACCCCGGCGTCTTCGCAGACCATCTCAACACACCCCAGCCTCCGAAATCGCCCCACAGCCCCCGGGATCGCTCCTGGCGGGCATCCTGTAGGCGCCGATGTGATCCTCGATTGAACTCCTGCTCTGGCTCCGCCGACCACCATCAGGAATGCCGGCCAGTTCATGGCGCTAAAAACCCCCCACAACTCCCCTGACCGACCGCCTCCCTTGCCCCGTCCCGCTACTCCATTTCGGAGGCGGAATACTGTCGCCCAGAGTCCATCTTTCCAGGCTCTCGTTTCCGCCTGCGATTTTCAAAGCGGACAGATCATGCGCTAATTCGACCGGACAGATCGTATGTTAACGACACGAGACAAGACTGGGGCTTGCCTCAACAGGCTCGGAGGTGCATACTGTATCTGAATATCGTTCGGGATCTTAGAGTGGATCTTCGGGGGAAGTGCTGCCTGTGCTACAAACGGTTTTTCGGAAATCTGCCAGACAGCGCCGAGATCGGAAACCACCGCAACGAAAGGGGCCATTCCATGACACAGACGGGTGGTGTCCGGAAGCACCGCATTTCGACCTTGCTCGTTTCTTGCACCATTCTCGTGATCGTTACCGCTACTGGCATAGCAACAGCCCAAATCGCTGGAAGTGGCACCATCCAAGGCACCGTCACCGACTCTTCTGGGTCCGTGGTTCCTCAAGCGACAGTCACAGCAATAAATGTCGCTACCGGCGTGGAAACAGCGCGCCTGACAACCGCTGCCGGCTTGTATGTGCTCTCGCCGCTTCCGGCCGGAGAATACAACGTCAGAGTGGCAGCGACCGGCTTTCAGACTTCCACCCAGGAGCATATTGTGGTTGAGGCGCTCTCGACTGTCGGTGTGAACGTGGAGTTAAAGGTCGGTTCAGCCAACCAGCAGGTGACGGTCGAGGCAGCCGCCACGGCGCTCCGCACCGAAGATGCGACGCTGGGCGGGAGCATGCAGAACAATGTTTACGACTCGCTTCCGCTCGCCATGGGAAGCGGAGTTCCCCGGGATCCCACCATGTTTATCGGCCTGATTCCCGGAGTGAGCGCGGTGGTTACCCAAGCGTCCGGACCCTCCTACGCCACGTTCAACGGGGGCCAGCAAGAAAACAACGGGCTCTATCTGGAGGGTCTGTCGCTCGCCTTCCCGGACCAGCAGGGTGATACCCGCAACCTGGCATTGGGAGTTTCCGTCGAGGCCGTCGACCAGTTCCAGGTTGAAACCAACGGCCAAAAGGCGATGTACCAGGGTCAGGGAATTCACAACTACGTGATAAAATCCGGCACGAACCTGTACCATGGCGGTGCGTTCGAGTTTTTACGCACCACGGATTTCGATGCCCGCGGTTTCTTTGCGCCGAAGGCTCCCGTCGATCACCAGAACGAGTTCGGCGCCAATATCGGCGGGCCCATCAAGAAAGATAAGCTTTTCTTCTTCGGCAACTACAGCGGATACTACTACAAAACGGCAACGCCTCCGAACTACTTGTCGCTTCCCACGATGGCCGAACGGAGCGGCGATTTCAGCGCGCTGCCGGCTGCGATGTACGATCCCAAGACGCAAGTGTGCAACGGCTCCGTCTGCTCCAACCAGCCGTTTCCGGGCAACAGCATTCCGGCCAACCGTCTCTCTACGGTCGCTCTGTCGTTTCAGTCCTATCTGACCCCTCCCCAGACCTCGAGTGTTCTAAACAACTACCTGGCAAATCTTCCGAAGGCCTTGCACACCAACAATACGACCGAGAAATTGGATTGGAACCCCTCCGAGAAGCTTCGCATGTACGGGGTGTATGCCCGCGGAAAGTACGCCACCGACTACACTGGGAACCTCACCCCGACGGGAACCGCACTTGCGCTGCCGTACGATAGTTCGGCCGGAGTTGTCGAGGAGATGCCCACCATCATCCAGCTCCACGCGACATACTTATTCACGCCCACCTTGCTCAACCAGGTCAGCATCGGTCTCTCGCGGATCTATATACCACTCTTCAGCAATACCAAGGCCGGCAACTACCCTGACAAGGCCGGGCTGACCGGCTTGCCGGCGGGGCAGGCGGGTAGTGCGTTTCCGGCCATTAGCTTTAGCGGCGCCAATGCTCCGACCAATTGGTCGACAACCGGACCGTTTGACGAAGCTGAAAACAACTACGCCTTTCAGGACAGCATTCTGTGGGTGCATGGAAGGCATTCTATTGGCATCGGTTTCCAACTCACGCGGCTGGAGGACAACAACGCCAGGCCAAAAGACGGTACCGACGCCAGTTTCACCTTCAGCAACAGTGAAACAGCAGGGTTTTCCCCCACCGGAACCCTCCTTACCACCACGGGCAATGCCTATGCCAGTTATATGCTGGGAGCGGTGGATTCAGCTTCCGTCGTGCAGAATTACGTGGTGTGGTACGGGGCTCGTTACCACAACTACTCCGCATACATCCAGGACGATTGGACGGTTAGCTCGCGCCTGACATTGAACCTTGGGCTGCGTTACGACCTGTTTGGCCCGGGTTTTGAAGTGGCCGACCGGATGTCATTTCTGAACCCGAACTTTCCGAACCCGGCAGCGGGGGGGCGCCTGGGGGCTTTGAATTTTGCCGGCCATGGTCCGTACAGTTGCAATTGCAGCATTCCGACCAGGGCACACTACAAGAACTTTCAGCCTCGCCTGGGTTTGGCATACAAGGTGGACAACAAGACGGTTATCCGCGCGGGATTTATCGTTACGGTCGATTCCGGGACCGCCGGTGTTGGCGGTAATGGCTCCGCCGCGGGGTCTGGCCTAGCGGGGTATAACGCGACCGCCAGTTTTGGCAGCGCCGCAACCGGCCTGCCTGCGTTCTACTGGGACCAGGGCGTGCCGCCGCACGCGAAATCTCCCTTTATCGATCCGACTTATGGTACCGGTTTTACGACCTCGAACCCTACCGGCGCTGTGAGCCTGCCCTATGTCGACCCGAGTCTCTCAGGAAGACCACCGTATTACATCAACTGGAGCTTCGGCCTCCAGCGCGAAATCACCCCCAACATGACGCTCGGAGCCGCCTACTCGGCGAGTGTGGGCCATTTTCTGCGCCCGCTCGTGGCTCCGGCTCTGTGGACGGACTCCATGCCGCAGCAAGACTTGGCGCTCGGTTCGTTGCTCAACGTTCAGGCCACACCGGCCAACATCGCCGCGGCGCAAGCCATCATCCCGAGCATCGGACTGCCGTTCAGCAATTTCCAAGGGACGATCGCGCAGATGTTGAAGCCGTTTCCGCAATACTCTGGAGTCACCTTATTTGCCGGTGATATCGCGAACTCAACCTTCAACTCTCTCGTGCTCACGTTTAATCGCAGGTTTTCCAAAGGGATAACCTTCCAGTCCGGCTACACTTTGAGCAAAGAAATCGATAATTCGAACGGATCAGCCACCAATCTCGGCGCAGTGGACGGCAACCGAAATCCGTGGGCGGGCCAACTCGATAAATCCCTCGGATCCATCGATCGCCGTCATGTTTTCCACGGCACTATTGTCTATGCCTTGCCGTTCGGCAAAGGCCATAGCCTGGGCGCCGGTAACGCCGTCGTACGAGCCCTCCTCAGTGGCTGGCAGATTTCCGGCATTGTTACGGTGAGTTCGGGAGCACCGATAGGCATTACGGGTTCCGGGTGTAACACGCCTGGCATTGCCTCCAGTTGTATCCCCAGCTACAACCCTGCGTTTAGCGGGCCGGTGCGCATCAATGGTAACTACGGCAGCGGTAACGCTCTCGCGCCGGGCGCCGTCGCCTACTACGCCAAGAGTGCATTTGTAGACCCCGCGCCATACACCTTCGGGAACTTGCCGCGATCGGCTCCATATGGTTTGTTCGCGCCCCATCTTATTGATGAAGATGTCAGTCTGCGTCGCGAAATCGCCATTCATGAACGCCTGAGGGTAGCCTTTACGTTGGACGTGTTCAATCTGACGAATGCTGTCTGCTTTGCGGCGCCCGGAACCAATATCGATTCCTCGAACTTCGGCCAGGTCACAACGACGAACAACTTACCGCGCAAGTTGCAACTCACTGCGCGAGTTACCTTCTAGCATGGACCGGTCTTGTCAGGTGACGGCCGGCGAAACGCAGTAGGAAAGCAAGAGAGGGGTTTACAGTATGAAAAGGCGTGAATTCATGAAGGGCACGCTGGCCAGTGCGTCAGCGGTTCTCGGATTTCCCATGATTGTTCCGCGCTCGGTGCTTGGCGCGGGGGTGACTGCGCCCAGCGATCGCCTCACCTTTGGCGCCATCGGCGTGGGATCGCAAGGCGGCGGCAACATGCGGCAGTGGATGAACAACGACGACATCCGCATGGTGGCCGTCTGCGATGTGCGGGAACAGTTCCGCCGGCAGGCCAAGGACACTGTGGATGCCAGATACGGTGACAAAAGTTGCGCGGCGTACAACGATTTCCGCGAACTGCTGGAGCGCAAAGACATCGATGTCGTGAACATCGCGACGGGGGAGCGCTGGCACGCGCTGATGGCCATCGAAGCGGCCCGCCAGGGCAAACATATGTACTGCCAGAAGCCCATGGCCCTCACCATCGAGGAGGCCAAGGCGGTCCGCACCGCCATCCGGCATTACGGGGTTTCCTACCAGTTAGGCGCCCAGCAGCGTTCCTCGCAACTCTTCCGCCACGCCGCCGAACTGGTTCGCAACGGGAAGATCGGCCAGCTTCAGACGATTGCCATCGGCTCCGCCGGGGGTGGCCGCACCGCGTTGCCGTTGGGCTTGGGTTTCACCTCGATGCCCGCTGAAAAACCCGCTCCGGTCCCGCCTGGCGTGGATTGGGATATGTGGATCGGCCCATCGCCGTGGAAGCCGTACAGCGATTTGCGCATCACCCGCACCTGGATGTCCATCATGGACTACGGCCTGGGCGCGATCGGCGGCGAGTACGGGGTCCACGATGTGGACGCCGGGCAATGGGCCAACGACACCGACGACACCACTCCCATCAGCGTCGAAGGAACCGGGGACGTCTACCACGATATCCGCGACACACTCACTACCTACAACATCGAGTACCAATACGCCAATGGCGTGAAGATGCTTCTCATGGATCTGGTCACGGCCAGGAAGCGCTTCTGGCAATTTCAGTTTGGCGAAAGCGTGAAGGGTGTCAGCGTCGGCATGATCTTCTTCGGCACCGCGGGATGGATATGGGTCAGCCGCGTGGGAATGCGCACGCAGCCGGAATCCGTGGCGCGAACGGTGTTCGGCCCCAACGACAAGCGGGTCATCTACAGCGACGACCACCAGCGCAACCTTCTGGACGCGATTCGGACCGGCAGTCCACTGGTCTGCCCGGTGGAAGCCGGCACTCACGACGAGATGATCTGCCAGATGGGAGACATCGCCTGCCGTCTGGAACGGAAGCTGCACTGGGACCCGGTAAAGGAAGTGTTCAAAGACGACGAGCTCGCGAATCGCAAGATGTCGCGGGTGATGAGGAGCCCCTGGAGGCTGGACGTTCCAGGAGCTGGCATCCCTTCTCAAAAGGCAGGGGCATAAGAAAGCATGCGCTCTGTATTGCTCGTGGTGGTGGCCGGCGCGATGGTCGGGTTCGCGCCGGCGGCGCCTCAGGCCCCTGCTGGGGCTGCCGCCGGCCCGGGGCGTGGGGCTGGGCAGGCGCCGGGTGCGATCAACAGTAGCCCCCCGCCCGGGACCGCTTCGGTGCGGCTGGAAAATTGGGGGCGGATCGCCACGGCGGCACTTCCGATCCTCGGCTGGAAGGTGGGGGTTCCGGCCGACGGTTTTCGCCGCCTGACGTTTTCCGAGGCGGCCGGCAAAGCCGACGCGCTCGGTGTCGCGTACATCGAGGGCTTCAGCACGCAAGATCTCAGTCCGGAGATTCCCAAGAAGCTCGACTACCACCTTGCCCCGGGCGAGATCAGGGCTGTACAGGACCGGCTGCGCGCTCTGAATCTCGGCATGCCGGTCTACTTCACCGCCACCATCGGCCCGGACGAGAGCTCCAGCCGTGAGTTGTTCGTGTTCGCCAAAGCGCTGAACGTCGAGACGATTGTCTCCGACCCCGCCCCGGAATCGCTGGCGGTTGTCGACGCCCTGGCCAACGAATTCGGCATCAATGTGGCTCTGTACAACCGCAGCCGCAAAGAAACGCCCGCGTACTGGGACCCGAAAAGTCTGTTGAACGCCGTTGAAGGGCGCAGCAAGCGTTTTGGAGCCTGCGCGGACATCGGCAACTGGATGCGGGAAGGGATTAAGCCGCTGGACGGGTTGGCGCAGCTCAAAGACCGCCTGATCGCCGCGAACCTGCGCGATCGGAGCGCTCTCGGCGGCCAGGGCCGCGATGTACCGCTGGGTAGCGGTGTGGCCGGTCTGCCCGAGTTTCTCCGCGAGATGGACCGTCTGGAGCTGAAGCCCTCGTTCGTCGCGGTGGATTCAACTGGCGCGGCGGATTCGTTCGCCGACCTCACGCGGTCGCTCCAGGGTTTCGAGAAAGCTCTCCAGCCGGTTATGGCGGCGCGGGTGGACGAGATCTCCCGCGCGGCGGCGATCCGCGGATCCGACCGGGTGACGCCCGAGGAAAGGCAAATGATCGAAGCCGCCCTGCCGCGGCAGGCCCCCGCCAAGCCGAAGAAGCCCAGAAAACTCCTGGTGATGGATCTCAACGTCGCCTATCCTGGCCACCGTTCCATTCCGGAAGAAAACCTGGCGATCGAGCTGATGGGGAAACAGACCGGCGCTTACGAAGCCGTGTTCAATAACGATCTGGACAATCTCAAGTACGACAAAATCCGCCAATTCGATGCCGTGATCCTGAACAACACCGTCGGGATGATCTTCGTGGACCCGGAGGTCCGTGCCGGCTTGAGCCGCTTCGTGCGCGAAGGCGGCGGGCTGGCCGGGAATCACGGGGTGAGCCATGCTTCGATGGACTGGCCGGAGTTCGGGCAGATGATCGGCACCTGGCACGGGATTCATCGGGAAAACACGGAGTTGGCGACCGTGAAGATCGACGATCCGAACAGCCCGCTTACCGCGGCATTCGGAGGTAAGGAATTCACTTACCACGACGAGTATTTCCGGTTTCCCACGGGACCGTATTCTCGCGACAAGTTGCATGTGCTGCTCAGCATCGACGTCGCCAGGACGGACATGAATCAAGGCCGGGCCTGCGCCCAGCCCTGCGTTCGGGCCGACAATGACTACGCCGTGAGCTGGATTCAAACCTACGGCAAAGGGCGGACTTTTTTCCTTACTCTAGGCCACAATCCGACGCTCTTCACGACGCCGGAGCTGGCCCGGTTTGTTTTGGCGGGAATCCAGTTTATTCTCGGCGACCTGGAGGCGGACACAACGCCCAGTGCCCGGTTGTCTGCAGGGAGGCAAAAGTGAGAAGTAAGGCGATTCTACTGGCATTCACCACCGCGGCCGTGCTGGCCGCGCAGACGGGTCCCGCCCCCAGGGCGAAGCATCAGCCAACCGAGATCGAACCCTTGATGGCCAAGCTTGCGGTCTACGAATACGGCGCTAATCCCGACATCATTGTCGCCTTCAACGAATTGGTGGAGGACCTGCAGGGATCTCCCGACCAGCGGAAGGCGCTGGAAACCCGGCTGCTACAATTCATTCAATCGAACGCTACGCCGGCCGGGAAGGAGACCGCCTTCCAGGAGCTCGCCTTGGTCGGCACGAACGCATCCATTCCGGTGCTTGCTCCCATGCTGACGCGCGCCGAAACCGCGGAGATGGCCAGGTACGCTCTGGCGGCCATACCCGGCCCGGAGGCGGATGAAGCACTGCGGAACAGCCTAGGCCAGGCTCCCAATGACCGGGTCAGGATTGGGATCGTCAACTCCCTGGGCCACCGCCGGGATGCGAAGGCGGTCCCCGCGCTGGCCGCTCTTTTGTCGTCCTCGAATCCGGAAGTGGCCGGAGCCGCAGCGGCGGCATTGGCCGATATCGCAGACCGGCCGGCTCTGGACGCCCTGGTTGCCGCCCGGACCAAGGCCGCAGGCCCGGTGCGGGACCTAGTGGCTGAAGCGTCTGTGGTGTGCGCCGATCAATTTGCGGCGCGCGGCGAGAAGGCGCTCGCGGTGAGTGTTTACAAGCAAATGTTGGCGCCTGGGGAACCCGCCAAGATCCGCACTCGGGCCTTGGCTGGACTCACCGCCGCGGATGGTAAGAACGCGGTGCCGGCTCTGACTGCCGAGATCGAGTCCAAAGATCCAGTGATGCAGGCTGCGGCCGTGAAGCTCCTCAATGGGCTTTCCGGTCCGGACATCACCAAAGTGATGGCGGCGGAGTTTTCGAAGGTCCCGGCATTCGGCCAAGCCCACTTGTTGACCGCGATGGCTTATCGGGGGGACCCGTCCGCCAAACCAACCATATTGGCAGCCGTCAAGAGCAGCTCGCCCGAGGTGCGGGCGGCCGCCTTGGCCGGAATCGGCAAGCTGGGGGACGAATCCAGCGTGAAGGTATTGGCGGAGGCCGCGGCGGCCGGCGAAGGTCTCGAGCAAAGCGCGGCCCGCCGTAGCCTGTACACCTTGCGAGGCCGCGCTGTTGACCAGGCGATCATCGCCGATCTCGGCTCTTCGAGCGGCAAGGTCAAGATCGAGCTGATCATGGCGGCGGGAGAACGTGTCATGGTAAGTGCGGCGGAGGCCTTGACCAGAGAGGCTCAGGGAACGGACCCGGACGTGCGCCGTGAGGCCCTTCGGGCGTTACGCAACGTCGGCGGCGGGGCACAGACCTCGGGTCTGCTGGATCTGCTGCTGAAGGCGTCGACAGCGGCGGAGCGCAGGGATGCAACACTGACGCTAGGCACTGTGCTCAGGAGAGCACAACCCGCGCCCATCGGCGCCGTGACCGCCGCGTACCGTAACACAACCAATCTCCAATCGCGCCTCAGCCTGCTGGACGTCATGGGACAGGTATCTAGTGACGAGGCGCTTCCGTTGCTGCGCGAGAGCATCAAGGACGCCAATCCCGAGATAGCCCGGGGCGCCATCCTGGCGCTCACCGCGTGGAGCAATTCCACTCCTCTCATGGACCTGCTCAACCTTGCGAAGAGTGTCTCGCGGAACCTTCAGGCCGACGGAGAAGCCATGGAGAGTCAAGCAGGCCTGCCGCCAGGTTACGTGTCGACCAGCGGGGCTGGCCGGGGAGGCCGCGGCGGTGGTGGAGGCGGTCGCGGGGGGCCTCCTACCAACAATATCCAAGTGCTGGCGCTGCGCGGCTGTCTCAGGCTGATGGTGCTGCAATCGCAACGTACCCCTTCGGAGAGCGGCCGCTTGCTGAGCGAAGCCATGGCCGTTGCCACCCAAAACAACGAGAAGTTGAATATCCTCTCACTGCTGCCTTCCTTTCCCTCTAAAGAGTCACTGGAAGTGGCGCAGGCCGCTACGCGCGACCCAGCAGTCGCGAATGAAGCCAAGGTGGCCACGGACCAGGTCACTGAGGCGCTGAAGCTCAAGTGATTTTCGCCTCTGGGCGTCTGGCTGTGCATCCCGAGCGCGCGTCCGGAGGCCGAGTCCACTGGCCCGCTGTGGCGTGAGATGGGCTACCGGAGGGCACTTTACGGTAATCCCGGCGGGCCGCCGATCAATGCGGACCTGATACTCACGGGCGCGTACCTCGGCTACTCAGTGGCGACCAACCGCTGGGTTAACAGCTCCCCGCTAGCCGCCTCGAAACCACGAAAAACGCCCATAACGCAGGCTGTTTTCGCATTTTCGGATCGAAGGGGCATCGGCCAAATACCAGTGCGGTCGATGGCTGCGGGGACGGAAAGCTGGAGCCGACCGAGTCCGGCTCTCCGTTTGTCTCTTCCGGACCGGCATTTGGTTAACACCGGCCCAGCGAGGCGTCCTCCCACTTCTGATCCCAGTCCTTGCACTTGATCTGGATCGGGATGCACAGCGTCAGGGCCTTCTCGCCCTTCTTTACGTGCGGCTCGGCGATGTCCAGCCGACAGCGCAGGAAATCCAGCAGATGGCCGGCCAGGCCGGCTAATCGAGCCTGCGCGCTGCCCACAGAATCGCACGATGCACCAGCTCCTGATAGTCGGGATTCTCGTGGGCAAAGCGGCCGTGCCCGAGCTGAATGTACACCACGCGCGATTTTTCGTACGGCCCGATCCACGCCACCGGGCCATCGCTCGTCGGGTTCGTGGTTCTCAGCAGCACGCGGACCTTGGGCGAGATCACCATCCCCTTATAGGTCTCGTCGCGGAAGTGCATCGGCCCCAGCCCACGGGTAATGGGATGCTGACCGACCGCTTCCACGTACAGATCTTCATCGTGCTTGTAAGTGGAGGCTGCATGGCCGGGCACGGCCCTTTCCAGGTACTTGCCGCCAACGACCTCGTCTGTCCACCAGAGCCAGGAGGGGAAGTCGGCGATGGCATGGTGCAACACCACGGCGCCTCCGCGTGATTCGAGAAACGCGCGCAGATTCTTCTGCCTCTGCTCGCCGATTTCCGGAACCATGTCATAGAGCACGAGCACGTCCGTGGATCTGCCAAGATCGCCGTTGTATCCGTCGGGATGTCCGGTGACCGTCACTTCGAGATCCGGACGATTCACAAACAGGTCGTAGAATTCGGGGTTGAACGTGTGGCCCCCCGTCATCAACTGGACGCGCACGGGACGTGCGACCCGGCTCTCTGGGAACTCGGGTGGGAGCGTCACCTCGCCCGAGGCGGCCCACTCAGCGCCGCGCGTGAAGGTGATCGCGAAGCCGGGTTCCTGCATGGCCGGCACCTCGTGCCCCAGCGCCGTGTAGAAGACGCGGCCCTTGCCGAAATCCGTAGTCACCAGGATCGGCTCCTCCTTGCCGGTTCCGCCGATCGCCGGATCGTCGTAGGCGGCCGCAATTACGTGGGCACCGGGGAGGAAGCGCATGCCGTGGTAGAGTTCGTCGAGCGTCTGAAACTGCGCGCTCATCCCGCGTGCGATCGGATGGTCGCGCTCGGTGAATTTCACGGTGAAGAGATGGCGCGGCGCGTGAAAGCTGCGCGGCGGATTGCCGGCCCAAGTGCCTCCCACCATCTCGGCCCACTCGGGCCAGGGAGGCTCGGCGCGCCCGGTTTTAACGTGCCCGGGCCCGAGAATATCCAACCCGCTAAAGGCGTAACTCGAGCCGTGCACTACTGCCAGCCCTTTGCCGGACCGCACGAAATCGCCGACTGCCCGTTCCGTCACGGGACCCCAACGAGGCCCCTGGTAATCGACGACGATCAGGTCGTAGGTGGCCAGGGTCGCCGCCGTTACTCCTGCGGGTTCTTCCTCCACCCGAACATCGAAGCGGCCCGATCCGGTAAGCAGCTTTTGTAAGTAAGGAGTAGTGGTCCGCCAGCCGTGATTATTCTGGCCGGAGAAGATCAGAGTGCGGACGGGCGCCGCCCCAAGCGCGGCAGCGGCCAGCACGAGTATGGCGACCCTATGCATGCGCGGGCTCCGCTTTACCGATTAGCTTTTCGAGGTGGTTCAGGCTGCGGGCAGCCTGCTCCGAAGTTCCGCATTCGCAACTCAGCACGCCGCTCCAGTTGACCTCTTCGAGAATGGCGATCACTCGCGTCCAATCGATGACGCCGTCGCCGCAGGCGCATCCGACCGGCGTGCCGGTCACCTTGCCGCGATCCGCCTGGGCGTGCGGGAACGCAATATCCTTGGCGTGCACGTGAATGAGCCCGTGGCGCACGGCCTTCAATCCTTCGTATGGGTCCTCGCCCGCCAGAAACGCATTGCCCGTGTCGTAGTTGAATTTCAAAAACGGCGAATCAACAAGACTGCCGATGCGGCAGAGGCCGCCCGTGGTTCGGGAGAGGCTCTGGTGCGGTTCGATTCCAATGTAGATGCCGTAACGCTCGGCCGTTCGCAGCACGGCTGTCAAAGCGTAACGCATTACCGGCCAGATATCGTCGTCGCTCACCCAACCGGGCCGGATGCCCTCGTCGGTGTTGACCACCGGCGCTCCTATTACCGCCGCGAAGCGGATGGCCTTCTGCAGATACGGCACGCTGATCTCGGGCCGCATCAGCGGACAGTGGGCACTCAAGCCCGACGCCTTCAAGCCGTGGGTTTCGAGCAGCGCTTTGATCTCCAGCGGTTCGTCGTCCAGCGAGACGGAATGGAAGTAGCCGGCCTCGCTCAACAGTTCGCGGCCGTTGTGCACCATCGGTTCCACGTAGCGAAAGCCGAGTTGCGCCGCGCGTTCGAGGCCCGCCGCGAACGGCTTGTCTTCGTGGCGAATGAATTCCATGTTGACGCCGACCGAGATGGCCATAAGATCGCTCCTTTGGTTGAATTCCGCTCCTCAGACGTCCCACTCGCGTTGCCAGAAGGCCCGCCCGCCCTGTTTGTAGGCGATATTCATCAGGTGGCACGAGAGTGACGAGTAGTGGCCCGACAGCGCGTCGGCATTGGGCTGCTTGCGCGTCCGGACGCATTCGAGGAAGTTTCCCATGTGTGCTTCCTCCTTGGAGGTGCCGCCGGTAACTTCCGGCGCGCCTCGCTCCGCCGGGGTGAAGCGGTATCCCTGGCGGAAAATCGACAGGCGCCCTCCCGTGCCGTGGAAGCAGATGTCCGCCGATTCCTTGCCAATCATGTCCGTGAGGGTGGCCTCGAAGGTCACGACTAGGTTGTCCGGATACTCGACGATGCCGTTAATGTTGTCCGCCGTGTCGCGCCCGTCGTTATAGAGGTAAATGCCGCCCAGCGCCACGGCCGAGCGGGCCCGCGTGAGGCCGAGGTACCAGTGCACGACGTCCACCAGGTGCACGAAAAGTCCGCCGGTCTGGCCGCCAGTGGAGAAGTCCCAGTAGGCGAACCGGTTGAAATAGCGCTTCGGGTCCCAGGGAATTTTCGGGAGCCAGCCGAGCGCGGCATCCCAATCCAAACCCTCGGGCTTCCTCTCCATGAGGGCGGGCGGCTTTTCCAGGTAGCCCTTATTGGCGTTCCAGTACGTCCGCACCATGTTCACCGTGCCAAGGGCGCCGCTATCGACGAACTTCCGCTTGGCGTCGACGAAGTGCGCCATCGAGCGCTGCTGCACGCCGACCTGAACGATCCTGTGCGTCTCGCGCGCGGTTTCCACCACGCCGACCCCCTGCATCGGCAACGAGGTCATCGGCTTTTCGACGAAGACATCTTTGCCGGCGCGGCACGCATCGCAGGCGATGCGCGAATGCATATGGTCCCACGTGGCGACAATCACGCCGTCGACATCTTTCTGGTCGAGCAGCGCGCGGTAGTCGGGGAACTTCTTCACCGGACCGATCATCCGGGCGGCGGTCTTCTCCCGCCGCTCGTCCCAAACATCGCAAACAGCCGCCCACTCAATGCCGCCGTTCGCGTTCGCCATGTTCACGAGATGGTTGCCTCGTTCGCCCGCGCCTACAAGGCCGAGGCGGATTCGGTCGTTTGCACCAAAAATGCGGGTCGCCGATGCTGCCGTGATCGCGCCCACCAGGAAACTGCGTCTGGAAGCCACGCCAAACCTCCTTCACTGGTACACCAGATGATAGCGCCGGGCTCGTGCGGAAGCGGTGACCACCGATTGTGGCATCCGGCCGCCAGCAGACCGTCGCGATGCGTGCGAAGAAGCAGCGCGACGAAGCGGCAGGCTTCACGAAATCCCAGAAGGCGACGAGGCCGCGGATGTGACGCACGGCGTCCACGCGCGAGCGATAGCCGGTCTCCGCCGCGAAAAGCGCGGTCGAGGCCAGGAGGAGGATGGTGGTGGCGAGGATCTTGCAGAGCCGGATTTCGCCACGTTTGCTGACCGGGGTCATGCGTACTTGCGGGCCAGGCCGGCGTCTTCGCCGATCTCGTCGCTGAGGATTGGAAACATGCCGACGATTACGCCGTCGGTCTTTTTGATGTTAGCGAACGCGAACTGGAAAGCCTTCTCTATGGCGGCCCGATTGTCGCACAGGCGGCCGGCGGCGAGGATTTTGAAGCCGAGGCACGGTCGAAAGACTTTGCGGACCACCTCGGTCATGCGTGCGGGGTCGCCTTGCAGGTAGTGTTCGTCGATGGGCAAATCGCCCAGTCCGGCGCGCACCGCGTCCTGATCGCAGCGGATGTCGTGGAAGCAGGTCATATGGAAATCCTGTTCTCAGCCAGAGTCGTCGACGCGCGCGATGTTGCGCGGGGAGTGCCAGGAGACGCCGGCCAGCACGCCGGAGTCGTGCGCTTTGCGGACGAAGTCGCGGACCTTGGCTTCCTCGCCGGCACGGAAGGCGCGGTCTGTGTTCTCGCCATGGTGGACGACGGCAATGGGGTGGAGCGCCAGGATCTCTTTCCACTGGGCAGCATCCACGTCGGGCATGAGGCAGATCCACTGCATCTTCGAACCGGCGTCCCAGGCGGCGCGCAGCGCGCCGAAGACCTTCGGGTCCACACTGGCCTGCCAGGTCCTGCCAGGTATTGATGCCGGCAGCTTCGCAGCAGCGCACGTAGTCCAGGGTACGTTCCGGGGTGAACCAATCCTTCATCAGGGCGCTGAGTTTGGGAACGGAGTGGGAATAGCCGCCGATGGGGTTATAGCCGGCGACTAGACGCGTGATTTTGTGCTTTCCGAGTTGAATAGTGGGAAGCGGTGAAGCTTCGGCGGCGACAGAGGCAGAGGACGCTGCCAGAGCGCCCGGCGCGTGTCAAGCATTTTGAGACACCCAGCAGGGCAGTTTACTGACAATCTCTTCTGTCTTTTCGCCGGATGGCACCGGCCTGTTGATCCAAACCTCCGAGGGCAAGGGCATCGGTTTGGGTGGCCGCCGCACGAAACGGTCGGGGTGCGCTTGGTAAGCGGTACCGAGCACCACCTGGCGGTGGGCCACGACGGTTTGGGTCTCGCCGAAATGAACCACGGCCGGGGTGAGTAAGGCGATGCCGGAGTGGCGGTGCTCATCGTTGTACCACTGGAAAAACTGCTGGCAGAAGGCGCGGCTGTCTTGGACGCAGCCGAAGCCATCTGGAAATTCCGTGCGGTACTTCATAGTTCGGAACTGGCTTTCCGAATACGGATTGTCGTCGGAAACATAGGGTCGGCTGTGGCTCTTGGTGACAACCAGATCGGCCATCAGAAACGCGACCGGCTTGGACTTCATAACCCGGCCGCGGCCGGCATATTCGCACGGAGGGTACGTTAGGAATGATATGTGGGGTTGTCGGAAGTGCGCCGGGATAAACCGGCATATTGTCGGGAATGAGAGAGTCCTACAAGAAAGGAGAGAGCGAATCCATCTTGGCCCTGAGTCTTGCGGCGGTCGCCGCGAGGTGGCAGTCGAAGCGTAGATAGGGGTATCGGTGGGCCGGGCGATTGAGCTTCGAAAAACCCTAATTGGGGCGCTGAACCCTATTTCCGACGGGGAAGGCAATACGGCCGGTTACGATAGATCGCGAGTGACCGGTCGGCCCTGCGTAGTCTAACAACCCAGGCACGCTGAGAAACAACATGCACGAGAACCGGGAGATCTCCTGGGCGTCTCGGCCCGATGAGGATCGAGACCGGCCCGCGAAGGCCAAAAACCACAATGCGGGCGCGCACGCGCCGGAGAAGCCGGACCGCGCCGTAGTACCCATGAACAAGCCGAACAAAGGGGAGGTCGTCCCGGCGGAAGCTGGGGAGGGAAGGGCGCGGACCAAGGAGAACATCGGTCGATCCAACACGAGCCCGCCACAGAGCGGGGAACGAGTGTCCCAGGGGTTGAGCGGTGTGCGGCAGGCAGCAAGAGATAAGGAAGCAGGAACGGCTCACCGCATTGCTCCACCACGTGACGGTCAGTTTGCTCCGGGACAGCTTTTACGCTCTGAAGCGGCAAGCTGCAGGAGGCAGGCTTGAGCCCGCCCGGCGCGGGTTACACATCCGTCCGATCCGCTTTCAGGCTTTGACGCCGAACGTCTTCTCGGTATATTCGCGGCTGCGGCGCAGATTTTCTTCCAGAGAGCGAGTGATTTTGGTTTCCGCGGCTTGCCCCAACTCGACGGACACGAAGCCGTCGTATTTGATCTCCCTGAGGAATTTGGCTATGGCCGGATAGTCCACTTCGCCCGGCCCCAAATCCTCCGTCCACACGCCGGCTTCCGAATTCCGGAGGTGCATGTCGCCAATGCGCGTGCCCGCTTCCCGCAGCAGCCCGATCATGTCGAGTTTCGCGTACCGGATCCAATCCGCGTCCGGGCACATCCAGACCAATTTCGGGTCGGTGTTGTGCAGCATGTACAGCCACTCACGCGCGTTTTCCATCAAGTCCGGCGCATGGTGATGCAAACAGACGCGCATGCCGCGGGATTTCAATTCACGTCCCAGTTTGTTGAGGTTGGCGGCTTCCGTCCGGAGCTGCTCGTCGGACTTGCGGCCGTTGCGGGGCAGGGGATTGCAGTTAATTACCATTCCGACCGCGCCCAGGCTCTTGGCCGCCTGAGCGATATCCAGCGTGGTGGCGATGGTCTTCTCCGCGGCGGCGTCATCGTGCATCACCCCGCCGTTGTACGCCATCGAGCAGCGTAGTTTGTACTTCTGCATGAGGGCGATGGTCCTCTCCCTCAAATCGCCCTGCAAAAAGCTGTTGATCAGCTCCACCCAGTGGTAGCCCGCTTTCTGGAACGTGCTGTACGCCTCCTCAAGACCATCGATCGGTTTGATCTTACGAAGGCTGAACTGTTGGGTCGAAATATAACACGCCACAGATATTTTGGGCTTGTAACTCGCGGCGATTGCCCGCGTGGGGATAAGGGCGGCGGCGACTCCGGCGAGCGCCTCGCGCCGTGTCAGGTTTCTTCTCATGCGTATGGTCCGCCGGTGATGCAGGCGGCTCCTTTCCGTAAATTGGTTGGCTTTCACGTGTCACTGAGGATTCTACATCAGATCATTTGACATTAAAACGCTTTTGTCGCGCTCGGTTGCCGGGAGCCGTGATGCGCGACAAGCGCGACAACTTGCCAACTTGCACCTGTCGTTAACATCGGCGCATCGTCCGATCGCTCACCCCGATGATCTCGGCTGCCTTCCACCAGGTGATTTTCTTCGCCATGGCCCTCAACAACACGTCTTGTAGTTTCATCATCCGCTCCACTTCGGAGGCGGAATGCCGTCGCCCAGAGTCCATCTCTCCAAGGTTCTCGCCTCCGCCTGCGATTTTCAAAGCGGACAGATCACGCGTTAATTCGACCGGACAGATCGTATGTTAACGACAATGCTCCGACATGCTCCGACATGCTCCTTGACATACCTCCCGATCTGGTCTATTCTGTTCCAAGCTATTCGGACCTCATAAGGATAGTGCTTCCGGCGACGCGCCATGCGCCGCCTGAAGCGAAGATTATATTCGCCTGGGAGCGAGGATTTTCGGCTGGCCGGCGAGCCTAGCGGTGAACCTTTTTTGCCAAGACGGGGCGTTTGGCGCCGATGCCTCAGGCGATAGGCCGAATGCCGGAATCACTCCAATGCATAGTCTGGATCCTCTTGCGTTGATTTATAAGGATGTCGGGGGCGTTCTGCGAGAAATGTGCGCCCGCGAGTGCTGACCTGAGCGAGGCGGCTCCGAACATGGGCACGCCGTCAGTCCGAAAAGCTTAGCGCCGGAATGGGCGATGGCGGCGTCCCCCAGAACATGGCAGGAAGTAGCAAACTGAAAGTACGCGTTCTCTAAAGGGAACTCGGGAAGGAGAGAAATCGTGAAGAGACGCAGTTTTCTGAAGGCGGCTGCCGGCGTGGCGCCCATGATTGTGCCGCGCCGCGTTTTCAGCCAGGCCGGACGTCCGGGCGCGAATGACCGGCTCAAGGTGGGTCTCATTGGCTTCGGCGGTCGTGCCCGATTCCTGATGCAATACATCGGGGACGAGGTTGCGGAAGGGGATCTCGTCGCCGTGGCGGATTGTTATCTCCCCCGGACGATGGGAATAGATCCCGGCGGCAGGAGCACGCCCCTTTCCGACCAGGCGTCCAAGTGGGCGAAATATCAGTATTTCCAAAAGATGTTCGAAAAGGAGAAGCTCGACGCCGTTTTCATCGAGACCACCTGCCACGCTCGCGTATGGTGCGCGATTCACGCCCTCCAGGCGGGTCTGGATGTTTACGCCGAAAAACCCATTTCCCTTACGGTCGAGGAAGGCCGCGCTCTCGTCAACGCCACC
>DASQZT010000139.1:0-2685 GCA_035638575.1 Bryobacteraceae bacterium
GATCAAGCGCGGCAAGGCGAACAAGCCGGTGGAGTTTGGCCACAAGATCTTCTTGGCGGAGAGCCGGCGCGGGCTGGTGACGGACTATTGGATCATCGATGGCAACCCGAACGACGATGTGCACGTGAAGCGCTCTGTGGATCGCCATCAGCACCGCTTCGGGAAGGTCCCCGATCTCTATGCCGTCGATCGCGGCTTCTATAGTCCAACCAATGTCGAACTTGTTACCGCCGCCGGCGTGAAGACCGAGAGCATCCCGCAACGCGGCGGCAAGAAGAGCCCCGAGCGGGCGGCACATGAAAAGAGTCGCCGCTTCAAACACGCGCAGAAATTCCGCGCCGGCATCGCAGGACGCATCAGCGTCCTGTTCCGTGGGCGCGGCATGAAGCGCTGCCCCTGGCGGGGCGCCGAACGCTTCGAAGTCTTCGTGGCGGGTGCCGTGCTCGCTAACAACCTGCTCGTCATCGCTGCGGTGCTACACCAGCGTCAACGGCCGCGTAAAGCCGCCTGATCATCACAGGACGTTGCCCTGCCACATTGTTCCACGGTCGACGTGTATCCACCTTCCGACGATCTCGCGCTGCGCCGGATCGGCACCCGCTTCAGTGTCCGCTCGGCTTGCCTTCGCGCGTCTTGATCGCGTATTCTCAGCTGCCAAAGCCGCGCACATCGCGGCTTTCAACGCGTTTCGAGACAGAAACTAGCTAGCAGCCCGTTGAGAAAGCCGCTCCAGGCTGGAAGATCGCTGGTGGCAGTATAGACGATCGCCACCGGCCGCAGAGCGCACCCGACGCCGAGCGGGCGCGCCGCGGCGAGAACGCACCCCACACTAGCCAGACCAGCGCAATGAAAACGAGGCCCAGCCCGCCCTGCAGGGTTCGCGGTGTTCCAACTCCGAACAGCGCGAGCATGATGATCCCGAGGTTGCACGCCGCCGCCCGCATCACGTGAGACTTCGAAACGTTCGCCACTCCGCGTAGCCAGGCACGTCTGCCGCCGCCGGTCTCGCAGGTGTGGGCGAAACTGCGCTCGGCTTGTTCACTGCGCTGACGGCCGAGCCGGCGGCCGCGATGCCCCTTGATGCGCTGACGATTCGCATACACGGCGTGTTGCTGCCCCTCAGGCTTGTCCTGCCACTTCCGTCGGCCGCGGCGCTTCGGCTCCGCGATATACGTCCGGACCTGCTCTACCTCTTCCAACGTCTGGATCGTCTCGGCTTTGTGGTAACCCTTGTCGCCAACGACCTCGTCGACGTGGTGGGGGCTGCCCGCCGCGGTCAGTTGCTCGCGTGCCACTTCCACCGTGACCGGTAAGGTCTCGGCGTCGGTGTCGTCCCCTCGGTAGACTACCGGCGCCACGATGAGCCCGCTGCCCAGCTCCACGGCGTGCTCCGCTTTATAGGCCAGGTGCGTCCGCCCGTCCTTCATCTTCGTCACTCGGCTGTCCGGGTCCGTTGCGGACTTCCATTCCTTGTTCGAGGTCTTCTTCTTGCGCTTGCGGTCGAAGCGCCGCACCTCTTCGTCGTTCGGGTTCTCGATCCCTTCGGCCTTCATCAGCCGCTTCACGTACGTCTTCCAATCCTCGTTGGTGGCCCGCCGCACCAGCGACTTCATCGCCGCGTTCGCTTCGAGCGTCGTCGAGTCCACCGCGATGGTCTTTCCCTTGAGCAGGCCGTGTTCCACCGCCACCCGCAGCACAAACGCAAACACCTGCCAGAACACCTCTTCCGGCAACCGCTTGCGGGTGTTGGTCATGCTTGAATGGTCCGGCGTCCCCTTGGTCACCTCGACACGCAAGAAGCTACGCAAGGACAGGCTGTCGGCGCAGCGCCATGCGATCGCTCGTTGCGACTCCAGCCCTTCGAAGTACCCGACAAACAGCATCCGGAAATACATCCCTGGCGGAATCGATGGCCGTCCGACGTCCTCGGCGTAATGCGGCGCGCACAGCTCTTCGACGAATCGATCGAAGTCCCCCGCGTCGAGTACGGCGTTGAGCTTCTCGTAGAACACGTGCCCTGGTGAGCGTGGCAACCGCTGGGCGGCGACCCACATCTGCTCTTGCTGCGATTCCTGTCGTCCCATCGCCATCCGCATCCACCTCCACCGCGCCGCTCCTATACCATATGGCGCGGCGGTGGCGGGAGCTTTTTCAACGGGCTGCTAAGCTACTGGCGCAGCCGCGATCCCTCTCGCATCGAAGGCGGGTTTCTTCGCTACTGGAGCAAAGGGGCGGAGTTCGCGCACCAGCTCGCAGGCATGAAGGCATCCACGGACATGGCGCCATACCTCAGCCTTGTCGATCAAAGGCGACTGCACATCTCACTTCCTCCGATCGACCAGCAACGCGCCATCGCCCGCATCCTCGGCACGCTGGACGACAAGATCGAGCTGAACCGGCGGATGAACGAGACGCTGGAGGCGATGGCGCGGGCGCTCTTCCAGTCGTGGTTCGTGGACTTCGGTCCCGTTCGCGCCAAAGCCGAAGGCCGCGGCCCCAGCTTGCCCAAGGAGATCGCCGATCTCTTCCCGGACCGCTTCGATGACTCCGAGCTGGGCGAGATCCCGGCGGGGTGGGGGGTTGGTCCTTTGGAGGACATTGCATCGGTGACCATGGGCCTATCTCCTGCCGGAGAAACCTACAATGTCGATGGGATTGGAACTCCGCTGATCAACGGCCCCGTCG
>DASQZT010000140.1:0-13469 GCA_035638575.1 Bryobacteraceae bacterium
TCACTCACTACGTTGACAGGAGGGCCGCCCCAACGCAAGGCAGCGAAGACGGTGGACCGCGGCCTGCAGCGTGGATGTCACGCCCAAAATATACGAATTGGCGAAGTCACTCAGAGTAACTGCTGTTTTGGACACGAGTGATCACCAACAGGAGACCGAATGCACCCGTCTCCCACAGACAATTGATGAACAGATTGTGCGCCACCGTCGAGCCGTCGCCGAAGAGCAAGACCGACAAGGATTGGTGGGTCCACTCGATGAATGGATTGGCTGTGAGACCCACAAGCCGTGTATCGTTAAAATCGCTTTGGTAGGTGTCGATCTTATTGCTTAGAAACGTCATCGCCTGTGGCATTGTCTCTTGAATATGATCTATAACCAGCCACATCGTAGCACCTGCGGAGGCCAAGATGACCGTGGCTGTTACTATCTTTCTTCCCGAACTGATGGCCGTTACGAGAAGTGTGATGGCTAGGCAGGAATATGCTGTCCGACTGAAACTGAGAACGATTCCCGCGACCATGACCGCGCACGGCAACGCTCTGTATATGGCGTGTGGGGAGCGAGCCCACCAAGTGACCGTAACTGCGAAACACATCACCTGTAGGAAGCCCCACTGGTTCATTGAATTCGGAATGTCGCCGAGTACGAGTAACTGGTTAGTGAATCCGTCAGTGTGACTCAACAGTACCGCCATGCCGTTAATCGAGACAATGGTGCCGAAGGCCGCGGACAAACAGAAGAACCAGCTCAGGTCCTTAGCATTGCGCAATACCCATCGCACCATTATGTACAGCATCAAGGCAAACGTTCCGGTTCTCAAGAAGTTTTGGGCTGAACCTGATGTCCATGAACCGTTGAACGCGATGGACAGGACATACATACCTATATACCCGGACATCCACCATGTCGGCCTGTCGAAACGACGCTCGGGCGCATCGAGGTGCGGGCGCGCAATCCCCCGCATCAGGGCGCACACGGTGATGATGGTAAGGATCGCACACACTGGATCGGCGAGGGACCAGGCGTGGTCGAATTGGTACTTCGCATTCTCTATGCTGAACGCTCCTAAACCGCAAGCACAAAACGCCGCGACGAGCAGTGCTACTCTTGTTGGGCTTGCTTTCTGGGCCTGTCGCCAGCACTGATCTGTGTACATGCCGGTATAATCGGACAACTCAGGCGATCGCTTTACCCTTTTACGCAATGGAAGTGGATCGTCCTCGTTTCGTTCGGCGTTTGGGCGGTCAAAGTACAGCCGTGACGATCCGGAATAGAGCGGGCCGAAGCGAGAGAAGGTGGGGGTGGGGTGGTGAAAAAGTCTACGGTATTGAGCAACGGGATATTCAACTGACCTTTCAGGAGATCACAATCGGTGTCTCATGGCTGACCGTAGCTTCTGGAGCCGTGAACATCTTCGTCGGGCTTCGGCTTGCGGCGCTTCAGCAGAATTGCATCCCTCGAAGTGGCGGTACTCAAGCAGTTCGTGACGAGGAAAGACGAGGTGTTGACCGCGATCAACGGCAAGGACGTCACCGCTGCATTGGTGGCCGAAATCCGGCTGAACTTCACCAATCCCTAACCCCCCATCCCTAAACTCTGCGCCTGGTTCGGCCGATCTCTTTCCCAGATATATTTATGCGCGGTCAGCCTGACATCCTGGTGCTGGGCGGCGACGGCATGCTGGGCCACAAAATATTCCAGCGCCTGCGTGCATCGGCCGTTACGGTGTGTACGGTGCGCAGCGATCCCCCGCCCCGCGTGGACCTGCTGGCCGGCGTGGATGTGATTCACGGGGTCGACCTGATGCATCTCGATCGCACCGCGGAATGGCTGGCCGGCCTGCGGCCAAAATTCGTGATCAACTGCGCGGGCATCATCAAGCAGCGCGCCCAGTCGGGCGACGCGATTCCCAGCTTCACCATCAACTCCCTGCTGCCGCATTGCCTGGCGCAGTGGTGCGCCCGGTGGAACGGGCGCCTGATCCACTTCAGCACCGATTGCGTGTTCAGCGGCAGCCGCGGCGGATATCGGGAAGACGACCCATCCGACGCCGCGGACCTGTACGGCCGCTCCAAGTTTCTGGGCGAAGTCGACGCTCTCAACGCCCTTACCCTGCGGACCTCGATCATCGGGCGCGAGTTGGCCCGCCACCGTTCTCTGCTGGACTGGTTCCTGGCGCAGGGCTTCCCCAGACAGAATCACGGACTGGTCCGCGGCTTCCGGCGCGTCATCTACTCGGGCGTTACCACCAATCACCTGGCCGAATTGGTGGAGCGGATCGTTCTGCGCCACCCCGATCTCAGCGGGCTGTACCAGGTGGTATCCGCGCCCATCTCCAAGTACGATCTGCTGCTGGCGATCCGCGACGCATACCGAATGGACATCGAAATCGCGCCCGACGAGTCCGAGATATCGGATCGCAGCATGCGCGGCGACAAGCTCCGCGCGGCCATCGGCTACCAGGCCCCCCCCTGGCCGGAATTGATCGCACAACTGGCCGAAGATCCCACACCCTACGAAAGATGGAATGACAATGCGACCCCTGGAAGGCAAGAGAATCCTGATTACCGGTGGCACCGGCTCGCTGGGCAAGACGCTGGTCAAGCGCCTGCTCACAGGTGAAATGGGATGGCCCGAAAAGATCGTCGTATTTTCCCGCGACGAGGCCAAACAGTACTTCATGCGCCTGGAGCATCAACGGCTCAAGGCGGCCACCGATGAGCTGATCTATCGCGATTTCGAAAAGGTGCTGGAGTTCCGCATCGGCGACGTGCGGGATTTCGGGAGCGTGGCTTCGGTCCTGCGCTCGGCCGACGTGGTGCTCAACGCCGCGGCCATGAAACAGGTGCCCACCTGCGAATACTTCCCCTTCGAAGCGGTGCGCACCAACATTCAGGGCGCGGAGAACATCGTGCGGGCCATCGAGGAGCACACGCTTCCGGTGGAAACCGTGGTCGGCATCTCCACCGACAAGGCCTGCAAGCCGGTGAACGCCATGGGAATGACCAAAGCTCTGCAGGAGCGGGTGTTCATCCAGGGCAACCTGCGCTGCCCGGGAACGCGCTTCGTGGCCGTGCGCTACGGCAACGTGCTGGCCTCGCGCGGCTCGGTGATCCCGCTGTTTCACGAGCAGATCCGGCAGGGCGGCCCAGTGACTATCACCACGCCGGAGATGACGCGCTTCCTGCTGAGCCTCGACGACGCGGTGGATATGGTGTTCGCGGCCATTCGCCAGGCCCGGCGCGGCGAGATCTACGTGCCGCGCGCGCCTTCAGCCCGCGTGGTGGATATCGCGACTGCGCTGATCGGCCCGCGGCCCATCCGGCAGATGGTGACCGGCATCCGGCCGGGCGAGAAGATCCACGAGATCATGATCAGCGAAGAAGAAGCCGGACGGACGCTGGATCGCGGAAAGTGGTACGCCATCCAGCCGATGCTCCCCGAGATTCTGGGCGAAACCCAAATCGGCCCCGCACCCCATCTTGCCAAAGAGTACAGCTCCGCCGACGAAGTCATGACGCTGGCGGAAACCGAAGCCCTGCTGGCCGCCCGGGATCTGCTGGTAGCCGATACCGGCCTGGCGGCCCTGGCCATTTCGGTGGCGGGGGGCCCTCTGGGCCAAGTGCCGCAGGAACTCCTGCGATGAAGATCCTGACGCTGCTGGGCACGCGCCCCGAGATCATCCGCTTGAGCGGCGTCATCGCCTTGCTGGATGCCCACGCGGACCACGTCCTGGCACACACCGGCCAGAACTACGACCCGCGGCTCAGCCGCATCTTCTTCGACCAGCTCGGCGTGCGCGCCCCGGATGTCTTCCTGGGCGTCGAGTCGCCCAATTTCGCCGGCCAGATCGGACAGATCCTGGAACGCAGTCACGCGCTGTTCCTGGAGCATCGCCCCGACCGCCTCCTGGTGCTGGGCGACACCAACAGCGGCCTCGCGGCCGTGATCGCGCGCCGCCTTGGAATCCCGGTCTACCACATGGAGGCCGGCAATCGCTGCTACGACGACCGCGTGCCGGAAGAAGTCAACCGGCGGGTGATCGATCATTCCAGCACGGTCCTGCTGCCGTACACCGAAAGAAGCCGCCAAAACCTGCTGGCCGAGGGCATTCCCGGCGGCCGGATTTACGTGACCGGCAACCCCATCAAGCAGGTGATCGACCGCTTCGCGCCCCAGATCGCCCAAAGCCGCGCACTCGAGGAATACGGACTCGCTCCCGGCAAATATTTCCTGGCGACCGCGCACCGCAGCGAGAACGTCGACAGCCCCGTCCGTTTGCGCAGCCTGATCGAGGGACTCGAAGCGCTCTCCCGCAAGTACGGTTATCCGGTGGTTTACCCGCTCCATCCGCGTACGCGCTCGCGGGCGGAAGCCGCGGGCATCCAGCTCGCGGAAAGAGCCATTCAGTTCCTCCCGCCGCTCGGCTTCTTCGATTTCATCCGGCTCGAGCAGCACGCCTTCTCGATCCTGTCGGACAGCGGCACGGTGCAGGAAGAGGCCTGCCTCTTCGGAGTGCCGAACGTCACCTTGCGCGAGGTGACGGAGCGGCCGGAGACCCTCGAGTGCGGCTCCAACATCCTGTGCGGCGTGGACCGGCAGGCGATCGCGGATGCGGTTCGCCTAGTGACGCGCCAAGCGCCCACCTGGCAACCGCCAAAGGAGTATCTGGAACCGGGCGTAGCCGAAACGGTCTGCCGCATCGTCCTCGGACTCCGCATGCCGGACGCCGCCGAAACGGCGTGGAGGGATACGTGCGCATCCTGATGCTGACCCAGTGGTTCGACCCCGAGCCGACTTTCAAGGGTCTGGCGTTCGCGCGGAAACTGGTGGACCACGGCCACGAGGTGGAGGTGCTGACGGGCTTCCCCAACTATCCGGGCGGCCAACTCTATCCCGGGTACCCCTTGCGGCTCTGGCAAAGGGAATCGGTGGATGGCATCTCCATCATCCGGGTGCCGCTCTACCCCAGCCACGACCGCTCCGTAGTGCGGCGCACCTGGAATTATCTGAGCTTCGCCATCGCGGCCACGGTTTTGGGGCCCGCACTGGTGCGGCGGCCCGACGTGATTTATGCCTACCACCCGCCGGGCACCGTGGGGCTGCCCGCGCTGGCGCTGGGGCGCTGGTTCTCCGCCCCGGTGGTCTACGATGTGAACGATCTTTGGCCCGACACGATCATATCGACCGGCATGTGGGGCAGGCGCTTCCGCCTGCCAACCCGCCTCCTCGACCGCTTTTGCCGTTTCGTCTACCGGCACGCGGATCGCGTCACAGTGGTCACGGCGGGGTTTCGCCGGGCCCTTATCGAGCGCGGCGTGGCCGCCGATAGAGTGGATGTGATCTACAACTGGGCTCCGGAGCAGCAGCCGGAGCCGTTGCAGCCGATACTCCATCGCAACGCGGAGGACGGCTTCCACGTCGTGTTTGCCGGCACCATGGGGCTTGCCCAGGGGCTGGACGCGGTGTTGGAGGCCGCCGCCCGATGCGTCGCGAGCGTCCCCCGCGCGCGATTCCGCTTCGTGGGCGGCGGCGTGGATGCGGACCGTCTGGAGCGGCGCGCCCGGGAAATGCGCCTGGCCAACGTGGAGTTTCTGGGAAGGCAGCCCCTCGCCGCCACGCAGGCGATTCTCCACGCGGCCGACGCCCTGCTGGTACACCTGAAGGACGATCCCCTGTTTGCCATCACGATTCCGTCCAAAACGCAGGCATATCTAGCCGCGGGGCGGCCCATCGTCATGGCGGTTCGCGGCGATGCCGCGGACCTGGTGATACGGGCTGGCGCCGGGGTCACGGCCGAGCCAGGCAACCCGGAGAGCATCGCGGAAGCGGTCCGCAAGCTGGCCGAGATGCCCGCCGCGGAGCGCGACCGCATGGGCCGCGCCGGCCGGGAATTTTACGAACGCGAACTCGCCATCGGCTGTGCCGTGGCAAAGTTCGATGCGCTGTTCCGTGAGGCGGGGCCGTGCCGCGCCCCATTCCGCAAGCGCCTTTTCGACATCTCAGTGGCCCTCACGGTTCTCCTCACCCTCTGGCCCCTGATGGCGATCGTAGCGCTGGCGGTCCGCCTCAGACTGGGCTCCCCCATCCTCTTCCGCCAGCTTCGCCCAGGATGGAACGGCCGCCCCTTCCGCATGCTGAAATTCCGCACCATGGGCGATGCCTGCGCGCCCAGCGGCCGCCCTTTGCCCGATGGCCAGCGCCTGACCGGCCTCGGCCGCTTCCTCCGGCGCTTGAGTCTCGACGAGCTGCCCGAGCTGTGGAATGTGCTCACGGGCGACATGAGCCTGGTCGGACCGCGCCCCCTGCTCATGGATTACTGCGATTTTTTCACCAGCCGGGAAAAGCTGCGCTTTCGCATGCCGCCGGGCATCACCGGCTGGGCGCAGATCCACGGACGGAATCGCTCTCCCTGGGATGAACGCCTGGAGCGCGATGTGTGGTACGTGGAGCATTGGTCGTTCGCGCTCGACCTGCGCATTCTCGCCGCCACCGCGCGCCAGGTGCTGCGCGCGGAAAGCGTCGTGGAAGACCCACGCTCCCTCATGTTGAACCTGGATGAGGAGCGCGGCCCATGCGCCCCATGACCATCCGGCTCGCGGCGCCGGAGGATGCGGACGCAGTCGTCGCTCTCATCCGCCAGTCGTTCCGGCCCCAGGATCTGGACCTGACGATCTATGGCTGCGCGGGGATTTCGGCATACCTCCACATGGAGTTCGCGCTGCCGCGCGCCTTTTCGGCCAGCGCTTACCTGGTGGCCGTGATCGAAGACCGCATCGCCGGCTTCGTCGAGATGCGCGCCGGAGAGAGTGGTCCGTACCTGAACTACATAGCCACCAGCCCCGCCTGGCGCGGAGCGGGTGTGGGACGTGAGATGTTGGCTGCGGCCCTGCGCGAAATCGATCCGCCCGCCGGCTCCGAATTCACGCTGGACGTGTTCGAGCACAACCAGATCGCCCTGGACTGGTATCGCCGTAGCGGGTTCCGCAGCCTCGAACGGATGGCGTTCTGGTGTGTGGCCGACGGCGTCCTCGCACAACCCCCTTGCGGCACCCTTGCGGAGCGTGTGCGCATTCTTGACCTGCCCCAGGCCGACGCCACCCACCGCGCTTTCGGCTTTTCCAGTTTCCGCCTGGCCGACCGCGGCCGCGCCTTCACCATCGGCCGGCTGGGAGAGCGCTGGTTTCGCGTGACCGAGGGCGAGCTGCTGCGCCGCCCGGAAGTCCTGCACGCGCTCCAATCGCTCGACCCGCACCGCGAAATCCTGTTCCATGGCGCCGGGGAAACGGCCGACCTCTCTCCCTTGCTCTGGAGCATCCGCATGGGGCGCCAGTTGTGATCGCGAAGAAAGTTGTGATCTCGAAGGCCGCCACCCGCCAGGCGCCGGGCCGCTCCTTCGAGCCCCACCGGAATGCGCGTGGCGCGCTCCTGCGCTATCTGCGCGAGTGCCGTCTGAAGCGCGGCGAAACCATCCTGCTGCCCGCTTATGTGGGCTGGTCTCCGCGCGAGGGCTCCGGCATTTTCGATCCTGTCCGCGAGCTGGAGCTGGACTACGCGTTCTACCGCCTGGACGAGTCGCTGGGCATCGACATGGGTTCCCTGCGGGGAGCCATCGCGCGCGGCAACGCCAGGGTGCTGCTGCTGGTCCACTATTTCGGACACGTCGATCCGGCTTATGCCGAAGCCGTGTCGTTGGCCCGCGGCGCCTGCCTGCGGATCATCGAGGATGAAGCTCACGCCATGCTCTCGGACCTGGTGGGAGCCGCCTGCGGCCGCCTGGGAGATGTGTGCCTCTATTCCCTGCACAAATTGCTGCCGATGAATTCAGGAGGAATGCTTGTCCGGAACACCCTCGAAGCCGGACCCGGCCAGCCCGGACCCGGTGAAAATTCGGGCGCCCTCTGGCGCCACGACCTGGCCGCCATTGCCGCCAGCCGCCGCCGGAATGCCCAACACCTCTACGGGCTCCTCGACGGAATGGAGGGGGATGTCGAACCTCTCTGGGGACCGCCGGCCGAAAGCGAGGTGCCGCAGACTCTGCCCGTGCGCCTGCTCCGTGCCAACCGCGATGCCGTCTACCACGGCCTGAATCGCGCCGGATTCGGCGTGGTCAGCCTGTACCACACGCTTATCGAGCCAATCGCGCCAACCGCGTTCCCCGATTCGCACCGCCTGGCGCGGCGCATCCTGAACCTGCCCGTGCACCAGGACATCCTCCCGGAGCAGTTGGACGCCATGGCCGCGTGCCTGAAAAAGTCCCTGGCGGAGAATCGCTCATGAGCTTCACCGTCTGGCATGCCGGCGATCCGGCCGAACGCGCTGAATGGCTGCGCGCCTGGAGCGAATGGCCGGAGCGCGAAGTCTTCGCGCATCCCGCCTACGCCGAGCTCTACGAGACGAACGCCGACCGCGCCCTCTGCGCCGCTTGGCGCGATGGCGCCTCCACCGTGCTCTTCCCGCTGCTGGCCCGCGCGATCCCGCTAGCCGCCGGGCACTGCGATCTTTCCACGCCCTATGGCTACGGCGGCCCGTTTGTGTGGGGCGAGGCAGGCAATCCCCTCCAGTTCTGGCCGGCATACGAACACTGGACCCGGGAACGGGGTGCGGTCTCGGAGTTCGTGCGCTTCAACCTCTTTCCCGACGCCCTGCTCGGCTCCTACCCCGGCGAAAAGGTCTACCGGATGATGAACGTCGTCCGCGCGCTCGATCTTTCGCCCGAAGAGCTCTGGCAGGACTTCGACTACAAGGTCCGCAAGAACGTGAAGCGGGCGCGCTCGAGCGGCATCCGGATCGTGCACGACCCGGAGGGAGCGCGGATGGAGGACTTCCTGCGCATCTATCGCGGCACCATGGCGCGCCGCCACGCATCCGGAGCGTATGACTTCCCCGCGGAATTCTTCCGCCGCATCCAGACACACCTCAACGGCTGCCACACCTGGTTTCACGCCGTGCTGGATGGCGCGGCGATCGCTACCGAGTTGGTGCTGCTGTCGCCGCACCGCGGCTATTCCTTCCTGGGCGGAACCGACGAGCGGTACTTCGCCCAACGGCCCAACGACCTGCTGAAAGTTGCCATCATCGAGTGGTGCCGCGAAACCGGGCGCCGCGCCTTCGTTTTGGGCGGCGGGTACGAACCTTCGGACGGCATCTTCCGTTACAAGCTGTCCTTCGCGCCCTCCGGCCAGCGCGAGTTCCACATCGGCAAACGCATTCTGAACCAGGAAGCCTACGCCGCGCTCGTCGCGAGCCGCCGCGGCGCGGACCCCGGCTGGCAGCCGCACCCCGGCTATTTCCCGGCATACCGGGCCTAGGCATCGCAGCATGCAGCGCATCCTTCTCTCCGTCCCGCACATGAGCGGCCGCGAACAGCGCTACGTGGCCGAAGCCTTTGCCTCCAACTGGCTGTCCACGGTGGGGCCGAACCTGGATGCCTTCGAGCGGGATTTCGAAGCGCGCTTCGGCCTGCCCGCCGTGGCCGTCTCGAGCGGCACCGCAGCCATTCACCTGGGATTGCGCGCGCTGGGCGTCTCGTCTGGCGACGCGGTCTTCTGTTCCGATCTGACCTTCGTCGCCAGCGTCAACCCCGTGCGCTATCTCGGCGCCGAGCCGGTGCTGATCGACAGCGAGCCGCGAACCTGGAACATGGATCCCCGCCTGCTCGCCGCCGCCCTGGCCGAACACGCCGCCCGCGGGCGCCTGCCCAAGGCCGTCATCGTGGTCCATCTGTTCGGGCAGTCGGCCGACATGGACCCCATCCTCGAAGCCTGCGCGCAGTACGGCGTGCCGGTCCTGGAGGATGCCGCCGAAGCGCTGGGAGCGGTCTACAAAGGCCGGCCCGCCGGCACCCTGGGAGACGCCGCCGTTTTCTCCTTCAACGGAAACAAAATCATCACCACCTCGGGCGGCGGCATGCTGGTTTCGCGGCGGCCCGAAATCGCGGCTAAGGCGCGTTTCTGGGCCACCCAGGCGCGCGATCCCGGCCTCGCCTACGAGCATTCCGAGCTGGGGTACAACTACCGCCTGAGCAACGTGCTGGCGGGCATCGGACGCGCCCAATTCGAGGTCCTGGACGAACGCGTCGCCCAGCGGCGCGCGGTGGCCTTCGCCTACCACGCGGCCTTTGCCGATCTTCCCGGAATCTCGCCCATGCCGCAGGCCCCCTGGGGCTTGCACACCAACTGGCTGAGCTGCTTCCTGATCGACGAGGCGGCCTTCGGCAGTTCGCGCGACGGCCTGATCCGCTGGCTGGCGGAGACCGGGATCGAATCGCGGCCCGTATGGAAGCCCATGCATCTACAGCCGCTCTACGAGTCGTCCCCTTGTTACGGCGGCGCCATCTCCGAAGATCTGTTCCGCCGCGGGATCTGCCTCCCCAGCTCGAGCAGTCTCACGGCTTCCGAACAGGCCTCTGTAATCCAGCAGGTGCGCAAAAAGACCATCAGCGGTCAGCTTTCCGCTCTCGGTCATCGGCTGTTCGCTCAACCGGCGGCAACCGTTGCCGAGCCGCAGCCGGCAGCCCAAAGCTAAACTCCATACCCCATTCGGCCGATCTGTCTCTCAGGAGCACCATGCGCGGTCTGCCCAGCTTCGCCAACTTTTTCACCGGCGCCTTCCGGGGCCGGTTGGCATACATCTGTACCATTCGCATCGCGCAACTGTGCTGCTTCCTCATCGCCGGCATCACGGCCTTCCTGTTGCGCTTTGAATTCTCCATTCCGCGCGAGATGCTGCCCGCGCTTTGGATCGGGGCCGCAGTCTGGGTCGTCACCAAGGTCGTGGTGTTCCATCTGTTCGGCCTGGGACGCGGCATGTGGCGTTACTTCGGCACCTCCGACCTGCTGCTCGTGACCAAGGCCAATGCGGTTGCCTCGGCCCTGGCCGCGGCGGCCATCCTGGCCGGTTTGCCCGTTGTCCTTCCCGCGATCCGTCCTGATCGTGGATTTCCTGATTTCCCTGCTGCTTTCCGCCGGCGTTCGCGCGGCAACCCGCATGGCACTGGAGATTGCATCGCGCACCAGTTCCGGCCGGCAAGATCGGGCGTTCATTTACGGAGGAGGCGCGGCCGGAGCGTTGCTTCTGTCCGAGGTACGCCAGAATGGGGCGTTCGGGCATGTGGTGTGCGGTTTCATCGACGATGACCGCAACAAGCGCGGCATGCTCATCAATGGGGTGCCGGTGCATGGCTGCGGAACGGATCTTCCCCAACTCGCCGCAGCCCACAACGTGCGCAGCGTGCTGATCGCCATCCCATCCGCCACCGGCAGCCAGATGACGCGCATCATCCAGCATTGCCGCGAGGCCGGCGTGTCGGTCCGTACCATGCCTTCGCTCGCCGAGATGGTGGCGGGCCGCCCGGTAGCCCGCCAGATCCGCGAGGTGGCCGTCGAAGATATTCTGGGCCGCGAGCCCGTCGAGCTCGATCGCCAGCGGATCAGCGGTCGGCTGCGCGGCCGGGTGGCCATGGTAACCGGCGCCGCCGGCTCCATCGGGAACGAGTTGTGCGCCCAGATCGCGCGCTTCGAGCCCGCCGCCCTGATCGCTTTCGAAATTTCGGAAAGCGCCCTGTTTCACCAGGAGCGCGACTTTCTGGAGCGATTCCCCCGATTGTCTTTCCACGCGGAAATCGGAAGCGTGCAGAATGTGCAGCGCCTGCGCGAGGTGTTCCGCCGCTATTCGCCCTCCGTGGTGTACCACGCGGCGGCATACAAACACGTGCCCTTGATGGAAAGACACATCTTTGAAGCCATCGAAAACAATGTCGCCGGCACGCACAACGTGGCCATGGCCGCGGCCGAATTCGGCGCCGAGGACTTCGTGCTGATCTCCTCGGACAAAGCCGTGCGGCCCACCAACATCATGGGCGCCACCAAAAGGGCGGCCGAGCTGGTGATCCGCTCTTTTCAGAATGGCGGGCCGCGCTACGTCTCGGTGCGCTTCGGAAACGTGCTGGGGAGCAACGGCAGCGTCGTGCCGATCTTCCAGAAGCAGATCGCCGCGGGAGGTCCGGTGACCGTGACCCACCCGGAAATGCAGCGCTACTTCATGACCATTCCCGAAGCCGCGCAACTGGTTTTGCAGGCTTCCGTCATGGGGCGCGGAGGCGAAACCTTCGTGCTCAACATGGGTGCGCCAGTGCGGATTGTCGACCTGGCCCGCCAGTTGATTCTCCTGTCGGGCCTGAACCCGGGCGAGGACATTCGCATCGAGTTCACGGGCATACGGCCGGGCGAAAAGCTTTGCGAAGAACTCCAGTTGTCAGGTGAGCGGACACTGCCCACATGCCATGAGAAGATCAGCGTGTTTGCGGGCCCCGGCCTGCCGTTTGAACAGGTAGTGCGCCATCTGGCCCGCCTGCGGAACGCCTGTGAGACGCGGGACCTGCGGTCCGTGGTGATCGAGCTCGAGCGGATGGTCCCGGATTACGCTCCCGGCGAGGAGCTGTCGCAACGGCTCGCTGCCCTAGGGTGTGGCCCGATGGGCAGCGATCTGGCTCGATTGGCAACTGCCGTGAGCGGCTTGCCTCCGGCTCTTCCGGTCGATTCCGATCTCTCGCCCAGCCCGAGCCTCTCGAGCGGATCCGTCGTCTGAAATCGGGTAGAGGTAAGGATCCCGGCGAAAACGTCACACTTCTTTTTAATCTTCCGGGCTGTATACTATGTCGCCGTGGGTACCAAAAGTTGCAATCGCCATGCTAGGCGTCACTGCTGCTTGTGCGCTGGGACAGCCGGCGGCTCGGTCGGCCGCAGACCAGCCTTCGTTTGAGGTTTGCGGAACTCAAAGTGAACAAGTCCGGGGAGCCGATGTCTGGAGATCTCCATCCAGGCGCGCAGCTTTGGTTGCGAAACATCACGCTGAAACAGCTCATTGCAGGAGATTGGCATGTGAAGGACTACGCCATCACCGGAGGGCCGGCGTGGCTCGATTCCGATTCGCTTCGACGCGATCGCCAAGGCTGCCCCGCACACGTCCCCTCCGGACCTCCGACTGATGCTCCGAAACCTGCTCGCGGAGCGCTTGAAACTCGTGGTTCACAGCGGCGAAAGGATCATGCCCGTGTATGCCTTGGTTGTGGAGAAACGAGGTGCCAAGCTGCAGGAAACAGCGGCCGCCAGTTCGGACTCCAGTGGCTGCACCGGGGCGAAGAGAGCAGGGCCAAGCACACCGCGCCTGCAAGAACACGAAATCGCGCTGCCTGCGACTTCCGGCCAGGATGGGGTCCCACAAGTATCGGAACCAAAACGTACGCTAAGGAATAAGGCCTTCAAAATCAGTGAGATTCTCGGGGCTACGGAGCGGGCGGAGCTCACCTTTTAGGATGGAATCGCGTTACGTGAAAATGGTAGCGTCCGAGTACATTGAAATGCTTGTTTCCAAGAGGTGAAAGACGTGCCTCGTCTTCCGGCTTCACCTCCCTCCCACACGCACGCAGATGCGAAAGGGCCGCATCCATGTACCTCGTGTTCCAC